>NZ_JBJHZZ010000001.1:0-739357 GCF_045310675.1 Candidatus Clostridium stratigraminis
AAGGGCTCTATTGACATGCAAACAATTTGTTACTATATTAAAATAAAGGCATGAAAGCCAACTTTAGACCTTCATGCCTATATAATAATTGTCATAGAAAGCTATTTACAGAAAAAGTTTCACACACTCTTAAAATGAGCCACGGGATGTTTCTCGTAGCTCATTTTTTCCCTTATGCTTTTACAATTACTTTTTTTACATTGGATAAAACTGAATTAACATTAATTTCTTCAATATTATTTTCACTTCTTTGCTTAAATTCTACAATTCCTTCACCAATTTTTTTACCTACTGTAATCCTTATAGGAATTCCGATTAGGTCAGCATCTTTAAACTTAACTCCGGCTCTTTCATCTCTATCATCTAGGATTGCTCCTATTCCATTTTCCTTTAGCATTTCATATATTTCTTTTGCTTTAATAAATTGATTTTCATCTTTCACATTTACTGGAACAACTACTACATGATATGGTGCAACTGATACAGGCCATATTATGCCATTTTCATCATGATGCTGCTCAATAATTGAAGCTAGAATTCGTGTTACACCTATGCCGTAACATCCCATAACCATAGGCCTCTTTTTACCACTTTCATCTAAATAATTGCACTCCATAGGTTTGCTATATTTAGTTCCTAACTTAAATACTTGACCAACTTCGATTCCTCTTTCCATTTTCATTGACTTGCCGCATTGAGGACATTTATCACCTTCTGATGCACTAGCAAGATCAACTATTTTGCCAGTAAAGTCTCTTCCATAGTTGACATTTTTAAAATGGTAATCTTTTTCGTTTGCTCCAGTATAGAAGTTTGTTGAATTTTTAAGCTCTCTATCAACTAAAATTTCAACATTCTTTAATCCAATTGGCCCAATAAAGCCTGGTTCGCTTCCAATTGTTCTTATATCAATTTCACTTGCCATTTCAACAGCTTCTTCAATGACTCCAATAGCATTGCAAAGTTTAACAATATTAAGTTCTCGATCTCCTCTAATTAAAGCTAAAATAATTTTATCATTTACCCTAAATACCAATGATTTAGCGATTTTATATGCTGGCTCTCCAATAAAATTACAAAGATCCTCAATTGTAGTATGATTTGGAGTATGAATTTTTTCATAAGGATTTTGCTGTTCAATTGTATTTGCTTCATCTAGCATAAACTCAGCCTTTTCCCTATCAGCTGCATAATCGCATTCACTGCAGTATAAAATATCACTTTCTCCAACTTCACTAAGTGCCATAAATTGATGTGATCCAGTGCCTCCTATTGTTCCAGTGTCCGCAAGCACAGCTTTCCACTGAAGCCCGCACCTATTAAAAATTTTTGAATAGGCATCATACATATCATTATAGCTTTTATCAAGACCCAATTCATCTTTATCAAAGGAATAAGCATCCTTCATAATAAACTCTCTTGTTCTTAATAATCCAAATCTTGGTCTTCTTTCATCACGATATTTAGTTTGAATTTGATATAAATTAATAGGCAGCTGCTTGTATGAAGTTATTTCATTTTTTATTATATTAGTGAAAATTTCTTCATGGGTTGGTCCGAGGCAGAATTCTCTTTCATTTCTGTCCTTAAGCCTAAACATTTCTTTGCCATAATCACTCCATCTCCCTGATTCTTCCCAAAGCTCCTTTGGTTGAAGAGCTGAACATAAAATTTCCTCTGCATCTTTTTTATTTATTTCGTCCCTTATGATTGCTTTGATTTTATCCAATACTTTAATTCCTAGCGGCAAATAGCTATAGACACCAGAAACAAGATTTCGTGCTAATCCAGCTCTTATCATAAGCTTATGGCTAGCAATTTCAGCTTCATTTGGTGCTTCTCTTAAGGTTTTTATAAACATTTTTGACATATACATAATATTTCACTCCTTCTTTAAGATAATATACAAAGTTTTTCAGTTTGACAACATAGGAAAAGAATAACTTAGACTTCTATGGTAATATATAGTTAACCTGCAGGAGTAAGTTAGTTTTGGGAGGTTGCCAAGGACTATGGATTATATAGCTTTAATTCAAAATTCAATAGACTATATAGATAATAATATAACTAAAAAAATTACAGCTTATGAGCTTGCTAATATTTCTGGATTTTCAACTTATCATTACTATAGACTGTTTCATAAATTTGTTGGAATGCCTGTTATGGAATATATAACTAGAAGAAAGCTTCAATATAGCTGCTTTAATCTAAGAAATGGGGAAAAAGTACTTGATATAGCATTGAATTATAGCTTTGAAACTCACGCTGGGTTTACTAAAGCTTTTAAAAAGTATTTTGGTTATTCTCCTAATTATTATCGCATGCATGCACCAGAGGGATGTCCTAATAAAGTTAAATTAATAAATCTAAAACAAAATAATGTTGGAGGGGTAATTATGGAGCCTAAAATAATTAATAAGGATTCTTTTAAGATAGTCGGCTATAAATTTGATACTACATTAAAAAATAATGCTCATTCAAAAGATATTCCTGCCTTTTGGGAGAAATGTGATTTAGAAGGAAAGGAATCAAAGCTATATGCTACTCAGAAACCGCCAAAGCATGGAGAGTATGGAATTTGTATCAATACAAATACTGAAATTGACGAATTCTCTTATGTTTTAGGGGTGGAGGTATTAAGCTTTGACAATGTTCTAGATGAAATGTACCAACTTCAAGTTCCAGCAGCAACTTATGCTGTTTTCACAACTCCAGAAGTTGATGATAAAGATTTTGTAGGCAGTATACAAGGAACCTGGAAATATATTTTAGAAGAGTGGCTTCCAAACTCAGTATATGAAATTGATAGCAGTAAACTTGATTTTGAATTTTATGATGAACACTGCCATCCATGGGAATATGAAAAGATAAGAATGGATATTTATATACCAATAATTAAGAAAACAAAGTAGAAACAAATATGCCACGAGAAACATTCCCGTGGCATTGCACTTATGCTTTAAAATCTAAAATTTTAACTATATTTCTTTCTTCAAGTATTCCCTCAAGCTTTAGCGTATTGCTTTGAATTCTTTCTCCATTTTTCATATGTGTTAAAAAAATTTCCGCACCTTCAATGGGGAAAGACATTGCAGAGGTTTTAAAGTGCATTGGTATTACTAATTTTGGGTTTAAAAGCTTGCAAACTGCAGTTGCTTCTATTCCATCTATAGTATAATTTCCACCAATAGGGATTAATAATACATCAATGTCGCCAATTTCATCTGCATCCTTAACTGAAAGAATATGTCCTAAATCTCCTAAGTGACAGATTCTATAGTCATCCATTTTGAAAATGTATATAACGTTCTCTCCACGCTTTGCGCCTTTAACATTATCATGATAGGAAGGAAGACCTGTTATGTCTATATCACATGCATGAAAAAATCCAACCTTATCTATTATTTCCGGATTTCCTTTGATTTTCTTAGTATAATCATGGTCGAAATGATGATGACTTATAGTAACTACATCTGAAGGACCTTCATAAACCTTATAACCTACACTTTCATCAAAGGGATCTGTAATTAGAGTTCTTCCTTTTTCATCTTTAAACAAAAAAGAAGAATGTCCAAGCCAAGTTATTTCCATTTCAATACACTCCTTTAAATACCATCATATTTATTATTATAACCCAAAAATTAAACAAACAAGCTATGAAATTAAATTCAATTTTGATATTATAAACTTGTGAGAATTTTGTCGCACAAATTAATTAAAATTTTTTAGGAGACTTAAATGGACATAATAATAGTTTTCATAATATGTTTTATTTTATTATTAACTAGTGCCTTTAAAGGAATATTTATAGGATATCCATTAATCATTAGTTTAGTATTATTTATTATAATAGGAATCAAAAGAGGCTTTAGCATCAAGTCTCTTTTAAAGATGTCATATAAAGGCGGAAAGAAATCTTTAATTGTTTTAAAAATATTTATCTTAATTGGTGCTATAACTGCCTCCTGGATGGCATCAGGAACAGTACCTGCAATTGTATATTATGGAATAAAGTTTTTAAATCCGCACATTTTTATATTGTGCACATTTTTAATAAGTTCCTGTGTATCTTTTTTAATTGGTACCTCCTTTGGAACCATAGGAACAGTAGGAATTGCATTTATGGTAATGGCTAGAGGAGGAGGAGTTAGTATTCCAATTACAGCTGGGGCAATTTTATCAGGTGCTTACTTTGGAGATAGATGCTCACCCATGTCCTCAAGCGCAAATTTAGTCGCTAGTTTAACTGAAACAGATATATTTATCAATATAAAAAATATGTTTAAAACATCTATCGTAGCATTTATTTTAGCTTGTATTATATATACTATATTTTCTATTAAGTCTCCATTAGCTATAGGAAATAATTTATTACTAAGTGAAATCACAAAAGTATATGATATTAATATTATTACATTATTACCTGCAGCAATTATATTAATTTTTTCAATTTTTAAGGTTAATGTAAAAACCTTAATGCTGCTTAGCGTTTTAATAGCTAGTATAATTGCAGTTTTATTACAGCATGTAAATATTGTTGAAATGTTAAAGTATATTGTGGTTGGCTACAGCATACCTTATAAAAGCTCACTATCAAGTATAATCTCCGGCGGCGGTATAATTTCAATGCTTAAGATTTCTATTGTAGTTTTTGTATCTTCTGCCTTTACAGGAATTTTTGAAGATACTGAAATGTTAAAGTCAATTAAGTTAATGTTAAACGATGTTAGAGGCAGACATAATGTATATCTTTCAAATATAGTTGTAAGCATTGCATCAGCAGCCTTTGGATGTAGCCAAGCCTTAGCAGTTATTCTCAGTAATATGCTTATGAAAGACAGCTATGCAAAAAACAATTTTACTGCCGAGCAATTTGCATTAGATATGGAAAATACATCTATAATTATATCTCCTTTAATACCTTGGAACATAGCAGTATTAGTTCCATTAACTACCTTAAATGCAGGAGTAAGCTCCATTGCTTTTGCATTTTATCTATACTTAATACCTTTAACAAATTATATTTATTATTGGTTTAATAGAAACAGGTAGATAAAGTCATATTGGGTATAATAATATTTAAGAAAATATTAGGGGTGAAGCCTATGAAATTAACTGTTCTTGGTAACTATGGTCCATTTCCTGGTAAGGATGGAGCCTGTTCTGGATATTTGCTGCAAGATGAGGGCACTAATATTTTAATAGATTGCGGCAATGGAGTTTTAAGCAGGCTTCAAAAATATTGTAGAATTGACGATTTAGATGCTATTATACTTTCCCATCTACATAGTGATCATTCTTCAGATATGCATGTGTTAAAATATGCAGTACAAAACAAACGAAACTTTAAATCTATGAATAAAGCCATTGAAGTATATATGCCTAAAACTCCGGTAAATGAATATAATGATATAAATATTCAAGGCATATTTAACACCCATTTAATTGAGGAGAATTTGGTAATTAAAATTAAAGAAATTAAAATTAAGTTCTATAAAACTATTCATCCGGTTGAGTGTTATGGAATGAAAATTGAAAAGGAAGGAAAAATTTTTTCCTACAGCGCAGATAGCATATATTGCCGTAATTTAATAAACCTTGCAAAATACGCAGATTTATTTCTATGTGACGCCTATGCTACTGAAAACATTAAATCAAAAGGGCAAGTGCCTCACCTTTCAGTTAAAGAAGCCTGCAATATAGCAGTAGAAGCAAAAGCTAACAGGTTATTATTAACACATTTTTGGTTTGAGGAACCAAGAGAAAACTATATAAATGATTATAAAGGTCTATTTAATAACATAGCTCTTTCAGAGGAATATTCAGATTATGAGATTTAAACAACAGTGCTAGACATAGAGGGAGATAGGGTAAAATGATTAAAAATATTGTGTTCGATATCGGAAATGTATTGCTTTATTTTAAGCCAGATGAATATTTAAATAGCTTTAGTTTTGATAAACTTACAAAAGAAAAAATTTTTGAAACAATTTTTAAAAGTAAGTATTGGAGCGAATTAGATAGGGGAACGCTTTCTGAGAATGAAGCAATAAAGTTATTTAGCAAGGCATCCCCTGAGCTGCAAGAAAAAATTGAAATTGTTATGAAGGACTGGATAGGAATATTGAAGCCGAATTTAGAAACTGTTGCAATAGTAAAAGAGTTAAAGAAAAAAACTATAACATATTTTTACTTTCTAATTTTCATAGAAGTGCATTTGAGAGGGTAAGCTTAGAAAATGAATTTTTCAATCTTTTTGATGGCAGGATTATTTCCTATGAAATAAACTTAATAAAACCTGAGAAAGAAATATATAATAGACTTTTAAAGACCTATAATTTAGAACCAGAAGAAACACTTTTTATAGATGATATGCAAGAAAATATTAATTCAGCTAAAGAGCTTAAAATAAATACTATATTATTTAGTGATGCTAAATCCTTAAGAGAAGCATTAAAAAATAAAAGATTATTGTAGAATTAAATTTATAAAAAAATTGACAATTAAAACTAGGTATATTAAAATAATAAATTATAAGAAGCATTGATAAGGAAAAGTACTTAAATTCAGAACTTACAGAGAGTGGGGTATGGTGGAAACCCATAGGGAAGTTTTAAGGAAAATCACCTTTGAGCTGAAAACTGAAATATAATGAGAAAGTATCTATCATTATCTTAAGTTTATCCGTAATCCTGCGTTAAAGGATAGAATGTGTCAGCATTTGAACAATAGGTGGTATAACGAGTATAACTTCGTCCTTTTGGATGGAGTTTTTTTTATAAGTTTAATTACAAAAATTTATATATTGAAAGGAGTTTTGTTATGTATAAAAAAGTTGAATCTTCAAAGAGTTTTGTGGATATGGAAAAAGACGTACTTAAGCTTTGGGAAGAAAAAGATGTTATTAAGAAAAACTTTGATATGAATAAAGACGGAGAATATTTTACCTTTTATGATGGACCACCTACAGCTAATGGAAAACCACATATAGGCCACGTTATAACAAGAGTTATGAAGGATCTTATTCCAAGATACAAAGTTATGAAGGGCTATAAGGTACTAAGAAAGGCTGGTTGGGACACTCATGGTCTCCCTGTAGAGCTTGAAGTTGAAAAATCCCTTGGCATATCAGGAAAACCACAAATAGAAGAATATGGAGTTGAAGACTTCATAAAGAAGTGTAAAGGAAGCGTATTTACCTACGTTCAGCAATGGAAGGACATGACTGAGAGGGTTGGCTACTGGGTAGATATGGAGAATCCTTATGTAACCTACCAAAATAACTATATAGAATCTGAATGGTGGGCTTTAAAACAAATGTGGGAAAAGGGACTTATTTATAAGGGCCACAAAATTGTTCCTTATTGTCCACGCTGCGGAACTGCACTTTCTTCACATGAAGTAGCTCAAGGCTATAAGGATGTAAAGGACAGTTCAATATATGTTAAGTTTAAAATTAAAGATGAAGATAAATATATACTTGTTTGGACAACAACTCCGTGGACACTTCCAAGTAATGTTGCTCTAGCTGTAAACAAAACTTATACCTACGTAGAAGTTGTACATCATGACCAGCATTTAATACTTGCAGAAGCACTCCTTGGAAAGCTTGACTGTGAATATGAAATAGTAAAGAAGTTTAAAGGTGAAGAACTTTTAGGAGTAGAATACGAACAGCTTTTGCCTTTTGCAAAGGTTGATAAAAAGGCCTTTTATGTAATTCATGGAGACTTTGTTACCCTAACAGATGGTACTGGAATAGTTCATATTGCACCTGCTTATGGTGAAGATGATAATATGATGGGTAAAAAATATGATTTACCCCTTGTTAATCTAGTGGATGTAGAAGGAAAATTTGTTGCTGAAGTGGAGCCATGGGCCGGATTATTTGTTAAAAAGGCTGATCCTAAGATAATAGAGTATTTAAAGGAATGCGGAATATTATATAAAACTGAAAGCTTTACTCACTCCTATCCTTACTGCTGGAGATGTGATACTCCGCTATTATATTACCCAAGAGAATCTTGGTTTATAAAAATGTCTGCTATGAGAGATAAGCTGCTTAAAAATAATAATAGCGTTAATTGGTATCCAGATAACGTTAGAACTGGAAGAATGGGCAACTTCCTTGAAAATGTTATAGATTGGGGTATTTCAAGAGAAAGATATTGGGGAACTCCACTGCCAATATGGGAATGTGAATGCGGCCATAGAGAAATGATTGGCAGCATAGATGAACTTAAGGCTAAGGGAAAAAATGTACCAAATGATATAGAACTTCATAAGCCATATATAGATGCTGTACATTTAGAATGCCCTCATTGTCATAAGGAAATGACAAGAGTATCAGATGTTATCGACTGCTGGTTTGATTCAGGCTCTATGCCATTTGCACAGCATCATTATCCCTTTGAAAATAAGGAGTTATTTGAAGCTAACTTCCCTGCACAGTTTATATCAGAGGCAGTGGATCAAACAAGAGGCTGGTTCTATACACTGCTTGCAATATCAACTGTAATATTTGACAAGAGTCCTTTTGAAAACTGCTTAGTATTAGGTCATGTACTTGATAAAAATGGTCTTAAGATGTCAAAGCACAAGGGTAATGTACTTAGCCCATGGGTTTCTTTAGACAATGAAGGAGCAGATGCTACCCGCTGGTACTTCTATACTTCCAGTGCACCATGGCTTCCATCAAGATTCTATGAAGAGGCTGTTATAGAAGCTCAAAGAAAGTTTTTAAGCACCTTATGGAATGTATATTCCTTCTATGTACTTTACGCTGAAATAGACCAATTTGATCCTACTAAGTATGAAGACTTTGTAAGCGGTAATGTAATGGACAAATGGATAATGTCAAAGCTTAATAGCCTTATAAAGAGCGTGGATGAAAATTTAGCTAGTTATAAAATAACTCAAGCTGCACTTTCCATTGAGGAATTTGTTGATGGACTTTCAAATTGGTATGTTAGAAGAAATAGATCAAGATATTGGACTGAGGAATTAACTGATGACAAAATTGGAGCATATGTTACATTATATAGAGTGCTTAAGACTATAAGCTTTATAGCAGCTCCTTTTGTTCCATTTATTACAGAAGAAATGTATCAAAATTTAGTGGTTAATTTAGATAAAAATGCACCGGAAAGCATTCATTTATGCAACTGGCCAATTGTTAAGGAAGAACTAATTGACAAGGACCTGGAAGCAGAAATGGATTTAGCTTATAAGGTAGTAAATTTAGGACGTAGTGCAAGAAATGCTGCTAATATTAAGAACAGACAGCCTCTTTCTGAAATGCTTCTAAGTACTAAGGTGCTTCCCGAATACTACAGTCATATTATAAAGGAAGAGCTTAATATTAAAAGTTTAGAATTAGGTGCTGACTTATCTAAATATGTAAACTTTGAAATAAAACCCAACCTTCCTGTACTGGGAAAAGCTTATGGAAAGCTTATACCTGGAATAAGGAAAGAACTTGCTGCAAGAAATCAGATGGAATTAGCTCAAACTATACAAAATGGCGGAGTAGTAGCTATAAATGTTCAAGGTACAGAAATTGAACTAAATTCTGAGAATCTCCTTGTAACAATGCAGGGGCTAGAAGGATATGCATTTGCTGGAGAGGGGCAAATAGGTGTTGTACTTGATACTCATATAACTGATGAACTTAAGGAAGAGGGCCATGTTAGAGAAGTTATTAGCAAGATTCAAAATATGAGAAAGGAAAGCGGTTTTGAGGTTGCTGATAAGATAAAATTATATGTATCAGATAATGAAATGTTAGAAGCTGTAATTAGAAAATTTGAAAGCCATATTATGAAGGAAACTCTTACTGTAGAAGTAATTTACAATGCAGAGAGAGAATATAATGAAGCAAGCATAAATGGTGAAAAACTAAAGCTAGCAGTTGAAGTAGTAAAATAAAAATATAAAAGGTGAAATTAGTGGCATCTACTTGAGTATTACTTATTTGAATAAATAATACTCATGTAGATGCCACTTAAATTTTTATTTTTGTTCAAAGTTGTCAGATAAATGCATGGACAAAGTTAAAGTACATTAACTTGAAAAAACGTTTACTTTTTCTTATAGTTAAGATAATAAGAAAAGGAGGTATAAACGAATGGAAACATCTAAAAAAATGGCAAAGCCTGTTACTGTTAAAAATAGTACAGGAAAAGCAAAAATGCAAAAGTTTGGCGGCTTTCTTTCAGGAATGGTTCTTCCAAACATTGGAGCTTTTATAGCTTGGGGACTTATAACAGCATTTTTTATTCCAACTGGCTGGATACCAAATGAGTATCTAGGAAAATTAGTAGGACCAATGATTACTTATTTACTTCCATTACTTATTGGATATACAGGTGGTAAATTAGTCTATGGTACAAGAGGAGCTGTAGTTGGTGCAATAGCTACCATGGGAGTTATTGCAGGAGCCTCTGTGCCAATGTTCCTGGGTGCTATGATAGTTGGCCCACTAAGTGGTTATGTTATTAAGAAGTTTGATCAATTAGTAGAAGGAAAAGTTGCTACAGGTTTTGAAATGCTAGTAGATAACTTCTCAGCTGGAATTTTAGGTGGTTTACTTACTTTACTAGCATATACAGCAATTGGACCAGCAATAAATGCAATATCAGTTGCTCTTGGAAATGGTGCAAACTGGGTAACTCAAGCAAAACTACTGCCACTTATAGCATTATTTGTTGAGCCAGGAAAGATATTATTCTTAAATAATGCCATTAACCATGGCGTATTTGATCCACTTGGAATTCAACAGGTAAATCAAATTCATAAATCTATTTTCTTCTTATTGGAATCTAACCCAGGACCTGGACTTGGTATACTGTTAGCTTATTGGTTACATGGAAAAGGAATGGCAAAACAGTCAGCACCAGGAGCAGTTATAATCCACTTCCTTGGTGGTATTCATGAAATTTATTTCCCATATGTATTAATGAATCCAGTATTATTATTAGCTGTAATAGGCGGTGGTATAGCTGCTGATTTCACATTCGTAATAACAGGAGCAGGCTTAGTGGCATCACCTTCACCAGGAAGTATCTTTGCAGAAATAGCTATGAGTCCTAAAGGCGGATTGCTGCCTGTTTTAGCTGGTATATTTGTAGGTGCTGTAGTTTCATTTTTAATAGCATCTGTAATAGTTAAGAGAAGCCATGTTGGAGAAGATGAGGAAACCTTTAATGAAGCAAAGACTTTGGTTAGCAATTTAAAGGCTGAAAGCAAGGGACAAAAAGTAGTAAGTTCTATAGCAGTTCCTAGTTTAATAGTTTTTGCCTGTGATGCTGGCATGGGTTCCTCAGCAATGGGAGAATCAATTCTTAAAAAGAAAATAAAAGAAGCTGGTTTTGATGTAACTGTAAGGCATTCAGCTGTAAATGAAATTCCTAAAGAAGCTGAAGTAGTATTTACACAAGAGAGCCTAGCTGCAAGGGCAATGCAGGTTGCACCTAATGCTAAGATAGTTACAATTAAAAACTTTTTAGATAATTCAACTTATGATAACTTTGTTAAATCATTAAAAAAATAAAGTATTGGATGGCGATGTAAACTATGAATGACTTAACTGCCAGACAAAAGTTTATCTTAAATTCAATAATAGAGAAAGGTCCTTTAAATATAAAGGACCTTTCAGAACAAATTGCTGTTAGTAACCGTACTATTTCAAGAGAAATTGCGGTTATTAATAAATTTTTATTGGATAAAAGTATTAAAATAAATGAAATAAGCTCTAGCTTAAGCATAAAGGGCAGCAGGGAAGCAATTAAAAAGCTTCAGGAAGTTCTTGTAGGCATTCCAATGCAGTGGCTTTTAAGCCAAGATCAGAAAATGCTCCTTATTATTGCAGAGCTTCTGGTTTCAGAAGAACCATATAAATCAGCCTATTTTAGCTACCAGCTAAATGTGGTAGAAGGTACTATTACCTTGTATATGGATAAAATAGAGCAGTGGCTTAACCTTAGAAACCTTCAATTAGAAAGAAAAAGAGGGTATGGCATTGAAATTAGTGGCTCAGAATGGGTTAAGAGAAATATTTTCCTTGAACTTTTATATGAATACAAATCAATTGATGAATTGCTTGCCTTTGTATATGGCAGTAAAAATGATGCAGCAATCAATTCTTTTTTTAAGATAATTTTTGATGAAGAGAGTATTGAAGAAACAAAAGAAATACTTGAACTGTTAAAAGATGAAATGATAAATATGGATGATATGTCATATTTTAATTCCTTTATTTATATATTATTATCACTAAAGAAAGCAAAGTCGGGCTTTGCAATTGTATTACCTGATTATTTAGTACAGGATATCCTATCCTCAGGAGAATTTGCTTTTATTAAAAAAATAAAAGATTATTTAGTAAATATAAACATTAATGTTTGTGTGGATGAATTAGCATATATTGCTATACACTTAATGGGTAATAAGTACATTTATAACAGGAACAGAAAATTTGAAGAGTTAGGTGTGCCACTTGAAGAATTATCCACTGAAGTGATTTTTGAAGTGGAGAAAAACTTAAATATAAATATTGAATGTGATGAACAACTTATTTTAGGATTAACACAACATTTTAATCCAGCATTATATAGGATAAATATGGGTATACAAGTGAAAAACCCTTTAATAAATGAAATAAAAGATTATTATGGCAATCTTTTTAATGCAGTTAATTACTCCTGTAAGCTAGTTTTTTCAAAATATAACATTACAATGCCTCAGGATGAAATTGGTTTTTTAACAATGCATATTGGTGCTGCTATTGAACGAACAAATGCAAATAACAATAAGCTATCAGCCTTAATAATCTGTGCAAATGGAATAGCTACAGCTAGAATATTATCAAATAAAATTAAGCATTCCATACCTAGAATTGGTTCAATAACTATATCTTCTTTAAAGGATTGGAATGAAAAAGATAATAATTATGATATAATTCTAACCACCACAAGGTTAAATGAGAAGCTTAGGCTTGAGAATATAATAAATGTGACTCCTTTTCTTCAAAATGGAGATATAGAAAAAATAAATAATTTTATTAAGAATTATTCATTAAATAATAGACTTTCCAGCAACTTTAGTACTTTATCCAAAATTAAAAGAAATACTGCATCAGCTGAAAAATATAAGTTAATAGATAATATTTTAGAGAATATACAGCTTGAAGTAATTGAAGCAGAGTCTTTTAATAGTCTTATTGATATTGTATCAAAAGATTTGTTTAATAAGAAGTTAATAGAAGATAGTGATGAAATATTTAAGTTAATAATGAATAGGGAAGAAATGGGAAGCGTGGTAATACCAAATAGTCATGTTGCACTGCTTCATACTAGGTCTGATAGTGTCATTGGTCCCTTTGTGGGGGTTTATAGATTAAGAAGGCATATGTTATTAAAGAGTGTAGGCTTTATAAATGAAAATGTTGATACCTTTATAGTAATGCTTGCAAGAAAAAATGAAGATAGCTACAGCTTAGAACAAATTGGTAAGATTAGTATAGCTTTAATTGAAGATAAGAAGTTTACTGAAGTCTTAAGATTAGGTGATTTAAAAGATTTAAGAAGCTCTCTTATAACCATTCTAAATGAGGAGGCAGACTAAATGGAAAAGAAAATATTAAATGAGGCAAATATACTTTTAAATTTAAAATCAGAGGCAAAATATGAAGCAATTGAGAGAGCGGGTAAATTATTAGTTGAAAATGGCTATGTAGAAGAACCCTATTTAATTGGAATGAGAAAAAGAGAAGAGGACATTACCACCTATATAGGAAATGGAATAGCTATTCCGCATGGCATGAATGAATTTATTAAGTATATTAAGGAATCAGGAATCGTTGTGCTTCAATATCCTGAAGGAGTAGACTTTGGTGATGGAAATACAGCCTATATTGTTATTGGCATTGCCGGTAAGAACAATGATCATATGGATATACTTTCAAAGATTGCAATTGTATGTTTGGATGAAGCTAATGTCCAAAGGTTAGTTGCATCAAAAGATAAGAATGAAATAATTGATATACTTACAGAAAAAAAATAAGGTAAAAGCCCTAAATGGGCTTCTACGGGTAGTCTAACCATAAGCAATCGGCAAGCTAGACTACACAGTGTTGCGAGAGGAATCGAGTGGTCTTAAACTACTCAGTGTTCCAACTAAAAGGAGGAATTTTTATGAAAACAAGAGCAGTAAGATTATATGGTAAAAAGGATTTAAGACTTGACGAATTTGAATTGCCTGAAATAAAAGAGGATGAAATACTTGTGCAAGTCATATCAGACAGCATATGCATGTCCTCCTATAAGGCGTCTATTTTAGGCCCTGACCACAAAAGGGTACCAAAGGATGTTGCAGTAAATCCAATAATAATAGGACATGAAATGGCAGGAAATATAATTGAAGTAGGTGCTAAATGGAAGGATGATTTTAGACCAGGTGAAAAGTTCTCCATTCAGCCAGCTTTAAATTATAAGGGAAGCATGGATTCACCAGGATATTCTTATAAGTACTGTGGTGGAGATGCAACTTATGTAATAATGCCTCATGAGGTAATGGAGCTTGGATGCCTTTTACATTATGATGCTGATACCTATTATGAGGCTTCACTTTCTGAACCAATGTCATGTATTATTGGAGCTTTTCATGCCAATTATCATACTACTATGGGAAGCTATGTTCATAAAATGGGAATAGTAGAAGGCGGTAAATTGGCACTTCTAGCAGCAGCTGGACCTATGGGACTTGGCGCAATTGATTATGCCCTGCACTGTGATAGAAGACCTTCAATGCTTGTTGTAACTGATGTGGACGAAAATAGATTAAAAAGAGCTGAGGCTATATTTAATCCAGAGGAAATAAAAAAAGAGGGAATAGAATTAGTATTTGTAAACACTAGAAGCCTTGAAGACCCAGTTGGCTATTTAAGAAATTTAACAGGGGGAGTAGGTTATGATGATGTATATGCCTTCGCACCTGTTAAGGCGGTAGTAGAACAGGCAGATAAGATACTTGGAAGAGACGGTTGTCTAAATTTCTTTGCTGGACCTACAGATACAAACTTTTCTGGAGAATGTAATTTTTATAATGTACATTATAATTCAACTCATATTGTTGGTACTACAGGTGGAAATACTAATGATATGATTGAATCTTTAAGAATGACAGAAAAAAGGCAGATTAATCCTGCAGTTATGGTTACTCATATTGGAGGACTTGACAGCGCTGCAGAGGCAACTCTTAGACTTCCAGAGGTTCCTGCGGGCAAGAAGCTTATATATACAAATATCAACATGGAATTAACTGCAATTAATGACTT
This sequence comes from Candidatus Clostridium stratigraminis, assembly GCF_045310675.1. Taxonomy (NCBI): domain Bacteria; kingdom Bacillati; phylum Bacillota; class Clostridia; order Eubacteriales; family Clostridiaceae; genus Clostridium; species Candidatus Clostridium stratigraminis. The sequence continues at coordinate 15,335 of NZ_JBJHZZ010000001.1, forward strand.
TGAAGAAAAGGGGAAATCCAATAAACATTTTGCAAAGCTTGCTGAAATTACTAAGAAGAACAGAGGACTGTGGTGCGCTGAGGCAGAAAAATATTTGCTTGAAAATTGGTATAAATAGAGAAGTAGTATAAATTTAACATCAAAACATCATCAAAAACGAGAAGCACTGAGGGGTTTGAACTGTTCCCGGTCTAGTAGACAGGGAACAGTTATATAAAGCCCTTTAGTGTTTTTTATGCTTCTGCAGTTTTCAGATTTATCTTTTATTTATCCGAAGCAAAAACAGAAAATTCTTAAAGAAAAGCTTATAAAAAATCTATGGTATAATAGCTTTGAGAAAATGGGAAAAGGAGAAGATATAATGTATAAAGCTGAAGTTGAAAATGTAGCTCATTATGCTGAAAAGAAAATAAATGCACTAAAAAAGAGCAAATTAAACTATTTAACAGCCGCTTTACTAGCAGGAATGTTTATAGGTATATCTTATATATTTATTTTTACTATTGGAGGGACGCTTCATTATGCAAATTCACCAGCTTATAAAATAGCAATGGGATTATCCTTTGGGGTGGCTCTTAGTCTTGTAATGGCAGCTGGAGCGGAGCTTTTTACAGGGACAAACCTTGTAATGACTATAGGTGCCCTTGAAAAGAAAACCACATGGCTGGATGCGGTAAAGATTTGGATATATAGCTGGGTAGGAAACTTCATAGGTTCTATGATAACAATAGCACTTTTTCTAGCTACTGGCCTCGCTAAAGGCAATACTGGAAAATTTATTATAGAGGGTGCACAAGGAAAGATAGCTCCAACATCCCTAGAAATTTTCGCAAGAGGCATACTTTGTAATATACTAGTCTGTCTAGCGGTCTGGTGTTATTACAAACTTAAGGAAGAGACAGCAAGACTTATTATGATTTTTTGGTGTATATTTGCATTTATTACCTCAGGCTATGAACATAGTGTTGCCAATATGACACTGCTGCCGCTAGCTGCTATTCTTTCAAAGGGCGCTCAGGTAACTATTACAGGAATTGCTCATAATTTAATATTTGCAACTTTAGGAAATATTGTTGGTGGTTCATTATTTGTGGCAGTACCTTACTGGATAGCTTCTAGAAAAGATAAAAAGGAAGCAGTGAATCTTAATATTTCGAAAAGTGCGTAGTTTGAAGTGTTTTAGCTAAACCATAAAGAATAATAAGTGGTTTAGCTTTTCCTTTTATTTATAGAAGGATATGTATATAATACATATATAAGACTATTTATAGAGGTGTACCTATGATTAAAAGTGGAATGTTAACTGGAAATAAGGTTCGTTTAGGAGCTATAAATGCAGAAGATATAGAAACTATAGCAAGCTGGTATGAAGATGCGGATTTTTTAAGATTTTTTGATAAAATTCCAGCGAATCCTAAATCTAAACAGGAGCTCCAGCAGTGGATAAAGGACACTCAAACTTCAGGTAAAAGTTATTCTTTCTCAATAAGACCAATTGATAAGGATGAAATGGTTGGCTATATTGAACTAAGCAATATTCAATGGTGGAATGGTGTAGCAAACTTAGGTATTGGCATTGGTGAAAAAAAGTACAGAGGAGGCGGCTTTGGAAAAGAGGCAATGGAGCTGATACTTACTTTCGCTTTTAATGAGTTAAATTTACATAGAGTTCAGCTTAATGTATTTAGCTATAATATGGGGGCCATGTCTCTTTATGAAAAGCTTGGTTTTAAGCGAGAAGGAGTATACAGGGAGTTTATACATAGAGACGGTAAGCGATGGGATATGTACCTTTATGGGATTCTTTGGAATGAATGGAAAAAAATATAAAGTATTTATAAAATCAGTACATATTTACTTGTAAAGTGTTCAATTTATAAGTATAATTATGGAATAGAATAATGAGTAGGAGTTGATTTTATGGCAGCTTCAATTAAGGACGTTGCAAAAGAAGCAGGAGTATCTATTGCTACTGTTTCCAGAGTTTTGAATGATGTAGATGTAGTAAATGAAGACACTAAGAAAAAAGTTCAGGATGCTATAAAGAAATTGGGTTACAGACCTAATATAATTGCAAGAAGTTTAAAGACACAAAAGAGCAGGACTATAGGAATTATAATTCCTGATATATCTAATCAGTTTTATCCTGAAATAGTTAGAGGTGCAGAAGATGTTTCTAATATATACAACTATAATATAATGCTTTGTAATACAGATTTAGATCCTGATAAAGAAATGGAGTACCTAAGAGTACTTAAGGAGAAAATGGTAGATGGAGTTATTTACATGAGTAATTCCTTAGAAGCAGAAATGATTAACCTTATAAAGGAGCTAGAACTACCAACAGTGCTGGTTGAAACTACAGATAAGGAAAATACCTTTCCAAGCGTTACAATAGATAATGAAAAGGCAGCAATTGATGCCATAAATTATCTTGTTAAAAAAGGTAATAAAAAAATTGCCTACATAGGTTCTCATGAGGATGCAGTAAATGCTGCAGCTTATAGATTTGCTGGCTACAGAGCAGCACTTAAAAAGAACAATCTTGAATTAAAAGATGAACTCTGCAGTTTTGGCGGTTTAAAACCTCAAGACGGTTATGAAGGTATTAAAAAGATTTTAGAAAATAATGAGATAGAAGCAGTATTTTGTGCTAGTGATGAGCTTGCTATGGGTGCCATAAATGCACTTAGAGATATGGGAAGAAAGGTACCAGAAGAAATAGATGTTGTAGGTTTTGATAACATCTACAGTGCTGCATACTTCTATCCTAAGCTAACAACTGTTGAGCAGCCAATGTATGACATGGGTTCTGTTGGCATGAGAATGCTTATAAAAATAATAAATGGAGCAGAATTGGTTCAGCACCATTTTGTACTTCCTCACCAAATTGTTGAAAGAGACTCTTGTAAGTAGTATGGCATGGGGACGTTTCACGTACCACATTTATAACAAAGACCTGTTTAGTTTTATACTAAACAGGTCTTGTTAATTAAGCTGCTTTTCTAAGCTGCCATCTGCTCTAATCTTATAAAGTTTTTCACCACTCTCAGATTCACCAAAGAAGAATATATTATCATCAATTATACTAATACTTGTAATATAATTAATAGCAATTGCATTACTCATCCTATTATTTTCAAAGGCAAATATATTATTAGTAATTTTAGTTATGCCTTTCCCATTAAGATCTGATCTGTAAATATTATTTTGCTCTTTTCCTGTAAAGTAAATATTGTCATTACTAATATTAAAGCTTTGAATAGTATAAGGGAATAGGGTAATTTTGTTTGAGCCATTTAGATTCATTCTATAAAGTTTTTGATCATTTAAATTGACATAAAATATATAGTCCTTGTATATAACAAAATTCACTATAAAATCATTACTGAGCTTTTTAAAATTGGAACCATCTAAATTCGTGGAATAAAGATGTGTAACAGTTACAGTATCATTAGACAAATTTGCTGTCTGTTCATAAGTAGAAGTAAATATTAAGTTATTGTAGATACTAATGTAGGCATAAACTTGGCGGTTTGTAATTAAGGTTCCATTATCTCCTTTTGGGCTATTTAGTTTTAATTTGTATATTCCTTCTGGAGAAGAATAATAAATGAAATCATCCTTAATAAGCATCCTAAAGGCAGGAAACGTAGCTACCATTTCCGTAAGGCTTCCGTCAGTTTTTGTCCTAAAAATATATGGTCCAGTTTTATCATCAATATAATACACCCATTCTCCAATAACGTTAATACAGCGAAAATTTCCTTCCTTAGTTATAGCCTTTAACCCTGTTTCACCATCAATCATAACTCTATAAATTGGGTGGAATTTATAAGTTGCCGGTGGGATTGTGAAGTAAATCCACTTTCCTTGCTTAGCAAAATAACCGCCATTTAATAAATTTCCCAAGGAATTACCTTCTGTATTAGGGGTGGTGCCGGCCATTGTAATATCGGTTGTGATTTTTTCTTTAGGGGGTACTGTTTTGTTGACTTCAGTATAGAGATCATCCTTAGATTTTGTATTATTTTCTGAAGTGGTTTTATTTTTGCTAGTATCATTTGTGGCTGCAGTACTTTTTAAATTATCATTACTTTCAATAATTTGTTGTCTCATAACAATAAAGCTGCATATTAAAGCAATACATACACCATATATTATAAATTTTTCGTATTTCAATGGAGCTTCCCCCTTGTATTCCTCTATACTGGTATACCAATACTCGCTGCTTCCCATCGGCTAGGTTACCTGGACATAAAAGTTATTAAGTGTTATGTTTCTTTTTTACAGGATATTGAATTTATATTTTATTAATATAATTGTCTAGTTATACTTCCATCTAGACTAGTTTTATAAAGACCTAAATTACCAGCAGACTGCCCAAAATAAAATACGTAACCATCTATAATGGATAAGTTATAAATAAAATATATACCCTGATAAGCAGAGTTGTTATTTAAAGTACTATTATTAGTTATATTAACTATATTTTTTCCGTTAAGATCCGACCTATAAATATCATTTTGGTTTCCACCATAACCCGTAAAGTAAATTTTATCGTTATTAATATTAAGGTTATATACTGTAGAATTAAATAATTCCATTTTGTTAGTACCATTAAGGTTCATCCTATAAAGCCTTTGATTATCGCCTATATAAAGTATATAATTGTTATGAAAGGTATAGTAAGATGAATTGACAGTACTTAATTTTTTCAAATTTGTACCATCTAAATTCACGGTATATAGATTAAAAACCCAATCTGTATTTCCTTTGTCAGAATTAACTGATCGTATATCAGTAGCAAGTAGATAAATTAAATTATTAATGATATAAAAATAACTATAATTTGAACCTTTGGCTATTAAGGTACCTATATTCTTTTCTGAACTATCTGTTCTTAATTTGTAAATCCCAATCGGTGAGCCATAATAAATAGTACCATCCTTTATGAACATATATAATACCGGGAATTCGCTGACTTGTTCTGTAAGGCTTCCATCAGTCTTTGTTCTAAAAATAAAAGGTCCAGAATCGCCGTCAAGGTAATATACCCAATCTCCCATAACATTAATACATCTATAAATTCCTTCCTTAGTAATGGCCTTTAGGCCGGTTTCACCATCACTCATTGCTCTGTAGATTGGATGAGGTTTTGAATTAGATGGGGGCAGGGTAAAATAGATCCATTTACCCTGCTTAGCAAAATACCCACCAGTTGATAAGTTTTCCAGGATATTACCTTCAGTGTTAGGAGTAGTATCTATCATAGTTATATCAAGCTTGCTTGTTTCTACGGAGGGCTGATCACTACTAATTGTTTCTTTTGTAACTGTATTTGTACTATTGGACTCTGGATTTGTACCTCCACCTTTAGTATTATTAATAACAGTACTAGCTTTATCATTATCCTTAATCTTGCTATTGTGCAGCTTAATTCCAATAAAACCGCAAATTAAGGCAATACATACACTAAATATTATATATTTTTTATGTTTCAAGAAAATCCCCCCCCTAATACTCCTTTTTATACGGTATAATTATTAATTGTACCGACCCCGGACTCCTTTATTCCTTACTTGCAAAATATTGGATGTAATTACATTATAAATCATTTTTATTGTAAATTCCATCTACATTAATATTTAATAAAACATGGAAAGTGCTTGCTTAAAATATGGGGATTATTAAGATTTAATTAAGTAAAGCACAATTTCATCGCGAAAATAATTTATCTGTAGTATAATAATATATTGTAATAACATTGGAAGTAATAAAGGAGAAAACGAATGATTGAATTAATAGTTAATTGGGCTGTTGCTACTCTTGGAAGGCTTGGTTATTTTGGAGTTGCATCTTTAATGGCCCTTGAAAGTGCATGTATTCCAATACCTAGCGAAGCAATACTTCCATTTGGAGGATATCTTGCATCGGCTGCAAATACAGGCCATAGACTTAACCTATATGCAGTAATTATTATTGGAACTTTAGGAGGAACCTTTGGTTCTCTTGTTACCTATTATATTGGAGCATTAGGTGGTAGGCCCCTTGTAGAAAAATATGCAGATAAGTTAAGACTTAAAAAATCCCATCTTGAAATGAGCGATAGATACTTTGAAAAGTATGGTGAAAAGATAGCCTTTTATTCAAGGCTGCTTCCTATAATAAGAACTTTTATTTCTCTGCCTGCAGGTATAAGCAAAATGAATGTTAAGAAGTTTGCTGCCTATACTTTCTTTGGCTCCCTACTTTGGAGTATTGTTTTAAGTTATGCTGGCTTCTATATGGGTGAAAATTGGACTAAGATACGTCAATGGCTTCATTTAGCTGATTATGCTGTAATAGCAGCAGTTATAATAATAATTATCTACTTTGTTTTCAGAAATAAGAAAAAAAGCAGAATATAAGTTAATAAAAAAATATAAAAGATTAGGCGATAAGCAAGCAGAAGACGAAGAGGATACTGAATGGTTTATATAAAATTCATCCAGTATTCTTTTTATTATAGATAGATTTAGTGTATGATAAAGGGACTCTTATCTTGCCACATGTTTTACAATGTGGCAAGATAAGAGTCCCTAAAGCATTGTTATTTAAGTATTAGTTTTTACTTTATAAGACTTGTTTAATACCAATAAGTATTAATATTAGGCCAGAAAGTATAGTGGCTCTCTTTTCTAAATTCCACCTCTTAAAGAAATCAGTAATATAATTTCCTGCAAAAAGTGCCAGAAAGCTTATAACAGCTGAGAATAAACCTACAAAAAAGGCATTTAACCCAATCATTCCAGCACTTAAACCACCGCCAACATTATTAATAGATAGGGCTATACCTAGAAATGTAGCTTCTTTAAAATCTATATCATTAGACCTATCCTTGTCAGCCTTTTCAGGGTTTACTAATATATCATATATGTTAGAGTTTTTTATATCTATATCATCACTTTCTATTTTGTTTTTATGTGTATAGGGCTCAATAATTATCCATAAGCCAATGATGATTAAGAGAACCATACTTATTATGGAAGCTATATTTTTATTTAAAAGCTTTGAGATAAAGGATCCAGAGAAAGCAGCTAAGGAGGAGATTATAAAAGTTATTAATGATATCCAAAGATTTTTAGCTGTAGTTATTTTTATTCCTCGTATACTGTAAGCAATTCTAACCCCTATATTATCTAAATTATTTGCTAGAGCAATAAATAAAGTATAAAGCGTATGCATATCGTTACTCCTTTAATTCTTAGTACATAGTCATTATATTAAGAAGACATTAAAAGAGTTACTGATTATTAGTTTAACAAATATAATAGCTGCTTTTCATTGTTAAAACCATATTTAATACTGGGTTTCTATACTAACAAAAAAATAGCTAACAAGGGTATAAAGCCCTGGTTAGCTATTTAGGGTGGTAAACCCTTTTATAATAACTATGCAGTTTTAGATTCTTCTGCATTTGTGACCTTTTCCTTTATATTTTCTTTCTCAGCAGGCATTTGAGCTGTAGTTTTTTGAGCTGCTGGCTTTGAAGCAGGAACTGGAATTTCAACCTTATGAATTACTATTTCCTTATCTTCTGCAGCATGTCTTCTATCATTAGTCATAGTTATAGACTTCTTTGGGCATGCTGTAGCACATTCTCCACAGATTATGCATCTTAATGAATCTAATTCCCATTTTCCTTCTTTTCTATCAACTATAATAGCATCTGCAGGGCAGCGTCTTGAACAAATACCGCATAGTATGCAGGTATCTGGATTTAATACAATTCTTCCTCTTGAGCGTTCAAATGCTGGCCGTTCTGCAGCTACAGGGAAGAGTCTTGTTTGCTTTTTATTTAAAAAATTTCTTGTTATAAGCTGAAGCATATTTGCCATTTGAAAAACCCCCCAAAATTATTATTTGATGATTTAATTTTAGGCTAAATCATCCTTAAAAGCTTATGTGTTTGCTTTTAACGTTCTGTACAGCTAATACATGGGTCAATTGTTAAAACTAGAATAGGCACATCTTGAAGCTTACTCCCAGGAAGCATTTTAAGTAATGACGGTATATTAGCAAAAGTAGGAGTCCTTATTTTTAACCTCTCTAGGTTCTTTGTACCATTTGCCTTTATATAATAAATTGCTTCTCCTCTTGGCTGCTCTATTCGAGATATAGCTTCTCCCTTTGGAAAGCCCTTAACAGGTACAGCAATATCACCAGAAGGTAATTTACTAATTGCCTGTCTTATTAAATCAAAGGATTGATATATTTCCTTAACTCTAACTACGCAGCGTGCATAGCTGTCTCCTGAATTTTCAACTATAGGCTCAAAATCAAGGTGCTTATAGGCACTGTAACCTGTTGCTCTTAAATCATATTTAATGCCGCTTGCTCTCATCATAGGTCCAACTACAGCATATTCTGCAGCATCTTCCTTTGTAAGAATTCCGACACCTACAAGTCTTTGTTTAACGGTGTAGTTATCGAAAAATACTTTTTCAACATCTTTCATCTGCTGTTCTAAGGTATCAACTGCATCTATTATTAGTTTTGCTTGGTCAGGAGTGATATCTTTTGTTGTTCCTCCAACCTTGTTTGCAGAAATTATTACTCTGTTACCAGTTGTCATTTCCATTAAATCAAGAATCTTCTCTCTGTATTTCCAGGTTTCCATAAATAAGCTTTCAAAACCAAAGGCATCTGCCAATAGTCCTAGCCACAGGAAATGGCTTTGTAGCCTTCCTATTTCAGCCCATATTACTCTTAAAAATTCTGCTCTATCTGGAATTTGGATATTCATGATATCCTCTATACCTCTAACATAAGCCATAGAGTGCATGAAGCTACAAATTCCACATACTCTTTCAACTATATAAACTGATTGATTGAAGTCTTTTAATTCTGCCATTTTCTCAAGGCCTCTATGAACATAGCCTATAGCAGGAAGTGCTTCGACTACCTTTTCATCTTCCATAACTAGCTTTAACTGAATTGGCTCCGGTAGAACTGGATGTTGAGGTCCGAATGGAATAACTGTCTTTGCCATAAATGTACCCCTTTCTATTTAGTGTTTTTATCTAACATTGGTGCTTTTGGTGATTCTTCTGCAAGTAATAAATGTCCTTTATAATCAATTAAGAGTCCTTCGAATTCAAAGCCATAAAGATCTTTGTATTCATTTTCTATCAAAAGTGCTGAAGGATATATTGATGATACGCTTTTAATAATATCCTCAGGCTTAATTAAAATTCTTATGTTACTTAACTCATAATTTTTGTCAAAGTGATAGGTAAGCTCGTAAAATTCTCCTTCTTTTTCACAGGTCATAGCAACAAATCTATTTCCGTAAAGTTTTTTGTTGTTAACGGCTTCTCTAATATCTTCTTTGTCTATAACAACTAGATTCTCAAGCATAAATTTCCTCCTTTTAGTGGTTACACTGAGCAATTAAGCTCCCTCGCTCCCGCTCGATAATTGCTCGTAAATGTCCATTTAGGACATTTACCTCCTTTTAGTCGGAACACTGGGTAATATACCATTCGCTCCGCTCATTATTACCAGTTAAAGCCCATTTAGGACTTTGGCTTCGCCCACTGGGTAGTCTAACTTGCCGATTGCCCATCGGCAGACTTACCCGTCAAAGTCCATTTAGGACTTTGACCTCTTCATTTCTTCTCTTTTTTTATCAAGTATAACCGCTGCCTGAGCTATTCCTTCCATTATTGTTTCCGGCTTAGGGCAACATCCAGGCACATATACATCTACAGGTATAAGCTTATCAGCGCCGCCTAAAACATTGTAGCAGTCGTGGAAGATACCTCCTGATGTGGCACAAGCCCCTACAGCAACAACTGCCTTAGGTTCAGGCATTTGATTATAGGTATTTAAAACTACGTCTATACTTTTACTGTTAACTGAACCAGTAATAACCATAATATCAGCTTGCTTTGGGGTTCCAATATTAATAACTCCAAGTCTTTCGGCATCATATAGTGGAGTAAGACAAGCAAGTAATTCTATATCACAGCCATTACAGCTGTTACAGTTCATATGAACAATCCAAGGTGATTTTGACATAACTCCTGCCATAACTAAAACCTCACTTTCTTCAAATTAATTTCACATTGTTTAGATATAAAAATAGTATATTCACAATTGAGAGTCCAACAATTATTGTCCAAGTAACTTTTAGCATCCATTCCCAGGATAGTCTTGCTGTTATGTTATCTATTATGATTACAAAGAAAAAAGTAAATAATGATAATATTGTTCCCATAATAAAATTTTGTTTCCAAAATATAAACATAAGTCCTGAGAGAAATACATATTCATACCAGTGTGCAAATTCTATTATGCCCATTGTTGGGCCAGAAAAATCTGTAAACATTCCTTTGACTAATTCCTGATGTGCATGATGTGAACTTGAGAAATCAAAAGGAGATTTTTTAAACTTAATACTCATTATAAATAGCATTGATATAAATACAAGTGGTAAATAGAGTAGAAGTGGAGCATTTGCACCATTTAATTCAGAAATTTTAAAGGAACCAGTAAGCATATACATTCCAACTATATAAAATACTAATATTGGTTCATAAGCCAGCATAGAAATTGCTTCTCTAGCTGCACCAATCCTGCTGTAAGGAGAACCAGTACTCATAGCTGCTAGAATAAGAGCCACATTAGCAATGGTATAAACAAAGATAATCATAAGTAAGTCCATTTCTAAGAATAACATTATAAGACTTACTATAATAAAGATTAAATAAAATAGTATATAAAGGTTTTGATATTTGTTAACTACTAGATTTTCCTTAGACATAAGCTTTCTAAAATCATACCAGGGTTGACGAAGCTTTGGCCCTATTCTTCCCTGAAGCTTAGCTGTAAGCTTTCTGTCAACTCCAGCAAAGAAGCAGCCAATTACAGGTGCTGCAATTAAAACTAAAAGTATTCTAACAATTATTTCTGTAGTACTCATTATGACAGACCTCCTAGTATTACAATTAACATCAGTGCAATTGAAACTACAGCTCCAAGCTTTGTTATAAGCTTTTCGTCAAAAATTCTTGTTAAATAGTAGTTTCCGAATACGGCCTTTTCGTAAGATCCTGCAGGAGCCCTAAACATATCTGCATCATCTTTAACATTTTCACCGCACATGTATATATCGGTTTTTCTTGTATTTCCAATTAAGGTTCTGTGTATTAAGAAGGCGATTCCTATTACTACAGCTATTACAATAAATACAATATTATTATTGAAGCTTCCAGTCTGAGCTATTATATTTGCATTTTTGATTGTTAAAGCCTCTGATGCATTTGGCAATAAAGCTTTAAGCTCTGGAGAAACTAAATTATTATAAAGTGGAGCTACAAAAATACTTGATATTAAAACTAAACAGCTTAGTATCCAAAGGGGTATATATATATTGAAATTTGCACCATTTTTCTTTTCAAGGGAATTTACTGGTGAAGCAAGCAAAGTTCCCATCCATTTAATATAGTAAAGAGTAGTTAAGGCACTGCCAAGTATAATTAGAATTACTAAAAATGGATTTTGGGCAGTTGCTTCTATTGAAATTAGCTTTGTTATTAATACTCCAAAAGGAGGCAATATCATTGAAACAAGTCCAAAAGCTGTAATTATAGCAAGTACAGGTGCTTTTGAAATAAGGCCAGTCATATCTTCTACATCTCTGCTTCCGATGGTATGCTCAATTTGTCCTGTACATAAGAATAATAGAGCTTTAGAAACAGCGTGGAATACTGTTAAAATAATTGCTGCAGCTATAGCTAAACTGCTGCCCATACCAGCACTGCAGATTATAAGTCCTAGATTTGCTATAGTAGAATAAGCAAGTATTCTTTTTGCATTTCTTTGTGTAACTGCTATAGCTGAACATAATAGGAAGGAAATTCCTCCATATAATGCAATTGCAGTACCCAGCTTAGTGCCTGCATAGGAAGGAGCTAATTTAATTATTAAATATACTCCTGCTTTAACCATTGTACTTGAGTGAAGCAGTGCAGAAACAGGGGTCGGTGCAACCATAGCACCAAGCAGCCAGCTTTGAAATGGCATCTGAGCTGATTTTGCAAAGCCTGCAATACATAATAAGAAAACAGGAATTATATAAATACCAGAAAGCTGGCCTTTCTCAGCTATTCCAGATAAAGTCGAAATACCTAATTGATTTTGGAACAATATAATTCCTATTGAGAAACAGAGCCCGCCGATAATATTTAGAAATAATGCCCTAAAGCCGCTGTTATAGGCTTCTTCATCTCCATTATAGGAAATTAAAATAAATGAAGCTAATGTAGTTATTTCCCAGAAGAAGTAAACCCACCCTAAAGCATCACTAATAACTAATCCATTCATTGCAGCAAGAAAGATGCTTATTACGAAATAAAATAATCTTTGCTTGCTTTTCATATGTCTGTGATGTTCGTATTCAGTAATATATCCGTTTGCAAATACTAGAATTAATGTACCAATAATGTTAATTAGAAGTAACATTATTATTGAGAAACTATCCACATTTATAAGTACTTCATGATGTTTATCCATAAAAAATGTTGAATAAATAAATATAATTGATTGAAGGATTGTTAGTGTAAAAACGATTTTGCGATTATGTTTCTTAGATACCCAAAATATGAATGCTAAAATTAAAATTTCAAAGACAGTTACGATTCCTTCTAAGAAACTAAAAACTGAGCCTGTTATTTCCAGTTGAATTGGACCATGTATTGCTAAGGTTATTGAAGTAATGGCTCCAAAGGCAAGTAATACATATGAAAGTATTTTATAGAGTTTCTTATTTTCACTTAGTAAAAACAAGAAGGAAAACGCTAAAGGAACTAAAATTAGTGAAAAAATTAACGAATTCAAGATAATACCTCCCCATATAAATTAAATTTTTAAAAATTACAACTAATACAGCTATTTTTTTTAAATATAACAGCCTACTATCATTATATTATTTATTCTGAAAAAAAACAACATTAATAAGGGGTAAGAAATAATAAATAAACTAAGTAACATTTTTCCATAGGTGTCATATTATATATCAGAATCATAGAGTCAGATTAAATCATAAAAACAAGAAAGGAGGACACATAGGATGGCAAGTTTAAGCGGTTTTGCAGCTAATTTAGCTAGGCATATTGGACAAACAGTAACTATATTTACTACTAGCGGAGGAGAATCTGGAGAAGGATTTACAGGAGTTTTGATTTCAGTAAATTGTCGTTTTGTAAGACTTATTTCTCAGATAGGATCAGCACCAGGATGCGCATTAGGAAATTGCTGTGATGAAAGAAGAGAGAATACAGGTAATGTTAATAGAGGGTGTACTGAAGAAGATAATATTAGCGGTACAGGAAATCAAATTAACTTCTTAGGTGGAACTGGTAACGTAGAGAGCAGAATAGCAAATAGAGAAAATAGAGATACTGAGCGCAGAATAGATTGCACAGGAAGAACTTTAGGCGCAGTAGTAGATATTCCAATTGATAGAATAGCAGCTTTCGTGCATAATTCTGTAGGAAGCGGATGGTAGTGTTTTAAATAATAAAAATATAGACATCAGCAGCTGCTGGTGTCTTATCTATTTTATATATGAACCTTCATAAAATCAAAGCATACAATAAAATTATGAATAATTATAAGGGGAACGAGTACTTGTTTAGAAGGAACATAGTAATAGTGAATATAAATAGGAAAAAGAAATACTATAATTTTGACAATGAAAGTTTTAAAGAGAGCCTGCTAAAATTTATGGGTCAAACAATAACTATTTTTACTACAAGCGGCGGTATATCTGGACATGGATTTACTGGAGTACTGCTTATGGTAAGTTTGGATCAAATAAAACTTTTGACAAAAATACAGTCAGCTCCACAGATAACCTTTAAAGAGAGCTTTTCCCATGAGGAGGGAGATGAGACATCACTGGGGTCTGTAACAAATATTCCTATAAACAAAATAACAGCTTTTATTCATAATATAGTATAAAAATAATTTTTCATTTTGTAGCAAAATTACATGTTAAACATACTATGTATTAGGACAAAGGTCCTAATAAATTTTTATAATAAGAAAGGAGGAAACTTAAGATGCCTGATGGCTTTAGTGTAGTTGGAGATTTAGCAAGACACATTGGACAAACAGTAACAATTTTTACAACTAGTGGAGGAGAGTCTGGTGAAGGCTTTACTGGAGTTTTAGCATCAGTTAATAATGGCTTTGTAAGATTAATCACTCAAATAGGGCCAGCTCCTGGTTGCGCACTTGGAAATTGCTGTGATGAGAGGCGCTTTAGAAATAATGAAAATGACAGAGGTACATCTAGAGGAACTAACAGAATAGATTGCACTGGAAATAGAGGACTTGGCTCAATTATCGATATACCTGTAAATAGAATAGCAGCTTTCGTTCATAATGCAGTAGGAAGCGGTTGGTAAGATACTAAAGACTTATATATAAATCCCTATCTTTTGATAGGGATTTTCATTTTTTGTGATGCTAAAAAATCACCTAGAGCTAAAAATGAATTATACATGTTTATATGATTTCATTATTATATTATACAAAATATAAAAGACTGTATTTATAATTTAATATTTAACAATAATATTTTCATTAAATTTAATTAATATAAAAATTAACAATCTTTTTATATTAATCTATAATTTAGATTAAAATTTTATAATTTTTCAAAAAACTATAATAAAATTTATCAAATAGCCGAAAACAATGTAATTAATAGGAGGAATATGCTAAATTAAGTTATTCTCATTTAATGTGAAATAAAAACAAGTTACATAGTGTGGTTAGATGTGGTACTAATGCCAATAGTTTTATAGTGTAATAATTGTATTTCGGGCAATATTAATATTACAAACAAGAATTACATAAATAAAAAAGGAGGAAATGATTATGGCAAACGGAAGTAATAGAGTATTGGTACCACAGGCAAAGGATGGATTAAACAAGTTTAAAATGGAAGCTGCAAGAGAAGTAGGAACTAATTTAAAGGAAGGCTACAATGGAGATCTTACTTCAAGAGAAGCCGGTTCAGTAGGCGGACAAATGGTTAAGAAAATGGTTGAATCTTACGAAAAAAATTTATAAAAAATAATAATTAATAATAAGGTCTATCATCTGTATGGATGGTAGGCTTTATTTTTTTAAAATTCTCTGCATTGAATTATATTAATTAAAAGGCTATTATATTATTGTACATAATCATTAAATGAGGAGTTGACGTATATGAAAATAGTTATTCTTGAGCCTCTAGGAGTTTCTGAAGAAGAACTTAGAAATATTGCAAAACCAATGACGGACAAAGGACACGAACTTATAATACATAAAGACAAAAACTTAAATGTTGAAGTTTTAAAGGAAAGAGTAAAGGATGCTGAAGTAATAGTGCTTGCAAACATGCCTTTAAAAGGTGAAGTAATTTCCTCAGCAGAAAACCTTAAAATGATATCTATTGCATTTACCGGAGTAGATCACGTGGATCTTAAAACCTGCAGGGATAAAAACTTAATGGTCTGTAATGCGGCAGGCTACAGCACTTCTTCAGTAGCAGAATTAACCTTTGGATTAATATTATCAGTTCTTAGGAACATAGTTCCTCTTGATAAGGCTGCAAGAGAAGGGAAAACTAAGGATGGATTTAGTCAAAGGGATTTGGATGGGAAAACTATAGGCTTAGTAGGTACAGGAGCAATAGGAAGTAAGGTAGCTGAAATAGCTATTGCCTTTGGCTGCAAAGTTCTAGCCTATAACAGAAGCGAAAAGGATAACTTAAAAGCAAAAGGGGTTAAATACGTATCCTTAGATGAACTTCTACAAGAAAGTGATATCGTTTCTTTACATACTCCATTAAATGAGGCAACTAAGGGACTTATAAATGCGGAAAAGCTAGCACTTATGAAAAAGAACGCTATTATAATTAATACTGCAAGAGGTCCTATTGTGGATAATCATGCATTAGCAGAGGCCCTTAAAGAAGGAAGAATTGCAGGAGCTGGAATTGATGTGTTTGATATTGAACCACCACTTACAATTGATGATGCCTTGCTTAATGCACCTAACTGCACAGTAACACCGCATATAGGATTTGCAACAAAGGAAGCTATGGTAAGAAGAGCACATATTACCCTAGGTAATATAGAAAAGTGGCTTGAGGGCAAACCTCAAAATGCAGTGAAACTTTAATGAATAGAGCTAACTCGAATAAAAAATAATAATGTTAAATATGAAATTAGCGGAAATATCTAAAATATGTGGAATGAGCATATAGCGAGAACTAGAAGTTCTTTGTGAAAGAATAGCCACAAAGCCTTAGTGTTGTTCGTTTGTTTGAACGAATGTGAGTTTTACGAAAACACTTGGTTTTGTGGCTATTCTAAGCTTAGAACTTCTTTCACAGCGATCAGCTCATGTAACATATTTTATATATAGTAGCTTAGTTTCGTATTTTATAATACTTTTGTCAAATTGCTTTTTTAAAGCCTTTACCTTGTATTTCTGAGGTGTCTAGAATAGACATAAAGGCATAGGGGTCAGCATTTTCTACAATTTGCTTTGCTTTAGGTACCTGAGAGAGGGATACCACACTATAAACTAACTTCTTTTCAGCCTTTGTGTAGGTTCCAAGCCCATATAAGAGAGTCGAACTTCTGTGTAAGTCCAGATGTATCTTATCAATTATTTCTTTCTCCTTATCAGTAACAATAAGGAGCATTTTCTTTCTGTCTAGTCCTTTGATAACTTTATCCAGTACTGAAGATGCTATATACATAGAAATTAAGGTATAAAGTCCCTTCTCAACTCCGAAAAACGCTGAACCAATAGACACAATTAATATATTTATACCAAAAGATACATTTCCGATTTCAAGATTATATCTTCTTCTTAGTATCATGGAAATTATATCTGTTCCGCCTAAGGAGCCATGATTGCTAAATACAATACCAAATGCAATTCCATTTATAACACCACCGTAAATGCAGCTTAATAAAATGTCATTAGTATGATATACCATGGAAATATTTCTTGTAAGAATTAAAAATAATGACTGACAGATGGTTCCTGTTAAAGTCAATATAGTAAATTCTTTATCAAGTTCTTTTAAGCTTAATATAAGAAGTGGTATGTTGAGTAAAATAATTATAAGACCTGCAGGAATATAGAATAAATATTGAGTTATAAGTGCAATGCCTGAAACTCCTCCGCTTAAAAGCTTATGAGGTACTATAAACATGTTTATTGCAATTGAAGAGAAAAGACTAGCGCAGGCAATGTATAATGCTCTTTTTAAGGTTAGTACAGGATTAATTTTCAAAAAATCACCGCCTAAGTTTTATCGTAAATATGGCATCTAATGTTTTTAAAATGATTTGTTCATTAATCTACTTATTAATAATAAATGAAAAAAATAAAAATTACTACTTTATTTTCCTATAATATATATTTCTCCATTGGTTAAATTAATATTGAAGAAATTTTTAAAAAAGGAGGCCAAAGTCCTAAATGGACTTTGACGGATAGACTGTGGATGGCAATCCACAAGTTAGGCTACCCAGTGTTCCGAATAAAAGGAGGAAGGCGATGAATAATAATAAAGGTTTAAGAAAGACAAGGCCTAAATCTAATCCAGAGCTTAGACAAGTATATTTTCAAAACGGAGGCAATATAGGAATAGAAAATGGACATAAAATTGGAATGCATGAACCAGAAAAACATTCACTAGATGCAAATTCTGAGAAATAAAAAGGGTGAAAATAGATATGATGGGATATAGAACTGTATATGGATATGGTTATGGATATAATATGATGCCTTGGATAGGCTTTTTCTGCCTAATAGCTTTGGTTTTAATAATAATAATCGCCATGGTGGTATATAAAATAACATTAGGCAGAAAAGATAATACAAAAAATTATATTAGCAATAATGCTCTGGAAATATTGAAACAAAGATATGCAAAAGGCGAAATTGATGAAGAAGAATATAGAAAAATCCGAGATGCAATAGAAAAGTAAATTCAATTTTAATTAGAAGTTTGGAATATCAGGCCAGACTTCTTTTTTTATAAATATTAAGCAAGCACCATAAAAATATTATAATTAATCTTCATATTATCTTTAAAAGAAATTGTTATAATGAGTATAAGGCATGATACATTGAATTAATATATTTTAAAGATATTTTCATTAAGATCGAAATACGAGGTGTGTTATTATGTATAACATTTTAATAATAGAGGATGAAGAAAAGGTATCCGAGGTTTTAAAAGCATATTTAGAAAAGGAAGGTTATAAGGTATACTGCACTACAAAAGGCTTATCAGGAATTCAACTGTTTAAAAAATTGAATTTTAAACTAATAATTCTCGATTTAATGCTGCCTGATATAAGCGGAGAAAAAATATGTAAAATTATTAGAGAAACCTCAGATGTTTATATTTTTATGCTCACTGCAAAGGGAACCTTAAATGAAAAAATAGAGGGACTAAATATCGGTGCAGATGAATATTTAGTTAAACCCTTTAGTCCAAGGGAGTTAACGGCTAGAGTTAATGCATTATTTAGAAGATTATCTGAAGCTTACGAAAATACAAGCTTTATATTCAATGATGGAAGATTAACCATAGATTATGATAAAAGAATTGTAAAAGTTAATGAAGAGGAAGTTTTGCTTACCCCAAATGAATTTGATATATTATATACTCTAATAATAAATAAAGGGAAAGTATTATCACGAGAACAATTAATAAATAAAATATTTGGTGTTGACTTTGATGGTTATGATAGAACTATAGATGTACACATAAAAAATATACGCAAGAAAATAGAAGAAGATACAAAAAATCCAAAGTATGTTATAACAGTCATGAAAGTAGGTTACAAGTTTGGGGGTGAAGATTAGTGCAGACAATTAGAAAAAAATTAAGCTTCTTATTAGTTACCTGTTCAATTACGGCAATATTGTTAATTACGTTATTTGTTAACATTACTATAAACAATAAATTCAATCAGTATATGGTGGATACGCAAAATAATAGATATGAGAGTATTGTATATTATTTTCAAGAACTATATAAGAAAGAAGGAAAGTGGACTGAAAACTCAGGTATAGAGTTAATGCATGAGGCTTATATGGGTAATTATTGTTTAACTCTTCTTGATAAGAATGAGAAGTCTATATGGGGTATGAACCCAAATGATATTAAAAATAAACTAAATTTAAATACTATGCCGGTAAAAAATAATGGAATTTATAACTCTAAGAGATTTGAAATTAAGGTGAATAATAAAATAGTTGGGTATGTTGATATTGGACAATACTCATCAGTATTACTATCAGAAGATGATTTGAATTTTAAAAAATCCATAAATAATAGCATTATTGTAAGCGGAATTATAACCCTTCTCATTATTGTTGTTATAAGTCTTTATTTCTCAAGACAGTTTGCTAATCCAATTAAGGAAGTTGCTATTATGTCTGAGAGCCTATCGGAAGGAAACTTTAATACAAAATCAAGTGCAGAAAGTAACATTAAGGAAATAGAAAGTCTAAGAAAGAGTATTAATATTTTAGCAGAGAAACTGAAATATCAAGATATGCTTAGGAAGAGATTAGTATCTGATATATCACATGAAATAAGAACGCCCTTAAATGTTCTGCAAAACAACTTAGAAGCAATGATAGATGGACTTTTTCCAATTACTACAGAAAGATTATCTTACCTAAGTGAAGAAGTGATAAGATTTGGAAGGCTGCTTAATAATTTGAATGCTTTAAAGGAGTTCGAATCAGAAAGCATAAAGCTTAATTTTGAAGTTATTCCATTAGATGAATTAATTCAAGCAATTTACTTGGATTTTAATATGGCAGCAAAAAATAAAAATATTATACTTAACTATAATGTTCAGCCTAAAAAAGACTATTTAATAACAGGTGATAAAGATAAACTTAAGCAAGTGTTTATAAATCTTATATCCAATGCCATTAAATTCACTAAAAGTAATGGAGAAGTTTGCATAAACCTTTATGGCGATGATGAAGAGGCAATTGTGGAAGTAAAAGATAATGGTATTGGAATAAAGAAAGAAGATTTAGCTTTCATATTTGAAAGACTGTATAGGGGAGATAAAAGCAGGCATGAAATTGAAGGAAGCGGTATAGGGTTAACAATAGTTAAAAATATTCTGCAGCTTCATTCTGCTAAAATAGACGTAGAAAGCGAGGAAGGGAAAGGAACTACCTTTAAGATTTACTTTACTAAAAATAAATAATTATTTATAGAGGTTAATAAATCATTTGTACTTTGAATAATTATGATGAAATAAATATATTTTAAGCGGCTATTTCTTCATATAGTCTTCATATAATTTGATTATTATGTATTTGTAGAATATCAAAATACATAAAGGAGTTGTAATTATATGAATAAGACTAAGAAAATCGTTTCTTTACTTGTTTCTTCATTTTTAGTTCTATTCTTTGCAGGCTGCAGTAGGACAGTAACGGGAAACAAAGAAACAGATAATGGGCTTAATGCCTTTAATGCAATAGTAAAGGCCTACCCATCAAATAAAGGTTTTCATCAAGCTTCAGCACTGGGGATTTAAGATTTCAAGTGGAGAAAATTTTGAATGGACAAAGGACACATCAGCTAACAAGGCAGACTTTGCTATGGTGATGCTTGCAGATCCATTAATAAAAGCAGGTTTAGATATAAATAAACTTGATAAAAATAAATGGTTATA
The DNA here is from genome assembly GCF_045310675.1 of Candidatus Clostridium stratigraminis. NCBI lineage: Bacteria > Bacillati > Bacillota > Clostridia > Eubacteriales > Clostridiaceae > Clostridium > Candidatus Clostridium stratigraminis. The sequence goes on from NZ_JBJHZZ010000001.1 coordinate 36,118, forward strand.
TGAGCCAGCAGGCAAGGATGAAAATGGACAAGACTTACCAAATAGATTAATTAAACCATATAACGTAAGCGATAAAAAGGTAAGTTCTAACGGTTCAGAGGATGCGATGAGGAGAATTCTAAAGCAAGATCCAAGCCTAGTTAAGTATCATAATGAACAGCAGCATTATAGGCTAATTCTTGGTGATGGAAATGAAGTAGAGTGGACAGAAAAATTAGGACTTAACAATGCAGATATGGCATTTGTACTTAAAGCTGATCCATTAATAAAAGCGGGGCTAGATATAAATAAGCTTCAAGGTTCTGGCTGGAAATTCAAGCCTACTGGTAGGGATGATATGGGTGAAAATCCAGCTCAAATAATAAAGACATTTAAAATAAAGCAATAAAAATTAACATTAATTTTTTAGAAACCCCCTTGAAATTTATAAAATAAAGGATTATAGTATAGACATGAACCACCCCCGCATAGGGAGGGGGTATTGGAGGCAGGGTATGAACGAAGAACAAAAAAAGGCATTACAATCACTTAAGACCTCAAAAGGTCAAATTGAAGGAATAATAAAGATGCTAGAAGATGGTAGATACTGTGTTGATATATCTAATCAAATTATTGCAGCTCAAGCTCTTTTAAAAAAAGCAAATATGCTTATTTTAAAGCAGCATATGCATCATTGTGTAAAAGATGCATTTAAAAATGACAATGGTGATGAAAAAGTTGAAGAAATAATTGAACTTTTATCTAAGATTATTGATAAATAAGAGCACTGGAATACAGGAGGCAAAACAATTAATAATTGTTTTGTGCAAATAAGGAATTCAGGAGACGTGAAGATTAATAATCTTTGTGTGCAAATAAGGAATTCGGGAGGGTTATAAATGGCGACTAAGTCATTAAAAATAGAAGGAATGACCTGTGCAGCTTGTGCGAAGGCTGTAGAGAAAGCATCTAAGAAGCTCCAAGGAGTAACAGAGGCAAATGTTAACTTTGCCACAGAAAAGCTAAGTATAAATTTTGATGAGGCTGAAGTAGCTATTCCAGATATTCAAGCTGCTATTGAAAAAGCAGGCTACAAGGCTGTTGTTGAGGCAAATTGTAAAACCTTAAAAATAGAAGGAATGACCTGCGCTGCTTGTGCTAAAACAATAGAAAGGGTAACAAAAAAACTTGATGGAGTTATAGAATCTAATGTTAATTTTGCAACAGAAAAACTAAGTATTAGATTTGAACCTTCTAAGGTTAGAATGTCAGATATAAAAAAGGCTATAGAAAAGGCAGGGTATAAGGCTTTAGAAGAAGAAGTCAGTGTAGATGAAGATAAAGAGAAGAAAGAAAAGGAAATAAAATTACTTTGGAAGAAATTTATTATTTCATTAATATTTACAATACCTCTACTCACAATTTCAATGGGACACATGATAGGAGAAAAGCTTGGATTTAGTCTTCCAAACTTTATTGATCCTATGATAAATCCAAGGACCTTTGCATTAGTTCAACTAGCTTTAGTAATACCAGTTATGATTGCAGGTAACAGATTCTTTAGAGTGGGCTTTAAATCATTGCTTAGAAGAAGTCCTAATATGGATTCACTAATTGCAATGGGTACATCAGCAGCATTTTTATATGGAATATTTGCTATTGTTCAAATTTTTGAGGGAAACATTGACTATGCTTATGACTTATATTTTGAATCAGCAGGAGTTATTATCACCCTCATAACTTTAGGTAAATACTTAGAATCAGTGACTAAAGGTAAAACTTCTGAAGCTATTAAAAAGCTAATGGGACTTGCACCTAAAACAGCAATAATAATAAGAGATGGTAAAGAAACAGAAATTTCTATTGATGAAGTTGAAGTAGGAGATATAATCGTAGTTAAACCTGGAGAGAAGATGCCTGTAGATGGGGAAGTAGTAGAAGGCATTACTTCAGTTGATGAGTCTATGCTTACAGGTGAGAGTATTCCAGTTGAAAAAAATATTGGTGATAATATAATCGGAGCTAGTATAAATAAAAATGGGAACATTAAATATAAAGCAACTAAAGTTGGTAAGGATACAGCTCTTGCACAGATTATTAAATTAGTTGAAGATGCTCAAGGTTCTAAGGCTCCAATTGCTAAAATGGCTGATGTAATTTCAGGCTACTTTGTACCAGTTGTTATGTCAATAGCTGTAATTTCAGCGATCGCATGGTACATGTCGGGTGAAACAGGTGTATTTGCACTAACAATATTTATTTCAGTTCTTGTGATTGCTTGTCCCTGCGCATTAGGACTTGCAACACCAACAGCAATTATGGTTGGTACGGGTAAGGGCGCAGAATATGGAGTCTTGATTAAGAGTGGTGTTGCATTAGAAACAGCTCATAAGATAAAGACCATAGTATTTGATAAAACAGGTACTATAACAGAAGGCAAACCAAAGGTTACAGACGTTGTAACTACAAATGGCATAAATGAAAATGATTTGTTACAGCTAGCTGCATCTGCTGAAAAAGGCTCTGAACATCCACTGGGAGAGGCTATTGTTAAAGGTGCAGAAGAAAAAGGCTTAGAGTTTAAAAAGCTTGATTTCTTTAAAGCTTTACCTGGATATGGAATTGAAGTTAAAATAGACGATAAAAATATTTTACTTGGAAATAAAAAGCTTATGACTCATAGTAATATATCTTTAGAGGATTTAGAAGTAAATTCAGATAAGTTAGCAGGAGAAGGTAAAACTCCAATGTATGTAGCTATAAACAGCAAAATGGCAGGTATTATAGCTGTAGCAGATACAGTTAAAGAAAACAGTAAAAAAGCCATAGAAAAGCTTCATGAAATGGGTATCGAAGTTGCTATGATTACAGGAGATAACAAAAGAACTGCGGAAGCTATAGCAAAACAAGTTGGTATAGATAGAATTTTAGCTGAAGTTTTACCTCAGGATAAAGCTAGCGAAGTTAAAAAGCTGCAAGCAGAAAACAAGAAGGTTGCTATGGTGGGAGATGGTATTAATGACGCTCCAGCACTTGCACAGGCTGATATTGGTATTGCTATAGGTTCTGGAACAGACGTTGCTATGGAATCTGCTGATATTGTTCTTATGAGAAGTGATTTAATGGATGTTCCTACTGCAATACAATTAAGCAAAAAAACCATTACCAACATTAAGCAGAATTTATTCTGGGCCTTTGGCTATAATACATTAGGTATTCCAGTTGCCATGGGAGTACTGTACCTCTTTGGAGGACCACTATTAAATCCAATTATTGCTGCTGCAGCTATGAGCTTTAGCTCTGTATCTGTTCTATTAAATGCATTAAGGCTTAAAGGCTTTAAACCAGTTAGGTAAATATTTTAATATTTGAATATTTATATATATTATCAGAGGAACACCGAGTAGTCTAAAACTACTCAGTGTGACCACTAAAAGGAGGAAAATAAAATGAAAAAGAAAATATTAGTTGAAGGAATGAGCTGTGGACACTGCGTTAATCACGTTAAGGAAGCTTTAAGCGAACTTAAAGGTGTAACTAGTGTAGATGTAAACTTAGCATCTAAAACAGCAATACTTGAAGCTTCTTCAGATGTAAAGGATGAGGATATAAAGTTTGCAATAGATGATGCAGGATATGAAGTGGCAGGAATAGAAGTGCAATAGTCTTTAAAGAGTCTTGATAACTAGGTTTATCAAGGCTCTTTTTTTATGAAAAGAAAGTCTTGTAATATTTTAACATTAAAAAATGTGTATTTCTTCATAAAATATTAATAAATTTGTTGTATAATAACTAATAGTAGTAATTAAAGATAAAATAGCCAAGGAGGATGTAACTGGATGAAGAAAATGTTAAATATTGTCGTATTTGCTGCAGTAATATTACTATTAACAATATTTAATAGTAGTAAGGCATTTGCAATTGAAACGACAAGATATGGGGGGGCTGATAGATATGCAACTGCCCTGGAGGTATCAAGAAATAATTGGGGGAACTCAGATTATGTTATACTAGCTTCTGGTAAGGATTATCCTGATGCTCTATGTGCTACACCTCTAGCTAAAAAGTATAATGCACCCATACTTTTGACTCAGGGAGATACTTTAACCGCTGATATTAAGAGCGAATTTACCAGACTTTCAGTGAAGAACGTATACATAATAGGTGGAACTGGAGTTATATCACAAAATGTGGAGAATACTATTAAAGCTCTTGGAATAAAAGTCACTAGGTTAGGCGGCATAGATAGATATAAAACTTCTTTATTAGTTGCAAAGGAGCTTGCAAAGGAGCTTGGTGCCAGTACAAAGGTAGCCATAGCTTCTGGGGAAAACTTTCCAGATGCAGTTTCAGTAGCAGCACCAGCAGCACTTTCTAGTATGCCTATCTTGTTATCTAATAAGAGTACAATAGACAATGAAATTAAACAATTCATAACTTCAACTAGTAGAGATGTGGTATATGTAATAGGTGGAACTGGAGCAATTAGTGATACGGTACTAAAGCAGTTTTCTAACACAAAGAGATTAGCAGGTGCAGATAGAATTCAAACAAATTTGGCAGTTATTAATGAATTTTGGCCAGCTTTAGATCTAAGTAATGTAAATGTATTTGTTGCATCTGCACAGGTTTTTCCAGACGGATTAGCTGGATCAGCAGCAGCAGCCTTAACTGCTTCTCCAGTATTTTTATTGGACAACAGTAATTTAGCTCCTTCTATAAGCTTACTTACACCAAAGATAACTGAAAGTGCAAGCTTTAAAATTTTAGGTGGTACTGGTGCAATAAGCTTAAGTATTGAGCAGCGACTTAAAACATTAAAAAATAAGACAGTTGTTATTGATGCTGGACATGGAGGTCAGGATTCCGGTGCAGTAGGACCAACAAAGATTCTGGAAAAGAATGTAAATTTAGCTGTAGCTTTAAAATTAGGCGCACTGCTTCAGGCTCAAGGCATTAATGTTGTATATACAAGAGTTGATGACAATATTCCCTATATAACCGAAACTGATAATTTAAAAATAAGGACTGATATAGCCAATAATGCTAATGCTGACTTCTTTATAAGTATTCATTGTAATTCTGCAGACAGTAGTTCTGCTAATGGTAGTGAAGCTTGGTATTCTGCAGGTAAGCCTAGCGACAGCTCCTTAGCTAAAACATTGCTGGACAACCTAGTGGCAGCAAATGGTTTATATGAGAGGACTGTACAGGGCTCTAACCTTTACGTTGTGAAAAATACGAAAATGCCAGCAGTTCTTATGGAACTAGCATTTATAAATAATCCAACTGAAGAAAAGCTTTTAAATAGTCCAGATTTTCAAGCAAAGTGTGCAGCTGGGCTTGCTAATGGGATTATGAAAGTGTTAGGCTTAAGTTAATAAAAAGTAATCAAAAAACGTCCTAAAATTAGGACGTTTTTTATTTTGCAATGTAGGAAATATGGAAAAATACTATATTTAATATAACTAACTAATGTTCTAAGTATTTAAAATTATCCTTTAGATGTACTTATTAATAGTAGGAGACTACTTATCAAAACAAACATATAGAATAAAATCAAATTATTCACACAGAATAATATTGAATTTATCTTAAAGAAATTATTTAATAAAAAATGAAGGAGAGATGAAAATGGATAAAAAACCTGTAGCAGCACAAAAATCACCAATTCCTGTAGAGCTAAAAAATGGTGAAACTTATTACTGGTGTTCCTGTGGAAGAAGCGGAAAACAGCCTTTTTGTGATGGAACACACAAGGGTACTTCCTTTGAACCACTGGGATTTACGGTGGAAAAAGATGAAATAGCTTATCTATGTGCATGTAAATATACTAAAAATCCACCATATTGTGATGGAACTCATAAAAATCTATAAGAAATTGGTTCTATATTTTATCCATTTGATGCACTCTAATTTCTTAAAGAGTTTTATACAACTTCATCTAATCAAGGAAAAAAGCACCTTACTTTACATGGAAGATAATTGACAAAAGATGTATTTCAAATTATAATTATTTTATCAAATAAATAAATTTAGTTAAGAGGGAGTAACTGCCTTGTAAAAGGTGATAAAGTCAACATACTGACCTTAGGTCTGGCTTTATCGTAACTATTTTAGTTAAGTGAGACTTTTAGCACAATGTTCTATTGTGTTATAAGTCTTTTTTGATGTGGTTAAGTAAAACATCAAGAAAGACTTTTAACATGGTGTATTTACATTGTGTTGAAAGTCTTTATTTTTATAAATTTGAAATAAGGTTTATGGGAGGGTAGAGTTAATCAAAACTATTTATTTAATTGGAGGGTGAAGAATGTCAGTATTTATTAAAGCATTATTACTTGTTGTGGTTGCAGAGATGGGAGATAAAACCCAGCTTCTTGCTATGGCTATGGCAGGTAAATATAAAGCTAAACAAGTTCTTATGGGGGTATTATTAGCAACAATTTTGAATCATGCACTTGCAGTAGCTGTAGGAAGTTACTTAAGTTCCTTGGTACCAATGAATGTTGTAAAAATAATAGCAGCTGCAGCCTTCTTAGCCTTTGGACTTTGGACTATACGAGGGGATAAACTAGAGGATGAAGAAGATAAAAAATTAAAATTTGGACCAATTGTTACAGTTGCTATTGCGTTTTTCTTAGCTGAAATGGGGGATAAGACTCAGCTTATGACTGTAACTATAGCAGCGCAAAATAATCAGCCAATATTTATTTTAATGGGAACTACAGTAGGAATGCTTATTGCAGATAGCATTGGTATTCTTTGCGGGGTATGGATGTGCAAACATATACCGGAAATATACATAAAATGGGGAGCTGGAATTGTATTTATGTTCTTTGGAACAATAACATTATATAATTCTGTACCGGCATCATTATTAGGCCCAATATATATATTTCTTTATTTAGCTATTTTAGGAGTACTTATATATTTATTTGGAGTAAAATTTGCTTTCTTCGGTCAAGTGTGCGATGTAGCCTTGCCTAAAAAAGAGGCTACTGCAGAAAATGGCAACTAAAAAAGTTTATTAATCGAGGAGTGAGTAATATGGAAGAAAAGTATAATGGACTAAAGCTTGCAGAAAGAGGTGCACGTGTAAGCATTATAGCATATATTTCGTTATCTTTCTTAAAGCTTGGAATCGGATACTTATTTGGCTCAAAGGCCTTAACGGCTGATGGGCTTAACAATACAACAGACATAGTGGCTTCACTAGCTGTCTTAATTGGGCTTAAGATTTCGAGAAAACCAGCAGATGATGACCACCCTTATGGACATTTTAGGGCAGAGACAATTGCCTCGCTTATAGCATCCTTGATTATGATAGCCGTTGGATTAGATGTTTTATTTAATGCTGCCCATTCCATTATATACTTTAAAGCTCAAGCGCCAGATCTAATATCAGCAGCTGTGGCAGTATTTTGTGCAGCAATAATATATTGTGTTTATCGTTATAACAAAAAGATTGCTATTAAGATAAACAGCTCTGGCCTTATGGCTGCTTCTAAAGATAATCTTTCTGACGCCTGGGTTGGCATAGGTACAGCAGTAGGAATTGTGGCATCTCAATTCGGCTTACCTTGGATAGACCCATTAACAGCGGTAGTAGTTGGTATATTAATAGTGAAAACCGGCTTTGATATTTTTAAAGAAGCATCACATAATTTAACAGATGGATTTGAAAAAGAAGAACTAGATAATATAACTAATAGTATAAAGAGGGTTCCAGGCGTAAAAAAGGTTAAGGACATAAGAGCAAGAGTGCATGGTAATAATATTCTCCTAGATGCAATTGTAGCCGTTAGCGCAGAGATAACCGTAATTGAAGGACACAAGATAACAGAAAAGATTGAAGAAAATCTTAGAAAGGATTTGAATATAACCTATGTAATTGTTCATGTTGAGCCTGATATTTAATTTGTACTTAACTATTTTAGTAGGATATAATATGCATTGGAAAGATAAAGTAATTATTAACAATTACATTTTCTTGTTTATTGGTATATAATATAATTTGTGTTTTTGTATCAATAAGGGGGGATATTTAATGAAAACAATAAAGAAATTTATTAGCTATTATGGACCTTATAAGGGAATGTTTTTTATGGATATGTTTTGCGCCCTGATATTATCAGCCATTGACTTGGTGTTCCCTATTATAGTAAGGTTTCTTCTAAATGATGTTTATATTAAGGATAAGGCTACAATAATAAGATATGTTTCGATTATTGGTGCTGCACTGCTATTAATGTATGTGGTAAGATATTTTTGTCAATATTATATAACCTCCTGGGGACATATAATGGGAGCTAGAATGGAAGCAGATATGAGAAGTGATATTTTTAGTCACTTACAGAGGTTATCCTTTTCCTATTATGACAATACAAATACAGGAAAGCTTATGTCAAGAATAGTCACTGACCTTTTCGATATATCAGAGCTTGCCCATCATGGTCCTGAGGATGTATTTATATCTATATTAAAAATTGCAGGCTCCTTCATTATTCTTATGGGTATCAATGTTAAAATCACTGCAATATTATTTTTTATTACATTAGCAATGCTTTATTTTTCAGTAAGATATAATAAAAAGATGAAGGAAACCTTTAGAGAAAACAGAGAAAAAATAGCCATAGTAAATGCTCAGGTTCAGGATAGTTTATCTGGAATAAGAGTTGTGAAGTCTTTCTCAAATGAACATATTGAAAATAAAAAATTTCAAAAAGGAAATAATGAATTTTTAAGAAGTAAAGAAGATAATTATAGTCTTATGGGCAGATTTTTCAGTATGAACGGGTTCTTCCAAGGTATTTTATATCTTTCCGTTGTGTTATTTGGCGGTATTTTTATTAGCCTTGGAAGTGTACAAGTTTCAGACTTAGTTATTTATATACTATATATAAATATATTTTTAAGTCCTATAGATAAGCTGGTGAACTTCACAGAGCAATATCAAAGAGGATTATCAGGCTTTGAAAGATTTTTAGAGGTTATAAATACTTACCCTGACATTGTTGATAAAAAGGATGCAAAGGAGCTAATTAATCCGAAGGGAACTTTAGAATTTAAAAATGTTACCTTTAGCTATAATAATAAAAATACCATATTAAATGATATTAATTTAAAAATAGAGGCAGGAAAAACAGTAGCAATTGTTGGCCCATCCGGTAGCGGAAAAACAACCTTTTGCAGCATTATTCCTAGGTTTTATGAGATAGATGATGGAAATGTAACCATAGATGATATAGAAATAAAAGACATAAAATTAAGGTCTCTTAGAGGAAATATTGGTATAGTGCAGCAGGATGTTTATATGTTTGCGGGAACCATTAAGGAAAATATAGCCTATGGCAAACCTAATGCAAGTGATGAGGAAATTATTGAAGCTGCCAAGAGAGCCAATGCCCATGAATTTATTATGGGCCTTGAAGAAGGATATGATACCTATGTAGGAGAAAGAGGAGTTAAGCTTTCAGGGGGACAAAAGCAGAGAATATCTATTGCTAGAGTATTCTTAAAGAATCCACCAATACTAATATTGGATGAAGCAACCTCTGCACTTGATAACGAAAGTGAAAAGTTTATTCAACTTTCACTGGAGGAATTAGCAAAAAATAGAACTACAATAGTAATTGCCCATAGATTAAGTACTATAAGAAATGCAGATGAGATCTTTGTTTTAACTGAAGAAGGCATTAAGGAAAAAGGGACTCATGAAGAATTACTAGAAAAAGGCGGAATTTACGCAGAACTTTATAATATGCAGTTTGAAACAGTATAAAATTATATTTGAGTTTGCAGGTTTTGGTTTATTTATTCACCAACCTGCAGACTCTTTTTTATAACATTCTTAAAAGATTATTGTCGAAAATATTAGAAGAAAAATAGTTGTATAGTGCAACTGTTTTGTGTTACAATTAATTTAGAGGTGTTAATATGGATAGCAAAGAAAGTCACTATTTAAGAGAACTAATAAGAGTTCTTGTTAGAAACTTAGGAATATTAGAAGAAAGTGAAGCCACATGCTGCAGAACAACGGTATCTCAATGCCATGCTATTGTTGAAATAGGTAGAGCAAAAGATATATCTTTAAATGAACTGGCAGAATTATTGACCTTAGATAAAAGCACTATGAGCAGAACTATTAATAAATTAGTAGATTCAGGTTTGGCCCGTAGAGAGCTTGATAATGAAGACAGAAGGTATGTATCGATTAAATTAACTCATGAAGGAATTATAATATTTAATAATATTGAATACAGCATGGACCAGTATTATCAAAGTATTTTTACTCGCATACCAGAAGAAAAGAGAGAACAAGTATTAGAAAGTTTACAATTAATCATTAATGCAGCAAAACAAAATAAATGTTGTTAATGAAAGGGGCATAAGAAATGGAAAATAATATTAAAGATAAAGTTAAGGCTTATTATGGTGGAATTGCTAGAAAGGTAAGCAATAAATCAAAGATATCCTGTGATTGTGGAGCTGCTTGCTGTGGTGGTATTAATGATAATTCAAACATTTATACGAGAAAGTATTTAGAGGGTTTACCAGAGGATGCTGTAAATGCATCTTTAGGATGTGCTAATCCTGTTGCTTTAGCAGCATTTAAGAAAGGTGAGACGGTTTTAGATCTAGGCAGTGGTGGAGGAATTGATGCATTTATATCTTCTAAATATGTAGGTGAAGAAGGAAAAGTCTATGGCCTTGATATGACAGATGAAATGCTTAAATTAGCAAATAAAAATAAAGAAAAGATGGAAGTAAAGAATGTAGAATTTATAAAAGGCTATATTGAGGATATTCCACTTGAAAGTGAAACCATAGATGTTATTACTTCAAACTGTGTTATAAACCTTTGTGAAGATAAGGAGGTTGCATTAAAAGAAGCTTATAGAGTTTTAAAACAAGGAGGCAGAATTGCTATTGCAGATATTATTCAATTAAAAGAAGTCCCTGAAGATTTAAGACAAAACGCTGAAATGTGGGTAGGATGTATTTCGGGAGCATTGGATATTAAAGTATATGAAGATATACTAAAAAAGGTTGGTTTTAAGGAAGTAGAGATTACACCAGTAAATATTTATACTAAAGAAATTATCGAAGATATAGCAAAACAAAAAAACTTAGGTAAAGTATATAGTAAAATAGATGCTAAAAAACTAGATGGTGCGTATGCTGGAGCACATGTAAAAGCATATAAGTAGGTGGTTAAATGGAATTTAGGACAAGAAAAGCAAAAATTGAGGACATATCATTTATAACTAGAATTTATAATCAAGGTATTGAGGATAGGATTGCTACCTTAGAAACTAGATTAAGAGATATAGATGAGATGAAAGAATGGTTTCTTAGCAGAACTGAAAGATATAAGGTAGTTGTAATTGAAGATACTGAAGGAATAGTAAGAGGATGGGCTTCCATAAATATATTTAATTCAAGGTGCTGTTATAGTGGAGTCGGGGATATTTCAATCTATGTTGAAAGAACTATGAGAGGTAAGGGAATAGGAAGGCAGCTTCTAGATTTTCTATTAAAAATAGCTAAAGAGCAAGATTTTCATAAGCTGGTTTTAAGTACTTTTGAGTATAATGAAGTTGGTAAAAAGCTTTATAGATCTGCTGGGTTTAGAGAAGTTGGAACTTATGTAAATCAAGGAATTCTGGATGGTAAATTTGTTAATATTACTATCATGGAGAAACTTTTACAAGAAAATTAATTGATAATTTTACATTCAAATAGTGCAAATCTGATAAAGATCTGCACTATTTATTTTTAATTTAAATTGTTATAACAAATAGGCAATAGGAGCATACAATAAATTAATATAGAAGATAATTTATATAAAATTAAACAAGCTTTAACTTTTCAATAATTAAATTGACAGTATATAGATAGTCATTTATACTATATATAGACATTCATCTATATAGGAGGTGCCAAAATGAATATGAATTATGAAGAAAATTCAAAGCTTTTTAAAGCTTTATCTGATTCTAATAGATTGCAAATAATTGATATTCTATCCTGTGGAGAAAGATGTGCCTGCGAGATACTTGAAAAATTCAATTTTACTCAGCCAACACTTTCACATCATATGAAAGTGCTAATGGACTGCGGTTTAGTTAAGTGCAGGAAGGATGGATTATGGAGCCATTATTCACTTAATACAACTAATTGTAATAAGCTTATTATATTTCTTATGAATCTAATATCAGATACAGATGATTGTATCTGCAAGGGTAAATCTAAATGTGAATGTAAATAAGGAAGGTAAAGATTATGAAAAAAATGATTATTTTTGACCCAGCTATGTGCTGTTCTACTGGAGTTTGCGGACCGTCAGTAGATAAAGATCTTCTAAGAGTAGCTACTTTATTAAACAATCTTAAAAGCAATGGTATAGTTGTTGAAAGGCACAATCTTACAAGTAATCCGCAAATTTATGTTGACAATAAAGTAGTTAATAGAATGCTTCTTAAGGAAGGAGTAGAAGTTCTGCCAATTACTATGGTAGATGGTGAAATAGTTAAAATAAAAGCTTATCCTACAAATGAAGAATTCTGCAGCCTTCTTGAAATACCAGGAGATTATTTAAAGATTTCCATAAAAAAACCTTCTAAAGTCTGTGAATAAGGCGATGGATGCTGCTAGGAGGCGGAAATATTATGTTTAAGAATTTCAATATATCAGATATTAATTTAACTAAATATTTGTTCTTTACAGGAAAAGGCGGAGTTGGAAAGACTTCAACAGCTTGTGCAGTGGCTGTAACTTTAGCTGATGAAGGCAAAAAAATAATGCTTATAAGTACTGATCCTGCTTCTAATCTTCAGGATGTTTTTAACGCTAAACTTAACAATAAAGGTGTAGCAATAAAGGAAGTTCCTAATCTTGTAGTTGCTAACTTTGATCCTGAGGAAGCGGCAGCAGAATATAGAGAAGGTGTATTAGCACCATATAGAGGTAAACTGCCTGAGTCTGTAATAAAAAATATGGAAGAACAACTATCAGGGTCCTGTACTGTTGAAATAGCAGCCTTTAATGAATTTTCAGGATTTATAACTGATGAAAAAGCAGCTTTAGAGTTTGACCATATTATTTTTGATACTGCACCAACAGGGCATACTTTAAGAATGCTTCAACTTCCATCTGCCTGGAGCAATTTTATCAGTGAAAGCACTCATGGAGCATCATGTATAGGACAGCTTTCAGGGCTTGAGGATAAAAAAGATGTTTATAAAAACGCGGTTAAGACACTATCTGATGGAGAAAAAACAACACTTATACTTGTATCACGTCCGGAAACTTCACCATTAATAGAAGCAGAAAGAGCTTCTAAAGAGCTTCAGGATATAGGAGTTAAAAATCAGCTTTTAATAATTAATGGAGTGCTTAAGGAATCCGATGATAAGCTTTCTCATGCTATTTTTGAAAAACAACAAAAGTCATTAGAGGACATTCCGGTGGGTATTAAAGATATTGAAACCTTTGAAATACCTCTAAGACCTTACAACATAACTGGTCTTGAAAATGTAAGAGCGTTTTTAAAGAATAATAATATTAAATTAAATAAAGAAACACTAAACACTAATAATATTTCTAAACTAAATAATGTTATAGATGATTTATATAATAGTGGGAAAAAAGTTATATTTACTATGGGAAAAGGTGGAGTAGGTAAAACAACTATAGCTGCTGCAATTGCCTTAGGCCTCTCTAAAAAGGGTAAGAAGGTACATTTAACAACTACTGACCCGGCAGCACATTTAAAGTTTGTATTAGATGAAAGTTATGGCATTACATTAAGTAATATTGATGAAAAAAAGGAACTTGCAAAGTATCAAGAAGAAGTACTAAATAAAGCAAGAGAGACAATGGGTGAAGAGGATATCGCTTATGTAGAAGAAGATTTAAGGTCGCCCTGCACACAAGAAATTGCGGTATTCAGAGCTTTTGCAGAAATTGTGAAAAAGTCAGAAAATGAAATTGTAGTTATAGATACAGCACCAACTGGCCACACGTTATTACTCTTAGATTCAACACAAAGTTATAATAGAGAAATACAGCGATCACAAGGAGATATCCCAGAGTCTGTAAAAAAGCTTTTGCCTAAGCTTAGAAATGAAGAGGAGACAGAGGTTATTATTGTAACTTTAGCTGAAACAACTCCAGTCTATGAGGCTTTGAGACTGCAGAAGGATTTAACCAGGGCTGAAATTCACAGCAAATGGTGGGTTATAAATTCAAGCTTCTATGCAGCTAATACAGACAATGCTATATTACAGGTAAAAGCAAGTAATGAAGTACAGTGGATTAATAAGGTGAATGAGATATCTCACGGTAACTTTGCAGTTATAGAATGGCTTCAGGATGAAGTTAAAGGAGAAAAGCTAGAGAATTTATAATAGAGAATTACTTAATTTAGTGAAAATTTGATGAACGGAGGATTATTTTTTATGAAACCAAAAGTTGCCTTCATTTGTGTTCATAATTCATGTAGATCTCAAATGGCAGAAGCACTGGGAAAGCTTTACGCTGCAGACGTGTTTGAGTCATATTCTGCAGGGACAGAACTTAGGGATAAGATAAACCAAGATGCAGTAAGAATAGTAAAAGATTTATATAGGCTAGATATGAATAAGACACAGAAGTCTAAACTTCTTACAGATTTACCAGATGTAGATATAGTAGTTAAAATGGGTTGTAATGTAATTTGTCCATTCTTACCTTCAAGGCATGAAGAAGATTGGGGTTTAGATGATCCTTCAGGTAAAAGTGATGAGGAATTTATTAAAACTGCTAAGAAGATAGAAGAAAAAGTTAAAGATTTAGCTCAAAGAATTAAGAATAAAGAAATAAATTATAATGAAGAAATTTAATGGTAGTTTGCGAAGGAGTAATCGACAATTAGACTACCAATGTTCTAACTAAAAGGAGGGATAATTTTGAGTAATAAAAAAGGAAGACTTGCTTGGTTAGATAAATATCTAACTTTGTGGATTTTTCTGGCTATGGCACTAGGAGTATTAATAGGATGGGTGTTCCCAGGTCTTTCAAATGTATTATCCTCACTTTCAATAGGTACTACATCTATTCCAATTGCTATAGGACTTATTGTAATGATGTATCCACCGCTTGCTAAGGTAAATTATAAAGAGTTAGGAAAGGTCTTTAGAAGTCCTAGGGTATTAACTTTGTCACTAGTACAGAATTGGATTATTGGACCAGTGCTAATGTTTACACTAGCTGTAGTATTTTTAAGAAATTACCCACATTTTATGGTAGGGCTTATACTTATAGGACTTGCAAGATGTATAGCTATGGTAATTGTATGGAATAGCTTGGCTGATGGTGATAATGAATATGCAGCTGCACTTGTTGCATTTAATTCAATATTTCAAGTGGTATTCTACTCAATCTTTGCTTATATATTTATCACAGTATTACCAAGGTGGATTGGACTAGAAGGCATGGCAGTTCATGTTTCAATGGGGGAGGTTGCTTCTTCAGTAGCTATCTATCTTGGTATACCATTTATTGGTGGAATGCTAACGAGATTATTATTAGAACCAGCTAAGGGAACTGAATGGTATACTAAAAAATTCATACCAAAGATAAGCCCACTAGCATTGATTGCATTATTATTTACTATAGTTATTATGTTTATGTTTAAAGGTAAATACATTATAGAACTACCTATGGATGTTGTGAGAATTGCAATACCTCTTGTAATATATTTTATTATAATGTTTTCTGTTTCCTTCTTTATTAGCCATAAATCTGGAATTGACTATCCTAAAACAGTTAGTCTTTCATTTACGGCAGCTAGTAATAATTTTGAACTTGCAATAGCTGTTGCTGTAGCAGTCTTTGGAATTCAATCAAAGGAAGCTTTTACTGCAGTTATAGGTCCGCTAATTGAAGTACCAGTGATGATAGGACTGGTTAATGTAGCACTAGGTTGGGGAAGAAAATATTTTAATTACAAGAGAAATATAGAAAGTTAAAAATTTAAATAATTTCCAGTTTTTTTAGTGTAAAATAAAACATAAAATTTTAATATTGAGGTAAAATGATAAATTTAAATTATCATTTTACCTTTATTATTTACTTTAGTAAAAAACCTATTTTTGTACCAATAATAAACCCTATTACTCCTAAAATCAAAGAAGTTAAAATATAAGTAAAGGCATTAAGTTTTTCCTTTTCATTAAAAAGGTTAAAACCTTCATACATAAAGGTTGAAAATGTGGTATAGCCACCTAAAAATCCATCTGCTAGAAGATGAGTTAAATTAGCACTTACCCCAATTGAACTTACTATTCCAAGTATAAAGGCTCCGGTAATATTTATTATAAAGGTTCCCAAGGGAAACTTAGTTTTTGATTTTAAAGAAATTACCTTTCCAAGCTTGTATCTTACAATGCTTCCAAAGGCCCCGCCAATTCCAACAAGAAGGTAATCCATCTTATTCAGCCTCCTCCTCTAAATCAGCAGCAGTTTCTTCTGCAGTTACCCATTGATGCCATTTTGCATCTGCCTGCTTATAAGAAGCTATTCTTGCTGCGGCAGTACCCAAATATGCCGCACCAAGTCCTAAAATTATTGAAAGTAAAATATAACATGCAGCTGAAATAAAATATCCTCTGTTTATTAATAAAGCAGTTTCCTTGCACATTGTAGAAAAAGTAGTATATGCTCCAATAAAACCTGTACCTATTCCAAGCTTAATATCAGAATCAAATTCCTTTACAAGAAGGGCAGCAGTTAGAATAAATGCAAGTAGAAAGCTTCCTGTAATATTTATTATGAAAGTATTTAAAGGAAATGTTCCATTATAGTGATAGAGTTGTATATTTCTTATATAATATCTCAATATTGCTCCAAATAATCCGCCTAAACCTATAAAAATGTATTTACGCATTATTCCTCCTAGTAATCTTTAACTTACATAAAAGTACAAACATTTCTGCTTATATTCCATTGTTATTTTTATAAACTATACTATCTCTTTTTGTTTCCCCATAATTTATTAAGCCTTTCTTTAATTCGCAGCTCTGTTCCATTTTCTGTAGGGCTGTAATAAACCTTATCCTTATGTGAGGTTGGGAGGTACTGCTGTTCTACAAAACCACCAAAGCTATGGGGGTAAAGATAATGCTGTCCCTTTTCCAAACGGTCAGCTCCCTTATAGTGAGCATCCATTAAATAAGGAGGAATACCTGAATCCCTATTTTTGCGAACATCTTCAAGTGCATTATCTATGGCAAAGTATGAGGCATTAGATTTAGGCGCACAGGCCACATAAATGGCTGCTTGAGAAAGATTAATTCTGCATTCAGGCATTCCAATTACTTGAGCTGCAGTCATAGCACTTGTGGCTACAACTAGAGCCATAGGGTCTGCATTTCCAATATCTTCTGATGCACAGATTACAATTCTTCTGGCAATAAATATGGGATCCTCACCGCTATCCAGCATTTTAGCCAAATAAAATACAACTGCATCTGGGTCACTGCCTCTCATAGATTTAATGAAGGCGCTAATAGTATCATAATGATTATCTCCATTTTTATCGTAGAGGGTCATTTTTCTCTGAATACATTCTTTAGCATCCTCTACAGTAATAATGATTTTATTATCTGCTCTTTTAGAGGTCTTAGCGGCCATTTCTAAGGCATTTAAGGCCTTTCTTATATCTCCATTGCTGTGAACTGCAAAATACTTAAGAACTTCATCTTCTAGAGAAATTGATAAATCACCTAGACCCTTAGGATTCTTCAGTGCATTCTTAAGAGCCTTAATTACATCCTCGTCTGTTAGAGCCTTTAGATGAAAGATCATTGAGCGAGAAAGTAAAGCATTGTTTACCTCAAAATAAGGATTCTCAGTTGTTGCACCAATTAGGGTTATAATTCCCTTTTCAACCCATGGAAGAAGAGAATCCTGTTGAGATTTGTTAAAGCGGTGCACCTCGTCTAAAAAAAGTATTGTTTTTATGCTATAGAGTTTTAGATTGCTTTCTGCTTCCTGTACTATTTTTCGTACATCAGCTGTACCTGCTGATACGGCACTTAACTCTACAAAATTGGCTTTTGTTTTATTTGCTATTATCCTTGCAAGAGTTGTTTTGCCAACTCCTGGAGGTCCATAAAATATAGCTGAAGATATATTATCTGTCGTTATTGCTCTATATAGCATTTTATCTTTTGAAAGTAAATGCTCCTGTCCAATAAAATCCTCTAAGGTTTCTGGTCTAACTCTTTCTGCAAGTGGTTTCAGCTTAAAGTTATTTTTTTCATTTGCTATATCAAATAAATCCATTTTTCCACTTCCTGTTTTAATGAAATATATTAAATTATGAGAAGACTAAATTTATGTAAATTACAATATCTGTAGAAATATGCTGATTTCATCATAATATTTATCTATATATTATAGCATATTAATATTTACAAAGTGTATTCAGTAAATCTTTCAAGTTTTAGTGAAACACATATTTTTCACATAATTTATCTAAAATGTTTCGTTAATTTTATGCTAGAATATAATTAATTTAAAACAGCTTTATTGAGGTGATAGGTATGTCACGAAAAATCTATCTTGTGGAAGATGAGAAAAGTTTAAATATTCTGCTGGAAAAATATTTGCAAAAGGAAGGCTATGAAGTAACTACCTTTGCAAACGGAAATTCCGCAATTGAAAAGATAAAATATTTGCCAGATTTATGGGTATTAGATATAATGCTGCCTGATACTGATGGCTACGAAATAATTAAGTCAATTAAACAGTATAACAAAAATACTCCTGTCATATTTATGTCTGCTAAAAATGAGGAGCTTGACAGAGTGGTGGGATTAGAACTTGGCAGTGATGATTACCTGTCAAAGCCGTTTTTGCCTAGAGAATTGGTTATTAGAGTTAATAAATTAATGGAAAGAATATATGGTAAGGTAAATGAAGAAGCTGTAGATATTCTTCTAAGTATAGGAGACTATAGAATAAGTAAGAATCAGAGAACTGTTTTACTAGGAAATGAAGAAATACAATTGACGAATAAGGAATTTGAATTATTAAATTATTTTGTGGTGAATAAAAATACTGTAGTTTCCAGAGAGCAGATTCTAGTGAATGTATGGGGAGACGACTATTTTGGCTCAGACAGAGTGGTGGATGATACAATAAGAAGACTTAGAAAAAAAGTAGATAGATTAAACTTTGAAACAGTATATGGCTACGGTTATAAATTGGTGGTAAAACTATGAGAAAACTAAAGTTTAAATCCTTAACTATGAGAATATGGACTACCTTTACTGCTATAATTCTTGTAATAATATGTAGTATTTCACTATTATATTTATTTGCATTTAGAAGAATGAGCGATATTGCTAAGGCTCAAGATTTAAAGGTTGCTCATGATATATTATTAAAAAGCAATAATTTTAATCAGCCAACTAGATTTGATGAGTTAAAGAATTTGCGCGGAAGCGATAGTTTTATTGTGAAAATGGACAGCAGCAAACAAATTCAGATTAATGATATTAATAATAAAATGAATGTGCCTCATGATCAGGGTAATAATCCACCTCCTGGATTTCATGGCAATGACAATGCTGCAAGGAACTGGATGGCAAGCTTTATAAAAGAAGATAATATTTATGAAAAACAGTTTAAAGCTGATTATAATGGTATGAATTTTATCTTTATCATAAGCTCAATAGATAGCAGCAGTGCTACAAAATCCTATTTGGTTACTTATATGCCAAATCTTCAAGACAATAGTTTATTATATTCAATGCTTGTTATTGGAATAGTATTTATTGCCATTGGGTTTCTAACAGCAAAACTTGTAGCTAATTATATTTCAAAGCCCCTTAAGGAACTAGAGGAATATACAGTCAAGATAGCTCATAAGGACTGGAAAGAATCTATAAAATTAAAAAATGAAGATGAAATTGGCAGGCTTGCAGAGTCTATGAATCGTATGCAAAGGGAATTAAGTCATGCAGATGAAGAAGAAAAAATGTTTCTCCAAAGCATATCCCATGATTTAAAGACCCCTGTTATGGTTATTATGAGTCATGCAGATGCAATTATAGATGGCGTGTATATTGATTCAGTAGAAAAAACTGCAGAAATTATAAGGGATGAAGCTATAAGCTTAGAGAAGAAAATTAAACAGCTTTTGTATTTAAATACCTTAGATTATGTTTTGGGAAATAATACTGAAAGCAATGAAATTGAGTTACATGATTTTTTACTTCATATTATTAACAGGTTTGAATTAGTAAACAGTAATATAGAATGGAATCTTAATTTAGAGAATTTAAGTATTAATGGATATGAAGAAAAGCTTCAGGTTGCCATTGAAAACATACTGGATAATGCTCTTAGATATGCAAAGGAGAAGATCTGCATAACATTAAAAAGAGAGGGTGCTTTTGCTGTTTTAGAAATATTTAATGATGGTCCTAATATTAATGAAGAGCGTTTAGTTCACATTTTTAATAATCTATATAAGGACAAAACTGGAAACTTCGGCCTTGGGCTTGCAATTTCTAAAAAGATTATAGACTTTTATAGGGGTGAAATAACAGCTGTAAATAGAGAAAATGGTGTAAGCTTCATAATTAAGTATCCGATGGAAGCCATATGACTTATAAAATAAGTCATATGGCTTCTACTTATTTTAACATATTATACAAGAAGTAAGTCATAAGCCAATGGATGCCACTTTCACATAATGTTCACATTAGTTTTTGATAATAGTGCAACAATTAAAAATTATAATTCTTTATATGGATATAAGATGAAATTTAACGGACACTTTGCCGGTGGCAGTGGGCTAGTAATTTCAAACCGCTCAGTCGTGACCACTAAGAGGAGGAATTTATAATGAAGAGTACATTAATTAAGGCCGTTATAGCAGGAATAATTGTTGTTGGTGTTGCATTTGGAGGTTTCTATGGATATAAGACCCTAGCTAACAAACCGGCTTCTACGGTAGTTAGTCAGTATTATTCAGTAGCTGCAAGAAAAATGAATCTGCAAGTTACTATTCAAGGTACAGGTGCAGCCTATGCTGCTGGAACTAAGGATGTAGCTCCAAATAATAATGGAACTTTAAAGAGTCTTACAGTTAAAGTAGGTGATACTGTTACTGCAGGGCAAAAGCTTTATACTGCTGATAGTGATGACTTAAGAAAAGCAGTTACTAGTGCACAAAATAATTTAACTAAGCAGAAGCTAACCTTAACAACTGATGAAAGTGCTGAAAAAGTAGATGATAACAAGGTTGCAATGGATAAAATATCTGTAAGTGATGCACAGTCTCAACTAAATGATGCATATAGCCAATTAAATAAAATGACTGTCACTGCTCCAATTGGCGGAGTAGTGACTGCAGTAAATAATATTAACGGAGATAGCGTGTCACAAGGAAAGAGTGTACTTACTATAGTTAATATGAGTTCTATGAAGGTTAAGGTTGCTGTTGACGAACTTGATATAGGAAAAGTAAAGGTAGGACAGGCAGCAACAATTAAATTTGATGCTATTAAAGATAAATCCTTTGAGGGAACAGTGGAATCAATTGCTCAGACGGGTACTCCATCAAATAATGTTACAACCTATGATGTGGTGGCAGCCATTAAAAATCCTGCAGGAATAAAGCTTGGTATGAATGCAAATGTTACTATTTCAGTTGAAAGTAAAGATAATGCGCTAGTAATACCTGCAGATGCCTTAGTTGAAAATAATGGGCAAAAATTTGTTAGGTTAGTAAGCAATAACAGCTCAGCAGCTGTAACCAACGGTAATGCAAATTCACAAAATAGTCAAAGCAGTAATTTAACTTCAATAAAGACTGGACTTGAAACTGAAAACTATATAGAAGTAACTGATGGATTAAAAGATGGAGATAAGGTTCAAATAAAATTAATACAAGCAAGTACTTCAAATAGCAATAATAAAGGCAATGCGGTTGGAGGTTTCGGAGGAGACATGGGTGATTTTGGGGGACCTCAAGGCGGAAATGGCGGTCCAATGCCTCAAGGCAGCAATGGGGGTAACGGAACACAGGGCAGCAATAGCAGCGGTGCTAAAAATTAAGGTGTTTGGAGGTGTGGATATGGAGGATGGTTTTATTAATAAAGATATTATTACCATGACTAATATTGAGAAAGTATATAAAATGGGAAGCAGTACCTATAAAGCATTAGATGGTGTTACCTTAAACATTAGTAAAGGAGAGTATGCAGCTATTGTAGGGCCCTCTGGTGCTGGGAAGTCAACTCTTATGAATATAATTGGCTGCTTGGATAAACCTACAAATGGGGAATATATTTTAGATGGATTAAATACAAACTGCAGTGATAATAAACTAGCAGAAATAAGAAATAAAAAAATTGGTTTTATATTTCAAAATTATAATCTGCTCCCAAAACTTAATGTTTTTCAAAATATTGAACTGCCGCTATTATATTTAGGCTACTCTAGCAGCAAGATAAAGGAAAAGGTATTAAGGGCCATTGAAAAAGTAGATCTTGAATCACATATAAAGCATAAGCCTTCAGAGCTGACAGCACTACAAACACCAGAAGTTACTATAGAGTTATGGATCAAACTAGTATATTAGACACAGCAACGTCAACAACTCAGAGCATGACTTCCATGCTAGCTGGAATTGCAGCAATTTCACTAATTGTAGGTGGTATAGGCATAATGAATATTATGCTTGTTTCAGTAGTGGAAAGAACTAGAGAGATAGGAACAAGAAAAGCAATTGGAGCAAAGCGAAGAAATATACTTTTGCAATTTTTAATTGAAGCAGCAAGTGTAAGTGGACTTGGTGGGATAATAGGAGTTTTATTTGGATATTTAGGTTCCTATGTAGGACAGCGATTTTTTAATACAACAATATTGATTTCAGGCAATATAGTAATAGTTGCATTTTTATTCTCTGTAATAGTAGGGGTAATATTTGGAATATATCCCTCTAATAAGGCTTCGAAGCTAAATCCCATAGATGCGTTAAGATTTGAATAATACTAGCAGCATCCATATAACTTATTACATAAGTCATATGGATGCTACTTAATTATAAATAAATTGGGAATAATATCAATGAGGTGGTGTGTTAGTATGATTAATAAAATATATTCTTTAATAGTTCCACTTTATAATGAAGAGCTTGTTATTAATGAAAGTTACAGAAGATTAAAAGTAGTATTGGATGAGACCCATGAGGATTATGAAATTATTTTTGTAAATGATGGCAGCAAGGATTTAACTAAAAAAATGGTAGAAGACATATGTAAAAAAGATGGGAAAATAAAGCTTGTTAATTTTTCAAGAAATTTTGGACATCAGGCTGCAATTACAGCAGGTATGAATATGGCAGCTGGTAAAGCAATAATAGTTATTGATGCAGATCTTCAAGACCCACCAGAGGTTATATTGCAGATGATTGAGAAGTGGAAGGAGGGGTATGAGGTAGTCTATGGTAAGAGAGCTAAAAGGGAGGGAGAAAGCTTCTTAAAAAAGCTTACTGCTAAAGGATTTTATAGAATCTTGAGAAGTATGACTAGTATTGATATTCCTGTTGATACAGGTGATTTTAGACTTATAGACAGAAAGGTATGCAATGCCTTAAATTCACTTCCTGAAAAAAACAGATATGTTAGAGGACTTGTGAGCTGGGTTGGATTTAAACAGAGCTCAGTAGAATTTATAAGGCAAGAAAGATTTGCAGGAGAAACTAAGTATCCTCTTAAAAAGATGATGAAATTAGCATTCGATGGAATTACCTCCTTTTCAAACAAGCCACTTATAGTAGGCAGCTATTTTGGAGGAATTATATTTTCAATAGGAATAATTTCAGCCTTTGGTGTATTAATAAGGGCTTTAATTAATAAGGTGAATCCTATAAACATATATTTTATGTTTGCAATAAGCTTAACAATGTTTGGCCTTGTTTTCATATCTCTCGGAATGATGGGGGAGTATATTGGAAGAATGTTTGATGAAAGCAAAAATAGGCCTTTATACATAATAGATGATATTGTTAACTATGAAGAAAAACCTCAAATATATGAAGTTATCAGCTAATATTTAAATGTGACTTCAATTAGCAAATATATGCAAATTACTACTATATATGCTATAATAGATTAATAATTTGGATAATTGGGGGCGCAATGATGAAATCATTGAAGAATTTGAAAATTACCACTAGTTTTAAAATTATAAGTATATTTGCAGCAGTTTTATTAATAGTAATAGGGGCAGTGGGCTATTGGAGTATGAAAACTATTAATGACAATTTAAAATATGTATTGGATAATAATTTAGTGCCTGTAAGTATGACAGGTAATATGAGAAGTGACTTTCTAAAGATAGACTTAGAAGTAAGCAAGGCAGCATTAGGAGCGTTAGATATTAATACTTCCTCAACAGTAGATATGTATAAAAAGGATATGGAGAATTCTGAAAAAGAATATAGAAAAATAAATATTTCTAGTTTTGAAAAGACTAAGCTAGATGAACTAGATGGTTTCGAAAAGAGTTTTTTTGATATTTGGGATAATGTTGTAGTGCAAACAGGTAATTCTGAAAAGCTTAATGAATCTGATAGCTCTCATTTAGCAGACATAAGCACGAAAATTGAAACCTTACTGCAGAATTTAGCACAATATAATGAAAACCAAGCTAATACTAAAAGAACTGAAAGTATTGCGGCCTATAAAAGTGGTTTATACACTATGTTAGCCATAATAATAGCGGCATTTATTATGTTCCTCGTTATAGCTTATATAGTTATTAAGATGGTTCAAATGGCATCAAAGAATATGATATCTACTTTAGAAGCTGTATCAACCGGTGACTTTACCGTTCATATAGATGAATTTAGTAATAATGAATTCGGAATAATGAAAAAAACACTTAGAAAGACCTTAGATGGTGTTTCGAATATGATAAAAACCATACAAGATAAAATAACTTTATTGGATCAGGGTGCAATAAAGTTAAGTTCAGTTTCTGATGAAATGTCATTGTCTTCAAGGAATGTGGCTGCTGCTATTGGCGAGGTGGCTAGTGGTACCAGCTCACAAGCTGATGATTTAATGGAAGTATCAAAAGTATTATATGACTTTGGAAATCAGCTTGATAACATAGTTCATTCTATAGGGAATGTTGATAATAATTCAAGAAAAATAAATGAAATGACTAAAAGCGGCAATAATAATATGGTTAATTTGACACTTTCAATCGAAAATATCAGCAGTACATTTAATTCCTTTATAAATGGAATTATGAACTTGAATCAAAACATAAATAAGGTAAACGAGATTACTGGGTTAATAAATGGTATTGCAGAGCAGACTAACCTCTTAGCACTTAATGCTTCCATAGAGGCAGCAAGAGCAGGAGAGGCGGGAAAGGGGTTTGCAGTTGTTGCGGATGAAATAAGAAAACTTGCTGAACAAAGCAAAGTATCTTCTGATAACATAAGCCAATTAATTTCTGGAGTATCACAGGAAAGCAGTAATATTAAGAACAGTGCTTATACAGTAAATGATGAATTCAAACACCAAATGACATTAATAAATACTGCAGTTAAAACTTATGAAGAAATTTTAATGGCAATAAATGAGGTTATTATACAAATAGAAGAGGTTAATACTTCAGCCCAAAGCTTAAATGGCGGGAAAGATAATATTATAAATAGATTGGATGCGGTATCAACAGTTGCACAAGAAGTATCTGCTTCTTCTGAAGAAATTTCTGCATCAACTGAAGAGATGGAAGCCTCATCAGATGAGGTGGCAAATACCTCTAAACAGTTAAATGAAATGGCAAAAACTATTATAAATGAAGTAAGTAAATTCAAGTTATAATTAAAAAATGTTGTGTTTTTAGTTAAATAAATAAAAACACAACATTTTTGTTTAATTTATAAAATTAATAGCTATTACTTTATATACTAGAATAAAGACAAACAATTACATTTACTATCCGTTTATGTGGATTAATAAAAATCTAATCTTTTTATCTCCCCAGCCAAGATCCCAAGGCACGTGATATCTATCTGTGGTATGGGAATTTACCAAGGGATAGCCATGGCAATCAAAACCTGTGACTATTGCAAAATGATCTATATTACCTCTGCCTTTTTCATAGCAAATTAAATCGCCTATCTGAAGCTTGGTGATTGCGGGCGTGGCACCGTTTTGTGAGGTGGTAAGCTCTTTAAAGGTACCTATCTTAATTAAACTTCCCTTACCAGAATAAATGAGATAATTCTTAAACGCATCCGCATTTACCCACGCACTAGAATGAGGAACCCAGCCTCCGCTTAAAGGTAGACCTCCGCCGTTTTTATCTCCTAGTGCCTGGGAAACAAAATTAGTGCAGTCCCCACCAATTCCATTATAATCGTTATATTTTTTATTATATTTAAAATTATTTCCGCTGCCCCATGCAGCACCGCAGTACTTGTCAGCGTAGGCCGCTGCATTTTGTCTGTCATAATATTTTCTATTACTAAAAGAGAATAGATCTTTAGATAATAGTGAGAATTTATTAAAGGAGATTGCAGAGCTAGGTAATTCAATAGTGTAGGATTGGAGTGCATCTTCAAAGCAGTCAGTATACCAATCGTTATAAATGACCCAAGCACCGTTTTTATTAATAAGGCTCACTGTATGTCTTATGCCGACTCCAAAAGAATTAACAGGGGAAG
Source organism: Candidatus Clostridium stratigraminis (assembly GCF_045310675.1). Taxonomy (NCBI): domain Bacteria; kingdom Bacillati; phylum Bacillota; class Clostridia; order Eubacteriales; family Clostridiaceae; genus Clostridium; species Candidatus Clostridium stratigraminis. The sequence continues at coordinate 62,849 of NZ_JBJHZZ010000001.1, forward strand.
CCTCATCATTATTATAAACATAGTCAAATTTATAGGACTCTTCTAATGCTATTTTGATAATATTTCCTCTTGGATAAATCTTTTTAATCCTAACATAAGATTCCACATTACCAAAGGTTATTTCTCTTTCATTTGCCCAATCATTAAGATATTTAATTCTTTTAGTTTCATGTTCCAGCGCCCATTTGCCATATTTTTGAGAGGTATCAAATAATTCTTTAACAGGAGACAAGTCTCCAGAGACAAAGGCAGAGGAGCGAATAGCATATATTCTCTCAACTTCAGCTTTAATCTGCTTATCATCAATAGATGGCTTTAAGGGCTCAGCTCTTACAGCTTCATATCTAATATTAAAAGTTGTTGTAAGTAATAATGAAAACAAAATTATCATTAAAATTTTATTTCTAACTTTTATACCAATTATCAAGCAAAACAACTCCTTTAAGTAAAGTAAATTCCAAAGATCCTATTGGAGATATTATTTAAGTAGTTTTAGTGTATCCAAACTTTCAAAGAAAATTGTATTGATTTTAAAAAAATTAAATTTGGGGACGGTTAATTCCTTTCACGTTTTTGGAGACGGTTAATGCCTTTCTGAATTTTAAATATAATTTTATAATAATAAAAGCAAAGGCAACTTAGTAATTAACCGTCCCCAAGTTTCTTCATAAATTGTTAACAATATTGCCACTAAAAAAACATTAAGGGGCAATAAAATAATTACATTGCAATAAGATATTAATTTTGGAATCATAAATCATATATTTTAATCAAATGGGAGGAACAATATGAAAAGTAAGTTAATTAAAACTATAATAGCGTGTGTTATAGTTGCTTGTGTAGGCTTTGGAGGCTATTATGGCTACAATAAATTTATTGCAGCAAAACCAGTTAAAGCTGCAAGTCAGTATTTAACTTTAAATGCTAAGACAATGAATATGCAGGTAAATATTCAAGGAACTGGAGCTGCATATGCAGCAGTATCTAAGGATATAATGGCTAATAATAATGGAACCTTAAAGGATTTAAATGTAAAGATAGGGGATACGGTAGCGGCTGGAGCAAAACTTTTTACTTCAGACAGCGATGATTTGAGGAAGAGTGTTACTTCAGCACAAAATAATTTAAATAAACAAAATCTAACTCTGGCAAGCGACAAGCAAGCTTTGACAAATGCTCAAGCAGCTGTTACAGCAGCAGCTAATACTACGGATTCAAGTTCTAATGACAAAAATGCATCACAAAATGGAGGGCAAAGTAATCAAAATCCTCAGGACTCTGTTACAAGTGCTCAAAATAAAGTATCTATGGATCAATTAGGTCTAACTGATGCCCAAAGTCAATTAAGCTATGCTAACGAACAATTAAGTAAAGCCGTAGTTACTGCTCCAATAGGAGGTGTAATTACAGCTGTAAATAATTCAAATGGTGATTCTGTACAACCTGGTAAGGCAGTGGTTTCAATAGTTGATATGAACTCACTTAAGATAAAAGTTCAGGTAGATGAACTTGACATAGATAAGGTTAAACTAGGACAAAAGGCACAAATTAACTTTGATGCTATTAAAGATAAAACCTTTGATGGTACAGTAGAAACAATTGCTCAGACAGGAACTAGTAATAATAATGTAACTACCTATGATGTTATTGTTGATATTACAGATCCAACTGGAATTAAAATTGGAATGAATGCAAATGTAAGTATTCAAGTTGATAGTAAGGATAATGCACTTGTTGTTCCATCTGAGGCTGTAATTGATAGAAATGGACAAAAATTTGTTATGGTTCCTTCAAGCAGCACAACTTCCAATGCAGGATCTTCAAATAATAATTCAAATACTCAAAACAACACTGGAAATAATGGACAATCAACAAATGGGAATAATGGACAATCAACAAACGGAAGTAACGGGCAACCAGCTGGAAGCAATGGGCAGCAAAGAAGCAGCGGTCAGAATAGAAGAACAGGAACAGGCAACAGCAGTTATGGCGCAACAAGTGGTGGTAAATTAGTAAGAGTACAAACTGGTCTTGAAAATGAAAACTATGTTGAAATTACAGAAGGTTTAAATGATGGAGATAAGGTCCTTATACAATTGCCTCAAACAAGCTCAAGTACTAACAGTTCAAGTAAAAATGGTTTAGGCGGCAGCTTCGGTGGCGGTGGCTTAGGCGGAGGTAATTTCGGCGGTGGTACCTTCATTAGACAAGGCAGCGGCGGTGGCGGAAACAATGCTGCAGGCGGAAATAATGCTGCAAAAGGAGACTAGAACAAATAAGGAATACAGGTAAAAGTCCTAAATGGACTTTTACGGGTAACCTAGCCGATGGAAATCGGCTGGTATAGGTTACCCAGTATACAGAATAAGGAATACAGGAGGGTCCTATGGCTGAGAATTCAAATAAAGAAATAATTAAAATGACCAATATAGAAAAAGCTTACAACATGGGCAGCAGTACCTTCAAAGCACTAGATGGAGTTGACCTAAGTATTTCTAAGGGGGAATACGTGGCTATTGTCGGACCATCTGGGGCTGGTAAGTCAACTCTTATGAATATTATTGGCTGTTTAGATACCCCTACCAATGGAGAATATATATTGGACGGGTTAAATACAAAATGCAGCGATAATAAATTAGCAGAAATAAGAAATAAGAAAATTGGCTTTATATTTCAAAATTACAATCTGCTGCCTAAATTAAATATATTAGAAAATGTTGAATTACCACTTATGTATCTAGGTTATCCCAATAAAGAAATAAGAGAAAAGGCAAAGGCCGCACTTGAAAAGGTTGGTTTAACCACTCATTTAAAGCATAAACCCTCTGAGCTTTCAGGAGGTCAAATGCAAAGAGTTGCCATAGCAAGAGCACTTGCAACTGAACCACAAATAATACTTGCAGATGAGCCAACAGGAGCCTTAGATAGTAAAACTGGTAAAGAAGTATTACAAATGTTAAAGGATTTAAATAAAGAAGGTAATACTATAGTTATGATAACACATGATAAGGAAATAGCTGCAGAAGCAAAAAGAATGATTACTGTTAAGGATGGAATTATAACCTCGGACACTTTATCAGTGAGTGAGGTGGGAGCATGAAATTTAGTAGACTAGTAAAGATGGCATTATCCTCTGTATGGAACAATAAAATGAGATCCTTTCTTACAATGCTTGGTATAATTATAGGTATATCCTCTGTAATTATATTAGTTGGAATGGGTCAGGGAACTCAAAAACAGATAAGTGATCAAATAGAAAAATTAGGAACAAATTTAATTACAGTAACTATTACTGGAAGAAGAACTGCCTCAATTTCAGATTCAGAACTTGCAGATTTAAAGACTCAGCCTGGCATAAAGGAAATAGCACCGCAGTTAAGTTCAGGCAGTGTAAATATTAAAGCAGGAGATAAAAGTGCAACAACTTCCTTGGAAGCTTCTACACCTAATTATTCTGAAATAAGAAAAATTAATGTAGCTTCTGGCAGGTTTATAAATCAAAGAGATGAAGATAATAGATTTAAGGTTGCTGTAATAGGACCTGAAACTGCACAAAATATTTTTGGTAATACAAATGTTGTTGGAAATACTATGTATATAAATGGAATCCAATTTACTATTGTTGGTGTTTTAGAATCTCAAGGTACCTCAGCTATGGGTTCAAGCGATGATAGAATTATAGTTCCCCTTTCTACAGGAGAAAGATTACTTCAAACAACAAAAATTAGTAACTATTATATAGAGGCAGAGAGTAAGGATACAGTGGATGAGGCAATGTCATATTTAACTTTATTCTTAAATAATAAATATAAAATTAGTAATGATAATAGTGTAAATTCAAGAAACTATTATAGAGTAATGAATCAAACAAGTATTTTAGATACTGCAAATGCTACCAATCAAAGTATGACAGCAATGCTGGGCGGTATAGCAGCAATATCACTGCTAGTTGGTGGTATTGGTATAATGAATATAATGCTTGTATCAGTTATTGAAAGAACAAGAGAAATTGGAATTAGAAAGGCAATTGGGGCAAAGAGAAGAACTGTTCTTCTGCAATTCTTAATTGAAGCAGCAAGTATAAGCAGCTTAGGAGGTATACTTGGAGTTCTCCTTGGATACTTAGGCTCCTATTTTGGACCAAAGCTTTTTGGCAAAGTAATATTAATGTCGAATAGTATCGTAATAGAAGCCTTTATTTTTTCAGTAGTAGTAGGTATAATTTTTGGTATATACCCTGCAAATAAGGCTTCCAAATTAAACCCAATCGATGCCTTAAGATTTGAATAAGTAATGATAAACACGGAATATAGGTTAAGCACCGAAGACGCTGAAGGGTATGTAGATATATTACTTTAAGAGTTTTGTGTAATAGGCTATATTTCGTGTTTTATTTTAAGGAGATTTTGAAAATGAAAGAAAAAATTTTGGTTGTAGATGATGAAGATAGAATGAGAAAGCTTATATGCGCTTATTTAATAAAAGAAGGCTATGAAACAATAGAGGCAGAAAATGGTGCTCAGGCACTTAATCTATTTAAAAGCCATAGTATACAACTTGTTATATTAGATGTAATGATGCCAGTAATGGATGGTTTTACAACCTGCAGGGAGCTTAGAAAGACTTCAAATGTACCAATTATTTTTTTAACTGCAAAGGCAGAAGACGAAGATAAATTAATTGGTTTTGAACTTGGAACAGATCATTATATATCAAAACCCTTTAATATGAAGCTGCTGCTCGCAAAGGTGAAATCACTGCTTAATAGAACTTATTATTCAGACACTCAACCTAAGAAGGAACATTTTTTTGATGGATTATCTATAGATGAGCTCTCTCATAAAGTATCCATAGATGGTTCTACTCTAAGTTTATCACCGAAAGAATATGACTTATTACTATATTTCGTAAACAATAAGGGAATAGTTTTAACCAGAGAAAAAATTTTAGATTATATCTGGGGTGTAGATTTTTATGGGGATTATAGAACAGTGGACAGTCATATAAAAAGACTAAGAGAAAAGCTTGGTGAAAAAGCTTCTTTAATTTCAACAGTAAGAGGCACAGGATATATTTTTGAGGGAAAACATGATGAAAAGAACTTTAATTAGTATAAGAAATAAAATCACAAATAATATGAGCATAACAAAGAAATTATTTGCAATAACAGCTCTTATTTTTGCAATATTTATTATTGGTACCCTGCTTATTCAATCTCTTTTCTTTGAGAGATTTTATGTATACAGGAAAAAAACTGATTTAGCAGTAACTATAGATAGGTTTAAAACAGAATACGACAAAACTAAAAGCGATGATGAATCAGCTCAATTAATTGATGAATATGAGACTAATGGAAATATAAAAATAGTTATTTTAGATAGCTCAAATAGGCTAAAATTTTTAACAAAAAGTTCTGAAATTAGAACAGACTTAAGTAAAACAAGAGAATTAACTCAATTTATCCAAGCCTTTGCAAGTGATAATGGAATGGTTGCAAACTTAAAGCAGAGTAATGGCTCCATTACAGAGATGCCACGTACCATAGACGGAACGGTAAAAGACATATTTTATATAACAGCAGATAAAGAGAAGAATGAAGTTATATTTGCTGTAACCTCCTTGCAGCCTGTTAATGAAGCTGTTTCAGTTATTAAAGATTTATATGGTTACTTTTGCATAGGAGCTATTTTTATAATTGTAATTCTCTCTTTAATATACTCTAATATGATTGCAAAACCCCTTGTAAAGATAAATAAAGTGGCAACTAAGATGGCCAATTTAGACTTCAATGAAAAGTGTGAAGTTAAAAGCAAGGATGAAATTGGCAATGTTGCTGCTTCACTTAACTTTCTCTCTGAAAATTTAGGTAATGCATTGACATCCCTTAAAGAAGCTAATGCAAAACTTGAAAAAGATATTGAAATGGAAAGAAATTTGGAGAAAATGAGAAAGGAATTTGTTGCCTCAGTATCTCATGAACTCAAAACTCCAATAACACTCATAGATGGCTATGCTGTTGGCTTAAAAGATAATATATTCGAAGATGAAGATAAGGACTATTATCTTGATATTATTATAGACGAAACAGAAAAAATGGGAAATTTGGTGTCCGAAATGCTTGATTTATCCCATTTAGAATCGGGAAGCTTTAAGCTTTCAAAACAAAAATTTAATATTACAGAGCTTATTAAACTCACCTTGAATAAATATGAAGCAATCTTAGATGAAAAAGAAATTTCTGTAGAAATAAACCTTGCTGAAGAAGTAATAGTTTTTGCAGATTGGAATAGAATGGAACAGGTGCTTACCAATTATATTACTAACGCTATAAGGCATGTTGAAGATAAGGGTCATATTTATATAAACACAAAAGAAGAAGAAAAGGATATATCAATTGGAATTGAGAATACTGGCTCTAATATTCCGGAAGAAGATTTACCTAAGCTTTGGGATAGATTCTATAAGGTAGATAAATCAAGGAATAGAAAACTAGGGGGCACTGGTATAGGACTTTCTATAGTTAAAAATATACTGCTTCATCATGGTTATAGTTTTGGAGCTAAAAATACAGATCTAGGAGTGATGTTTTATTTTAAAGTTCCAAAAGATATTTAATTATATTATATATGATGTTTACAATTTATTTACCTTATTGTGATACGTCTGTCATATGATTTAAATAATATAAAGTTGAAGCAAACATCTACAATTTTTACTTAAGCATTATAGGAGCGATGGGTTTATGGGGAAAATTAAATATTTAAAATGTCTGGGTATATACTTTTTTATTATTACCTTAATATATACTCAGACTGCATGTTCAGATAATAAGCTTGCAACTGACAGTTCAAGTGTAATTAAGGATAATGTTTCCACTTCAAATGGACAAACTATTAATGAAACAAATACTAATAATGATGATAATGACATTATGATAATGGAAAAAAAGGCACTGCTTGTAAGCTTAAATGAAAAGTCTGTTGAGTTTGAAAAAATGAGAACAGAGCTTGAAAATAATATTAAAGACTATTTAGGAAAAAATATCAGCAAGGTTGGCTTGTCCTATTATGATATTAATTCTGGTAAAGAAATAGTAATAAATGGGGATAAAACCTTTTTAGCAGCTAGTACTATCAAAGTTCAAATGAATATGATACTGGATGATATGATTCAAAATGGTACGGTGAAGGAAAACGAAAGCATACAGTACACAGAGGACAGCTTTGAAGAAGGAACAGGAATACTGCAGTCTCAGGATTTATCAAAGCCAATTTCTTTATCACTATTAAGTGATTATTCTATAATTTACTCAGATAATATTGCTACAAACATGATCATTAAAAGAATTAATTACTATAATATGAGAAATTTGATTGATGCAAAACTTGGACATGCAACAGATAAATCTGGTAACTTTATTACGGCTAATGATGAAACAACGTTATTAAAACAACTATATGAAAATGTAAATAATAACTCTTATTATTCTAAAATTATTGATGACATGAAAAATACAGAATTCCATGATAGATTAGATTTTTATTTGCCGCACAATATTGTTGCTCATAAAGTGGGTAACTATGACAGCTATGTAAATGATGTAGGCATAATCTATACTAAAAATCCTTATATTTTAAGTATTTACACCAATAACTTGGACAATGCTAATGAAGTTATTGCTCACATTTCGAAAATGATTTATGATTCTCAGGTAAATTTTAATTAAAAGGCGGAGGCTTAAAATGAAAAAAACAATTAGTTTAATAGCAATATTAATTTTAATTGCATCTTTATTGTTTGGATGTAAGGCACAGACCGTTGACAACCAAAATAACAATTCTAACCAAAATAGTACAGCTCAAAATGGTCAAAATCAAGGTAATTTTAATGGAAGAGGCCAGTTTCAAATGGCTGATTTATCAGGACAAGTAGTAAGTATAAAAGGAAATGCAGTAACAATTAAGGTAATAAAGCAGCCTCAGTTTACGCAGCAAAACGGAAATAACAATAATGGAAATAATGGTAACGGTAATAATAGTAACAATAATAACAATAACAATAATAACAACAACAATAATAATGGTAATAACAACAATTTTAATTCCAATAATGGGAACGGTAATAATCAAGGCCAAAGACCGAGAAGACAGCTGGAGTTTACAGGTGAAACAAAAACTATAACAATTCCTGATGGAACTTCAATTACTATAATGGTAAGGGGAAATCAAGGTAGACAAACAGAGCAGTTAAAGGTTTCTGACATAAAGGCTAATGATATCTTACAAATTTGGTATGCCGATAAGAATAAAGGCACCATTTCTAAAGTATCAGTGCAGGAATACAGCGTAAATGGCAATGGAGGAAATGGAAGTAACAGCAATAGCAACAATAACAGCGGCAATCAAAATAGTAGTTCAACATAATTAAATTTATATGAGTGCTTAAAACTTTAAGATTAAACAATTAATGAACATCAGATACTTAAAAACGCGGAAAGAATTTTTAATTTCTTCCGCGTTTTTCCGTGAATATTGCCTGCACAGTGTTAAAGATTACAATAGAGAGTCTGTGAATACTATTTACAATCCTATAATTTGAAATAGGCATTAATTAAAAATAAATTTTTTAATTCTCTCATTTCCCAAATTATTAAAGAAAGCATCCTTTTGACCTTCCTCAATAATTTCACCATTTTCCATAAAAATAATTCTATCTGCCACTCTTTCAGCAAACTTCATATCATGAGTTATAATGAGTACCGCCATGCTATCATTTGCTAGATTCTCAATTGATTTTGCTACACTTTCTGTAAGCTCAGGGTCGAGTGCAGAGGTTGGCTCATCAAAGCACATTACTTTAGGACTAAGTGCACAAGCTCTAGCTATAGCAACCCTCTGTTTTTCACCACCAGAAAGCTCACAAGGATAGGAGTTTACACGATCTTTAAGACCTAGGCTGCTTAATAATTCTACGGCTTTCTCTTTTGCTTCCTTTTTTGAAACTTTATAGGCGTTTATTGGTGCTTCTATAACATTTTCTAGGGCAGATTTTTGAGGAAACAAGTTGTAACTTTGAAAGACCATGCCAAGATTCTTAATCACATCACGTACATTTTTCTTCTTAGGATATAAGCTTTTATTATTCTCATCCTTACATAGAAACTTTCCGTCTATTTCTATAGATCCACTGTCAGATCTTTCAAGGCCATTTATACATCTTAAAAGAGTAGTCTTTCCTGCACCAGAGGGGCCGATTATTGCTAGTATTTCTCCTTCTCTTAATTCTAAATTTATATTCTTTAACACCTGATTTTGTTTAAAGCTTTTATTTAAGTTATCTACTTTTAAAATCATAATTGTCACACTCCCTAGTTATAGTATGAGTACTTTTCTTCAAATACTTTAAAGAATTTTGTTAAGACAGCTGTTATTACAAGATAAAATATACCAACTACAATTAAGGGAGTTAAGGTAGCATCTCTGTTTGATGCAATTTTACCTGCGCGAAGCAGCTCTCCAAGTCCAACTACATAAACCAAGGAGGTATCTTTTACTAAGGTTATAACCTCATTAGAAATTGGAGGTAGAGTCCTTTTAATAACTTGAGGGAGAATAATTCTAATAAAGGTTTTAAACCTAGTAAGCCCTAAAACTTCGGCAGCTTCATATTGTCCTTTGTCTATTCCCTCAATGCCGCTTCTAAAAATTTCTGCAAAATAAGCACTATAATTTAATACAAATGCTATAATTGCAGCTGTATATCTATCAAAGGTAATACCGACTACAGGCAGACCAAAGAATATAAATATTAATTGCAAAAGCAGAGGGGTTCCCCTCATAACCCAAATATATAGCTGCACTATTTTATTTAAAATCTGCAGCTTAGATATCCTTGTAATTGACACTATCACACCTAAGGGGATAGACAGTAAAGCTGTTATTAAAAATATTTGCATTGTTGTATTGAGTCCATCAAGCATGGAAGGTATTAAATTATAAATATAGTCCACTTGTAATCACCTTCCTTATTTTACAATATTAGAACCAAACCACTTTTTTGATATTTCTACGCTGGTTCCATCTTTCTTCATATTTTCTAATTCACTATTAACTTTATTGACTATCTCACTATCAGCTTTTCTAATTCCCACAGCATACTGCTCCTTACCAAAGTCCTCTTGAAGTACTTTATATTTTTCTATACCTCTTTCCTTCATATAGTATCTGGCTAAAACCTCATCAGCTACTACTGCATCTACTCTGCCTGCCTCTAAGTCCATAAAGGCTTCATTATTTGTATCAAATAGTACTGGCTTTCCTGAATTTAGGGATTTTAAGACCTCTGGCTCTTTGTTTAATGCATCTAAGGAGCTTGACCCATTTTGAACAGCAACTTTTTTACCTTGAAGATCCTTTTTACTTTGTATATTTGAACTTGCCAGAGTTATAATAAGCTGTCTATTTTCTAAATAGGGATTAGTAAAGGAAACCTTTTGCTTTCTCTCATCAGTTATTGAATATCCATTCCATATTAAGTCAATGTTTCCTGAATTAAGTTCTGTTTCTTTCATGGACCAATCAATGGATTGGAACTTAACATTTATACCAATTCTCTTAAATACTTCTTTAGCTAAATCTACGTCAAAGCCTACAATGTCTCCTTTGGTATCTTTAAAACCCATAGGTGCAAAGGTATCATCAAGGCCAACAACCACATAGCCTTTAGTCTTTAATTTTGAAAAGGAATCCACATTACTTGTCATATTTTTTGAACATCCTGAAAATATTGTTATGCCAAATACAAATAGAATTATTAAAACTACGAAATTTTTTGTTTTCATTATTTTATCTCTCCTTAACATTTTGTGATTTAAGCTTTGTGCATTAGCTGCAGCATATAAACTTATTATGAAAAATAGCTAACTCCTTTTTATTTCATAAATTTGCAGCGCTACAATTTTAAGAAATAAAAAAACTCTCGTCCTCTAGCTTTTGCTAGAGGACGAGAGTAATACTCACGTGGTTCCACCTCAATTTATTAATATCTCACAATATTAACCTCTTCGAGTACGACAATATATGCTTATACTCTAGCACTATAACGGGTGCAGGTAATCCGGAGGCAGTCTACTTCCTGTAGGGTTCGATGCTCAGCTCAAAGATGTGTTCAAAATATACTCTAATGTCCTTCTCACCAACCAGGAGCTCTCTGTAATAGAAAATATATTTTTACTCTTTCTTATCAATGCTATTATTTCTATAATTTATTATATTAGTATTGTAACGTGATAAAGTAAATTTGTCAACCAATTTTATAAAGGAGAAATCTAATTTATTTACAATTTGAAAATAAATTCACCTTTAAATTGACATAATTTAAAGGTATATTGATAATAAATATTATTCGATGATAATAATTATTAAAGGAGTGAAAGTTATGAAAAAAGTATTTATTTTTGGTATATTAAGCTTTATGCTAATTATAAGCGGATGTTCAAATAAGAATTCAGAGGTACAAAGCACGGTTAATCCAAATGCTAGTACTAAAAGTAGTACAAATTCTGTAACAAATTCAAATTCATCAGTAAACAAGGAATTCACTTTAGCTGAATTATCAAAGTATAATGGTCAAAATGGGAACCCAGCTTATGTTGCAGTTGATGGGGTAGTTTACGATGTAACTAATGCAAAGGGCTGGAGAAATGGCAAACATGTAGGTGGTGTTACCGCTGGAAAAGATTTGTCAAAAGAAATAGAACAGTCTCCACATGGAAAAGATGTTCTACAAGGACTTCCGGTTGTAGGAAAACTTAAATAATATTAATTTTTTATAGGATAGTATTACATACTGAAATCTGGAGCTAATATTGTATTTTATTCATGTATTGTTATACTATTAGTAGGAATTATTAAATTTAAGCTATACGGTAAAATACAATGCAGATTAATTATTCATAAGGAGAAACTAGATGCGTATTATTGTTGGAATAACTGGAGCAAGTGGAGTAATACTGGGATATCATTTGTTAAAGGCATTAAAAGCATATCCAGAGTGTGAAACTCATTTAATAATAACAGATGGTGCAAAACGGACTTTTAAAATGGAAACACATATAAACATATCAGAAGTTGAAGCTTTGGCAGATGTTGTACATGATAATAGTAACCTTGGAGCAAGTATCGCTAGTGGTTCCTTTAAAACAGATGGAATGACAGTAATTCCTTGCAGTATGAAAACATTGTCGGGAATCGCCACGGGCTATGCTGATAATTTATTAATAAGGGCTGCAGATGTGTGCTTAAAGGAAAATAGACGTATTGTATTGGTACCAAGGGAAATGCCTTTTGGGAAGGTGCATATTAAAAATTTGAAAGAAGCTTCTGACTTAGGCTGTGTTATCATGCCTCCAGTTTTAACCTTCTATAATTCTGCGGAAACTGTTGAAGAGCAAATTAGTCATATAATTGGTAAAATCTTAATGCAGTTTGGGCTAGACTATGAGAATTTTGTTGTGTGGAAGGGTGACGAATTTAATAAAGAGCAGTAAAGTTAAGTGCCGCCCCTTAACCCTTTAAAGTTAGTGGGAGGCACTATTTACTAAACTTTTAAAATTATTCATATCATATTTATTGCTTACGTAAAGTCTATGAAGCTTAAATAAACCATTTGATTTATTAGCAGTTCCTGTTATAGTTGAGAATGCCATTTTATAGCCAACATCTTCAACTATTTTTAGAGTATCATTATTAAATTTCCCATAGGGATAAGCAATATATGGAACTTCTCTTCCTAGAACCTTTTCAAGAGCAGCTTTTGAGTCTTTAAGTTGACTTAATTGAACATCATAAGTTAATTTGTTTAATTCAGGATGGGATACTGTATGCGACTCAATTTCCATACCAGACTTATCCATTTCCTGAAGCTCTAAACTTGTTAAGTACCTATTATCGGTGTCTATACAAGAAGTAATCATAAATACTGTTGCCTTAAGATTAAATTCTTTAATTACAGGAAGAGCATTTGTATAATTATCAACATAGCCATCATCCAGGGTAATAATTATGGGTTTCTTAGGCAGTTCGCTGCCATTAACTAGATGATCGTATAATTCATTAAGGGTTAGAGTGGTAAAGCCATTATCCTTAAGATACTTCATTTGAAGCCTAAATTTGTCTTTTGGTATTCTAAGTTCATTGCCCTTCTCATAAGCTATGGAATGATACATTAAAACAGGGATATCCCTTGACTTTCCTTCCCCTTTAACTGCTTCCAGAATCTTTATTTTTTCGGCTTGGAGTTTCTCGTCTTCTGCCTTTTTAGCCTCTTCAGTCTTCTTAGCTTCGTAAAGCTTTCTTTGATTCTCAGCTTCTTTTTCCTTTTCAGCTTGTGCCGCGGCCTGGGCCCTTGCTTTCTCTGAGGAATGTTTAATTGAATAAAAACCTAATGAACTTATTAAAAGGATTATAACAAAGATAATTGCGGATAGTACATATTTTCTACTATGTTTTCTCATAAAATATCCTCACTTTTAGAAATATGTAGTAAATAATAAAATTATAGCATAATTTGTATATGAATAATATACATGAAATATAAAAAATGTGATATGGATGTGGCAAGGACGTTTCTCGGACGTCCCATTGCCACATTAAAAAAGGTTAAAGCAAAATATAAAAATATTTGCTTTAACCTTATTATTTTAATTTTTAAATTTTATATACTAACAATTCATGTAATGCTCTAGTTGCCATTACATAATTAAGCTTGCTGTCACTTAAATTTTCATTATCCTTAATTAAAATAACGGCATCAAATTCTAAACCCTTAGCAAAGTAGGAGGGGATAACAACAGTCCCACCGTTATAAATTAAATCTTCTTCATCTAAGAGTTTAATGTAATCCTTTGATTTAAGACTTTTTCCTATCTTCTCAGTTTCCTCCATATCTCTACAAAGGACAGCAATATTTTCATATTCTTTAGCTTTAAGAGTTTGGAGGGCCTTATCAATAGCTTCGATTAAGTCATCTTCGTTATTAAAGCTTTTTTCTATTACTTTTTCACCATTTCTTACCAAAGGTGCTATTCTGTTATCACCTATAAATTTATTAGCATATTCCATTATCTCCTTAGTGGATCTATAACTCTTATACAAGTTAAAGTATTCAATATTAAGAGAGGGTAGAATCTTATGAAGGCCAAGCATTGGAGAAGTTCCATCAAGTGGTATAAGCCTTTGATTACTATCACCTACAATAGTAAGAGAATTGCACCTTGTAAGCTCTTTAATAACAAAGAACTGAATAGGGCTGTAGTCTTGTGCCTCATCTATAACTACATGCTTTATTTCTTCTTTTAAAGTTAAACCTTCTAGTTTTAATTTAAGATATAAAATTGGGGCTAAATCGTCTTGGGTAAGCTCTTTATCTTCATTTATTTCATTATAAAGCTCTATACAAGAAGGGTTATTAAGCCATTTCATTTCCTTTTTAGCCCTCATAACTTCATTAACTGCTTCTCTAATATTATTTATTCTAGCCATATTAAGAGAGGTTTCAAATAGCTCAAGTTCAGCCTTGGACATACTTCTGATATTTTCCTTATATTCACGCTGAATTGTTCTTATTCTATCATCTCTTAGCTCTTTAAGCTTTGAAAAAATAATTCTTTTTATTTTTTTAGAACGCCTGAAAAGAGGCATGGATTTATAATGAAAATTAAACAGCTTATCAATTTCTTTTATGTCAACTGCGGTTTTATCAAAGTAATTTACAGCTTTATAACTAAATAAGCTTAAGTCTAGCTTATTAGAAAACACATTAAGAGTATTTAAGTAATCTAATGAAGTTTTTCTGCGTACATCTGTAATAAAATCCACATCTTCTTTTAAGATCTTTTCCATGTAGGTTTTAAAATCCATTACAGTGGGAGTATCTAAAATTTTCATAGCAAAATTTCTAAAGGTTGTTTGTCTTACTCCTACTTCACCCAGACTTGGAAGCACTGTACCAATATACTCCATGAAAATACTGTTTGGGCCAAGTATAAGCACCTTATCTTGCAGTGTATCTCTGTGATTATAAAGTAAATATGAGATCCTATGAAGAGCAACAGTAGTTTTTCCGCTTCCTGCAACACCATCTACTACAATTGTTTTATCCTTAGGTTGTCTAATTAGCTGGTCTTGCTCTTCTTGAATGGTCATTATAATATCTCTTAATTTCGCAGAGGTATTGGAGCTTAATACTAACTGGAGTATGTCATCTTTAACATCTAAAGCTGAGTCAAATAGGCCTACCAGTTTAGATTTCTTAATAACAAATTGTCTTTTAAGCTTAATATCTACTGTTATGTTGCCTGCTGGGGCATTATAGGAATTCTCCCCAAGCCTATTAGCGTAGAAAAGAGCCGAAACAGGGGCTCTCCAATCAACTATTACAGGTTCATATTCTCCTTCAGGAGTCATACCAAATCTGCCTACATAAATTATTTCCTTATCATCTTCATCAGCTTCATTAAAATCAACTCTTCCGAAATATGGAGAAGCAGATAGTATGTTAAGTTCCTTTAATCTGGAATCAATATTTTTAAAGGACTCCTCTTTAACATATCTTTCATGATCAAAGTATTCAATAAGTTTATCTTCATCATCTCGATATTCTTCAATTGTCTTTTTTCTGTAATCTTCTATATAATTAGTAACATCTTTCCTTTTATTAATGTAGACTAATATTTCTTTATTAATTAAATCTATTACATCTGAAAGCTTTGTGCTTTCTAGGTTAAACTGTAATTCCTTTTGAAACTCAAGTTCTTTTTCTAGTGTAAATTCATTATTCTCCAATAATATCGCCTTCCTTAAGAACATTACTTTCTCTTACCATTTCCATAAATTCATCGCCCATTAAGGTTTCTTTATCTAGAAGCCTTTCTGATATTTTAGTCATAAGCTCTCTATTTTCCTTAAGTACGTTTATTGCTTTTTCATGAGCTTCTTTAATTATTTTTAAAGTTTCCTCATCAATAATTGAAGCAGTTTCTTCACTGCAATTTTTAACTGGTCTTCCATCTAAGTATCTGCTAGATTGAGATTCTAAGCCCATCATGTCGAAGCGGTCGGTCATTCCATACATACTAACCATGCTTCTAGCAGTCTGGGTAGCTTTTTCAATATCATTTGAGGCTCCTGTTGAAATTGAGTTAAACTCTACTTCTTCAGCCGCTCTTCCACCTAATAAAATTGAGATTTCATTAAAGAGCTCTTCCTTTGTTAAAAGGTACTTTTCTTCCTCAGGAAGCTGCATAGTGTAACCAAGAGCTCCCATAGTTCTAGGAACTATTGTGATTTTATGCACTGGATCTGTACCCTTTAAAAGAGCTGCAACTAATGCGTGGCCAACTTCGTGGAAGGCAACAGTCTTTTTCTCCTTTGCAGATAGAATTCTATCCTTTTTCTCTTTACCGGCTATTATAACTTCAATGGATTCTTCTAAATCTTCTTGAGCAATTTCTTTTCTTGAATGCTTTACAGCTCTTAGTGCAGCTTCATTAACTATATTAGCAAGATCTGCTCCAACAGCACCAGGAGTTGCCTTTGCAACAGACATAGTATCTAAATCAGGAGAGGACTTTACAGCTTTTAAATGTACTTTAATTATAGCTTCTCTTCCTTTTAAATCTGGTCTATCCACAATAACTCTTCTGTCAAATCTTCCTGGCCTTAAAAGAGCTTTATCTAAGATTTCTGGTCTATTAGTTGCAGCAAGTATTACAACGCCTTTAGAGGAATCAAAACCATCCATTTCAGCAAGAAGCTGATTTAAGGTTTGCTCTCTTTCATCATTGCCACTTAAGTTTCCATCTCTGCTTTTACCTATAGCATCTATCTCATCGATAAAAACTATACATGGGGCCTTCTCTTCTGCCTGTTTAAAAAGGTCTCTTACTCTTGAAGCACCCATACCAACAAACATCTCCACAAATTCAGATCCGGACATAGAAAAGAAAGGTACTTTGGCTTCCCCGGCTACTGCCTTGGCAAGAAGTGTTTTACCTGTTCCCGGAGGGCCAACTAATAGTGCACCCTTAGGAAGTTTTGCACCAATTTCGGAATATTTTTGAGGGTTATGAAGAAAATCTACAATCTCTACAAGAGATTCTTTTGCCTCTTCTTGACCTGCTACATCTGCAAAGGTTTTGCCAGTTTCGTTTTCTGCATAAAGCTTTGCTGTGTTTTTGCCAAAGGACATAACTCCACTGCCCATTTTCTTATCCAATCTTCCAAAAAGCAGCCTTCCAATAAAGGTAAATAAAACTATTGGCAGAATCCAATTGAACAAAAGGTTCTTCATTGGGTTATTATCAGGAACTGAGGCACCAAAAATTACTCCTGCAGCATTTAATTTATCTACTAGTTGAGGGTCATTCATATTACCAGTATAAAGTATTTTTTTACTTTCACCTGCATCAGGTTTTGGTATTATTACAAGTTTATCCGCAGATACCTGAACCTCTTCTACTTTTTTATCTGTAAGCATTTTTAAAAAATCATTATATTTTATGGACTGTGTCTGCATACTTCCTAGTACGTAATTTGCAATCATTAATAATATTGCTGCCCCAAGTATATAATAGGTAGCATACTTGAATTTTTTATTATCGAACATTTCATCCTCCTATAATGTTAAGCAGTGATTACCCTAATTTATTATTTTTAAGGAGTTTTTTTCTCTTAACTTTTAAAATAATAATCTATTATAAGTATCAGATTTAAAATTATATCATACTACAAATTATAAACCAAAAGCTACAACTTTAGATATAGAGTTAATAAAATATTAATAATAAAATTAAAGTTTATTGACATTACTTCTTATAATGGTATAATATTTTTAATAAAATATGTAAAACTATGATGAGAAGAGTAAGCTGTTTGAATTTGCAGAGAGAGGATATACTTGCTGAAAGTATCCTTAAAGGAAGATTGCCGAAGACCACCTCAGAGTGACTTTAATTAAGTCCGGTAATGCGTTATAATTTGTCAAGTGGTTTATATTATAGAATGGCAATTTTAACCTTATACATTGTTGATATAAAATTAGGAAGCTTAAACCCTATTTTATGTAACAGCAGTTAACTTTAGGAATTGAAATTCTAATAAACAATTTGGGTGGAACCGCGGGAGAATTTATACTCTCGTCCCATTTTCTATTGAATTTGGGACGAGAGTTTTTATTTTATGAAGTTTTGTTAATAATAAAAATTATATTGAGGAAGGAGAAATATATATGATAAAGATTAAATTAAAAGATGGCTCAGTAAAGGAATATGA
Source organism: Candidatus Clostridium stratigraminis (assembly GCF_045310675.1). NCBI lineage: Bacteria > Bacillati > Bacillota > Clostridia > Eubacteriales > Clostridiaceae > Clostridium > Candidatus Clostridium stratigraminis. The sequence continues at coordinate 81,178 of NZ_JBJHZZ010000001.1, forward strand.
AGCTGGTGTATCAGTTTTTGAAGTTGCAAAGGACTTAAGCGAGGGACTTGCAAGAGTAGCTACAGCAGGAAGCGTAAATGGAAAAACAGTGGATTTACGTTTCAACCTAAATGAGGACTCAGAAGTAAACATATTGACCTTTAATGATGAAGAGGGTAGAAAAGCCTTCAGACATACAACTACTCATATATTAGCACAAGCTGTAACAAGACTGTTTCCTGGAACTAAGCTTGCAATAGGACCTGCTATAGATGATGGTTTCTACTATGATTTTGATAAGGAAGGTTCCTTTTCAGCTGAAGATTTAGAGAGATTAGAAGAGGAAATGAAAAGAATCGTTAAGGAAGAGCTTGACATAGAGCGTTTCGAACTTCCAAGAGAGGAAGCAATTAAGCTAATGGAAGAGAAAGGGGAAAGTTATAAGGTAGAGCTTATAAATGATTTGCCGAAAGACTCAATTATTTCCTTTTATAAAATGGGAGAATTTGTAGATCTTTGTGCTGGTCCTCATTTAATGAATACAAAATATGTTAAGGCCTTTAAATTAACTCAAGTTGCTGGAGCATATTGGAGAGGCAGCGAAAAGAATAAAATGCTTACCCGTATTTATGGAACTGCCTTCACAAAGAAGAATGAATTAGAAGAACATTTAGCAAAAATAGAGGATGCTAAAAAGAGAGATCATAATAAGCTTGGTAGAGAATTAGAATTATTTACAACAGTAGATATTATAGGCCAAGGTCTTCCTCTTTTAATGCCTAAGGGGGCAAAGGTAGTTCAGCTTCTGCAAAGATTTGTTGAGGATGAAGAGGAAAGAAGGGGATACCTTTTAACTAAAACTCCATTTATGGCGAAGAGTGATTTATATAAGGTTTCTGGACATTGGGACCACTATAAAGATGGAATGTTTGTGCTAGGTGATGAGGAAAAAGATGAAGAAGTAATGGCACTAAGGCCAATGACTTGCCCATTCCAATTCCAAATTTATAACTCAAGACAAAGAAGCTACAGAGATTTGCCACTTAGATATGGTGAAACTTCTACTCTATTTAGAAATGAGTCCTCTGGAGAAATGCACGGACTAATAAGGGTAAGACAGTTTACAATTTCAGAAGGCCATTTAATTGTTAGACCAGATCAGCTTGAAGATGAATTTAAAGGTGTTGTTGATTTAATTAACTTTATGCTTGATACCTTGGGAATTAAAGAGGAAATCACTTATAGATTCAGCAAGTGGGACCCAAATAATAAAGAAAAATATATAGATGATCCTGTAGCCTGGGAAGCGACACAGGTTGAAATGAAGAAGATACTTGATGACTTAGGTTTAGATTATGAAGAGGCAATTGGTGAGGCAGCCTTCTATGGTCCAAAGCTAGATCTTCAATTTAAAAACGTTCATGGAAAAGAAGATACAATTATTACAGTACAGATAGATTTCTCACTTGCACACAGGTTTGAGATGACTTATGTAGACAAGGATGGAGAAAAGAAGTATCCATATGTTATTCATAGAACTTCTATAGGCTGCTATGAAAGAACTTTAGCAATGCTTATTGAAAAATATGCAGGAGCCTTCCCAACTTGGCTTGCACCAGTTCAGGTTAAAGTACTTCCAATATCAGAGAAGTATCATGACTATGTAGAAAAGGTAGATAAAGCACTTAAGCTTAAGGGTATTAGAGTCGAGCCAGACTACAGAGCTGAAAAAATTGGTTATAAAATAAGAGAAGCAAGAATGGAAAGAGTTCCTTATATGCTTATCGTTGGAGAAAAGGAAGCAGCAGATAATACAGTATCCGTTAGAAGTCGTAAGAATGACGATGAAGGTGCAGTAGATTTACAACAATTCATTGATAGAATTGTTAAGGAAATAGAAACTAAAGAAAAATAAATAACTTTAAGGCAGCTAATTTTTATATGCTTCTGATATGATAAACAGTTAAAATAATAAATGCTATTTATCATAAGTAGGAGCATATAATTTATTAGTTGTTTTTTTTTACGAAAAGACTCAATATTTTAGATAATTTGACGATATATATATTGTATTATAAAATTCTGATTTGTAAATTTTTTCTAAATTTAATGATGTATTAATTGGATGTGATTAATATGTTCTATTTATTAATGTTTTTATTTTTAATAGTTTTTTTCATTGCTAATATGCTAATTTGTAAATTTGTCATAAAATTAATTCAGTCCTATTTAAATAAAAGAAAATATAAATTAACCTACAAGTTTAATGTGACTTTAATTTATCTTCTTATATTTTCCGTAGGATGTGTTTTGGGAGCAGGAATACTTTTTAAAATTTTATAAAGGTTATAGGGGGAAATGTTATGTCAATGATGTCTGTTTTTGAAAAACTAAATTTGTTTGAAAAGGATGATGATGAAGCTGTTAATAAAAATGAAGAACAAGAAATTAATAGCGTAAGTATAAATGAGAATGAGCTTGAGAAATCATCTGATTATCAGTTGGAAATTAAGGAGATTGAAAATAATAACACTATGGCACAAAAGAAAAAACATGAGAGAAACATGACAATAAATGAAATATATTCAATATACAATTTAGAAAATAGTAATATAAATACTATTTTTATGCTTGGAAATTTTATAAATGCACTTCCCGAAAACCTGCCATTTGAAATTAAAAAGAAAACAGTTATGAATATTATTAGTGCATCTAACACTGATTTGAATAAACTAATGTCTGACGGAGAAAAAAGAATAAATGTTCTTAAGCAATTTTCAGATGATTTTTATTCTACTATTGAAGGGGATATTTCAAACTTACATACAGAAATTAAGAAACTCTCAGAGCTTATAGATAAGCATAAAGAGCAGATAAATATTAGAACAAATATGCTAGAAGAACAAAATCATGCAATTAAATATGAGGCACAAAAGATTAACGGTATTATAGACTTTTTTAGAAATGGCGATTAATCACTAGTCTAGAGGGGTAGTCTATGGACATAAAGAAAATTAATGTAAGAAAAGTCTTTATTATAATATTGCTTGAATTTATACTAAGCAGCACAGGAATTTTAGCTGGATATGGCTATAAGTTATATGAAGAGAATAAAAAATGGGATATGCTTCTATATCCAGGAATTAAAATTGAGGGCATAGATGTAGGCGGCAAATCTAAAGAGGAAAGTATAAATATAATTAGGGCTAAACTTTCGGAATCAGTTCTTAGTAAAAAAAGTATTTTACAGACCAGTAATAAAACCTTTGAAATAGAGAACTCAAAAATAATTGATAAATTTAATATTGAAGAGGCAGTTACAGAGGCTCTGGAATTTCCAAAGAGTATGGATCCTTTAAAAAAGCATTATTTAATTAAAAATGGTGTTCAAAAAGAATATACAATTGATGCTACCTATAATAAAAATGAAATAAATAATTTAATGAAGACTATTGAAAAGGAAGTTAACAAGGACCCCATTAATGCCAGTATTATTATAGATCCTACTGATACAAAAATTACTTATTATGAAGGGAAAGAGGGCATTAAGGTTAAAGCAGCAGAGCTTGAAAATAGTATAAAAGACTCCTTACTTGATAAAACTAACGAAGGCTCAAGTATAAAAATTCCAACTGCAGAGGTAATGCCAACTATTACATCTGATAATTTAACGAATATAAATAGCGTAATATCCTCTTTTATCACATACTATGCTGAATCTTCATATCAACGGTCAAATAATATTAAATTAGCAGCAAGCCTTATTAATGGGAAAATCTTAATGCCTGGAGAAACCTTCAGCTTTAATGATACAGTAGGGGAAAGAACTAAAGAAAGAGGCTTTCTAGAAGCTCCTGTTATAGTTGATAATAAGGTGGAATCAGGTTTTGGTGGTGGAATATGTCAAGTTTCATCAACTTTATACAATGCAGTATTATTGGCAGGTATGAATGCCACAGAAAGAACCCATCATACCTTACCATCAACTTATGTAAAACTTGGGATGGATGCCACGGTTGATTGGAATAACATAGATTTTAAGTTTAAAAATACACTGGAATATCCACTTTTAATTGATATGAGTGCAAAGAATGGAGTTTTAAAGGTGAGTCTTTTTTCAAATTCTGAAGTCTCAAAGAAAAAATACTTATTAAAAAATGATATATATGAAACCATTAATTCTAGGACAACCTTAGTAAGTGACTCAAATTTAGCCATAGGCAGCAATAAGGTCCTTCAAAATTCTTATACAGGTTTTAAGGTTAAAGTAATAAGAAGTACCTATGATAATGGGAAACTGGTTTTCTCTGAAGTTATTTCAAACGATTATTATTCTCCTGTTAATGGAGTTATTAAAGTAGGAGCTAAAGCTAATTAGAATATTTAATTAAAATATTATTTAGCAATATACCTTTTTACAAAATAATTCATATTATAGTATTAGTGAAATTATTTTGGAGGTAAATTATGCGAAATAATTATTGGTTAAATGAATATGACGGAAATTACTTACCTTACTATTGCCCATATTGCCAATCAAGTCAATTTGCTTATGACAGATTTTATGATGAGGATTTTTATACTGAATACAGTGATAACAACTATAGGGATTATGAGCCGACAGAGGATTATTTAGTAAGATACCCTATTTACGGAGGAGAAAATTATAGAAGCAGAAATGAAATTGAAGATACGGCTAAATCTGTCTTTTTGGATATAAGTAAGGATTTAACGCTTATTGAAAATATGCCAATTGCAAAAGAATTAATGCATTATATAATACTTGTTATAGGAGACTACATCAATAAGAATCATGAAAAATTCTTTGGACCTATAGAGAAAAAAATTTCCGAAATAGCTACAGCCTTAAGAAAAGATTTATATTGGATTTTTGATATTTTAGCATTTTTCGGAGTATCACCTGAAACTGCAGTAAGCTTTGTAGAAAATGTAGTCAGTAAGTTTCTAAGAGCTCTTATACCACAAAGTTGAGAAGGCCAAAAGTCACCCATGTGGTGTTAATTTAGTAGTATATTTTTTAAAGAAGTTATCATGAATTTATGATAACTTCTTTTTTTAAAAGGGAAATTAAGTATATTTGTAGAATATAAAAGTTATCTAGTTGTTTTAAGGAGAGTGCTTTTACATGTCCGAAAAAAAAGAGTTTGGAGATGGATTTATATTTATTTTAGGAAATTATGTATGGTGGTTTTTTGCAGCAAATATTTATTTTCTATTAGTTAATATGCCATTTATTTTCATAAGTTTAATTTCTGCTCAGATTGGTGTTTCAGGAGCAAATTTGTTATCTATAATTTGCTTACTGCCTATAGGACCAGCACTAGCTGCACTTTTCAGTATAATGGGCAAGCTAATAAGAGAGAAAGACATAGATGTAACTAAGGACTTTTTTAGAGCCTATAAGACAAATTTTCTAGAAGCATTATTTTTTTGGGTTATAATAGTGTTTATTCTTTCAGCCATATATATTGATATAACAGTATTAAAGACATCACAGACTTTTAATATAATATTTATTGTATTGGGATTTACTATAGTATCACAAGCCTTTTACATTTTTCCTTTTATATCCCGTTTTTATTTAAGAAAAATAGATGTGGTTAAACTGGCTTTTATATATTCAATTAAAAAAATTCATTTAACCATATTAAATTGGATATTATTAGCTCTGTTATCTATACTTATTACCGTAATTCCAATAATATTTATTATCTTTATCTGTAGTATTTATGCATACATAGTTATGTATTTTCAAAAGGAAATATTAAATGAAATTGAAGAGAAATTCTTAAATAGTAAGGAAGAAGTATAATAAAAAACTGTTAGTAATAAAGCTTGAATACCAATTATTTATTTATGGGGGAGGTTCAAAGAATTACTGACAGTTTTTACTTTTGAAATTGATTGGTTTTTCCCATCATATAGGCAAGTTTTATAATAGATTTCTCTTCCTTTGACATCTCTCTATTATACATTTTCTCAAATTGCATATAAAGCTTAATAAAATCAATTTTGCTGTTAGCTTTTTTAAGTTTAATAGTAGGTTTATTAAGATCATAAAACTTAGGAATTATAGCCTCATCATTAATTTTTCTGAAAACCTTTGATGTATATTTAGCATCGCTAAGGGCATCATGGAAGTTATTATTAATTGGGATATGCAGAAGCTCAACTGCATTTTTTAGCCCCATTAATACACCTTTTGGACAATTAAAATATTTAGATGCATATTTTTGAAGATCTATATATTCTTTAGGAAGTATTGAGATATCAAAGTTATGGTACGCATAATTTCGATAAAGTTCCTTAATATCTGCCTTTCCCCATACGCACAAAATACAGCTTCCTTTTCCTATAAATTGTACAAAGTCTTTATAAACAATGCTGTGTGAAGGAGCCCTTCTTAAAGTTTCTTCAGTAATGCCAGTAATTTCACTGATAAAAGGGCTGAGACAAGAATATATTTCTGGTTTAATAAAACTATTATAGGTGGATATTTTCTTGAGATTTTCATCAAGTTTTACTGCTCCAATTTGAATTATTTCAAAAGGGCAAAAAGGGTTGTTTGATCCTTTAGGATCTTTAGCAGAGTTATAATGTTGATTAAATTCCAAATCAAAAACTATATAGTTCATTTATAGTACCTCTTATATGAATATATTATATATTATGTCAAAAATATTACATATTAGTATATACTCCATTATATTTTTACAATAAATTTAATAAATATTTAATTAAATGTTGTAATATTAATGAGGATTTATTACAATTATTTATGGTAGTAAAGGTTATCAATTATAAAATATATTTTATCACATATAAGGAGGTCCACGGGAAGATGAATTTATTAAATTCAATGCCTTATGGCCAATTAGGAATAATAGCACTAGAAAGCTGCAAGGAACTAGGAACGAAAATTGATCAATATTTGCTGCAAAAGCGTGAAAACATGAAAAGTTGCCCAAAAACGTTTCTAATTTCTACAGATGAGATAAGGTTTTCTAATGGAGAAGGTAAGGTTAGGCTTGAAGAGACTGTAAGGGGTAAAGATATATATATTTTATGTGACGTTGGAAATTATAGCTGTACCTATGAAATGTATGGATTTATAAATCACAAAGGACCTGATGAACATTTTCAGGATATTAAAAGAGTTGTCTCTGCTATAGGTGGAAAAGCAAGAAGAGTAACAGTTATAATGCCTATGCTGTATGAAGGAAGACAGCACAAGAGAAAAGGAAGAGAATCATTGGATTGTGCAATAGCACTACAAGAACTGGAAAGATTGGGGGTCAGGGATATCTATACATTTGATGTTCATGATCCAAATGTTCAAAACGCTGTACCATTATTAACCTTTGAAAATTTATATCCTACTTATGAAATAGTAAAAGCATTTTTTAATAATGAAGATATAGAAATTGACAAGTCAAAGATGCTTACAATCAGTCCAGATACGGGTGCAATGGATAGAGCAATTTATTATTCCAGTGTTCTAGGTTTAGACATCGGTCTTTTCTATAAAAGGCGTGATTATACTTCAGTTATAAAAGGGAAAAATCCTATTGTACAACATGAATACATTGGAAGAGATGTTGAAGGCATGGATGTTCTAATTGTTGATGATATGATTGCCTCTGGAGAATCAGTATTCGATATTGCAAAAGAGTTAAAGAAACGTAAAGCAAATCGGATATTTGTTGCTACAACCTTTGCGCTATTTACTGAAGGAGTTGAAAAATTCAATGAATATTTTGAAACAGGAGTAATAGATCGTGTTTATTCAACAAATTTGACCTATATTTCACCTGAAGCTAAAGGAGCAGATTGGTTTAGAGAAGTTGATATGTCTGATTTTCTTTCAACTGTCATAGATTATATTAATAATGATAAGTCTATTAGTCCATTAGTTGATGCTACTTACGGTATAAAGCAGCTTGTAAGTCATTCTCTTTAAATTTATTATAAAACTTGTATTATAAATAAGACAAGTTTATTGCTTAAAAGGTAAAAGTATTTAGTGTGCACTTATTATAATTGAAAAAGCGACATATTTCCTAGGAAATGTGTCGCTTTAAATTTCTACCACCCGCTGCTTCCAACAGAATTATGAACAAATGCAGCAATTTTACATACTGGTATATCTACAATTGCACCAAGTGTATTTCCATTACAATCAAATCTGTTATTTATTCCTCTATCCGTATTTCTATCCATATTTCTTTCAGTTTCGCATTCATCAAATGAGAAAACATTATTATCAGATTGATTTCTGTTATTTCTTCTGTCTACATCACAGCAGCTTCCTAGTGCGCAGCCAGGAGCTGAGCCTATTTGAATTATTAATCTAACGAAGTCTTCATTTACAGAAGCAAGAATTCCTGTAAAACCACGACCTGATTCTCCACCACTAGTAGTAAAAATTGTTACAGTTTGTCCAATATGACGAGCTAAGTTACGTGCAATATCTAATCTGCTAGGCATTTCAAATATTCCCCTTTCATATATAAAATATTAGGACCCTTGTCCTGCTATATAATATGAAGTTTACTTGAAATTGTTACAAGATTAGTATGGTAAAGGGATGTTTGGTTTTGACACTTATACATAAAGTGTGAATATGAAAATATAAAATATGTAAAATAAGCAGAAGCTCATAGTGTAAGAATAGCCACAAAGCCTTAGTGTTGTTCATCTAAATGTCAACACTTGGTTTTGTGGCTAATTTTAATTTATTGATTATTTAGGCTTACTTACGAACATTTGTGAAAACATATTTCCATAAGGGCCGCCGCTTTTTATTCCTATTCCTATATGCGTATATGCTGGATTAAGAATATTTTGTCTGTGTCCAGGTGAGTTCATAAGTGCATTTTCAGCATTTTGTACGCTTTGATTACCGGCTATATTTTCTCCAGCCTCAACATAATTAATCCCAAAAGCCTTAAGCATATCAAATGGACTGCCATACTTTGGAGAATTATGGCTGAAATAATTATTATCTATCATATCTTGAGCCTTTATTCTAGCAACATTAGTAACTTGCATATCCGCCTGCAGTGGTGCTACGTTATTTTGGGATCTAGCTTGATTTATTAAATTCAGCATCTGCTGCTCGGAAGCTGTAAGTGTACTAGAATTGTTTTGTGTTGTAGGAGTTTTAGGTGCTGTGGAAGCAGTGGCATTGCCTTGTGATGCCTGAGGTGCTCCACCAGATGTATTAGGGGCATTTTTAGCCGCATTGCCTTCTACTACTACTGGCTTAGCATCTTGATTATGCACAAAACCTATTTGATTATTAGGTTGTTTTACAGCATACCAATCTGAAACCTGACTTACTACATCTAATGTACTATTCTTAGCAGGAGTGGAAACTACAGGGGAGTTAGTAGAACATCCGCTTCTAACATTTGAATTATCTGCAGTTAATTTTACTGTTTTCACATTTCCTGTTTCATAAGCAGAAGATTCAACACCTTGGATAGGCTGTGCATTCTTCTTTTGTTGCTGCTGTGTAGTACATGAAGTACTTAAAACTAAGGATGATGCTATTAAAAAAGTAAGAAACTTTTTACCCACAAAAAATTACCTCCTTATTAAACTGATAATATTTTTTACAATATTAATATTTGTTTAAATCAAAGCTTTTATAAGTGAAAGTTTTGTGAGTAAAACCATTTCTTAAGATTTAATCCAATTTATCGCAGTAAACAGGAGTATATTTATATATTACATATTAGAAGTCAATGTATTTTTGATTTTTGAAAACGCGTAATCTATAGAAGACTCAAGATTACTTATGCTTTTTCCGCCGCCCTGTGCAGAAAAAGGACTGCCGCCGCCTTTACCATCTATTAAACTAATTGCATCTTTTAGTAAATCATTCATATAAATTTTTTTGAAATTTTTAGAACACATAAATAAAAGATTTGCAATAGCTTCGGATTTTATCCCGAATAGAACTATAACATTTTCATAAGATACAAGTTTTGAGGCAAGTAAATTTACATATTTCATATCAGAATTTGCATATATGTTTTTTATAATTTTTATATTATTAATAACATCACAGGTATTAAGTATATTTTGTACTTCAAAATCTGCAATTTGTGATTTTAAATTTTTATTTTCAGCCATTAAGCTATTTATATCATTAGATATAGTATTTACCTTAATTAAAGCTTCATCCTCATTACAGTTTAATGTCTTGCAAATTTTGTTTGAAAACTTATATCTTTTAATTGCTTCCATAATGGCTCTTTTTCCACAAATAAATTCTAAGCGCATATTCCCCTTGTATTTTTCCTTTTTAAGAATTTTAATTACTTGAATTTCAAGAGCTGATTTAGGATGAACTCCGCAGCAAGCAGTTAAATCAACATCTTCGATTTTAACAATTCTGATCTGCTCATTATCAATATTAGGAACTTTTCGAAGGGATAACTTTTTTAGTTCAGATTTTGTTGGAAATAGAAACTCAACTTTTTTATCATCAAAAATATAATTATTAGCTAAATCTTCAACTTTTTCCAAGTCCTCATCACTTAGCAGCTTATCCAAATCTATAGTACAAATATCTTTTCCTAAATGAAAACCTACTGTATTACAACCAAAGGCTTCTATAAAAGCAGCAGAAAGGACATGCTGTCCTAAATGCTGCTGCATGCCGTCAAATCTAAAGACCCAATTAATGCTGCATTTAGCTTTATGTATTTTTATAGGTCTTTTATCCGAAACATGATATATGATACCATCTTTTTCATATACATAGGAAATAATGCTATCCTCAATTCTTCCTATGTCTGAGGGCTGACCGCCTCCTCCTGGGAAAAAGGCAGTTTTGTCAAGTTCAATATGAAATTCCTTATCTTTTTCAATAATATTTATTATTTCTGCTGTAAATTCTCTTATATATTGATTTTCATAGTAAAGTTTCTGAGTCATAATAATTCTCCTTTTAATTAGTGTGGCACGGGGGCGTTACTTCTACTACGATACTTTAAAATGATCCACAAGCGATACCACCATGGCTTAATTGAATTAATAATATCATATTGATGGTAATATTATCAATGAGAGACATCCAATTGTCTATTGTATGGAAAAATAGAAGGTGATAGTATTTATATTATAGGTAAATAATATAAAGCTAGTCTATATTTATTTACATGCAAAATACTGATTGGAGGAATTAATCATGGAAATACCCGAAAAATTAAGCCTTGCTAACCTGCCCACAAAAGTTGAAAGACTGGAGAGGCTTACAAGTATTCTTGGAGGCCCAAATATATTTATAAAAAGAGATGATCAAACTGGTACAGAAGTATCAGGTAATAAAATAAGAAAGCTGGAATTTGTGGTTAAGGAAGCTATTGATAAGGGCTGTAATATGCTTATAACTTGCGGAGGAATTCAATCAAATCATGCTAGAGCAACTGCAGCTGTTGCAGCAAGATTGGGACTTAAATCGTGTTTAGTATTGAGAGGAACTGAAGAGCTATCTCAAGATGGAAACTACTTTTTAGATAAGCTTTTAGGAGCAGACATTAGATTTGTATCTCCTGAGGATTATAGAAATAGAAGATTTGAAATTATGAATAATATTAAAGAAGAACTTGAGATTAAAGGCTTTAAACCTTATATAATTCCGGAAGGAGCTTCAAATGGAATAGGCTCCTTTGGTTACTTTAAGGCAATGGAGGAAATAATTCAGCAGGAAAAAGAAATGGACATACACTTTGATATGATAGTTTCTGCTGTTGGATCAGGGGGAACTTATGCTGGACAATTTCTTGCAAATAGAATGTTAAACAATAAAACAGACATTTGCGGCGTTAATGTTTGTGACAATGAGGAATATTTTAAAAATAGGATATATGAAATAGTGCAGGAAGGCTTGGGCTATTTAGATTGTGACATTAATTTTTTAAAAGATGAAATTCACATTATTGACGGATATGTTGGAAGGGGATATGCTTTAAGCAGACCTGAGGAACTGGATTTTATATATGATTTAGCTAAGCTTGAAGGCATAATTTTGGATCCTGTTTATACAGGCAAAGCGATGTATGGGTTAACTCAGGAGATAAAGAAGGGCAGTTTTAATCACTGCAAAAATATTTTATTCATTCATACTGGCGGTTTGTTTGGATTGTTCCCACAGAAGGATTTGTTTGAATTTCAAGGGTAGTGTGGCTTGGTTATGGCAGAAGAAACCTCCACAGATCACATTACAAATTAGTGATAAAATTAGTAAAAAGGACAATGTTTTAGATAGTGAAGCTACAGCGAAACATTGGTAGGTGTGGAAATGGGTGGTAGAATGATTAACTTTGGTATAATTGGTACAAATAAAATAACTGATATATTTATAAAAGGTGCTGACTTGGTAGAGGAGTTTAAATTAAATGCTGTTTATTCAAGAGCTTTTGAAACAGCAAAGGTTTTTGCTGAAAAATATGAAGTAACAAATATATTTACTAGTTTAGAGGAAATGGCAAAAGATGAATGTATAGATGCAGTTTATATAGCAAGCCCTAATTCCTTTCATGCAGAACAGGCTATACTATTTTTAAATAAAGGGAAGCATGTTTTATGTGAGAAACCCATAGCTTCTAATGTTGCAGAATTAGAATTGATGATTGCAGCAGCTAAAGCAAATAATGTATTGCTAATGGAGGCAATGAAAACTAGCTTCTTGCCTAATTTTAAGGTTATACAAGATAGTATACATAAGCTTGGGAAAATAAGAAGATTTATGTTTAACTACTGCCAGTACTCCTCTAGGTACGATGCCCATAAAGAAGGAAAACCTGTTAATACCTTTAACCCCGCATTTTCTAATGGATCAATCATGGATATAGGTGTATATTGCATACATCCTGCAGTAAGGTTATTTGGTATGCCAATAGATATAAAAGCTACAGCTTTAAAGCTTTCATCTGGTGTAGATGGGCAGGGAACTTTAACTTTTGTGTATGAAGAAATGGATGGAGTTATTATACATTCAAAAATAGCTAACTCATATATTCCCTGCGAAATACAAGGTGAAAATGGTTCAATGATAATTGATAGAATAAACAATCCGGAAAAAGTTCAGATAAGGTATAAAAGCGGAGAGTCAGAAGAATTATCAGTGCAGCAAATAGAAGATAATATGTATTATGAAGCAAAAGAATTTATTGAGTTAATTAAAAATAGCAAAGTAGAATCGGAAATTAATTCCCACAAAATATCGCTTAATGTAATGAAACTTATAGAAGATGCCAGAAAACAAACAGAAATAGTATTTCCAGCAGATAAATAGTTATCTGTTTAAAGCAAAATAAACTGAATATAAAATGAAAAAAAATAAACCCTTGTACTAATTTATATTAGGCAAGGGCTTCTTTATTGGTATAGAATGAACATACTTATTCCGGCTGAGAGTTTACCTATTTCTTTGCATTTCAACTATGTCCTTTGCAATTTTATTAGCACTTTTATATACTTCATTTGAATTTATAGTAAGGAGCCCTCCGTCCTTTGAAACTATTTTGCCGTTAACTATGGTCATTTTAGTGAAGCTGGAATTTCCAAGGCAAACTAGTGATACTAAGGGATCGTGACAGCCAGCATACTCAATTTTATTAAGATCAAATAAGATAATATCAGCTGCTTTACCAATATCTAATCTTCCAGTATCCTGCCTTCCAAGTACATCTGCTCCGCCTCTTGTAGCCACCTTTAATATTTCATAAGCATTTAGGCCATTAACTCCATATTTTAAATGATTTAATAAATAGGCTCTTCGAACTTCCTCCCACATATTTGAGCCATCATTGCTTGCACTTCCATCTACCGCTATGCTAAGCTTTCCGCCAGCTTTAACAATATCCGTAGTTCTGCAAATGCCGCTGTTTAGCTTCATATTTGAGGAAGGACAATGTGCTATACCAGAGCCATTTAGAGCATTTATTTCCCTGTCGCTTAAGTATATACCGTGAGCAAACCATACATCAGGACCTACCCATTCAAGATCTTCCATAAGCTCAAAAGGTCTTCTTCCGTATCTTTCAAGGCAGAAATTTTCCTCATCAATGGTTTCTGCAAGATGGGTGTGCATCATAACTCCAAGCTTCCTTGCTAAATTTTTAGTTTCAACCATTAAGTCTTTGGTAACTGAGAAAGGAGAGCATGGTGCAAAGGCTACTCTGGTCATTGCATAATCATTGGGATTATGATACTTACTTACAAGCCTTTCACAATCTTCTAATATTTCACTTTCAGTTTGAACAACAGACATTGGAGGAAGCCCACCTTGGTCCCTTCCTAGGGACATGGAACCCCTTGTGGCATGAAACCTAATTCCTATTTCTGCTGCAGCCTTGATTTGGTCGTCAATTAAAGTACTTGTTTGATTACTAGGAAAAACATAATGATGATCAGAGGTAAGCGTACAGCCTGTCCTAAGAAGCTCGCCAAAGCCAACCATTGCTCCATAGTAAACAGCTTCAGGAGTAATGTTCTTCCAAAACTCATAAAGTCCAATAAGCCAAGGGAAAAGAGGCTGTTCTTGAACTTCTTTTATGCCTCTAAATAAGGTCTGATATAAATGATGATGTGTGTTTACAAAACCGGGAAGTGCAATAAGACCTGTACAATCAATAACCTCACAATCATCAGGTACTGATAAGCCCTTACCAATAGCTGTGATTTTTGAGTCTTTGATGAGAATACTGCATTCTTCAAGTATTTCTTCTTTTTCATTAAAGGTATAAATGCAGTTAATGTTTTTTAATAGCGTGTTCATCTTTGTTACCCCCTAAAAATATATTATTGAGTATTTATAGTGGTTAACTCGACACTTCATACAGAGAAATGAAAAATTCAAATTATTAAGAAATGTATGCATTAATATTATATCAATTAAAGAGTGGTTTTTCTATACTATTTAAATAACTAAAGGGAAGTTCTTATGGCTGAATCAACCCCCTGTACTTTTATATATTTTCTATCTGCCAATCTATAGGTTTCTTTCCTATTGAAGTAAGAAACTTATTAGCCTTAGAAAATGGCTTGCTTCCAAAGAAGCCTCTGTGAGCTGATAGTGGACTTGGATGAACAGATTTTATAATATAATGCCTTGGATTATTTATTATATTTAGTTTAGATTGAGCATTACTTCCCCATAATATGAAAACAATAGGGTCTTCTCGATCATTTAATAAACTGATTATTTTATCAGTAAAATACTCCCAGCCCATGTTATGGTGGGAATTTGCCTGGCCCTCCCTAACTGTTAATGCAGTATTAAGAAGCATAACTCCTTGATCAGACCACTTCTTTAAGTAGCCGTTATTAGGTATAAAACAGCCTAAGTCACTATTAAGCTCCTTATAGATATTCATAAGAGAAGGAGGGGCAGGAACACCTGGTTTTACTGAAAAGCTTAAACCATGAGCCTGATTTGCGCCGTGGTAAGGGTCTTGTCCCAATATTACCACCTTTACATCCTTATAATTTGTATAATGCAGAGCGTTAAAAATATCATACATATTAGGATATATAGTTTTTGTCCTATATTCATTTATTAAAAACTGTCTAAGGTTTAAATAGTACTCTTTTTTAAATTCATTTTCTAATAAGTTGTTCCAATCATTTATTAATACTTGCATTTTTATCACCCAAATAGATTATACCATAAAAAAACACTTAAATTGTTAATGGAAAAAACAACTATAATCAATCTTTACCTTGAGATTAAAAGGATATTTATGGGATAATAAACTTGACCGGTCAATATGGTAGAAAAGGGGATGATAAGTTTGATCATATTTAAGAGGTGGCTTAAAGCCTAGAACAATAGGGTAGGCGTAACAATTAATAATTGTTACGTGCATAATAAGGAATACGAGGGGAGGGCAAAGCCTCCTCTTTAAATAAAGAAACAATTGAGGTGATATTTATGGTTGACATGGACTATGAATTTCTATATTATATAATTACAGGTAAAATATACAAGAAACAAATTCAGGTGAAGGGAGGGGTTAGTAATGATGTTAAGAAAAGAGGTTTACGATTATTAACTAAATATTGGAGAAAATAATAACCATCATCTGAGTTTTCATAGATAAATAGTTATATGAAAGTAGCAGGAGGATGTCCTGTTTTTTTTATTGTATTTTTTAAAGTATAAAATCCCGCAGATGGTTAGTTTCTGCGGGATTTTTATATATTTTTTTAAATTAATAATAAATATACAGATCTAAACTATTAATAATTGTTTAGATTTAATAATGAATACAAGGAGGCGTAGTAATGATAATGATTAATCAAGTATTAAGTGAAGTCGTTAACAGAGCAGTAGTAGAGGTAAATAGGAGGGCAAAAAATTGCAATATAAAAATGGAAAGGAAATATTACCATCGGAGTTATTGAGGGAACTTCAAAAGTATATACAGGGAGAATTTATTTATATACCAACCTTGGAAGCTAAAAGAAAGGGTTGGGGTGAAAATAATGGTACTAGAGAAATTATTAATAAAAGAAACCTTGAAATTTATAAACTTTATAAAAACGGATATACCATTGACTTATTAATGGTTACTTTTAATTTATCTGAAGATAGCATTAGGAAGATAATATGTAGAATCAATAAAGGATAATAAACGGGACGTCTAAACAATGTGGTGCTTATGCATTAGCGTATAAACGTCTCTTCAGCTAATAATTATTTGAAAATTATAAAAAGAGATTGACATTTTAAATTTACAGTCATATAATAACCATAAAGAAAGACAATGATGAGGAAAAGTAAATAAATTACTATTTTACAGAGAAAGAAGTTCATCGGCTGAAAGACTTCTAAAAATAAGTGTTGTTGAAAACCACCTCTGAGTTGATTGCTGAAGTCCTTATAGACATAAGCATATCCGCAGCCAGCGTTAATGGTATTAAGTGACAGTGATAGTGTTTTTAATTGCTGTAATTTGGGTGGAATCGCGATAAACTCGTCCTAAGTATGGGAGGAGTTTTTTTATTACATTTAAATTATAGCAAGGATTTGTTTACTATACCTGTAATTTGGGTGGAACCGCGAGAATACTCGTCCCATGTTTATGCATGAGACGAGTTTTTTATTTAAAAAAACACATCCATATATGGGATAAGCTGCAAGGCTACAGTAGTAACACTATAGATATTAATATTCTTATAAATAAAAGGAGGTAAAAATTATGTTAAAGGTAATTTTAAAAGATGGAAGTGTAATTAATGCAAATAAAGATGAAGGAAGAAGGGCACTAAGACATACAGCTTCACATATATTAGCTCAAGCAGTAAAAAGATTATACCCAGAAGCTAAGCTTGCTATTGGACCTGCAATAGATACTGGATTCTACTATGATTTTGATATAGATAAGCCTTTTACTCAGGAAATGCTGGAAAAAATAGAAGAAGAAATGAAGAAGATAATTAAAGATGACTTGAAACTAGAAAGATCCGTTATGTCAAGAAAAGAAGCGCTAAAGCTTATGAAAGATAAAGATGAAGCTTATAAGGTTGAGCTTATTAATGACTTACCAGAAGAGGAAGAGCTGTCCTTCTTTAGACAGGGTGATTTTATAGATTTATGTGCAGGCCCTCATGTACTCTCCACTGGGAAGGTTAAAGCTATAAAGCTTTTATCTGTTGCTGGTGCCTACTGGAGAGGCAGTGAGAAGAATAAAATGCTTCAAAGAATATATGGAACTGCCTTCTCCAAAAAGAGTGAGTTAGATGAATATTTAAATATGCTTGAAGAAGCTAAAAAGAGAGATCACAGAAAGCTTGGCAAGGAGCTTAAGCTGTTTGCACTTATGGAGGAAGGCCCAGGATTTCCGTTCTTCCTTCCAAAGGGTATGATTTTGAAAAATATTCTAATAGATTATTGGAGGGAGCTTCACAAAAGAGCTAACTATGTAGAAATTGAAACTCCAATAATTTTAAATAGACAGCTTTGGGAAACTTCCGGACATTGGGATCATTACAAAGAAAACATGTACACTGTTAACATTGATGAAGAAGAATATGCAATAAAACCGATGAATTGCCCTGGTGGAATGCTGGTTTATAAATCAGAAACACACTCCTACAGAGACCTTCCAATAAGAGCCGGGGAATTAGGAAGAGTTCACAGACATGAGCTTTCAGGAGCACTTCATGGACTTATGAGAGTAAGGGCCTTTACCCAGGATGATGCTCACATATTTATGATTCCGGAGCAGATTAAAGACGAAATTAAAGGAGTAGTAAAGCTTATTGATGAGGTCTATAGAAGATTTGGTTTTAAGTATAACGTAGAGCTTTCAACAAGGCCGGAAAATTCTATGGGAACTAATGAAGAATGGAATATGGCAGAAAGTGCTCTTAAGGGTGCCTTAGAAGACATAGGAATGCCTTTTAAAATAAACCCAGGGGATGGAGCCTTCTATGGACCAAAGATAGATTTCCACCTTCAAGATAGTATAGGAAGGACTTGGCAGTGTGGAACAATACAGCTTGACTTCCAGCTTCCCCAACGTTTTGATTTAAATTATATTGGCAGTGATGGAGAAAAGCACAGACCCATAGTGATCCATAGAGTCATATTTGGAAGCATTGAGCGCTTCATAGGAATATTAATAGAACATTTTGCAGGAAAATTCCCAACTTGGCTAGCTCCAGTGCAAGTTAAGGTGCTACCAATTTCTGATAAGTATAACTCTTATGCAGAAAGTGTATTGAAGATACTAAGAGATAAGGGAATTAGGGTTGAAATTGATGATAGAGCTGAAAAGATTGGCTTTAAAATAAGAGAAACTAGGAATGAAAGAGTTCCTTACATGATTATTTTAGGAGAAAAGGAACAGGCAGAAGGAACTATTACAGTAAGAAAAAGAGATGCTGGTGAGCAAAGCAGTGTTGTGCTTTATGAGTTTATTTCAGACATTAGAGAAGAAATAGATAATAAGCTGCTTAAATAATTATAATCAAATGGCATCCAGATAAGTTATTACTTATTTACAAGTAATAACTTATCTGGATGCCATTAACTTACCTATTCTTCTAATGCAAAGTTTCTTTCCTTAGCGGGCTCCTTCAATTTGATACAAATTATAACTGTTACAAGCATTAAAAGTATTAGTACATTCATTGGAAGGGTCATGGAATCTGTTTTAGTGGATTTAAGGGCATCCATACCAAATATAAAAATTATACCTGAAATTTGACCCATCATCATAAGTATACCGCTTGAGGTTCCTTCAGGAGCTGGATAGGCAATTTCAGCTCCATATTGAAAACCTAAGGGTGCACAGCTGAGCATAAAGAAACCAAGGCTAAAGGCAGAAATAAGAACAACAGGATAGCTTGTTGCATAGGTTATGCCTATAAGACCAGGAATAGAGCCTGTAATAGCTAATATAATAAAACCTACTCTATTATGAAGCTTATCAGAAAGCAGTGGAATTATAGCTGATCCGATAACTCCGCTTAAAACCATGCTTCCACCTATAATTCCTGCCTGAATTGATGTAAAACCGCGAGGTTTAAGTATATTTTCAATCCAAGTTGAAAGGCCGTTAAATACTCCAAGACCTATAAAAAATATAATCATTAGGAATATAAATTCTTTGTTTGTAAGCATTTGCTTTAACCCTTGAAAAACCAAGGATCTTTCCTCTTCCTCTGGTTTGCATTGAGGCGTCGGAGGATTTTCCCTTGCAAAGCCTATAAAAAGTACAGCTGAAATTAAAGATATTATTCCATAATAAAGCAGCATTCTTGGAATATTGCTGCCTATAATTAGGTAGGGTGTTAGAACAAGGCCTGCAATTAAACCTAGGTAACCAGCAAGCCAAGCTAATCCTGATGCTGTACCCCTTTCTTCAATAGGAAACCATCTAGCAGCAACTTTAGTAACTGCATTTTCTATAAATGGTTGTCCAATTGCAATGCCTATTTGAAATATTAATACAAAGGTATAATTTGAAGGAAAAAGTCCCCTGAGAAGGCCAAATACACCTGTTAAAATTGAACCTATTCCAACAGATATATGAAAGCCATAGGTATCTATAAGCCAAGAAGCAGGTATAGAAGCAAATATGTATACAATCATAAATACCATAGAAAGAATTCCTATGCTAAGCTCAGAAACCTTAAAATAAGCAGCTGCATCAGTAGTGATGGCAGCAAAGGTTATCCATAATAGCTGCTGCACAGCCATCATGAGCATGAACATAAAAAGAACTACCCATCTGTATTTGTAGGTTACAAGCTCTTTATTTTCCATTATAAAGCCTCCTAAAAATTAAATAATTGCATATATAAATATTATCACCTGTTTACAAGCCGTGCAATTATAAGTAAGTACATATTCTTTTTTAATAGCATATCTTGTTTAATATCATATACTATAAAGAACAGTACTCAACTTAAAAGCGTTTATAAACTGCATTTCTGCTGCAGCCAATAATTAAGAAGAAGGAGGGAAACCATGAGTAATACAAAAACTGTTGTAGTTGGCGCATTATTCGCAGTTTTAGCAGCTTTGTTTCAAGTAATTCCTGTTTTTCTTTCAGAGTTATTTGTTATTTTAACTATCCTTAGTGCAGTTCCAATTTATATTGTTTCTAGGTTAAATCCTCAAGTTGGACTATTATCTTATTTCACAGCTAGTTTACTTATTATGCTTATAAGTACCCATGAAGGAATATTCTTCTTATGTACTAATGGAATTATAGGAATATCACTTGGAGCATGCAGCTACTATACAAAGAAGAAGACAATTATTTGGCTTATAAGTTCTGTAGTCCTAACCATTACCTTAAGTTTTATGAATTACATCATAGGCATATCTATTTTTGGTATAAATATTCCTGGTGGAATAATTATTCAATTAGCCATATTATTTATATTTTCAGTAGTCTATAACATTTTTTATTATAGCTTTTCAAACTTTATTTTTAAATTGATTAAAAAGCTTAAAATCTATTGAAGAAGGTTCTTTGAATTTGGGAAATCCAAAATATATTAAGCTGGTTTTCATTAATTCTCTTATTTCTACCATAATAAAACAGCTTCCTATGATATTTTTATTTCAACATAGAAAGCTGTTTTTACAGACTCTTTTTAGTTTAGGGTTTTATTAGCCCTAATTTAATTAAAGTTTATGAGGTTACTACTATTTTTCATACATATTATTGTAATAATTTTCGTACTCACCAGTGGTAATGTTATTGATCCAATCTTTATTATTTAAATACCATTCAATTGTGTTTTGTATTCCTAATTCAAAGGGAGTTTCAGGATACCAACCTAATTCATCTTTTATCTTTGTTGGATCTATTCCGTATCTTTTATCATGACCTTTTCTGTCTTCAACATAAGTTATTAGTTTTTCTGTTATTTCTTTGTCCACTTTTTTGCTCAAGTAATTTATAATAGTTCTAACTATTTGTAAATTAGTTCTTTCGTTGTGTCCACCAACATTATAAACTTCACCTACTGTACCACTATTTATAACAATATCTATTGCGCTGCAGTGATCTTCTACATATAGCCAATCCCTTATATTCATTCCGTTGCCGTATATTGGTAAGCATTTATGGTTTAAGCAATTGTTTATTAGTAAAGGTATTAATTTTTCTGGGAATTGGTATGGTCCATAATTGTTTGAACATCTAGTTATATTTACAGGCATTTTATAGGTGTCAAAATAAGCTTTCACCATTAAATCTGCAGCTGCTTTGCTAGAAGAATATGGGCTATGCGGATCTAGTGGTGTATTTTCAAGAAAGTACCCGCTTTCACCAAGTGATCCATATACTTCATCCGTAGATACTTGTACAAACTTTTTACCTTGTTTAAAGACACCTTGTACTTCCCATGCATTCTTAGCTGCATTTAAGAGATTTACTGTTCCTAAAATATTTGTCCTAGCAAAGATCTCAGGTTCTTTTATACTTCTATCTACATGTGATTCTGCTGCAAAGTTTACTACATAGTCAATGTCATTTTCTGAAAATAAATTTTCTATTAACGCTTTATCACATATATCTCCTTGAATAAACATATAGCTTGGACTATTTTCAACATCTATTAAATTTTCTAAATTTCCTGCATAGGTTAGTTTATCTATATTTATAATTTTTATATCCGAATATTTATTTAACAAGTAATGAACAAAGTTAGAACCTATAAATCCAGCCCCGCCTGTTACTAAATAGGTTTTCATTTATAACTGCTCCTTTTTACATATTAAATCATTTTCTGCAATCTGCAATAAATACTTACCATATTCTGTTTTTATATAAGGCTCTGCTAATTTTAAAAGCTGCTCCTTATTTATAAAACCTTTCTTATAAGCTACCGCTTCAATACAGGCTATATATAAACCTTGTCTTGATTGAATTGTTTCTACAAAATTAGCTGCATCTAAAAGACTTTTGTGAGTTCCTGTATCAAGCCATGCAAATCCACTTCCTAAAAGCTCTACGCTTAAGTTTCCTCTTCTTAAATATTCATCATTTACAGCAGTTATCTCTAGTTCACCTCTTGCAGAGGGCTTAATATTTTTAGCTATATCAACTACGTTATTATCATAGAAATACAGCCCTGGAACAGCATAATTTGATTTTGGCTTTTCTGGCTTTTCTTCAATTGATACTACATTGTTATATTCATCAAATTCAACAATACCAAACTCAGTTGGATTGTCTACATGGTATCCAAAAATAATTGCGCCCTCTTCTTTATTTACTACTCTCTTTAGTATCTCTGGGAAATCATAACCATAGAAGAAGTTGTCTCCTAAAATTAAGGCTACTTTATCCTTAGCTATAAACTCTTCTCCAATAATAAAAGCGTCTGCAAGTCCTCTTGGATATTCCTGTATGGCATACTGTAATTTTAGACCTATATCACTTCTATCGCCAAGTAATTCTTTAAAAGTACCTATATCTCTAGGTGTTGAAATAATTAATATTTCATTTATACCTGCAAGCATTAGCACGGATAATGGATAGTATATCATTGGTTTATCATATACAGGGAGTATTTGCTTTGATATAACTTTTGTTACTGGATATAGTCTTGTTCCGGACCCACCAGCTAAAATAATACCTTTCATTTTTACCTCCTTATAAATTTTTGATTTTGCCTAATAATCAATGACTTTGATATACATATCAGCTCTAAATTTTGTCAATTTAAGATATTCAAATAGGACAAGCTTTGTGCCCTAGCATTAAATAAAGCTAGTAGAATTTTTAATTAAATCAACATATTATAAAGCGACAATAAAGGTTAACAAGTAGAATTAAGAAAATAAAAGAAAACAGGAGAGAGTGAAGGAATATGAAATGGGAATATAGTTTGTTTAACAGAGTCAAAGATATTCATAGCCGATTTTTATTTAATGGAATTGTAGAGGATGACTCATTAGCAATATGTTATATTATGTCATACTTGGCATATTACTTTAAACTAAAAAATTACGTTGAGATTGGAGTGCATAATGGTAGGATTCTTTTTTCTGTAGCTCAGACAATAAAGGATACTCAAGGAAAAGCTTATGGCATTGACCCCTATACCATTGATAAGGTGGAAGAACACCACACGGATAAAAAATTAAATAAAAAGGAAAATAAAATTTTTAAGACCATAGATTTTGAAGCCATTTATGCTAAGGTTTTAAGGGATACTGAGGCATTAGAACTTTCTAAGGTTGTTAAAATTATAAGAAAAACTTCAAAAAAAGCTGCTGAATACTTCAAAAGTAATGAAATAGATATGCTTCATATTGACGGTAACCATGATTACCAAAGTGTTCAGTCAGATTATAATATTTATTCGCCACTAATAAGAGAGGGTGGAATTATTGTATTTAATTGCATAAACTTGGATTCTGTAAAACGCTGTTATGATCAATATAAAAATAAATATAAAATATTACTGGAAACAAATAATTTCGGCATTCTGATGAAAAATCATAAAAATGTAAAAGGTGAAGCTGATATACCCCGAAAATTAGAGAATCTATATTTTAGATTGCTTGAGACAGAGAATAGAACAAAAGAGGATAAAATTACAGTAAATGTAGGGGTATTGGCATATAACCATGAAAATTATATAGCTCAATGCCTCAATTCAATAATAAAACAAAAAGGTGATTTCAACTTAAACATTATTATAAGTGAAGATAAATCCCATGATGGAACTGCAAAGATTGTTGAAGACTATATTAAAAATGTGAAAGCTAACAAAAACGTAACTTTTGAATTTTTTAAAGGTAAAGAAAATTTAGGAATGGTAGAAAATTTAAGAAGATTGTTAAAAGCTTGTAGAAAAAGCATGTATACTGCGTTAATGGATGGTGATGATTATTGGGATGATGAGAACAAATTACAAACTCATATAGAATTTATGGAAAGTCACCCCCAGTGTTCTATTTCATTTGATGATATAATATTTTTTGATGAAGTAGAAAATAAATATAACTTCTATAATATACAGCAGCAAATTAAAGGTGACATCTTTAATACAACGGATATAACAAGTGTAAATTTTATTGGTAATATCTCCTGTTGTTTTTATTATAGTAAGTATTTTGACCAAATTCCTAATGAATTTTATAAAATGTTTGTTGGAGATTGGATGTTAAATATTCAATTTTCAATGTTTGGAGAAATAGGACATGTCAAAGAAGCAATGACCATATACAGAAAGCATGTACAGGGTATTTGGAACGGAATGACTGAAGAGGATAAGAACAAAAAAACCATAGAATTAATTGATGCTTACAACAAATTTTTAGATTACGCCTATAATGAACAATTTACAAATATACGTGATTTTTGTGATTCAAAATCAGGTAATAGATATTTGGAACCTCTTATGTACAGGCCTAGTAGACTTGAATAATTTACACTTTAACGATAATTAACAAAATGTGATTATTAATAGCATCTCATCACAAAGCTATTAACGAAATTACTCCTAGAATACTATTAGAAGTAATATACAATAATACTATGGATATTTTTATAATCTGTACTTTCACTAAAGGGATTGCCTTTAAATGATTTGTAAGTCGTTTAAGGGCAACCCCTTTTAAGTTTCATAAGCTTTAATTTTATAAATATTTTTCCCCAGCGATTCTGCCTCGAATTACTTTAGCAGGATTACCATATGCTACAACGTAATTAGGAATATCTTTTACCACATTGGCTCCAGCTCCTATTATAGTATGCTCTCCAATTGTAATTCCATGAATCACTTTCGCACCTAAGGAAACAGCTGTAAAGGAACCTATTTTAACATTTCCACCAATAGTTGAACCAGGAGCTAAACTTGAATAATTTAGCATTTTACTGTTATGATCTAAGGATGAATTATTATTTATTATGCAAAAATCACCTACTGTTGCCTCACTACTTATAGTAGTATTTGCCATTACCACTGTGCCTTTTCCTATTAATACATTCCTGGCTATTTGTGCAGAAGGGTGAATTACCTTAATAAAGTTAAACTCTGGCATATCATGTGAAATTTTATTAGAAACAATATATCGAGTGAAATTATCTCCAATTGCAATAACGCCGCCCTCTATTTTATGAGCTTTTATTAAATTTTGTAAATCTTCTTCTTTTCCAATTACTTTATATCCGAAGGAGCTAGAACCCACTTCCTTAAATCTATCAATAAGTCCAATAATTTTATACTTATTTTCTCTTTCGATACAATCAATTACAACTTTTGCATGTCCAGAAGAACCAATAACGATAATATTCAAAACAAACATCTCCTAAAGTGGTATGGAGTATCTTTTTTATAGCTAGTCCATTTTATTTATAATACTTATAATATTTTTTTGTACCGTATCTTCTAGAGAATCATACAGAGGCAAGCAAAGGATTCTGCTTGAAATAAACTCTGAATTGGGTGCCATTTGAGTTTTATCTTTTATATAAGGTAAATTATTTAAGGATGGATAGAAATATCTTCTTGGATAAATATTATCATTTGTAAGAGCTGCTTTTACTTTTAGTAAGCTTTCTTCATCTTTAAATACTATGGGAAAATAGCAGTAATTTAAGCTGCTATTAATATTATGCTCTTGTGTAACCACATTTTTACTTAAATAGTTCATGTAGTTTTCATATACTTTTTTTCTATTTTCAAATATTTTGTCTATATCATCCAATACACATAATCCCATGGCAGCTTCAAATTCATTCATCCTTCCGTTAATACCAACCTCAGTTATATGCTCCTCATCACTTATTCCAAAATTAATCAATCTTCTAGCCTTGTCATAAATTTCATCATCGTTTATTACAAGTGCACCACCTTCAATGGTATGGAAAACTTTAGTGGCATGAAAACTAAGGGTAGAAATATCTCCATAGTTTAATAAACTGTTTCCCTTGTATTTAACTCCAAAAGCATGGGCTGCATCATAAATTACTTTTAGATTAAATTTTCTTGCTATTTCATCAATTTTTTCTATATCACAGGCATTTCCAAATACATGAACAGGAATTATAGCTGAAGTATTTTTTGATATCTTCTCTTCGATTTTTTTATAATCTATATTAAAGGTGCCTTTATCTATATCTGCAAAAACTGGAGTAATACCTTGCCATACTTGACTACTAGTAGTTGCAACAAAAGAAAAAGGTGTAGTAATTGCTTCACCTTTTAATTCCAAAAGATTATAAGCAATTTGAAGGGCTATTGTTCCATTTGAAACTAAAAGTATATGCTTTATTCCTAAATATTTTTCCAACCTATTCTGTAGTTCTTTAACTAATGGACCATTATTGGTAACATGACCAAGCTTGAATATTTTTTCTAGATATGCTTCATATTTCTTTAGTTCAGGAAGGTAAATTTTCGTTACATTAATCATTTTTTCTCTCTCCTATATTATTTAATTTTGGGGACAAGCTTTTGTATTATAGTATGTAAAAGCTGAGATTTTGCTTATGAAAGATTAAAATAAAAAAACAAGGAATATAAGTATAGATTCTAAGATGAATAATAAGTGGGTTATTATTTTCAATATTAATGGCATACATTTATTTAAACTTTATAAAAATAATATTTTATAAATTAAATGCAAATTATATTCTGTTGTGTAATAATATATTTAAGTATTACTAATAATTTTTAGTAAGTACTTATTTTTATCAATTAGCATTAAATTAAAATAAATTAGGAGGAATTTAAATGAACAATTTCACATTTTTAATCTCAACCAAAATTATTTTTGGAAAAGATACTGAAAGTCTGGTTGGAAGTGAAGTGAAAAAGTATTCCAATAGAGTGCTATTGTGTACTGGCGGCGGAAGTATTAAAAAAAGTGGACTATACTATAAAGTAATTAGGTCTTTAAAAGAAAATGAAATTGAATATATAGAGTTATCAGGAATTCAGGCAAATCCAAGATTGAGCCTTGTTTATGAAGGTATAAAGCTGTGCAGTGAAAATAAGCTTGATTTTATTTTAGGAGTAGGCGGAGGAAGTGTAATAGACACCGCCAAGGCAATTGCCGTAGGGGCTCCATATGAGGGAGACGTGTGGGATTTTTATTCAATGAAAAAGATACCTGAAAAAGCACTTCCTGTTGGTGATATTTTAACTATTCCTGCTACTGGAACAGAAGCAAGTATTAGCTCTGTTATTACCAATGAGGATGGCATGTATAAAAGAGGACTAAACACTGAACTAATCAGACCTGTATTTTCAATACTAAATCCTGAATTAACCTTTACACTTCCAGATTATCAGACAGCCTGCGGTGCTTGTGATATGATGGCTCATACAATGGAAAGGTATTTTACAAATGTAGAAAACGTGGATTTAACTGATAGACTTTGTGAGGCTATATTAAAAACCATAATAAATAATACACCTATAGCACTAAAAGACAGATCAAATTACGCTGCAAGAGCTGAAATTATGTGGGCTGGAACAAATGCTCATAACGGATTAGTAGACCCTGGAAGAATAGGAGATTGGGCATCTCATGGAATTGAGCATGAATTAAGTGCCTTATATGATATTGCACATGGAGCAGGTCTTTCCATAGTTTTTCCTGCATGGATGAAATATGTTTACAAACATAATATAAATAGATTTGTGCAATTTGCAGTTAGGGTATGGGATGTAGATCTATCTTTTGAATCCAGTGAAGCAATTGCCTTAGAGGGTATAAACAGAATGATGGAATTCTTTAAGAAAATTGGACTTCCAGTTACCTTAAGTGATGCCAATATACCAGAAGATAAAATTGAGGAAATGGCTGATAAATGTACAAATAGTGATACAAAAACTGTTGGTAACTTTGTAAAATTAAATAAACAGGACATAATAAATATATACAGTTTAGCAAAATAAGAACATGTTCTCTAAAGGACTTTACCGTTATAAATTTTAAATAGCAGGGAAAGTCCTTTAATTACTAAGTAGTTACAAGGAAGGAGACAAATAAATGTCAAAATTATTTTCGGAATATAATCTAAAAAATATGAATTTGAAAAATAGAATTATAATGGCACCTATGTGCATGGACAGTGCAGATAATTATGGGAATGTAAGCTCCTGGCATTATCATCATTATGTAACTAGAGCGGTAGGTGGTACAGGACTTATTATTCTTGAAGCAACTGCAGTAGAAAGCAGGGGAAGAATAACTGATAGGGATCTAGGTATATGGCAGGATTCACATATAAAGCCTTTAAAGGAAATTGTAGAGGAATGTAAAAGGCATGGTGCAAAAATGGGTATACAGCTAGCTCATGCTGGAAGAAAGTGTGAAGTATGTGAAGAAGCTATTATAGCCCCAAGCTCTATAGCCTTTAATGAAAAATACAAAACACCAATAGAAATGAGCAAGGATGATATAAAAAGGGTAATAAGTTCTTTTAAGGATGGAGCCAGAAGAGCTAGAGAGGCAGGTTTTGATGTAATAGAAATTCATGGAGCTCATGGATACTTAATAAATGAATTTATGTCTGGTTTAACTAACAAAAGAACAGATGAATATGGCGGCAGTAAAGAAAACAGAGCTAGGTTCTTAATAGAAGTTATAAAAGCAGTAAGAGAAGAATGGCCTATGAAAATGCCATTAATATTGAGGGTTTCAGCTGAAGAATATGCAGAAGGTGGCAATAAACCTGAGGATACAGCTGAAATTATTAACTTTGCTAAGAAAGCTGGAATAGATATTATTAACGTTAGCTCAGGAGGAGTAGTGCAGGCTCATATAAATACATATCCTGGCTATCAAATAGGCTTTGCTGAGGAGATAAAAAAACACGTAAGCTTACCCGTTATTGCTGGGGGCCTTGTTACAAGTCCTCTAATGGCAGAGGAAATTCTACAAAATAAAAGGGCTGATTTAGTATATTTTGGACGAGAGTTGTTACGTAACCCATATTGGCCGTTAATTTCAGCTAAAGAGCTACAAGATGATGTAGCTTGGCCAGTTCAATATGAAAGAAGTAAAGAAGTAAGAAAAGGAGGTTTCTAATTTAAATAGAGATTAAGCTGTATATTTTAGCAGTTAAAGATTAATTTTTATTATTAATTTGCTAATTTAATTACATTTTGCGAAATTTAGGGAAAAATAATAAAAACCTTTGACAAAATATTCTATTATTAGACAAAGGATATATGATTTTTCTATAGAATTGTATAAGTAATATTATGTATTAACTATGGAAGGTGTCATATATGGTAAAAGGGAAGCAGCTATTGTATGTCCATGAATTAACTCCAGGAATGATTTTGTCTAAGGAAATAAAAGCTAATGATAAGCTTTTAATTGCGGAGGGAACAATTGTAACCCAATATGCAATAAACAAACTGAAAGAATATTATATAGACAAAAAAATTGAAGTGTACTATGGAGACTCTGGGGCTGAGCAGGATTACGAGAAAGATACTGATAGAATTAGAACTATTGAGGAAGTTCAAGAAAGTCTGGAGGAACTTACCTTCGATGTGGAAAATATTTATGAGGATATGGAAAATTTAAAAGTAACAAGTTTAGAAGAAATAAGAAAATTTGCAGTAAAAATTCAAAGTGAGTTGAAATCAGTAAACTCAGTAATTAAAAATATTGTATTATATGGCAGTGGAAAAGATACTATTTACAAACATAGTGTTAATGTAACCGCTTTAAGTACAATTCTTGGCAAATGGATAGGGTTGAGTGGCAGTGATCTTAACCTTCTTACATATTCTTCAATCCTACATGATTTTGGTAAAGTTAAAATAGATAAAGGTATTTTAAATAAACCTGGAAATTTAACTCAAAAAGAGTTTAATGTAATTAAAAAGCATCCAACAATAGGTTATAACTATATAAAGGAGATACCTTTTTTAGATAAGTCTGTAAGCTATGGCGTGCTTATGCACCATGAACGGAATGATGGCTCAGGATATCCACTAGGTTTAAAGGAAGAAAATATTCATCAGTTTGCAAAAATAATTGCTATAGCAGACACCTTTGATGCTGTAAATTCCGATAGGATTTATAAAAATAGCAAGGGACCTTTCGAAGCACTTGAAATAATTAAGAAGGAAAGTCTAGGAAGGCTTGATTATGAGTATAGTAATATTTTCTTAAATCATGTGGCAAATTATTATATAGGAGAAATGGCAGTATTAAATTCGGAGAAGATTTGCAAAATAATAAAAATAGATGTAAATGATTTAACAAGACCTCTGCTTTTGGACAACTCCGGATTTCTAGATTTGAAGCATCATAAAGAATTAACAGTTGAGAAATTGGTTTTATAATTAACAAATATAAAGACATTCCAAATTTTATTGGAGTGTCTTTTATATTTTGTTTTTGTTATGCAAATAAATCATTAGTTTCATGGGGCTATATACAATGCTTGTATACCATACCCCCCTATATCATATAAATAAACAATTAACTATCATGTGAAAATGCTAACAATGCTAGCGCGTGAAACATTGTTAAATCAATATTTAACCTGTTAATGTTTTATTTATAGTATCTTTTTTATCTTTCTGTAGTATAATATACGTATAAGAGGTATGGGTAAAACAAAACGGGAGGTGTTGTGATGAATATTTTAATGTATGTTATCAGTAAGGAGTATAGGGATAAATTAAAACAAGATTTTAATAAAGATTTATCCAATAAATTAGAGCAGGAAGTAATTCAAAATGAATTTATTTACAAGAAGGTTTTAGAAGGTAATTTGAATTAACTTAAAATTTAAGCCCATAGATCTTAAATATGACTATGGGCTTCTTTTTACTTAATTATTAAGACATTATTCAATTAATAATGTCATTTTTTTTATAATTATTACAAGTTTATTAATGTACCACCTAAAAAATACAAATTATTTCGTATAATTATTATTAGATATATTGATTTCTCATTTAATATAGAATATAATGGTAATAACTTAATATAAATCAATTATTTTATATTAGTAAATAGCAAATCCATCGAAAGGTGGAGACGCAAAGCCGTGAGTCTAAAGCAAATTTATTTGCCATGATAGTCAGGTTGCCAAAAATATAGGGTAACAGTTGTATCTTTAAGATAGGCACTGTTCTGCCTGTCTTTTTTTAATGTAAAAGTTACTTGTAGCTTGAGAAGTTAAAAATGCTGTTATCTAAAAACAAAATGTTTTATTAATTGAGAGGTGCAGTATGGTAAAAAAGTGGAGTTTAGAAGAACAAAAGTATTTATCTGAAAATTGGGGACAAGTTGATCTTAGAGTTATTATGGAGGTTCTAGATAGAAGCTATGACAGCGTAGTTAGAAAAGCTCAAAGATTAGAGCTAGATACAAATAAATATCTCAAAGAGAATTTAACCAATAGGTGGTCTGAGCAGGAAGAAAATGTACTTAATAATTTTTATCAGGTTAAACCAATGAATGAATTAATGTTATTACTACCCAATAGAACAAGGGAGAGCATAATTAAAAAGGCTAAACAATTAGGCCTTAATTGTGAGAATCGGCATTGGCTTACAGAAGAAGTAACATATTTAGAAGAAAAATGGGGCGTAATGACAATAGAAAATATTGCAAAGAAGCTTGCCAGAACTAAAAATGCTGTTTTACTAAAAGCCCACAAAATAGGACTTAGGGAGCAGATAATTGCAAATGGCGAATATCTAACTCCAAAGGATATTTCTAACATTTTAGCTGTTGGAACAAGAACTGTTTATAATTGGATGGATAAAGATTATTTAAAATATAAGAGATTTAGAATAAATTCAATAAAAAAATATCAAATATCAATAGATAACTTTAAACTTTTTATAGAGGAACACGAAGATAAATGGAATACTAGAACAGCAGATATTAAATTTATTACATCGTGCTATACCACTTTCAGAGACATAGCAAATACTAAAGTACCAGAATGGTTGCTGCAAAAAATTAATGTAGACAAGCAAAAGAAACTTCCCTCATGCCGAAAGCAGTGGACAATTAAGGAAGAGAATAGGGTAAAGTCAATGATTAATGGAGGCAAAACCTGTAAGGAAATAGCACTATTATTAAATAGAAGCTTTTATTCAGTACAAGATAAAATAAGCAGCAAAAGGCATGAATATTTTCAAGGCAATAATATAACATCATCAAATTTAAAGGAAATGGACCAAATTTTAATAGGTGGATAAAGATTTACATAAAGTTGGTTACTATAAGCAGCCTTAGGTTGATAAACAAACTCTCACATAATAAATGAAGATAAAAGGGGGATTTTGCAAACTATTTTAAAGATAGTTTGCAAAATCCCCCTTTTATTTATACATTATGCACCTGCTGTAGAGGATTGAGCTGAGCTATTTGCAGAAGCACTTTGAAATAAGCTTAATAAGGAATCTAAATCAGAACTTAAATTAGTAAGTTTACTAATTCTTGTGTTTTGAATACTTATTACTTTATCTAAATCAGAAGCTGCTGCATCATATTTTTTGCCTTGCACGTCTGATTTAAATTGAGTAAAGGCTTGTTTCATGGTGCCATTGGTAGCTTGTAAGGTGGACATATCATTTTGAATTAATTTAAGTTGTGCTTCAATTTTACTTAAATCATCAGAAGTTAATTGTTTTTTACTTTGTTTAATATTATTAATGGCCGCTTTTACAGCGGCTCTTTTATCAGTTACTGTTTTTCTAAGTCCTTGAATGGTCTCATGATTTTTCTTTATTGTATCTTTTTTCTGAAGCATATTCGCTTTAAATTGCTGTCTTTCCTGAACTAACTGAAGGTGCTGCTGTTGTTTAATAAGTCCATCACCAAATGTAGTGCTTGTTCCTTGTGCATGAACAGCCATAGGCATTATAAGAGCTGCTGAAATCAATGATGAAATTACCTTAAGTTTTAATTTTTTCATTTTAAAAACATCTCCTTAATTTATATTATTTATTATTGACTCTGTTGTATTTATATCCGAACTATTATCTAGGCCATTTAAGGTGCTATCTAAATTATCTATCATATTAGAGGCTTTCTCCATTTCTTTATTTGTTGATGAGGCAGCATCAGCTGATCCACGCGCCGCATTAACATCTGCTGAAGTAGTATTATTATTTTGAACATGGCTTTGAGTAGTGGGTTTTGCATTATTTGCTGCAGTTGTTAATGTACCGCTTCTTTCACAGCCAGCAGCTAAGAAACATATAAGCATTAAGGTTATTAATAAAATCTTTTTCAATAATATCCCTCCTGTATTCCTAATTCTCCTTACAAATAAAGTTTACCATTTTAATATAGGTTAAATCTCCGATAAAATGTGGCAGAATTGTGGCAAGCTTTTAGCAGTTATATTACATATCAAAAGCAAATGTTATAATATATTGTAAGTTGTTTATATGAGGTGAAAATGACATGGAACAAAAACTTATATATATAGCAGATGATGAAATCAAGATTCAAGAATTAATAAAAATGTTTTTAGTTAAGGAAGGCTACGGAGTGGAAGCATTTACGAGTGGAGAGGAGCTTTTAAAGGCATTTAAGGAAAGAGCTGCTGACATGCTTCTTCTGGATATTATGATGCCAGGAATAGATGGACTTTCTGTCTGCACTCAAATACGAAAGGAAAGCAACGTACCAATTATTATAATTTCCGCAAAGGACGGAGAATCTGATAAGATTGCTGGATTAATGCTGGGCAGTGATGACTATATGACTAAACCCTTTAGTCCAGTAGAACTAGTTTTAAGAGTAAAAAGTATATTTAAGAGAATGGAATTTGAGAAAACTAGAGAGAGTAATTCAGAATTAATAAACATAATAGATGTAACTATTTATACTGAAGGCAGATATGCGGTTTGTAATGATCATGATTTAAAGCTTACTTCAATGGAATTTAATTTATTTCTTTATTTAGTGAAGAATATAAATAAGGCAGTATCTAGAGAAGAACTCCTAAATAAAGTTTGGGGCTTTGATATGGAAGTAGATACGCGTGCAACTGATGATATGGTAAAAAGAATAAGAAGGAAGCTTAATAATGAAGGTGCTGCACTTAAAATAGAAACCTTGTGGGGCTATGGGTTCATGATTTCTGGTAAACAGGAATAGGAAGGGTTAAATATATGAATAATTCTAAAAAAACTATTAGGAAAAGTATATTTTTATCACATATATCCATTATTATAATATTGGTAATTTTAACTTCCATAGTATTTAATATATGCATTAATATTTATGTAAGGTATCAAACAAGGAATCAACTTTTATCTGCTGCTCAAATTATTCAGAAATCATTAAACACCCAGCTTATAGGCAGTACAAAGGATAATACTTCTACTGATGAAAAAACAGAACTAAACTCTCTATTAAAAATAAATAGAATACTAAGACAAACCCAAACCTTTCTTGACATAAAATATGCAGTGGTAAACGTAAATAATAAGGTGATCTTTCCAAGGAATTTAGTAAGTGAAGAGGCGAATATATTAAATATTGACATACTACCTTCCTTAGGTAAGAAAAATATTTTAGGCAGTGGGCTGAAAAAGAATAGAATAGAATACTTTAGTGCTTCCAATATAAAGTATGCGGCGCTAATACATCCCTTTGCTTCAGAAAATAAAAAATCATTAGGAAATTTAATACTCTATTCAGATATGAAAAATAGTAATCAGCTTATACTTTCAATTAATATAATACTTTTTTCCATAATGCTTGTTGCTGCAATTATTGCATTGATAATTTCAAATACTGTATCTAAAAAGATTTCTAAACCAATTTCTCTTTTAAATGAAAATGCCAAGAAAATAGGTGACAGAGATTATAAAATTGTACCTGAAAAATATGAGGATAATGAAATAGGAGAATTGGCAGAGACAATGAAAGCAATGGCAGAAAAGCTTGCAGCTTATGACTCTACCATGAAGACCTTCATGCAAAATGCCTCACATGAACTTCGTACACCATTAATGTCAATACAAGGGTACGCAGAAGGAATAAAGCTTGGAGTAATAGAAGATACAAATAGTGCAGCTGATGTGATAATTGATGAGAGCAAAAGGCTAACGAATATTGTGGAGGAACTTCTATATTTATCTAAGCTAGATTCCATGCAGGAGGCTTTTAACCTTGAAGCCTTAAATACTGAAGACCTTCTTAAGGACTGTATAGATAGAGTAAAGGGGATTGCCCTGAAAAATGGTGTGAACATAAGACTAACTTCTAAGGATAAAGATTTAGTGATTATGGCGGATGAGGAGAAATTATCAAGAGCTATAATTAATATATTGGGAAATTGCTTGAGATATTCTAGAAAAGAAATTAGTGTAAGTCTTGAAAGTTTAGGTAACAGTATTAGTATAATCATAAAAGATGATGGGCCGGGCTTTGATGCGCAGGAATTAAAGAATATCTTTGACAGATTTTATAAGGGAAAAGGAGGTAAACATGGACTTGGACTTGCAATTACAAAGAGTATAATAGAAAAACATAATGGAAGGGTTACAGCTGAAAATAACAGCAGGTCAGGAGCATGTTTTAAAGTTATTTTACCTAAAGTAGTTGAATAAAGACCTAAATAGATTTAGTTAAATAATTTTGTTAATGGAGCTTGCAGAAGAGAAATAAACTTTTACTGTAGGTTCCTTTTTGATTTCATATATTATAGGTATGGTAAAATATTACTTCACAATATTGCTATATCTTGATATAATTTTAAATATAACTACATAATCTATCATAAATTGTTAAAATAAGGTACCATAGATAAAGGCAAACCTATTGAAAGATAGAGACGCAAAGCCACGGGCCTAAAGTTTATTAAGCTAAGGCAGCCGGGTTACCTAAATAGTATAGTTTACGCTTTTACTTATCTAACACCATGTATTAATATTGCAGTTAGGTATATCTATGGATTTGTTTGGAGGTGTATACCTGAGAGAAAATAGTGTCCATAGCTATATTTTATTATTAATTTTATTAATACAAGGGGGAATAAAAGATGGGGAAAAGAAAGTTACTAAGTGCTGTTACTGCAGTACTGTTTTTGCTTCAATTGATTTTTGGAGCTGGGTTTACAGGGAAGGTTAAGGCTGAAACAGCTAGCTCTTCTCTTCCAACGTTTATGGATGTTAGAAAAGAAACATTGGGCTTTGCTTATCAATATAAAAATAAGACAATTGTTAATAATACAGTAATTGTTGACAACAATATTAAATTCTTTGTTGAAGAGAACGGCCAAAAACATATAATTTCTGAAGACTTTAATCTTATAAGGCATTTAACTTACATAGGTGTATACAATGATAATGCTTATGTAGCTTCAAATAAAGACGATTCAAGCCAGCCATATGCAATATATAAGGCGAATTTAAATACCTATAAGATGGAACTTGTAAAAAATGTACCTATCTACGGTGATGGAAAAGCATACATTACAGATTACAAAATAGATGCAAATGGAGTATTCTGGTTTGCAGCACAGCAAAACAATATTCCAATCTATGATGCAAATGGAAGAATTATAGATTATAATACAAAATACATAATATATAATGATAAGGGATTTTCCCATGAGGAACTTGTTCTTCAAAAGGGATCTTCTTCATATAACACATATGGTAAGCTTCAGCAAGGCTTAGACGGAAGTATGTGGTTTTTTAAATCCCTTACGCTTGGTGCCGATAATAAAGTATATAAAATCTTAAAGGATAACACAATTAAGGAATATTCAATAAATAGTACAAATCATATTGAGGCAATTTATCCTGGAGCAAATAATACATTACTTGTATACACTCAAGAAATTTCTCCCGTTAACGATGCTGTAGTAAAAAAGGTTGTTCAAAAGTATTCAGTTAACGATAATGGTCTTAGCCTCCTGAAAGAATATGATGTATCTGCAAAACAATTTTTTGCATCAGGTGACATCAATGGGAACATGTGGATTGACATAGATGGGGTTGTTTCAAAGCTGGAGGACCAAGGTTTTGTAGATAAGTATATTGTTAATAGTGGTATGATGGGCCTTAATGTGTATGATGATCAGCATTTAGTTACATGTGGTATTGTAGGATTTGGTTATACACCAATATCTATAGATCAAGCTTTGCCAGGAGCTCCAACACTAGGAGATACTACTTCAGCAGCGCCTGCTTCAGAAAAATTCACTACAAGTATTAATGGCAAAGATGCCATCATAACATTAAATTCAAGTAAAATATCTAAGAATGCTGTAAATGAAATAACACCAGTTATACCTACAGTTGTACAAACTATAGAAGCTAAAATTGATGCTGCTTCTATAAATGGTGGGACAGGAAGCATAAAGCTTAATACTAATAATGTTATAGTCAACCTTCCATTTTTTGCTATAGATTTTAATGGATTAAGTCAAGGTGACTTTGTTAATTTAAAACAAAATTTAGTTGTAGGGGATGCTGCTTTAAATTCACTTAAAAGCATAGGAAAAATATTTGATTTTAGCCTTTCTGCATATAAACAAGACAGTACGAAAATAAAGGATATACATGCATTTAAAAGTGGAAATGCTAATATATCAGTAAAACTGTCTAAAGATGAAGTTAAGGGCTTAGATATTACAAAACTAGCTGCTTTCTACTATAACGAAAATACAAAGCAGTGGGAAAAAGTTGGAGGAAGCTATAATAAAGATACAATGACCTTTACCTTTGAGACTAGTCACTTTAGTAAGTTTACTATTGCTGAAGTAAATGGTTTACTTCCTCAGACAGGATCAGTAATAAATTTTAATAATTTAATGCTGCTAGCTTTTACATTTATAATAATTGGAGGCATTATGTTCTTTAGAAAAGATAAAGCAGTAAAAGCAGGTAATTAATAAAAGTAGAGTCTAATCTGTCAAAAAACCTAGAGAAAATTCTCTAGGTTTTTTAATTATTACTTAAATATTAACAATGGTTTTAAAAATAAATATTGCCTCATAAAATGAATTATGGGCTTTGCATTAAATAAAGGAAGTAATTCGTCTATATAATTAAAGAGCTTATAAATAATACATATGCATGGACAACCATTAATTGTTCAAGGCTAGTAATTCATAGGGGCTGGTATTATGGAAAAGGAAAAACAAGAACCTAAACCAAGAAAAATTTTATTGGTCATTTTAATTCCTCTTTGCTCTTTACTAATAATATATTTTGGAATAACTTTATACTTTATAAACCATTATTACTATGGTTCCTCCATTAACTGCATCAATGTTTCAGGAAAAACTGTAGAAGAAGTAAAAAGTGAAATGTCATCAAAGCTTCAAGATTTTACCTTGGAACTGAAAGAGAGAGGTGGAGCAAAAGAAGTAATAAGTGCAGTAGATATAGACTTAGGGTATACTTCAGAGGAGGAATTTAAGAAATTAAAGGATAAACAAAGTGCATTTAAATGGATTACTGCATTTAGTAATAAAAAAGCTAATGAAATTACTGTTGGTGTTACCTTTGATAGAGAATTATTAAAAAAGCAGCTTGATAAGCTTAACTGTCTTAATAACAGTAATATTGTTGAACCTAAGAATCCTAGCTTTAAGTATACAGACAGTGGGTATATTATTGTACCTGAAACCTTAGGAAATAAAATTAATAAAGATGTATTATATACTGAAGTTGAAAAAGTAATTTCAAAGGAAGGGACTTATTTAGATTTAGAAGCTATAAATTGTTATGTAAATCCACAATATACTTCAAAATCTGAAAAAGTAATTGAGACTAAAAATATTCTTAATAAATATGCAGCCTCCAAAATCACCTATAATATTGGAGATAAAAATGAAATAGTAGATGGAACAATAATAAATAAGTGGCTTAGTGTAGATGAAAACTTTACTGTTAGTCTTGATGAGGTAAAGGCAAAGAGTTATTTAACTGGACTCCTTAATAAGTATAATACCATTGGGAAAACAAGAAATTTTCCTACTACATCAGGAAAAACAATAAAGATTAGCGGAGGGGATTATGGTTATGCCATTAATACTGTAGCAGAAACGCAGGACTTTATTGCTGCAATAAAAGAAGGAAAAATTTTAACAAAAGAACCTAAATATTCTCAAACAACTTTTTCAGCTATTACAAGTGATATTGGAAACACCTATGTTGAAATAGATATGACAAATCAGCATCTATGGTTTTATAAAAAAGGCTCTCTTATGGCCCAGGGAGATATCGTTACTGGAAACGTTAATGCAGGGCACAAAACACCTTCAGGTATCTACAGGTTAAAATACAAACAAAAGGGTGCTGTTTTAAGAGGCCCGGATTATGCTGCACCTGTTACCTACTGGATGCCCTTTAACGGAGGAATTGGTTTACATGATGCCAGCTGGAGAAGCAGATTTGGGGGGAATATATATAAAACAGATGGCTCTCATGGCTGTGTAAATCTTCCCTTCAGCTTAGCCAAGACCATATTTGAAAACATCGACCCCGGAACTCCGGTGGTATGTTTCTATTAGGGACGGTTAATGACTTTCATCACTTTTACTTGTGTTACTTGGGGACGGTTAACATTTTATTGTACTTCTTAGTTGAATGTACATTGTTGTTAACCGTCCCCTTCTAGAGTGAAAATTGTTCTTAACCGTCCCCATTGGCACCATTGACATTGGACCCATAGGATAATAAATATTAAGTTAATATAGAGAGATTAAATTAGTACCAGGTATAGCAGCAAATATTCTTGAGGATACAAAATTATGGCCATCCCAAGTCAAAAAGTTTTGAATATAGCCTAAGGTATCACTGTTAGTAGTACCTATAATACGCTGAAAAGCAAGCAAATCAAAAGAATTACTTCTTTCATTATTTACAACAGGGATTAAGGCACCTATAGCAAGTACTTCTCCTTGAATAGGTTTCTTTAACCTGCCGTCTTCGTTATAATATAGAGATAAATAATCATAGCCTTTATAGCTAATGTCTAGTACAAAAAGTTTATTTAGCAGTACATTGGCTACATGGACTTTGTAGAAATCAGCATAATCAACTTTATATATATACTCCTTATTGTAACTGTCAAAGTTAAATATCTCCTGAAGATTATTATTCTTAAAAGAATAAATATAAAAGAATCCATAGCCGCCGCTGCCGCCTGCATCAATACTTACCTTTATATCATCAACCTTATCTTTAGTAAAGTCACCAAGAAACAAGCTTGCATTATACCCTGAATTAAACTCAGGAGTAATGGTTTCTCTTTGTTTTGTAGACCCATCCTCAATTACAACTGTAATATTATCAGCAAAAATTCCTTTAGAGCCATCAGGCTTGCTGCCAAATAGGGAAACCTTATCAGGAATGCCATCACCAGTTACATCTCCAAGCTTCATGTCCAGTAAATATAACCTTGGGGGAAAAGGATTTACAATACTCATTTTGTACCTTCCTGTATATTATTTATTATAAAAATATTATATGATGGCTCAATTTGTTATGCTAATAATTTTAACTTTAAGCACTACATGCTTATTTTAGCCCCTTAAATAGTTAACCTATTTAAGGGGCTTTTAAATGCATATTTTTTTAATAATGCCATAGACTTTCTCCTAAAACTGAAATTTCCATGGTCCTTTTAATATTGTATTAAATTCTGAAAGCTTTAAATTTATGCTTTCATCCTTTGGTTTAACTTCAAATTCAAAATAGTTTACAGTTCTATTATCACGGTTTAAGTTCCAGCTATAGCCCATGCTTCTATTGGAGTTAATTGCTTCTATTTTTAACTCACTTAAATTTTCTGCCTTGCTAGAATCAAAATTTGTATCTACATAAACTCTTATATGATTATCAGTTCGTACTACATTTTTTACAGTGAGAGTATAACCATTTATATTAAATTTCTTATTTACTTCAAGCTGGCCTTCCTTTGGTATAGGAAGCCTAATGCTTTTATTTATTTTATAGGTCAAGTTTACTTCAGGTATTTCAACTGTATAGTTTTTGGCATCACTCTTTGGTACAAAATAAAACTCTGACAAAGGTGGTGAATATTGCTGAGGATATTGTAAGTCATAAATTCTTCCTAAGTTATCCTTTAAGGTTATATCCAGCTTTCCATAATTATCAAGGTCAATTTGCTGCCCATAAGCTTCTACAACCCTGTTTTCTGAAGGATGCTGTACTAAGTTGAATGTAATCTTACCATCTTCATTTCCGGCCACCAAGGTTATACCTAGATTGTTCTTAATATCCGTTGGACCCATAGCTGCATAATTTTCAAAGCTTTTAGCTGGGCTTAAAGTAATGTGTATATTACTTTTGTCAGGTAAAATAATGCTAAAGCTATTCATATCCTCAGGTATATTATTTAAACTTAAGCCTCCGTTCCATATATCTGAGCTGATGGAGAGAGAGTATCCTAGCTTATTATAGCTTTTTCCTTTATCATCAGTAATAAATATATTTTTAAAATCTTCAAATCCCATGTGCTTATTACCTTCCATACCAATTGATAAGAAATTTCTATCTCTTACAGATGATTTCACAACTATTTCTCCACCATTATAGCTTAACTTAACTGGCCTAGGCAGCACATAAAGTTCCCATCCCTGATTTTGCTCTACCTTTCCAACTCCAGGAATAAAGTAAAGCTTTTTAACTATTTCAGCTACAACCTTTTGCCCTGAAGGAGTATAACCTGTGAAAATAAGGAGTGCTGCTACTGAAGCTGCAATAAACACTTTACTTAACTTGAAAATTCTTTTTCTTGGAGTTTTATTAAGCCTTCTTACAACATTATTCTTAATTCTATTTATCTGCTTATCACTTAATTCTTCCTCTTTAAAGTCAAGGCCTTGAATAAGCTTCATACTATCTTTCTCTGAAAGGCTGCTCATAAAATCAAATATATCCTTATCTTCTCTACTCATTTATACTCCTCCCTTCCATAAGGCCTAATATTTCTCTCAATTTCTTCTTTCCTCTCCAAAGTCTGTTGTCAACAGCCTGTCTGCTAAGGCTCATATAACTGCATATATATTCAATGCTCTGTTCCATAAAGTATCTTCTTAAAAACACCTCTTTGTCTATGGAATTAAAAGACATAATTGCTTCAATAATTTCATCTTTTTTTTCCTTAAACAAAAGGTTTTCTTCAATAGCTTCATTAGAAGAAAGCTGTAATTCTTCAAAATCAACAATCTTATTTTTCTTCAAGAGCGCCTTCTTAATAT
Source organism: Candidatus Clostridium stratigraminis (assembly GCF_045310675.1). Classification (NCBI taxonomy): domain Bacteria; kingdom Bacillati; phylum Bacillota; class Clostridia; order Eubacteriales; family Clostridiaceae; genus Clostridium; species Candidatus Clostridium stratigraminis. The sequence continues at coordinate 123,873 of NZ_JBJHZZ010000001.1, forward strand.
TTAAAGCCTTGTACTTGCAAAGTATTAAAAGCCATGTTTTCATGCTTCCTCTGCTTTCATCAAACTTATCTATGTTGTCCCAAGCCTCTATAAAAACATCCTGAACACATTCCTCAATGTCCTGCTCTGAGCCTGTATCAATAAGGATGCTTTTAGCTACCCCATAGACAGAGCCCATATATAAAGCCATGAGCCTTTCAATATCTGGTTTCACAGTATAATTCCCCCCAGCATAACCATCCCAAATTCTTCTTCATATATTACTACAATTTAAATTATAGATTTCTCCCATAGAATAACAACTTTTTTTAAATATAATTAGATGAAAGTTATCTGGCGTTAATAATCAGTAGTTTTAGCCTTAGATATCTCACTATGGTCTATAGTAAATTCTGTAAAAAATAAAAGTTTGTAAAGATTATACTTAATTTTATCCATAATAATCCGATAATAGAAAGTAGATGGAAATAATAAAGTTGAAAAACCTGAAAGAGATCGATGGGAGTTGTGGGAATGAAATTTACAAATAAAGTAACAAGTATAATATTATCTACAGCTGTGATAATAACTTCGAGTACAACCGTATTTGCTGATCCAACAGTTGATTCTCTTAATAACCAAAAACAGCAGCTAGAGAATCAAAAGAAGCAAGATAACTCGAATATGCAGAAAAGCCAATTAAATGCTGATAGTGCTCAAAAGGATATAAATAATCTTAATACACAGATTCAGATGTTAGATTCTAAAATAGAAAGTCTTAATCGGACTATAGAAGATACAAAGACAAAAATAACTGCTAAAGAAGCAGATATACAAACAGCTCAAAAGAATTATGATGAAGCTGAAGAAGAGCTTAAAGATGAACAGGACTTATTCAATAAAAGAATGAGGGCTATGTATATAGCAGGAGATGATCAATATATAAGTATTCTGTTATCATCAAAAGATATCAACGATTTTCTTTCAAAGGCACAAGCTATTGTGTCAATAATTAATTTTGATAATAAATTAATAAAAGATTTTCAAGATAAAAAAGAAAAAATTAAGTCTGCAGAAGCTACCTTAATGAAGGATAAAGATGAACTAACGACATATAAGAAGGAAAATGAAAGCAAATTAGCTGAAGTTCGAAGTAATATTGAAAATCAAAGGCAGTTAGTAGCAGAGGCAAAAAGTAGACAAGCTTATTATATTAGTCAAATAAGCGAATATAGAAATAAGGTTGCAGCGGAAGAGAAGCAAGTTCAAGATACAATTAAAAAATTACAAGCCTTAGCTCAGTCTCAACCGCAAAATAATGGAGTAGGAGTACCAGCAGCCCCAAATGCAATAGTAGCTTATGCTTATACCTTTCTAGGAGATCCTTATGTTTGGTCTGCAGAAGGTGAAATTCTTACTCAAGCAGTTATAAATGAGTATAAAAATACTGATCATGATTTAACTGGTATGGAAGGATATATAGGTAGACAATCCTTTGATTGTTCAGGCCTTATGCAGTATGTATACGCACATTTTGGAATACATATCAGCAGAACTACTTACACACAAATTAATGAAGGAACCCCTGTGAGCAGAAATAATCTACAGCCAGGTGATCTGATATTCTTTGGAACCTATAGTGATCCTCACCATGTTGGGATGTACGTAGGAAATAACTGCTATATACAAGCACCATATAGCGGAGATGTAGTAAGGGTAAGTTCTTTAGATAATGCAGATCAATATCTATGTGCTAGAAGAATATTAAAATAACAATAAGTTAGGAAGCTGCATGTAGTGCGGCAATGCCAATAAAGTAAAATGCCAGACACAGACTTTTATAAAGGTTATGTCTGGCTTTATATTACCCATGATAGTTGTTGCAAAATTCGAAAAATTGTGGAAAATGTATGAACTATGATGAATATTGTCAAATAATATGATAATATGATAATATGATAATATTAGATAATGTTGGATAATGTTAGATATTAATTAATAAATTGGAATCAGAACCGTAGTTTTTTTAATTAGTAGCTAATATTAGTGATAGGGGTGAAGCTAATTGAAGGCTGCTAATTCTTACAATGAACTTAAAGAATATGATTTAAATGTAATTATGGAGACTAGTAATTTTAATTACGCTGTACTCTTGAATGGAATATTAAAAGGTATAACAGATATAATCGGCGTGTACAAGCCTGATGGAACAATAATGTTTTACAACGATGTGGGGTATGCCTTTTTCAACACCACTCATGAGCAAGTTGTAGGTAAAAAGTGCTTTGAAAGCTTAGGTAGATCCTGCAGGTGCAAAGTTTGCACAACTGAAATGGCTTTAAAAACTAGAAGTTTAGTGAGAATAGAAAAATACATTCCTGAGCTTGATAAATACATGGATTGCAGATGTAACCCTGTCATTGATAGAGATGGGAAAGTAGTTCTTGTTGTTGAACAGCTAAGAGATATTACTGAAAGAAGAAAGCTGGAAAATGCAGTTAAGGAAAGCGAAGAAAGATACAAAAAGATTGTTGAACTTTCTCCTGATGGAATAGTTATTATAAGCGAAGACAAGGTAGTGTTAGCCAATAATGCTGCTGCAAAAATTTTGGGACAATCTATAGAAGAAATAATAAATAAAGATGTAGCTCAATATGTTGCACCTGACTATATACATATATTAAAGGAAAGAATGAAGCAGATTCTTGAGAAAGAAATTTCTATAAACCAATTTGATTATAAGCTGCTTAATTTGGACGGAAGCACAATTGATATACAGGTTTCTTCAAGCTTTTTGATTCATGGGGGTAAGCCATCTATACAATGTGTACTTCGTAACATTACTGATTTTAAAAAACAGCTAAATAATGCATCTAAGATCCAAAGACAGTCGCTTATAAAGGAGTTTCCTATAGCAAATAAAGCTCTTATGGAAACAATTTATTTACCTGCTAAAACTGTCAGTGGGGATAATTATTGTATTTATGAAATAAATGAGAACTTTGCCATAGGAATTATATATGACGTTAGTGGAAAAGGAATTACAGCAGCTCTCAATGTTTCAGCCTTTAACGTGCTTTTTAATGAGGCAATAATAAAATATAAAAATCCAATGGACATTTTAGTATATCTTAATCAAAAAGCATCGGATTACTTAGGTGAAAACTATGTTGCTGCTAACTGTTTCAGCTTTGATTTTATTAGAAAAGAAGCTGTTATTGTAGGGGCAGGGGTTAGTAGGTTTGCATTCTCTAAAAAAAATCAGTATTTGAAAGAGAAGATAGTTAAGGGTGCATTTATTGGAATGTTTCCCAATAGTAAATTTGATGAAATGAGAATTAGCTTTGACAAAGGAGATAGGTTTTGTTTCTTTACTGATGGTTTTGATGAACTCTTTGACAGCAAAGATGGTATATTGAATTTACCAAATGCAGAGACCTTAGAAAAACTTAAACAGGAGATAGATAACAATCTATTGAGTAAGTCCCTCATAGTAGAAAATGTAATGGACGATTGTACTTTATTAGCAATAGAAATTATATAAGAAGGTGATATTAGATATGGGTAAAAGCGGAAGCTATGTATTATACGGAGTATCAGAAAGAGATAAGATAATAAGTGATATAGTTGACAGCCTTGGAGCAGAGGATTCATGCTTTGATTTACGATTAATATTAACAGAAGGGCTTACAAATGCGTATAAACATGGAAATGAAGAAAATCCAGAACTACCAATTTACTTAAGATATTTTTACGAACCTGAAATTGTTACCTTTGAAATTGAAGACTCAGGAACTGCTTGTGGTGAAATAAAAATTATTGAGGAAATATCAAGCGAGAACCTTTTGGAGGATAGCGGCAGAGGCCTATTCTTGATTAAGTGCTACTGCGATGAGGTAAAGATGATAAACAATATTTTAATTATGCAAAAACATTTATATAAATCAGCAGTATGAATATAGGGGGTAAATCATGAGAATAAGTTTGAAAGCTAAGCTATCACTAATATTTTTCTTGTTAATATCTATACCTTTAGTATCACTTGGGGTATTTTCTTATTTTAAATCTTCTGGGGCTCTGCAGAGCATATCAGAACAAAATTTAAATAAAGCTACAAGTCTGACAGCAGAGAGCATAGTGGGTTCAATAAAATCGGTGAACGATTCTTTAGAGTTTATAAGTTTAAGTGACTCTTTAGTTACAGTGTTAGAAAATCCTAACGAAGAAAATAAAATAAAGGCATTTAAATATATATCACAGATTCAAAAGAATAAAAACAGTGAGATAGAAACTCTTCTTGTTGTGAACAAGACTGGAAAGTCTATTATGACTAATGAGAAACAAAATGATGATACAGATTTAAGTGATAGAGAATATGTTCAAAAGGCTCTTAAAGGTACTTCAGCTCAGAGTGATGTTATTACTTCGAAGATTACTGGGAATACAGTAGTTGGAGTTGCTTTTCCTGTTATGAAGGATAACAAATTATTAGGGGTTGTTGTTGGAACCATTAAGTTTGAAACTATATCTCAACATGCTGCAGAAATAAAAGTTGGTGAAAGTGGTTACGCATATATGTTAAATAAGGATGGAGTATTTATTTACCATCCTGATTCACAAAAGGTACTAAAAGAAAATTTCTTTAATACAAATGATAAAAATATACAAGTTATTGTAGAAGGCATGAAGTCTGGAAAAGCAGGTTCAGGCGAATATACATACGAGGGTGTGCGGAAATTTGTTGCTTATGCGTCTGTGAATGGATGGATATTAGCAACAACTGCAAATTACGATGAACTAATGAGTTCAGCTATAAATATTAGGAATTATACCATATACATAACATTAGGAGCTATTTTTGTAGCTATGATTATTGCTTATTTCTTAACTACAAATAATATAATCAAGCCAATTAAAAATTTGGAAGAATTAATGTCCAAGGCAGGAGATGGGGACTTAACAGTAAAATCTCATATTAGTACAAAGGATGAGATTCAGGTATTAGGCGAATCTTTTAATAAGATGATAGAAAGTCAGGTTAATATAATTAAGAAGGTTAGCTCTGCATCACAGGAGTTATCAGCTTCCTCAGAAGAAATGGCGGCATCTTCGGAAGAAATAACTGCATCAGTAGAGACCGTAACTGCTAGTATTCAGGGAGTTGCTGCTGATACTGAAAAGCAAAAGGATACTATCTTAGATACTTCTCAGGTACTGGTTCAGCTATCGAGTTTAATTCAAATTGCACAAAATAAAGCTTTTACAACGAGTGATAATGCTACAAGAACTGTAGAAGCAGCCAATGCAGGAAGAAATAAAGTTAAGGAAACAGTGTCAGCTATAAACACTATAAGTAGAACTACAGATGAAACTGAGAATATACTTAAGTCAGTAGAAGAGCTATCTAAAAAAGTTGAAGGAATAACTACTACTATAAATTCTATATCGAGTCAAACAAATCTCCTGGCCTTAAATGCAGCAATTGAAGCAGCAAGAGCTGGGGAACATGGAAAAGGTTTCTCTGTTGTGGCAGATGAGGTAAGAGTGCTATCTGAGCAGACCGCTTTAGGCTCAAATGAGATATCTCAGCTCATTAATGAGATGGTTAAGCAAATTGAGCTTGCAGTTAAGTCTATGGCAATCGGAAAGGCTTCCGTAGATAATGGAGTAGTTGTAGTTAATGAAACAGACAAGTCTTTCTTAAGTATTATTAATTCCATAGAGAGGATAGTAGAGGATATTGGCCAGGTTGTTGAAGTAACAAAAGAAGAGGTAGCTAATTCAGACCAAATAATTAAACTTATAGATACTATTGCGACCCTTGCTGAGCAAAACTTCAGCAGCAGCCAGGAAGTTGCTTCTTCAGCAGAAGAACAGACCGCATCAGTAGAAAATCTTTCAGCTTCAGCAACGGAAACTAGTACTCTTGCTTATGAACTTAACAATATAGTCGAAAAATTTAAAGTATGGGGTGAGCAAATTGAAGGATAAGATTATTGTAATTCCTGAGAACTTCGCAGTTGAAGAAGCTGGAGACCTCAGAGAAAAGCTATATTCTATGATTTTAAAAGGAGATAGTAACTTTCTATTAGATTTCAGCAAATGTACTTTTATTGACAGCACAGGACTTGGTGTACTGGTTTCTGTATATAAAAAGTGTGCTGAAAAAAATGGAACGGTAAAACTACGTTCTATTAATCAACAGGTTATGAGGGTATTCAAACTTACTAGATTAGATAATGTATTTGAAATAATTTAAAGTTTTACAAAAGGAGCTTCTAAGTAAAAGGTTGGGAGCTCCTTTGTCTACCGGTAACTCTTAAGCTTGGCTAGATTTTGCATAAGACAGGAATAAGACGAGCATTAACTTTTTATAAATGGCTCGTGCATATTTATAGTTTATGATCAATATATAAGTTAAGTTAGTAAGGATGTAATATAGCCAGACACAGCCTATTATAAAGGCTATGTCTGGCTTTTATATTACCCATCATGGTTAACTAAGTGAAATTGTATTTAACTATCCACAAAGGTGGATAACAGAATGAAAATTATCGTTAACCCTCCCTTAAGGTGATTAACAAAGTGTAAAAAGTCATTAACCGTCCCCATTGGGCATTGGATTTATGCTGAAGGTTGTATTGTTTACTCTGTCTTAACTTTATTCATTACACTATGCTTAATGCCATAAAGCATGTAAACAATTATACCTAATACAAACCAAACTATAAATCTAATTTGAGTAACATGCGGCAGTTTGATAATTAGGAAGCTGCAGAATAATATAGCAAGACCAGGAACTACTGGAACTAATGGACACTTAAAAGGTCTTTCTAAATCAGGTCTCCTCTTTCTTAGAAGAATTATTGAGAAGGCAACTATTATAAAGGCTGCAAGTGTTCCTATATTTGTTAATTCAGCAACTACTCCTATTGGAGTAAAACCAGCAAGCAATGAAGTAACTATACCAACAAGCAGTGTGCTCTTTACAGGAGTCTTATATTTAGGATGAACTTCACCAAACACTTTAGGAAGTAATCCATCTCTTGACATAGCAAAGAATACACGTGTTTGACCAAACATCATAACAAGTAAAACTGAGGTTATACCACAAACGGCACCTACAGATACTAAGGCTGCTCCCCAACTTATTCCTAATTGCTGCAGAGCAAAAGCAACTGGTGCAGCGGTGTTCTTATATACTGAATAAGGTAGTATACCGGTTAGTATAGCCGAAACAATTATATAGAGAACTGTACAAATTATTAATGAAGCAATAATTCCTTTTGGTAAATCCTTTTGAGGATTTTTAACTTCTTCTGCTGCAGTAGAGACCGCGTCAAAACCTATATAAGCAAAGAAAATTATTGAGGCACCTTGGAAAACTCCACCCCAGCCATAGGGCATAAATGGTGTCCAGTTAGCAGGTTTGACATGTCCTACTGCAAGACCAATGAACAATAAAACCATCAATATCTTTATTCCTACAATGATATTATTAAATTTAGCGCTTTCTTCTACTCCAATAATTAGTAGGCTTGTTATGCAGAATATAATAAAGATTGCAGGTAAATTAATAATGCCCCCTTCAGCTCCAGGAGCGTTTATTAGCTGTTTAGGAAGATGAATTCCTGCAGCTCCTAAAAGTTCCACAATATAACCCGACCAACCAATAGCAACCGCGGCTATAGCCACAGCATACTCAAGTATTAAATCCCATCCGATAATCCATGCCCAAATTTCTCCTAAGGCAGCATATCCATAGGTATAAGCACTTCCGGCTATTGGTACCATTGCTGCAAATTCAGCATAGCATAAAGCTGCAAAAGCACAGGCTAAGCCCGAAATAATAAAGGAAAGTATAAGTGCTGGTCCGGAGTATTTTGCAGCTGCAACCCCAGTTAACACAAAGATGCCTGTCCCTATAATGGCGCCTACACCAAGCATGGTTAATTCAAATGCACCTAGGGACTTTTTTAATGATTTTCCTGAAGTTGATTCTGCTAGTAATTCGTTAATAGGCTTTAATCTAAATAATTTTTTGATCATGTCATTCCCCCCAGTTCGAGTTATATTTTAATACATCATTGTTGTAAAGCGTTACATCAATGATAATATTATTAGTATATATTGAATATTTGCATTTTTCAACATAATTTTTATCGAAATATTAATAATTTTATAAAAACTTTAGTATAATTAACAAATATTATAGAATTTTGGAACAATATGAAAATTATGGGGAAAGTAAATGCAGCTATGAAAACTCTAGATAAAAAGCAACTATTTTTGTATAATATGAAATATAAAACTTAATGGCAGATTTTAAATTACAATATAACTATAAATAAAATAAGAGGTAAGAAGATGAGAGTTAATAATAGTTCTGAGGCTAGCAGGGATCCTAATATGGCTAAAAATGAGAAAACATATATAAAACTTAGCGAAGAAGTTAATAAGGCAAGAAGGTTACATACTAATTTTCTTTTTGCTATATTTATTTGCTTATTTTTTGGCTTCGGTAATCCAATATTCTTAATTGGTACAGCTGCACTTACGCTATATGTTTTTATAAGTAAAAATGCTAGACAAAGAAGGTTTGTAGCGGCTGCAGTAAGTAGTTTACAGTCTTCAAAGATAGCTAAAGCTAAAGATTATTTAGAAAAGGCTAGAAACATAGCTGATAATCAGTTAATTAAGGCCTTAGAAAATGATATTAATAAAATTGAAAATACAGGTAATAAGGAAACAGAAGTGGAAGATAATAATTTAAAATTTCAGACAGAAAGAAATTTTAGAGCAGAAGAGCTTGAAAAACAAGGTGATATAAAAGCTGCTTCGGAGCTCTATGAGGAAAATATCAAAGATGGCTTTCCTGGAATACAACCTTATGACAGGCTTCAGGCTATATATAAGAAACAAAAGAATTATAATGAGGAGCTTAGAGTAATAAATAAGGCTATTGAAGTTTTTGACAATCTATATCAGAATTGTGATATTAAAATTAAAAAAGAGTTATATTTGGAGACAGCCCAAAAATACAAGAAAAGGCTAAAGAAATTAAATATTGATGAATAGTGCGGCGAAATAGAGGTGAAATGAAATTAATGGACAGGTCTAAAGTAGTAGAAATAGAAAAGAATATATATTGGGTTGGCGGAAGCTGCCAGGAAGGAGGACTGCACTGCAATCCTTATCTTATTATAGATGGGGAGGAGGCAGTTCTTATCGATCCAGGCTCTGTTATTGACTTTGAATATGTTTATGAGAATGTGTGCAGCCTTGTGCCCTTAGAAAAAATTAAATATGTAATACTGCACCATCAGGATCCAGATTTTTGTTCAAGCGTTCCCTTGTTTGAACAGAGGGGAGCTAATTTTAAAATTGTAACTCATTGGAGAACTGAAACTTTAGTTAAGTATTACGGCATTAAATCTGATTACTATATAGTAAATAAAAATGATTTTAGGTTAGTTTTAGAATCAGGAAGAGAACTTCAGTTTGTCCAAACTCCATATCTTCATTTCGCTGGTGCCATAGTAACTTATGACTGCACATCGAAGGTATTGTTTTCAAGTGATCTTTTCGGTGCCTTTTCCTATGGCTGGAGTCTTTATGCCAAGGAGGACTACATAGAAAAAATGAAGACTTTTCATGAGCATTACATGCCTTCAAATGATATTCTAAGGCCGGTTATGGAAGTGTTTTTAGGAATGGATATTTCAATTATTGCACCACAGCATGGTTCAATAATTAAAGACAATCCATCAAAGTATATAAAAGTACTGAGGGATTTAGAATGCGGTACCTTTATTACTCCCATTAAAAAGGATATTTCAAAATCTGGAGGCTACAGCTTAATCCTAAGCTCAGTACTAAAAAGACTTGTCTCCATAATTAATAAAGAAGAGGTTCTAGAAGTAATAGATGACCTCAATATTACTGTTGATGAGACTTTTACCGTGACGGATTATAACTATACTGGCAGCGAGCTATGGAACTTGTTTTTTGAGAAGGCACTTGCAAGGAAGGGAATTTTGTGGCTAATAGTTATCGAACCTTTAGTTTATACCCTCTCAAAGGAATATGATATAGCAATTCCATCGGTATTTTTATCTAAGCTAAAAAAGGCTGAGGAAATAGCCATAACTTTAAGTAAAGAAAATGAGCTTCTTAAGGAAATTAATTCAAGGCTTCAAAAAAGTATAAAAGAAACTGAAGATAAGCTTATAAGATGCCATGTAACTGGGTTATATAATTATGAGTTTTTCAAAAACTATCTATCTAGTGATATTAAAGATATGATGCAGGATGCTAATGAGCAAAATCCTGCCTTAATAATCATAAACATAGATAATCTTGCAAAGATAAGGTTTTCCTATGGAGATAGTGAAGTAGAAGAGATTTTGAAAAATATTGCTTATATATTTGAAAGTATAAAAGAGGACAATGAATTATATTTCAGACTTCAAGGGGCCACTTTTGCATGTTATATTCCCCACTCAGCTAAAGAAAGGGCGGTAGAATTAGCTGAAAAAATTAGAAGTTCCATAGGCACCTCAGAAAAATTCATAGAAAAAATCACTGTTTCAATAGGAGTAGTGGATTTAACTGAATTAAGAGACTCAAAAACCTACAATAAAGGGTTGGAAGATGTAATGTACAACATTGCAATGATGAGGGTTAGGCTAGCTAAGGAAATGGGAATGAACATTGTTTGCAGCAGTTCTTCAGTGAAGGATTATCAAGAGGAACTTGGAAATATACTGTTGGTTGATACTGATTCGGTTAATATAGATGTTATAAAAACATTTCTTGAAAATCTTAATTATAAGGTAATAACAGCAGGTGATGGAGAGGAAGCTTTAAGTGCTGCAGAAAATTTCCCATTAGATCTCATAATTTCTGAGATAATGATACCTAAAATGGATGGTTTTCTACTTAGAGAAAAACTTTTATCACAATCTGCTACTAAGAATATTCCCTTTATAATTGTTTCTCTTCTTAAGGATGAGAATTCCGTAAAAAGGGCTGCTTCACTTGGAGTTGAGCATTACTTTAAAAAGCCCTTTATGCTTTCAGAGTTAATTGGAGTAATTCAGAATAAAATTAAAGGGGAATCTTACCTATGAGTGTAAGTTTTAAAGTATGGACTATTATTGCTGCACTGCTGATTTACTCATGCGTGATGGTTATATGCAGATTAATAATACTTAAGCTGAAAGATAAAAAAAGCAACAATTTTACTAAAGAACAGAAAAATATTTTTTTTAAGTATGATAAGAATATAAAGTTTAAAAATAAGACCTCTGTCGATAGTTATCTTGAAATGAAGAATGCAATTAAATTAGATAAGGATAATACAGAAAATATAGAAAAACATTTTGATATTAGTAAGGCTGAAAAAAGGTATATAAAAGGGCTTACATCAATTTTTAAAACAAAAAGAATTCAATCAGCAGCCTTTCTAGGTATGATTGGAACAGAAAAGGCAAGGCTAGCATTAGAAAAATACTTAGTTAAGGAAAAGGATTCTACAATTAAACTCTATATGGCAAACTCCCTATCTGACATTGGAAATAAGGAATCAATACCAGTACTTGCAGACTCCCTTATAGATTCCCACCGCTTTTATAGGGATAAAGTAAATATGCTTATATCAGACTTTGGAGAGGCTTTTAATTCCTATGTACCAAAGCTTTCTAAAAGCAATAAGATTGAAATTAAGGAGCTTATTGTAGATTTTTCTTCAGTGTATTTTTCAGTCTACGTTAAGGAATACCTTCTTGAACTGATTAACAACATGAACAGCGAAATAAAGGCATTTCAGGATCTTTATGATAATTATAAAAGTAAGGGTGAAAAAATGCCTCCTGTAAGTATTAATATTGAGGAAAACTACAGAAAGTTAGTTTATAAGGCATGTAATAATTTAGCGAAATATTACCCAAAAGTATTGACCGAGGACATGTATTTATATTCAGAGGATGTTGAAATTAGAAATATTGCAGTTAGAGCACTTTCTAGTTTTAATTCTATAGAAAATTTAGACAGGCTGATAGGTTTTCTTAGAGATGAGTACACCTCAAGAAGCGCTGTAAACTCCATTTCTTTAATTATTGTAAGAAATCCAGGTTATATAAATAGAGTGGTTATGGCCTTTCAGGAGGAAAGAGATAGGCTTGTAAAAAAAGAGCTTGCTAAGATTCTTTCAGGTAGAATAGAATATTTCATAATGAAGTTAACCTCTAAAAGTAATGTAGATGCCAAAGAAATAATTAAGGAAATACTACTTTTAGGAAGAACCAGTGAAGTAATTAATTTCTTAAATAAAAATAAGAATGTTGATATTGAAAATGAGCTCATTGCTATTATTAAAGAGGTTATTCCTAAGGGACTTGAGAAGGATTTTTCCATGTACCTTAAGGAAAAATTGGCAAGAAAATGCGGAATAACTCCTTTTCATGAAGCAGTTCCCAAAAATATAGAACATAGGGATAAGAAGCTAATAAGAAATCTTTATGTATTATTGATTTTATGTATTTTAATATCTCCAGTTATATATTCCATAAGACACAGGGACATTTTATTTACATTACCAATTATAGAGCAAGTTAAGCTTTTTATAATAGATTTTAACTATTATCTAGCCTATTATTCCTTGGCAATAAGTATAATTTATTTAGGGCTGTTAGTGCTTTCATATTTAAGTTCTAAGAGGCAGGTGAAGCTGTGGAGGATAAAGAGCAGGTCGCTGCTTTTTAAAAAGAGAATTCTTCCTGCAGTTTCAATAATTGCACCCGCATATGATGAAGAAAAAACTATAATAGAAAGTTCTAATTCCTTGCTTAATCTTAAATATCCTGATTATGAATTGATACTAGTAAATGATGGTTCTAAGGACAATACTCTTGAAGTACTAATTAACTATTACAATCTTACAAGAGTAGATTATATTTTTGATTACAAACTCAATACAAAGCCCATTAGAGGCGTTTACATGAATAGCTCCATGCCAAAGCTCATAGTTGTGGATAAGGAAAAGGGTGGAAAGGCGGATTCCTTAAATGCAGGTATAAATATATCCACCAAGGAATATTACTGCGGTATCGATGCAGATTCATTGCTTGAGGATGAGGCACTTTTAAAGCTAGCCTCCTTAACCTTAGATGAAGGAATTGAAACACCTGCCTTAGGCGGAAATATATTTCCTATAAATGGCTGCACAATTGTGCAGGGACAAATAAAAAATATAAGAATACCGAAAAATAAGATAGCAAAATTTCAGACAGTTGAGTACATCCGTGCTTTTATGACGGGAAGATTAGGCTGGGCTGATCTTAATAGCCTGCTCATAATATCGGGAGCCTTTGGACTTTTTAGAAAGGAAAGGGTTGTTAGCGTAGGAGGCTATCTAACCAGCAGTGGTAAATATGAAAAGGATACAGTGGGAGAGGACATGGAGCTTGTAGTGCGTATAAGCAGGCTTATGAGAGAACTGAAGCTAAAATACAGGATTTGTTATTCCTTTAATGCAAACTGCTGGACGGAAGTGCCAGAAGACATAAAAACTCTAAAAAAACAGAGATATAGATGGCACAAGGGCTTAATAGACATTTTAACCTTTCATAAGAAAATGCTTTTTAATCCAGGCTATGGAAGGACAGGCATTTTAGCTTTACCATATTTCTTTATTTTTGAGTTATTAGGTCCTATTTTTGAACTGGAAGGATACATTATGGTAGTTTTTGCTGTTATATTTGGGTTGTTAAATGTTCAAATTGCTCTTATATTGTTTACGTCAACAGTTTTAATGGGAGTACTTATATCCGTTTCTTCCCTAATTATTGCTGAAACAGATATAAAGTATTTCTCTCTAAAAGATGTGTTTATTCTTATAGGTTATGCAGTAATAGAAAACTTTGGACCAAGACAGGTTGTTAGTTTTTGGCGTGTAGGCGCATATTTCAACATGTTTAAGAATTCCCAAGCCTGGGATAAATCTGAAAGGAAGGGTTTTGAAGGTATTAACACTTCAGCTAAGGTGTGATGGTTATGAAGAAGAAAATTATAATGATTTCCCTTTACGTCTTTATGGCGGCCTGCACTTTGCTAATTGCTGTAGTGTTAAAAGGTATTATCACCCGCGATAGCAATATATACTCAATTATAGGTATTAAAAATAATGTAGCTAAAGATAATGGAATAGAGTATATTTCAAAGGTTTACGGAAAGGACTTTTATATTTATCAAAACGGAAAATGGGAAAAGAAGTTTTTAAAGGGAGTAAATATTGGAGCAGCCAAGCCAGGACACTTTCCAGGAGAACTTGCCATAACAAAGGAAGAGTATCTTCGATGGTTTAAGGAAATTAGTGCTATGAACGCTGACGTTATAAGGGTTTATACAACCTTAAAGCCTGATTTCTATGATGCACTATATGAATACAATAAGAGTGCGAAAAAACCTTTATATTTACTTCAAGGCGTTTGGATTAGTGAGGAAGACATTGCAGCAGTAGGTGATGCCTACGGGGATAATGAAAAAATAATGAAGGCCTTCATAAATGATTCCAAGGATTTAGTGGATATTTTCCATGGAAATAAAACACTCCCTAAAAAGGACGGTTTCGCTAGCGGAACCTATAAAAGCGATATTTCGCAGTATGTTATAGGATGGGTTTTAGGAATTGAGTGGGATCCAACCTTTGTTGATAATACTAATAAGAAAAATCCATCTAGAAGTAACTATTCAGGAAAATACTTGTATACTGATAATGCCTCACCTTTTGAAACCTTCATGTGCGAGGCAGGAGATAAAGTTTTGGAATATGAAGCTGAAAAATATAAAATGACTAGACCAATAAGCTATTCTAATTGGCTTACAACAGATATGCTAAGTCACCCTAATGAACCACTTCCAACTGAAGATATGGCACAGGTTAATGTAGAGCATATTAAGCCGCAGAAGAGCTTTAAGCAGGGTGTATTTGCATCCTATCACATTTATCCTTATTATCCAGACTTTATGAATTATCAAAGAGACTATGTATCCTTTAAAGATGAAACAGGTAAGATAGACACCTATAAGGCTTATTTAAGGGATCTAATGAAGCAGCATACCATGCCTGTTTTGGTAGCTGAATTTGGAATTCCGGCCTCTAGAGGAATGGCTCATCAAAGTCTATATTCAGGCTTTAACCAAGGCAATGTAGATGAGAATTCCCAAGGAGTTATGCTGCAAAGCCTTCTTAAGGATATTTATGATGAGGGGTACTGTGGAGCCTTAGTTTTCTCCTGGCAGGATGAGTGGTTTAAGAGAACCTGGAACACTATGGACTTAGACCTACCTGATACAAGATCACTTTGGTCAAATCCTCAGACAAATGAGCAGGAATTCGGACTTCTGGCCTTTGACCCAGGGGAAAAGGAAAGTGTTAGTTATATAGATGGAGATACTGCAGAATGGAAGGAAGATAAGCCAATTTACGTAGGTAAAGATGTGAAGCTTTATGCAAAATCTGATGAAAAATATATATACCTTATGGCAGAAACAAGTAAATTTGATTTTAATAAGGACAAGCTTCTGATTCCTATAGATACCATTACTTATCAAGGAAATAACGAGGATAAAGAAAATAAAGTGAAATTCACAAGAGAAGCTGATTTTGAATTATTAATTGATGGGAAGGATAATTCTAGAATTTTAGTGGATGCCTATTATGATTCCTTTAATTATCTTTATGCCGAGCAGCTTAAAATGATTCAGGCCAATACTTCATATAGAGTAAAGAACAGCGGAATTTTCAATCCAATGTATCTATGCCTTAATAAAGGATTTACACTTCCTCAGGACAAGGTAACAGTGCCTTTTTCAAAATATGAAACAGGAATATTAAAATATGGAAATGGGAATCCAAATGCTAAAGATTATAGTTCCCTTACAGATTTTTGCGAGAAAAATGGCAATATAGAAATAAGAATTCCCTGGCAGCTTTTAAATGTTATGGATCCTTCCACAAAGTCAATTATGGGAGATCTATATAAAAATAAGGGAATAAAGGCAGAAAAGGTTGAGGGCTTCTATTTTGGAGCTGGTATTCTTGGAAGAGAAGAAGGACAAATAGATATGGGCTATTTTACCTGGAAGCCTTGGGAAGTGCCTGCTTATCATGAGAGACTGAAACCTGCATACTACAAATTGCAGCAGTCCTTCGGGAAAATTAATTAGGGATGGTTAATGACTTTGTGCACTACAGGGACGGTTAACATTTTTATGTACTTCTAAATTGAGTGTACATTATTGTTAACCGTCCCCTTTACTTTCAATTCTTCCAAAGTGGAAATAGTCATTAACCGTCCCCAAATTTCAAAGTGAACAAAGGAATTAACCGTCTCCAAATTTCCTAATATTGATATTTCTTTTCCAATATATGAACCAATTCATACATAACGTAGGCTATGATTGAAAGTATTAGAATGCTCATCATAACCATATCTAATTGAGATACCTGTCCGCCATATACTATGAGGAAGCCTAAGCCTTCCCTTGCTACAAGGAATTCACCCATAATTACTCCAACCCAGGACAAGCCAACATTTATTTTTAGTGCAGAAATAAGAGTTGGAATGCAAGAAGGAATAATTAAATGGGTTAGTGTTTGAAGCTTAGATGCACCAAAGGTCTTTAATAGCTTTACTTTATCTTCATCCACTTCATTAAAGCCGCCAAGGACAGTGATTATTGTTACAACTACGGAGATTAAAAGTGCCATAACTATAATGGCTCCTACTCCATTTCCAATCCAAAATATAATAATAGGTCCTAAGGCTACCTTTGGAAGGGCATTTAAAACAACGATATAGGGGTCTAGCACCCTAGATAAAAACTTTGACCACCATAATATAACAGCTATTATTGTTCCAAGGAGGGTTCCTAAGGTAAAGCCCACTATGGTTTCGATGCAGGTGACTGATATGTGCCTAAATAAGGTTCCTTCCTTATAAATTTGTACCAAGCTTTTAAGCATTCTTGAAGGAGTGCTGGTTAAAAAAGGATCTATAACCTTTAAGTCTCCTAATACCTCCCATAAAACAAAGAAAACAATGAGAATTAAAAACCTTGCAATAGTAACCCTTCTATTTGTAGCTTTTACCTTTTTTATATATTGTAGCTGCTCATTACTTTCCATCTGAATTCACCTCCAGTTCCTTCCAAATCCCATTGAAGTATTCCCTGAATACTGGAGCCTCTCTTCGGCTAAAGGGTGTTTTATATTTTTCTTCAAAGATAACAGGTACATCATTTTTTATTCTTGCAGGACGCTTGGATAAAATTATTACTCTTGAGGACATTGATACTGCTTCCGAAATGTCATGGGTAACCATAATTGCAGTTTTACCTTCTTTTTTTATTATTTCATAAATTTCATCACTAACGTTTAGCCTAGTTTGATAGTCAAGTGCTGAAAATGGCTCGTCTAAGAGAAGTACTTCCGGATCCATAGCTAAAGTCCGTATTAATGCTACCCTTTGCCTCATGCCGCCGGACAATTCCTTTGGACGATGATGTTTAAATTCCCATAGGTTATATTTCTTAAGTAGGTTTTCTAACTTTTCTTTGTTTCTGCTATTAAGTTCATGTTTTATGTTTAAGCCTAGGGACACATTATTCCAAACGCTAAGCCACTCAAATAAATGATCTCGCTGAAACATATATCCAAGTTTCTCAGAATAGCTATGAATTTCTTCCCCATCCACCTTAACAGTCCCAGAGGAGGGTTTAATAAGCCCAGCTATTATATTTAGAAGTGTAGACTTACCACAGCCTGAAGGGCCAACAATGCTGACAAATTCTCCTCTTTCTATATTTATATTAATGTTTCTAAGGGCGGTGGTTTCTCCCTTTAAGGAGTGATAGTTCATATTCACATCTATTATCTCAACCTTACTCATAGGCATTCTCCTTTATAATAAACATAATTCAGTATATGAATTATAGGGAATTAGTGTTAAAAAAGGGAGGAATTAAAGAAGCATATTACTGTATGATAAAATAAAATATTGAAGTGTTTTTTGATTTTAAATCGTTATATTAAATGTAAGGATAAATGAAGGTGGTGGTAGCTATTGAAAAGGAAGGATTTGCAAGTTGTATAAAACAATATGAACGATTAATTATCACTATTTGTCTATCCTTTACTAAAAATTACTTTGATGCTGAAGACTTAGCACAGCAAACCTTTTTAGCTGCATACCAAAGCTGTGAAAGGTTTGATGGTATTAATCTTAAGGCTTGGCTTACAACAATTGCTGCAAATAAGTGTAAAGACTACATAAAGAGTAAAGCAAGGACAGCAATTAGCTTATCAGATGAAGAATATGAAGGCTTGGAGGATAGTGGAGATTCACCAGAGGAAGCTGTAGTGAAAAAGAATACTATGGAGAGAATTGAGCATATATGTAATAAATTAAAAGATCCTTACAGGACTGTAGCAGTAAGCTATTTTTGCAAAGGTATTAAGCTTTCACATTTAGCGAAAGAAACAGGCCAGAACATTAAAACCCTAGAAACGCAGCTTTATAGGTCAAAAAAATTGTTAAAGGATTTATGGAAGGAGGAGTTTATGTGAAGAGTACATTATTTAATAAAGATGGTCATTTAACTGATGAAACATTAAAGTCACTTAAATTTGACAATTTAAAGGATGATGAATTGATTTCAGTATTGGATCATATCAGTGATTGCCAAAAGTGTGCTGGTGCATTTGCAGACAGTTTTGCAGATAATGAACTTGCAGAGGCTCCTTTAGGTTTTGAAGAGAAAGTACAAATTGAAATAAGAGATAAGAAACGAAGTAATGTTCAGTTTAGTATTTATTGTGTTAAAGTTGCAGTTGCAGCTAGTATAGCATTAATTATGGTTTTTTCAAATGGATTAAATTCACTGGCTAATTCAACAATAAATTATGTGAAGCCGCCAGATTTAAGCATTGCAAGCTCAGTTAATGCAAAGCTTAATACTTTTTCAGAAAAAATAATCAAATTGGAGGTTTTTAATTATGATAAAGAAAAAAAGTAAGTTTCTAACTATAGTTTTTTCGCTTCTGCCTGGTGCAGGGCATATGTATATGGGGTTTATGAAAATTGGTGTATCTTTTATGTCAGTATTTTTCTTTTTAATATTTCTTTCTTCTTGGCTTGATACAGGTCCATTATTATTTATAGCTCCAATTATTTGGTTTTATTCGTTTTTTGATTGTGCTAATAGACTAAGCTTAGAAGAGGATAAGCTTTTAATTTTAGAAGATAAGTATCTGTTTTCTATTGATAGCTTAGTGAAATTAGATAAAGACATATTTGCAAAACGTAGATTTGCCGCAGGAGTGTTACTATTGTTTTTTGGTATCTATTTATTATTAGGAAATATAATGCGTTTTTTACAACCATATATTTCATATAAAATATATTCTATTATCTATAATTTAATAAGGCAAGCTCCTCAAATAATTATAGGTGTTGCAATAGTCGCACTTGGTATAAAGCTTATCAAGGGGAAGAAAATGGAGAGTGAAGCTTATGATTAAGGGACGGAGAGTAGGTACTTTAACCGCAGGAATGGTCTTAATTGTATTTGGGTTAATGTTTTTACTTAGATTAGTAACCGTTAATATTAATATTCTTATCATTACATCCCTCTGGCCTCTTATATTAGTAAGTGTTGGAATAGAAATTTTAGCAGCCTATGTAATAAATAAGGAAGAAAAAATACTATACGACTTTAGTGCAATAGTTTTAGTTGTTATTTTAGTTTTCTTTGCCATGGGTATGGGGGGAACAGAATTTATATTTAATCATTTGTCATATTTTAAAGGGACAATTTAAATAATTTTGCTAGAGCGTAAAGATGTTAATTTTCAACTAGCAATTTATAAAAAAGCTTGACTAAGAAGGTTTTCCTCTGTCATATTTGAATATCAAAAAGAAAAAGTCAATTGAGAGTATATATACTCTCAATTGACTTTTTCTTTTTGGCATGAGTTATTAACTTAAAGACAGTGGGTTTGTCTTTCTATTAAATAGCTATTTCACATTTTTTATAGCCTTATCTGCAAAGGTACTATTTACTACCTTGTTGTATTCAGGCCTTGTTTTTAGTAAATTTGCATCATAGGACTGAATTATATCCATTAGTCTGTTTAAATTTTCTTCCTTTAAGACTGGATCCTTTGCATAGGCATCTATATCCTTGTAGTTTTTAATAACTTGCACTATTAATGCTTCATCAGTACCTGGGAAAAAGGATTTTATAGCTTTTGCAATATCTTCATTACTATTTTTCTGAACCCATAACTGGCCCTCATATATAGCTCTTGTGAATTTATCAATTATATCTGAATTTTTATCCATATAATTCTTTGTAGTGTAGAAACAAGTGTAAGGCAAATCTCCTGCAGCAGCTCCTACTGATGCAGCCAAGGAACCACCCTGTGCTTTTACAATGGTACTTGCAGTAGGTTCAAATATTGCTGCATAGTCACCGGTACCGCCTTTAAAAGCTGCTGGCACCGTTTCAAAGGCAATATTGGTAATGAGTTTTATATCTTTGTTTTTATCAATACCATGGTTTTTTAGTACATATTCTAGTGCCATTTCAGGAACACCGCCTGGTCTGCCCCCTATAATTGTCTTACCCTTTAAGGCTTCCCATGAAAAATTATTTTCTACAGTTCTGGAAACAAGGAAAGATCCATCCTTTTGTGTAAGCTGAGCAAAAGCTATAGGATAATTTTCTCTCTGCTGATTATATACATATAAAACTTGCTCAGGACCTGAAAACCCTATGTCAACATTGCCGCTTAACAATTGCTGCATAGTTTTATCTGCTACTATCACCATAACACAAGTTTCGGGCTAATACTAAACCCCTTGGCGGAGTTTTACCAGAACCAATTATATTTACTTCTAACTTTTCATCTGTTCCATGCCACACAATACTTTCGACAATAGATAGAATTAATTCCCTTCTGTCTTCAAAATCTGTTGCGTAATCAATGGTGTTCTTGAAATTATTAAGTCTATTTATAATCTCATCTACTGAAATCTTATTTTCATTTGTAATAACGAGGTTTTTTGATATATCATTGATTTTCTTTTCAAGTTCATTAATTTCAAGCCTAATTTTACTTATTTCTGCTTTATACATACTAATGTAGGATTCATCTTCTTCTATGGCTAACTTTCTAATAAGGCCCTGAATTGTTTTATTGTTTGTATTAATCTCATTTTGGTAAATATCGATTTCTTTAGCTGAGTTGTTTATTGTGTCAATTGATGACGTTACTTCCTTGTAGCCCTTAATTAGGGTTTCAATGTTAATATTTTTAATTTTTTCAATAAGTAATTCTTCTGCTTTATAAGCATTGAGCATTTTACCAGGGCATCTATTTGCTGCTCTGTTTTTCAAATTACATCTATAGTATCTTTCCATTCTGTCATACTTCTTTAGATAATGGCTCCATGATGCCATACCACTTCCACAGCAGCCGCAAGTTATCATGCTGGCCAGTAAAAACTTACTTCCAGTTCCTAATCTTTGAGAGGTACTCTTTTCACTTTTTATTTTATTAATGTTTTGACATTGTATCCATGTTTCTGAATCGATTACTCCTAAATGCTGTCCTATTGAAAAAATCCACTCTTGTATAGGTCTGTCTTTCTTTCCACCTATACGCTTATTATAGACCATGAAGCCATTGACGTTTGATGATTCTCCATATATCCCGCCTACACCAAGGCTGTTAAAATATTTGAATGCTTTTGCATCTGCTATACAATAAACAGGATTGGTTATTATCTGTTGAACTGTCTTCCTTGAAAACTCACCATTATTTTTACCTTTATAATAGTTTCTGCAAAGGAAATTTGCTACAGAACTATAATTTTTCTTCTCAAGATATAGATCAAATATCAACTTTACAATTTTAATTTCATCATCTAATACAGTTAATTTATACATAGTTTTATCTTTTCCATTGGTATCAGAATATTTAATTGGCTCAGAACTATAACCTAAAGGAGCTGTTCCGCCTAACCATCTTCCTGTTTTTGCAAGTTCCTGCATATTGTCTTTTACTCTTTCAGCTATTGTTTCTCTTTCCAGTTGGGCAAAAACGGCAGCAATATTCATCATTGCGCGCCCCATTGGTGAAGATGTATCAAACTGCTCGCGAATGGAAATGAATTGTATATTGGTTCTCTTTAACTCTTCAATAGTTTGTGTAAAATCTGATACATTTCTGCTAATTCTATCAAGTCTGTAGCATATTAGAATATTGAATTTTTTCCTTTTAGCGTCTCTCATCATTTTTTGAAATTGGGGTCTATCTACATTCCCTCCGGAAAACCCCTCATCCTCATAGGTAACAAAGTCATTAACGCCTATGCTTCTTCCATAGTCTTGACAAAGATTAATCTGATTTTCAACAGATTCTCCTTTCTCAGAAAACTTTGATTTTCTTGAGTAAATTGCTGCAATAATGTTAATTCACTCCTTTCATTTAAATTATGATGAAAATTTATAAATTATAAATTCTTCTGGAACTTTTGCAAGTGCTGCAAGTTGTGAAATATTTAGACCTTCTATAATATATTTATTTAAGTCACTTAATAATAATTCGCTAGCAAAAAGATCTGCTTGTTTTTCACATTTTGATCGTAGTTGTAATCTGTTGGTTATGAAATTACTTAATGTATTCTCAGGACCGTGTATAAAATAATGACCAAGTTCGTGAGCCAATACCCATCTTTGCTTTTCATAAGATAAATTAATATTTAAAACTATGACATCATCCAACCTATATGCATCTAAAGACTCAGGGAGCTCATGAAATAGTATATTAATATTAATATCTTGTGCTATGAGAAAAGGATCATTTGTGCCATATTCTTCAATAACCCCCATTGCTAATGCTTTTATGTCTAACCACATTCAAATCCCACCTTAATTTTATAGCACTATTTTTTTGTCTTTTGTATTTCTTCAACGAATCTTAATGCCATTTTTATTGAATTAGCTAATTGTAACTTTGACTCATCAGTTAAAATTTCACCATGAAGCATAAGTTTTTCTTGATTTAATATTATCTTCATGGCTTCTTCTACATCAGTAATAGCATATTCTTGTTCTATTACCATATCGGTTAATTGCTCTACTGAAGAGTTTAATGCTTTTGCTATTTTACCCAATGTATCAGATCTTGGATTCTTATTTTTACCTGTTTCAATTTCTGATATAGTACTTTGAGCTACAGAGCTTTTGTCTGCTAAGTCTCTAACTGACATCCCTGCCAATTCACGAAGTTGTTTAATATTATCACCTAAAATAGTCATTTATATCTCTCCCTTATTCGGTTTTCAGAAGTATTATATCATCTAAATTCGGTAAAGTAAACTAAAATAATACGACAAATTAATAAAAACGAATTTATTAAAAATCAATTACGGAATATCGAACTACAAGGATTAAGAAAGAGAAAAACTTAGGAAACCGAACATAAATTCTCTATACGGTCGGAAATGCGAATTTTTGTGAGTTGAAAAATACGGTATGGTGAAATAAAATAAAAATGTAATCGGAATTACGAACAAGGGGTGAGAAAAAATCGTGAAAAATAATGTCAGAAAATATTTGTACAAGCGCATAGAATTAGGCAACTACACAGTAGATGATTTTCTGGAAGATGCGAAAGTAGGGAGAACCTCTCTATTTGAGATTATGAGAGGAAAGCAGATTCCAAGAATTGATACTGCAGCTAGAATAGCAAATGCACTTAAAGAACCTGTGCAGAAGGTATTCCCGATATTAGGAGGAGGTGAGAAACATGATTAAATTTGTAAAACGAATTATAAATGGCGTTCCTGTCATAGTGGCTATCAGACATAAACCTGTAACCTTTTCTAAAGATAATTCATAAAATAATTATTATTCTAAATTCGGAGGGTGCGGGATGGCAATTTCAATAGTAATCAACTATCCAGAAACTGAAGAAGGAATGAAAATGTTTGAGGAGAGACAAGCTCAGGCATTTCTTAAAATCTTAAGAAGGAAATTACCTAAAGAAGATTTGGATCTATTAATCAAGAGACTTGAGGAAATGCAAAGTACAAATATAAGGAATTAGTAAGCAGGGAAAAAGTGAATAAGTACATGGTAATCTTTTTGGTTAAAGGCATAATTAAATTTAAAAAATGGACAAGCAATTGCTGTAAGTTGAGAGGAGGCGAGAAAAAATGTTAGGGCATAAACATGAAACTGCAGATTTAGTATCTCTAGAAGCTGCTGAAACTTTGTACAAAGATTGCGGTGTAATTCTAGTGGTTACTGATGGTAAATACATTCAGCTTGGATCAGAAGAGAGGTGATATTAGTGGAGGCCCTCAGAGAAGAACTATATAAACACATAGAAAAATATGGACCATTAGATCCAAGGACAGTAAAGATAAGTCAACTTCTTGATGAAGAGATAGTTAAAGCTATGAAAAAAAAGGTAGCATAAGCTACCAAAAAGTAAAAATTCTCAAGTTCAGTATATCAGAAAGTGGGTGAAAGTTACAAGTGGAAGAAAAATATAAAGAAGCTCTAGAAGAAGTTCTTTATAACCTAAGGCAGATTGAAATGTCTAATGAATCAGATGGATATATTGATGACTCAATAAAAATTATTACTGATGTTTTGAAGGAGGGATCTGTTGAAAGATAAAGTTGCATTAATCAAATTTAATGGTTATCAGGACTTTATGGAATACTCATATCTCACTGATATAGAAGATCTAAAGGAAAAAGATATTGTAGTAGTACCAACGAATAATTCATATTCAATAGGCTACTTCTCAAGATATTCAAGCAATAAGCAGCATGTTAATAATGCAAGTAAATGGATAGTTCAGAAAGTAGATATTGAAACTTATGAAGAGAAGCTATTTTTAGGAGGGTTTGAATAAGTGGAAATACCGTTAAAGAAAGTCACTGTTAGACAAATTATTAAATCTAAAAATATAGGAGTTAAGACTCAGATTAAAAATAAAAGTTTTATAGGTACTGAGTTTTATTTCTTAAAGGAAGATATGGCCACACCGGGATTTATTAGTAGCATAAACAACCTAGGTGAACTTAAAGAAATAAAAGGAAGAGTATTTGAGTATTTAACTGATTTAGATGAATATGAATGCTCTGATGAAGATGTAAATTATAGACTTTTAGGGAAAGACATCATAGTGCTAAAAACCAAAATAGGAGATATAGGTGTTAACTATAACTATTACAGCTACTTTAAAAAGTTTGGTGTAAAGCTAAGATTCATTGGATCGGTTAATCCAATAGGTATGTTCAAGGATGATGAATTTGTTGGCATTTTATTGCCAGTAAGAATAAAGGAGGAAAAATAAATTATGAAAATTACAGCAGAATTTAATTCAGTAGAGGAGATTCTACACTTTACAAAGGCTTTTGGTGAAACTGGTTTTATTCCACAGCAGGGAGGAAATGTACAATCACCAATTAAAGCAGTAGTAAAAGAAAAACTAGTTGATGATACTCCAAAGGTTAATGCAGAGAAAGTTTCTGAAGAAGCACCTAAAAGTGGACCTATAGTTGATGTAGAAAGCACTCCTGTGCAGCAAGAAGATAATAAGGAAGATCCTAAGGTAACAAAGGAAATGGTTAGAGAAAGACTTGGAGCAGCAATGAAGGCTGGCAAGCAGAAAGAGGTTAAAGCTCTAGTTGCTAAATATGGAGCTAGCAAGGTACCTGACATAAAAGAAGAAGATTATGCAGCAGTATACAATGAAGCGGAGGCGCTTTTATAATGGCACAACATGCAATATTAAGTGCTAGTTCTGCTAGTAAGTGGATGAACTGTCCACCTTCTGCAAGACTAGAGGAAAACTTTGAAAACAAATCGAGTGAATATGCTGCAGAAGGTACACTTGCACATGAGCTTGGAGAATTGAAGCTAAGGCAAAGTTTAGGTGAGATTTCCACAAGAAAGTTTAATTCTGAGTTTAAGAAGATAGAAGTTAATGGCTTATTCACAAAAGATATGCCGGATTATGTGGATATGTATGTGGATACTTGCATGGAAAAAGTATCAGAAGCCAAAGCAAAAACACCGGATGCACTTTTTAAGATTGAACAAAGATTAGATTTTAGCGAATGGGTGCCTGACGGTTTTGGTACCGGAGACTTTGTAATAATAGCTGATGGAACAATGGAAATATGTGACCTGAAGTATGGCAAGGGTGTTCCAGTATCAGCTGTAGGAAATAAGCAAATGAGATTATATGCATTAGGAGCTATCTCTGAATTTGAGTTTTTGTATGACATTGAAAATGTAAAAATGACTATTATACAACCTAGATTGGACAGGATAAGCACTGATGAAATATCAACTGAAGATTTACTAAAGTGGGCAGAAGATTTTGTTAAGCCAAGAGCTCAATTAGCCTTTAAAGGTGAAGGAGATTTATGTCCAGGGGATCATTGTACTTTCTGTAGAGCTAAAGCAGTATGTAAGGCAAGAGCAGAGAAAAACTTAGAAATTGCTAAGTATGAGTTCAAGGATCCATTTATATTAGACAACTTAGAAATAGCTGACATATTATCTAGAGCTGATGAATTAGCTAAATGGGCAAAAGATGTACAAGAGTATGCATTAGATAAAGCTCTTGAAGGTGAAGAATATCCAGGCTGGAAAGTAGTTGAAGGCAGAAGCAATAGAAAATGGGTTGATGAAAACAAAGTTGGTGAAATACTTATTGGACAAGGTTTTGTTGAAAGTATTATTTACACCAAAAAGCTAACAGGCATTTCGAATATGGAATCAGCAATAGGAAAGAAGGAAGTTATAAGGCTTCTAGGAGACTACATAGAAAAACCTCAAGGCAAGCCTGTGCTGGTACCCGAAACTGATAAAAGACCAGTATTTAATTCCGCAGTAGAAGATTTTAAGTAAGGTGATGTATGTAGATGTTAATCGAATATACTCAACATCAACTTGATGAATTTGTAAAAGGTAAAAGGGACTGGATAGTCGTACAGCAAGACGAATTTGAAGAAGTAGATAACATTTTAGAAGAAAAAAATATTAAGACCTATTCATCACTTGATGCTGACGAAGTGATTATAGAAAAAATAAAGGAGAAATGTAAAATGGCAAATGTAAAAGCAAGTAGAACAGGAACAAAGGTAATGACAGGAAAGGTTAGATTAAGCTATGCTCACTTATTTGAGCCTCATGCAATAGAAGGTAATGAGCCTAAGTATAGTGTAAGTGTAATAATTCCAAAGAATGATAAGGAGACTCTTACTTTAATTAAAGAAGCTGTAGAACAGGCTAAGAAAGACGGAGCTGCTAAGTGGGGCGGAAAGGTACCTCCAAATTTAAAAACACCACTAAGAGATGGTGATTCAGAAAGACCAGATGATGAAGCTTATGCAAATTGCTACTTCTTAAATGCTAGCAGCAAGAATAAGCCTGGTGTAGTTGATAAAAATGTACAAGCTGTAATAGATGCTACTGAAGTATATAGTGGCTGCTATGCAAGACTTACTCTTAATTTTTATCCATTCAGTGCTTCAGGGAATAAAGGAATAGCAGCAGGGCTTGGGAATGTCCAAAAGCTTGAAGAAGGAGAACCATTAGGAGGATTTACTAGAGCTGAAGATGACTTTGATTCTGTAGAATCTGCAGATGATGATTTCTTAGGTTAAGACTATGGCTGACATCTTATGTATAGATGTTGAGACATATAGCGAATTAGACATAAAAGAAGTGGGTGCTTATAGATACTGTGAGCACCCATCATTTGAAATAATGCTATTTGCTTATGCTTTCAATGATGAACCAATAGAAATTGTAGACCTTATGAATGCCGAAGATTTACCACAAAGAGTTACTAAAGCACTAAGCAGTCCGGATGTTATAAAAACAGCTTTTAATGCAAATTTTGAAAGAAATGCAATTCTAAATGAAATGTTCTGGCCGCATGGTATGCCACCGAAGCAGTGGCAATGCACAATGATACAAGCTCTAAGAATGGGTTTGCCTGGATCACTTGATATGGTTGGTAAAGTGCTTAACTTTGAAGAAGATAAACAGAAGATGAAAGAAGGTAAAGCTCTAATTCAATATTTCTGTAAGCCTTGTAAGCCTACTAAATCAAATGGTGGAAGAACTAGGAACCTTCCAGGACATGATCCTGAGAAATGGGAAACTTTTAAATCGTACTGCAAGCAAGATGTAGCAGTTGAAAGAGATATTAGAAATAAATTAAGTAAATATCAAACTACAGAAAAAGAACATAGACTTTGGGAATTAGATCAAAGAATAAATGATAGAGGTGTGGGTACTGATATTGTTCTTATAGAAAATGCAATTTCATGTGATGCACAATATGCTGAAAGGCTAGAAAATGAAGCTAGAACCATTACTGGCTTAAGTAATCCTAATAGTCCAGCTCAACTAAAAAAGTGGCTCAGTGAACGTGTAGGATTTGAAGTTACTAGTCTTACTAAAGACAGTGTACCAACTCTATTAGAAAATGCTAAAGAAGATAATGTAAAAAGAGTTTTAGAACTTAGACAACTAATGGCTAAGACATCTATTAAGAAATACCAGACAATGCAAAACTCAAGATGTGATGATGGAAGAGTAAGAGGGTTATTACAGTTCTATGGAGCTAATAGGACTGGCAGATGGGCCGGAAGATTGGTCCAGGTTCAGAACCTTCCTCAGAACCATTTACCTGATATAGATAATGCTAGGAATTGTATTAGAGAAGGAAGATTTAATGATGCAGAATTTTTATTTGATAGTATTCCTGATACATTATCACAACTTATAAGAACAGCTTTTATACCTAGAGAAGGTAATAGATTTATGGTAGCTGACTTTAGTGCTATTGAAGCAAGAGTTATTGCTTGGATTGCCGGAGAGCAGTGGAGACTAGATGTTTTTAAAACTCATGGAAAAATATACGAAGCTTCAGCAAGTCAAATGTTTCATGTACCAATAGAAAGCATACACAAGGGAGATCCACTAAGGCAAAAGGGAAAGATAGCAGAACTTGCTTTAGGATATGGTGGCAGCGTAGGAGCTATAAAAAGTATGGATAAATCTAATAGCATACCTGAAGAAGAACTTCCAGAGCTTGTACAACATTGGAGAAGTGCTAATCCTAAAATAACAAAGTTTTGGTGGGATGTAGATAAGGCTGCTAAGAAAGCAATAAAGGAAAGAACAACAGTATGCATCCAACATGGTATCAAATTTATTTATGATCCAGGAGTTCTTTTCATACAATTACCCTCAGGGCGAAAGTTAAGTTATATTAGACCAAAGATAGAACCAGGAGCTTATGAGAAACCAATAATAACTTATGAAGGTATGGAACAGACATCTAAACAATGGACTACATTAGAAACTTATGGACCTAAACTTGTTGAAAACATAGTACAGGCTATTGCTAGAGACTGCTTAGCTGAGGCAATGTTTAAGGTTACTGCAGCCGGCTATGAAATTGTAATGCATGTACATGATGAATTAATAATGGATGTACCTAAGGACTTTGGAAGCCTTGAAGAAGTTAATTCAATATTTGGAGAACCCCTAGACTGGGCTCCAGGATTACCACTTAAAGCTGATGGATATGAGTGCAGCTACTATATGAAAGATTAAGGAGGGTGAGGTTAATGGGAGGCTGTAGCTATGGAGTATCCGAAATCCAATACCTAGAAGATAATTGGGGCCTAATATCAATACCAACAATGGCTAAAAAACTAAATAGAAGTGTAAGTGGAATTTTAAATATTAAAGGTAGGCTAAAACTTGGTTCCTTCCTTGAAAGTGGTGAATATCTAACAATGAACCAATTAGTTAGAGCTGCAGGAAGGAAGGGTAGCATTACATTTAAAAGTAAGCAATGGATGGATAAAGGCTTGCCATACAGAAATAAAAAAGTTTTAAATGGTAGCTTTAGGGTAGTTTACTTAAAAGATTTTTGGAAATGGGCTGAGGAGTATAGAATGAACATTGATTTTTCAAAGTTTACTGAAAATACTTTAGGATTAGAGCCTGAATGGGTAAAGGAACAAAGAGAAGCTGACATTGCATTTGCGAAGTATAAAACAACTCCATGGACAGAAAAGGAAGATAACCTTCTAAGAAGCTATTTAAGACTTTACAAATACACCTATAAAGAACTTTCCTTAACTTTACTCAGAACTGAAGGAGCTATTAAAAGAAGAGTTGTTGATTTAGACATTAAAGAGAGACCTTTAAGAGAAGATCCTCATGGCACCTGGAGCAGTGAACAGGTTGAAGTAGTTATAAAGATGTATCAAAAGGGCTACAGAAGTGAAGTCATTAAAGAATACATTGATAAGTCAGGACAAGCTATAGCTGGAAAAATAGAAAGATTAATAAGAGATGGTTTATTAACCAAGTGGAAATAAAAAGGAGAGTGTAAAAATAATGGATAAAATCAGAGACATTGCTATAAATGAGGCAGTACTTCACGTGCTGGACAATAATTCAGATGAACCAATTTTAAATAACTATATGATGGAGCTTAATGAAGAAGTGTACAGATTTATTCTAAGTCACTTAGAAAGAGTTCTTAAGGATGACAGTTTAAAGTATGCTTTCTTTAAATCTAAAAATGGAACTGTTAAGGAATTTAGCCAGGAATATTTAAATGGAAGAATAGATCTAAATGCAGCCTCAAAGGAAATTGTCAGTTCATTATTTGAAATTATGAAGGTCAATTCAAATATATCTTCTTGTGATTTATTGGTTGTTTCTTTCAGTACCGAATATGGCCCTATGCTTGGAATACTAAAGATAGACTACATTAAGCAATATACACATAAGATTGAATTTGTTGATGATTCAGTAGGAGTTTTTATTACCCGTATAGCAACTGGACTTCCTGATAAAAAGAAAGTGCAGAAAGCTGCTTTCATTAAGCCTATTAGAAATGGCCAGGATTATGACCTGCTAGTACTTGATAAAGGCACTGTAAAAGAAAGTGAAGAATATGGTGCTAACTACTTTGTAGAAAACTTCCTAGGCTGTAATATAATCAATAACGATAGAGATAAGACAAGAGCTTTTATGGATTTAGTTGAACTGTGGACAAGAAGTAATTTAAAAGGCGAAGCTTTAAGGGCAGAAAAAATAAGAACTTCAGTTAAAGAGATTCTTAGGGATAATGATGAAATAGACATATATGAATTAACCGAAGATCTCTTCACACCTTACGAACCTGAAGCTAAAAAAGCTTTTATAGCTTATATGCAAGAATATGACTTAGAAAAATTTGAGATAGACAAAGAATATCTGGAGAAGAAATTAAGCAAGGTAAAAATTAAAGTAAGTAGCGATATAGATCTAAACATTACAGAAGAAGCTTACAAGGATATTAATAAATTTGAAATTAGAGACAATGGTGATGGCAGCATCCACATGATAATTAAGAATATAGAAAACTATGTTGAAAAGTAATGAAAGCTCTTAAAAGTAGGTGGTAATTTGGAATATAAAGCAGAAGATAAGCAGCAGAATATAAAAATTAAATATGATGGTTCCATAACTCTAGCCACTGGAAAAAGTAAAAAAGAAACACACTGGAAAAATAAAAGCCTCCTGTACTCAGCATTAGTTGAAAAGTTAAGTACCACTACAAGAACACCTGAAACCTACGCTGAGTTTAAGAAACTTCCTAAGACAGACAGAGACAGGATAAAAGATGTAGGAGGCTTTGTAGGAGGTTCATTAAAGAATGGCCGCAGAAAAGCTGAGAATGTTGCAAATAGGACTCTATTAACCCTTGATTTAGATTATGTTAATGGAGATGTATGGTCCAGTATAGAGCTTTTATATGACTTTGGTTGTTTAATGTATTCAACACATACACATGCACCTGATAACCAAAGGCTAAGACTTATTATACCATTATCAAGACCAGTTTTACCTGATGAATATCAAGCCATTGCTAGAATGATAGCTGATGATTTAGGAATAGATCAATTTGATGATACTACCTACGAACCCTCAAGACTAATGTTCTGGCCAAGCACTTCATGTGATGGAGAATATGTATTTAAAGTTCAAGATTTACCTTGGCTTAATCTTGATGAAGTGCTTGCTAGATATACATTTGGTTGGCAAGATGTAAGTTATTGGCCTGAGAGCAGCAGAGCTAGGGCAAAAATAAACAGTGCTATAAAAAAGCAAGAGGATCCATTAGAAAAGAAAGGTGTCATAGGTGCCTTTTGTAGGACCTACAGTATTACTGATGCCATAGGAGAATTTTTAAGTGATGTTTATATATCTGGTGCAGATGAAACTAGGTATACCTATGCAGAGGGAAGTACCACGGGCGGAGTTGTAGTCTATGATGATAAGTTTTCATATTCACATCATGGAACGGATCCTACAAGCGGAATTTTATGTAATGCTTTTGACTTAGTTAGGATCCATAAGTTTGGTTCTTTAGATGATGATGCAAAAGAAGATACTCCAGCAAATAGACTTCCAAGTTTCTCTAAAATGAGTGAGTTCGCAAGTGCTGATAAAAAGGTCATGCAGACATTAGGCAAAGAAAGAATGGAGAAGGCTCAAGAGGACTTTGGCGCAGTAGAAGATGGAGAATTAAATACTGAATGGCTAAAAGATTTAACTTACACTGAACAAGGAAAGCTTAGGAGTACAATAAGCAACTTCCTTCTTATAATCGAAAATGAGCCATTACTTAAAAATAAGATTGCCTATAATGAGTTCTCTAATAGGGCTGTAGTTATTGGTAATCTTCCTTGGAGAAGCAAAGATAATAAATCAGATTGGAACGATACAGATGATAGTGGGCTTAGAGAATTTATAGAAAAGTATTATGCGATAAGTTCAACAGCTAAATGTGCTGATGCTCTGGCCTTATCCTTTGAAAAACATTCATTCCATCCAATTAAAGAATATCTCAATAGCCTTACATGGGATGGAACAGAAAGATTAAATACCTTATTCATTGACTACCTCGGTGCTGAAGACTGCAGCTATGTAAGAACAGTAACTAGAAAGATAATAACAGCTGCAGTTGGAAGGGTATTTGTTCCAGGAATAAAGTTTGATAACATGCCAGTACTAAGTGGACCTCAAGGATTAGGCAAAAGTACCATCATTAGAAAGCTAGGTCAGGAATGGTATTCTGACAGCTTAACAACTGTAAGTGGTAAAGAAGCTTATGAACAGCTCCAGGGAGTTTGGATGTTAGAAATGGGTGAAATGATGGCTACAAAGAAAGCCGATATTGAAGCTACAAAGCACTTTCTTTCTAAGACTGAAGATATTTACAGAGTAGCTTATGGAAGAAGGACAAGCAGATTTCCTCGCCAGTGTGTGTTTATTGGTACTACTAATGACAGCGAGTTTTTAAGAGATAAAACAGGTAATAGAAGATTCTGGCCAGTAGATGTAGGAGTAGCGCATCATAGTAAAAGTGTATTCAAGGATTTAACTAATTATGAAATAGATCAAATATGGGCCGAAGCTTTGGAGCTTTGGAAAAATGGAGAAACACTTTACTTGAGTAGTGAAGAAGAAAAAGATGCACAAAAACAGCAGGATTCACACTCAGAAGAAAGTGCAAAGGCTGGATTAATACAGGAATATCTGAATAAGCCAATTACTGATAACTGGTATAACTTAGGACTAGCAGAAAAAAGAAACTACATACATGGCGGAGATTTTGGAGATATACCTGAGGGCAGTTTAAGAAGAGATAAAACCTGTGTTATGGAGATATGGTGTGAACTTTTTAATGGAGATCCTAAGCAGCTTTCACCTATGAATGCCCGAGAGATAAATGACATTTTAAGTGGTTTCCATGAGTGGGAAAAAAGTAAAAATCCTATTAGCTTTGGTAAAATTTATGGAAAGCAAAGAGCTTATTTACGCAAAAATCACTGGCAACAAAGTTGATTTTACATAAATAGGTAATGGAAACAATGGCAACAGAAAAAATATCTCTGTTTTCACTATTGTTTCCAGTGTAAAGCTAAATAAATCAAAGGGTTAAAGGGTAATGGAAACAATGGAAACAAAAAATATTATATAAGTTGTATTTATATAATTAGGCGCATATACACATATACGTATATGCCTAATACACGGATATATATATATATAGAGAAAATTTGTTTCCACTGTTTCCACTCTTAAGAAGGTGAAGTTCATGAAAGAAAGTACTATTGAAAAAAGACTAAAAAAAGAAATTGAGTTGATAGGTGGTAAAGCATTAAAGTTTATTAGTCCAGGAGTGTCAGGAGTGCCAGATAGGATTGTACTTTTACCACATGGAAGGATTGTTTTTATAGAACTAAAAGCACCAGGTGAAAAACCTAGACCTATACAAGATTATAGGGCAAAAGAATTAAAAGCCTTAGGTTTTGAAGTTAAAGTTATAGATTCAATGGAAGATATAAAAGCTTTTATAGAGGAGGTGGTACTATGAACTTTAAAATTTGTACTAAGTGTTATAAAGAACTACCAGCAACTTCTGAATATTTTGGAAAAAGAAAAGATAGTAAAGATGGATTAAGAACAGATTGTAAGGAATGTCACAGTAAAATTCAGAGAGCTTATAAAGAACAACATAGAAGTGAACTTGAAAAATATCAGAAAGAATATAGAAATATCCATCAAGTTGAAAAGAAGGAGTATGCCAAAAAGTATTATCCAAAATACTACCAAGATAATAAAGAAGACATCACTAAAAGACATGTTGAATACAACAGAAGATATATAAAAACACCATATGGTAAAGAGTTAGATAGAGCTAAGAAACACAGGCATAGGGCATTAGATTATTTAAACGGAGGTTCTTATACAGTTGAGCAGTGGAAGGATTGTTTAAAGTATTTTAATAATACATGTGCTTATTCTGGAGAAAAGTTAAATTTAGATAATCTAAATGTAGATCATATAATCCCATTAAATAATGGTGGTACAAGTTATATATGGAATATATGTCCTTCAATTAATTATGTAAACCTATCTAAAGGCAATAGAGATATTGAGGAATGGTACAGGAGGCAGATATATTTTTCTGAAGAAAGATTACAGAAAATCTATAACTGGATTGAATATGCAAAACTTATGTATTAGGAAGAAGGTGGTACTATGGAATTTAAACCTTGGAATTATCAAGAATATGCAATAAATCACATTATTGATAATAATGCAGCAGGTTTATTTCTTTGAGGGTAGATATGGGCATGGGTAAGACAGTAAGCACCTTAACTGCAATAGATGAATTGTTATTCCTTGGTGAGGTAAATAAAGTTTTAGTTATAGCACCTCTTCGAGTTGCAGAAGATACATGGAGTACCGAGATAGGTAAATGGGATCATCTTAAGAATTTAAGAATATCAAAAGTTTTAGGAAGTCCAAAGCAAAGAATAAGAGCCTTGAATATGCCTGCAGATATTTATGTTACTAATAGAGAGAATGTAGAATGGCTTGTTAAGCAATGCTTTAGCAGCTGGCCCTTTGATATGGTTGTTATAGATGAATTGAGTTCGTTTAAATCTTCCAAAGCTGTAAGGTTCAGAGCACTTAAGAAAGTAAGACCATACTTTAAAAGAATAGTTGGACTTACAGGGACACCAGCACCAAACAGTTTAATAGATTTATGGCCACAAGTTTATTTACTTGATGGTGGATTGAGACTAGGTAAAACTATTACAGGATATAGAGAACAGTATTTCAGACCTGGACAAAGAAATCAATTTGTAGTTTACAATTGGAATCTTAAAGAAGGTGCAGAAGATGCAATTCATAAAAAGATAGGTGATATTTGTATTTCAATGATGGCTAAGGACTATTTGGATCTTCCTGAAAGAATTGATAACCCGGTAGAAATTAATTTACCTCCGGCTGCCATAAATAAGTACAAGCGACTAGAGAAAGATCTTGTTATAGAACTTGGTGAAGAAGATATAACAGCAGCCAATGCAGCAGTACTTACTAACAAACTTCTTCAAATGTCCAATGGAGCTATTTATTCAGAAAATCATGAAGTAGTAGAGATCCATGAAGAAAAATTAAAAGCTTTAGCAGATATAGTTGAAGCAGCCAATGGTAAACCAGTTTTAGTATTTTACACATACAAGCATGACTACACCAGGATAAGTAATTATCTTAAAGGCTATAAGATTAAAGGACTTGAGGATTCAAAGGATATTGAGGAATGGAATAAAGGTAATATTCCAGTGCTTTTAGTTCATCCAGCATCTGCAGGACATGGACTTAATCTACAGTATGGAGGAAGTATTATAGTTTGGTTTGGACTTACATGGAGCCTGGAATTATATCAGCAAGCTAATGCAAGACTTCATAGACAAGGTCAGAAGGAAATAGTTATTATACATCATCTTATTGCTAAAGGTACCGTGGATGAAGATGTTATGAAAGCCTTAAGCAATAAGGAAATAAATCAAAATATGTTATTAGAAGCTGTAAAGGCTAGAGTTAATAAAGACTGAATCTGAAACTATTATGAAACAAATTTAGAAGGGGGAATTTAAAATGGGTTCATCTAAAATGTTAGAAGAATTGAGAAGAAGTATAGAAATTATTCCTCGAAAGTTTACTTTTAAAATTGAAAGTATAGAAAAATCAATAGAAATAAAGGAAGTAAACGAAGAAATGGCTATGTATAGACTTAGAAATATGTATCCTTGTGGCAATGTAAAACTTATAGGAGAAGAATTTATTTAAGACACAATTCAATTATATTTCGAAGGAGGGAGTGAAAACGAGTGATAAAACTAGATGAATTATTAGAGCTTCAGAAGGAGCTTGATGATTTTATAATAGAGCAAAGAGATATTAAGCTTCAGCCTAAGGAGCTATTAACAGATACATTATTAGCATTACAAGTTGAAGTATCTGAGCTAGCAAATACAACTAGATGTTTTAAACATTGGAGTAATAAAGGACCTGATGATAAAAATGTTATCTTAGAGGAATATGTAGATGCACTTCATTTTCTTTTAAGTATTGGTAATCAGTTAAACTTTAGATCCAAAGAAATTGAAGATGCCTATTTTAAGAAAAGACAAATAAATATTAACCGTGTGAAAGAAGGTTATTAAGATGTGTTTGTTTTTATTAGGACTCTTTACAGGAAGTACAATAGGATCTTTCATTATAGCTTTATGTGTAGTAGCTAAAGAAAAGGAGGGATAGGATGGATAAGAAAGAACTTTCACAGCTTCATCACATTATTAAAGAAATTGAATTATTAAAAGTTCAGATAAATAATATTAATCATGAGACTGTAACCGATTCTGTTAAAGGTTCAGATCCTTACTTTCCATATGTCGGACATACAATGATAATATCTGGAATAGAAGTTAAAGGGCATGATAAAAAAGTAACCAGGCTTAAACGGAAATTACAAATCAGAACAGATGAACTTATGAATAAAGTTGCTGAATTAAATGATTATATTGCAAGTATAGAAGATAGCGAAATCAGACAGATTTTAACACTACGATATATAGAGAATTTAACGTGGAAGCAGATAGCTGATAAAATGGGAACTAAAGGTGAGGGGGATACCGAAAGAAAAAAACATGACCGATTCTTAAAAGTTTCCTACAATTCCTGAAAAAAATAATTTATAATTAAAATATAAAATTATATTAATAACTAAATAAAAGACACTTGGTTAAGTCCAAGTGTCTTTTAATGTTTAAAAATAAATAATATGGATATAATTTAAAATGATAAAATTAACATTGTTGTACTCCAATATTCTTGAGCGGTTGCTTTTAGCAGCTGCTTTTTATTTTGTGTTAAGTCAGGTGATAATATGGAAAACATGAACCATGAAATATGTGATTACTATGAGCCAGCAAAAAGAAAAGTAAATAAGTTATGTAAATACTTTAATGGTGATATTAAGAAAATGTATCAAATAGAAAGATGTATGATGCATTGTAATATATTAGAGGACAAGCAACTTATGGAAGAAGGACAAGTATTTAGAAGAGTTAAGGGAGCTTTGAGGAAGAAATAGGAGGATTATCCTTTTTTATATAGAATTAAGATATATGAAAGGGGATGAGAGTATGGAAGAATTGAAAATTAGCATCGATGATAGGTGCCCATATTGTAGTAGTGATAATATCAACCCATCTGGTAACAGCCATAAGGTTAAGGGATACCCAGAGTATGAATCTTTTGTTTGCAAAAAGTGCGGTCAAGAATTTAGAATTTTAAAAAATAAGTAGAGTCTGAAAAGACTCTTTTTATTCGACAATAGCATGAATCATCATTTTGGTATAGAAGTATAGTATTAGAAGGGGAGGAAATTTTATGAATCAGGAAAATATAAAAGTATATAACTTAAAATATGAAAAATTAAAATTACATACTAAGTATATTATTGCTATAAGCTTGGGCCTAATATCTTTGGTTATTATAAGCCGTGGTTATTCAAATAATATATTTATTGGACAAGTTGGGTTTGCGGCAACAATATCATCCATAATCTTATCCGTTATAGCTATTTTAATGACAATAATAGGAGAAACAAAATCAGATAATACTAAAGATAAATTAGTTAATGTATCTGATGAATTAGAAGTTATAACAAAAAGCATTGGTGATGCCACTAATAAACTAGAAGCTACCCTTTATTCAAGTCAAGAATTATTTTCAGGAATTAATAATATACAAAGTAATATTGACCAATTAATTAATTCTAAAAGCATAGAAACAAATGAAGAAATGGTAATGACTAAAATTGATACTGAAAATGAAGGTCATAGTTGTTATATTAATATTTTTGAAGATGCGGGAAAAAGATTAAATGAAGTAAACTATAAAGATTTAGCTCTAGTTTTATTTTATATAGGGGTAAAGAAGAAATGTGGTTTCAATAAAATATCGTATCAAGAATTTACTGAAGATATGAAAAATTTAAAAATTCAATTTAATGATCTACAAAGTTGTTGGTATGCATCATTATTATTTTCGAAAGCATTGTGGAAAACCGATGACTTTAATAAATTTATCTATAATACAATTAAGAATAGATATTCCTACGAAGTTAATAATATTAAGTCTTTAAGTAAAATTAATAGTACCGAAAAGTAGACAATTTAAGAGCTCTTAACAGGGCTCCTTTTTCATACATAAAATTAAGGAGGTGGCATTAATGGCCAAACTTACACCAAAACAAGAAATGTTTGTAGAAGAGTACCTTTTGGACTTAAATGCCACACAGGCAGCAATTAGAGCTGGATATAGCCCTAAGACTGCAGCCGAGCAAGGAAATAGATTGTTAACAAATGTTAAGGTTCGCACGTGTCTAGACCAAGAAATGGCTGAACGTTCAAAGAGGACTGGAATTAATCAGGATAGGGTAATAAGAGAGATTGCAAGGTTAGCTTTTATTAATCCTGATAATGTTATGAACCTAAATAGTGCCACAGTAAGAAAAGATGCTTTGGAAGAAGATCTAGCTGCAATACAATCTGTTAAAGTTAAAATGTCATCTTCTGAAAATGGTGAGATGGTAGAAAGAGAAGTAAGGCTTAATGATAAATTAAAAGCCCTAGAGCTCCTAGGTAAGCATTTAGGAATGTTTAAGGATAAAGTTGAAGTATCAGTGCTTACTGAAGAAAAGAATAAGCTTGATAGCTTACTAAATCAAATTAGGGGCACTTAACTATGAGTCAGGAAGTATTATTACTATCAGAAAAGTATAAGGCCTTTTTAAAACATACAGCTCCAGTTGAGTTCCTTGAAGGTACAACTGCAGCAGGAAAGACTACTGTTGGTATATTCAAGTTCATGCTATTAGTTGCGGAAAGTAAAAAGAAGTACCACATCATAGCTGCTAAAGATACAGGTACTGCAGAAAAGAATATCATAAATAAGGACCTTGGTATAATAGATGATTTTGGAATACTCACTGAGTACAATGGTAATGGTTCTAAGGATGAAAAAATACCACATATTGTTTATCATACAAACAATGGTGAAAAAGTTGTATATGTTATGGGTTATGGAGATAAAAAGAAGTGGCAAAAGGCATTAGGCGGTCAGTACGGATGCCTTTACATAGATGAAATTAATACTGCCGATATTGATTTTGTAAGAGAATCTTTCATGCGTGCTGATTATGTAATGGCTACACTAAATCCAGATGATCCTAACTTACCTATTTATAAAGAATATATAAACTCCTCAAGACCATTACCTGAATATAAGGATGATGCGCCTCAAGAAATAAATGATATGCTTAAGGAAGAACCAAAACCCGGTTGGGTACATTGGTTCTTTTCTTTTAAAGATAATCTAGGCTTAACTGCAGATAAAATAAAACAAATTATGTTAAATGTTCCTAAGGGCACAAAGCTCTATAAAAATAAAATCCAAGGGTTAAGGGGTAGAGCAACAGGATTGATATTCAGTAACTTTGAAAGAAATAACAATGTTATATCAAAGCAGAAAGCTAATACATTTAAGTTTATTCAATTTACAGCTGGATTAGATACAGCTTATTCTCAAAACAGCCCTGATACATTTGCATTCACTTTCTTAGGCATAACAGATAAAAAAGAGCTCGTATTGCTTGATGAAGAAGTCTATAACAATAAGGATTTAAGCATACCATTAGCGCCTTCAGACATAGCTCCTAAGTATTTTAAATTTCTAGAGAAAAATAGAAAGGAATGGGGCTTTGCTAGAGATGCATTTATAGATAGTGCAGACCAGGCAACCATAATGGAGCTTAAGAAATACAAAAGAGTTAATCCATGCTTATATAACTTTATAAATGCCTATAAGAAAATTGAAATTATAGACAGAATCCATTTACAACTTGGTTGGATAAATACAAATGGAAAGATATTTTATTATATTGTGGATACATGTATAAACCATATAGGAGAGCTTGAAGCTTATTCATGGAAGGAAGATAAATACGAGCCAGAAGATGCTAATGATCATACAATAAACAGCTGTCAATATGCATGGATACCATTTAGAAAACTCATTGGAGATTATAAGGAGGAATAACATGGGGCTTATAGGAGGTATAAAGAACGTGTTAACTAAAGCAGCTATAAAGTTATTAAATATACAGCCAGCACAAGAAAGCAGCATAACGATTAGGGAGCCATTATCCTTTCAAGGGAATGTTCTAAGAAATAGAATATGGTATAGGGGAGATCCTTCGGAGTTAGACCAATTCTTCAAAC
The DNA here is from genome assembly GCF_045310675.1 of Candidatus Clostridium stratigraminis. Lineage (NCBI taxonomy): Bacteria > Bacillati > Bacillota > Clostridia > Eubacteriales > Clostridiaceae > Clostridium > Candidatus Clostridium stratigraminis. The sequence goes on from NZ_JBJHZZ010000001.1 coordinate 165,182, forward strand.
AATCTGCCTATGACTTGGTTAGTAAATCTAGATTTTGGGCTGCTGTACCAAGCCATGACCTAAACATAAGGAAAATACATTCAGGACTTCCAGCTATGGTTGCTGATAGATTAAGTGACATTGTTGTGGCAGATATAGACAACATAGAATTAAATGGCGAGGAGCAAGATAATCAATGGGAAGAAATAAGCCAAGATAATAAACTTAATGAAACCATAAACACTGCGATTACAGAAGCTTTAGTTGCTGGGGATGGAGCTTTCAAAATAACCATAGATACAGATATAACTAGATATCCAATTATAGAGTTCTATAGTGGTGAAAAAGTTGAGTATAACTATAAGCGTGGCAGACTCTTTGAGGTTATCTTCTATACAAGTTACTGTAAGAGCAATAAGGACTATACACTTATTGAAACCTTTGGTAAAGGCTACATAAATAATGAGCTGCAGGACAGTTATGGAAAGCCAGTACCTCTAGCAACACTTGAAGAAACAGCAGGACTGCAAGATGTAACTTTTGATGGCAGCTTTATTATGGCCATTCCACTTATGTTTTTTCAATCACCTAAGTTTGATGGAAGAGGTAAATCTATTTTCGATAATAAGACAGACAGTTTTGATGCACTAGATGAAGTTATAAGTCAGTGGATAGATGCAATAAGGGATGGAAGAGTTAAACAGTATATTCCTGAGGATCTATTACCTAAGAATCCAACAACAGGGGAAATAATAAAGCCTAACCCATTTGATAACAAGTATATTGCAACAGGCTCTAGCTTAGCTGAGGATGCTAAAAATGAGATAAGCCTGCAGCAGGCAGCAATAAACTATCAAGCATATGTAGATAGCTATTCTAATGCTATTGATATGTGCCTACAAGGAATTATATCACCTTCTACTTTAGGTATTGACCTTAAAAAGAAAGACAATGCAGAAGCTCAAAGGGAAAAGGAAAAAACAACGCTTTATACTAGGGGCAAAATAGTTGATACATTGACCGAGGTTATTCCAGAGTTAGTACAAACTGTGCTTATGGTTCAGGATATACTAAATGAGAAAGCTCCTGGAGAATATGAAGCAACTATATCCTTTGGAGAGTATGCAAGCCCTTCCTTTGATGCTGTAGTTGATACTGTAGGTAAAGCTAAATCCTACGGAATAATGTCTGTAGAAAAAGCCGTTGAGGAAATGTATGGAGATACGTTAAGTGATGAAGAAAAGGCAGAGGAAGTTCAACGTATTAAAGAACAGAATGGAATGTTGCAGGCAGAAGATCCAAAGGTAGTTGATAATGCAGACTTAACAGGTGGCGGAAATGGACAAGAAGGATAATAAAAATAATCCTGAGCTTTTAGGTGACATATTAAAAAATGTGAATAAACAATCTATACAAGATAATGCTGAGATAGAAAGACAAAAGGCTTATGATATATCTAGAATTTTTCAACAGATGGAATTAGATCTAATATCAAGTATGAAGAGAGCCTTTAGTTTTCACCAAATCGAGCAAGAAAAAGAAGGTTTTGTTTGGGAACAATGGCAGTTAAGTAAACTTAGAGCTATGGAGGAATTCCGCAAAAGAAATAGGGCTATTGTTGATTCTTATAGTGAACCTATTCAGCAGGCAATAGACAGAGAATTAAATAATAATTTTGAAGCTGGAGAGAAGAGAGCTGAGAAGCTAGTACAGAAGATAGAAGAAGCTGGAGTTATATTACCTAAAAGTGAAAGATCTAAAGAAGAACTTACTGACATCTTAGAAACTCCTAAGCTAGAAGAAAAACCTAATCAACCTCAAGAGCCACAACTAGAAGCTCCAAAGCATCAAGAAAATAAGCCTTTTAATCCTGCAAAGACACCGCCTCCAGAGCAAAACTTCTTTGGGGTAAATGATAAAAAAATAGAAGCACTGCAAAAGAGCGTTGAACATGATCTTAAAGAAGCACAGCATTCAGTATTGCGTAAGATGGATGATATTTATAGGCAAACATTATTTAAAACGCATGTGTATCTGCAAAATGGTGCTAAGACTTTAGAACAGGCTATTGATATGGCAACTAAAGACTTTTTAGAAAAAGGAATAGACAGCATAGTATATAAGAATGGTCGAAGGGTTAATATTGCTTCTTATGCAGAAATGGCATTAAGAACAGCAAGCCAAAGAGCTACTTTCTTGGGTGAAGGTAAAAAGAGAGATGAATGGGGCTTATATTTAGTTGTAGTGTCTGCTCATGCTAACACTTGTAAAATGTGTGAACCTTGGCAGGGAAAAGTATTAATTGATGATGTTTTTAGCCATCCAAGCAAAGAATTTATACAAGAGAATAGCAAATATCATCTGCTTAGTGAAGCTATAGCAGCAGGACTTCTTCATCCTAACTGCAGGCATACTTTAATAACATACTTCCCAGGAATAACTCAGCTTCCTACAGTACCAGATGGGAAGGATGCTGTTAAGACCTATGAAGCAGAGCAAAAGCAAAGGTATATAGAAAGACAAATAAGAATGTGGAAAAGGATAGTTGTTGGCTCCACCGATTCTGAAAATGTAAGCAAAGCAGATGCTAAAGTCAAGGAATGGCAAAAGAAATTGAAGCAGCATTTAGAAGATAACTCTCAACTCAGAAGAAATAATGCTAGAGAAGAAGTAAAAGGATATAAACCTATAAAAATAACAGGTGCACTAAATCCAGAAAGTAAGGAAGCTGAAAAGCATGCAATGCAGTATTACGAGTCAGTAAGGCATATGAAAACTGACGTCGGTAAGATAGCTAAAAATACTGGCTTCAGTGAAAAAACGATTCAATTAATTAAAAATCATATTTTTACTGAAGAACATAATCTTGGATATGGTCTTATAGGAAGATTTGATCCTGATTATGATATGGCCAGAAGTTGGCAAAGACTTATCGAAGGAAAAGAAATAAAAGCTATGGACATCATAATGTTAAGGCATGAATATCTTGAATCTGGACTAATGAAGCGTTATAATTATGAATATAGAGTAGCTCATGATATAACTGAGAGAAAATATAATTATTCTAAAGCTGTCAAAGAGGAAAGAGGTGGTTCATAATGATGCTACTAGAATTTATCTCTTTTGATAATGGTATAGTACGTTATTGGTACCAACCAGAGGAAAAAGGGAAAAAAGGCATTGTTGAATATAACACAAGAACAGAAGAGGGAAAAATAATAGAAGCTGCAGAGAATAATCCTGATTTTTGGAATAGTAGAGCTATTGCAAAATTAAGAAGATTATCCGCTGAGAAACAATATCCTGAAAAAACAATAATGGCCATTTATTAAAAGCACTTACTAAGTAAAAATAGTAGGTGCTTTTAATATGCATCAAAGCGAGGTGAGAATGTGAATACTGCAGTACAGATAACCTTAATAATTTGTGCAACCATAATAGTTTTAAATTTGTTAGGAAATAAAAAGAAATCTTAGAAAGCGAGGTGATAGAGTATGATAATAAATACTAATCGCGACGGATCTAAATGGGTTAATGTAACTAAAGCATTATTATTATTTAAGCCATATAAAGAATCAAGAATACATTTTATATTTTGGAAAGCACCAAAATTAAGTAAGTTTTATGGATTAAAAAATTGTAGATTTAATATTCATAAAGGTGCATCACATAAACCAATGAGTATTAAAAATTTAAGGGTATATATAAGATTACCGTTCTTTTATTGGGATAAACATAATTGTGGATGGGAATTTGGATTACCTAATTTATATCTATGGTGGCATGAAGCAAGAGTTAATTAAAGTCTTAGAAATAAGGCTTTTTTATTTTAGCCTTTTTGGTATTGAAGGCGAAAAAGAACAAGACATCACTGGCCAAGACCAGGATAAAAAATGAAGATGAAAGGATGATTATTAAATGACAAAGGATCAATTTATTGCACTAGGCTTAACAGAGGAACAGGCAACAAAGGCTGCAGAAGCTTCACAGGAAGAGTTAAAAGGATTTATACCTAAGAGCCGATTTGATGAAGTGAATGAGGCTAATAAGCAGTTAAAGGCTACTGCTAAAGAGCATGAAACACAGCTTGAAACCCTTAAAAAATCAGCTGGAGATAATGAAACTCTTAAAGCACAGATAGCCACATTACAAGCAGATAATACAGCCAAAGAGCAAAAGTACCAAGCTGATTTAAAAGACATGACACTTAATAATGCTATAAAGCTAGCTATAGCTAGTAAGGTACATGATGAAGATTTAGCAGCAGGACTGTTTGATAAGTCTAAGCTTATTCTTTCTGATGATGGCAAGGTAACAGGGCTAGATGAACAAATAAAGACTCTAGGAGAAACTAAAAAGTTTTTATTCAAAGAAGATACTACCCAACCTAAACCAGGTTTTAAATTGGGTGGTGGTGGCAATGGAAATGGAGGCGGAGCTACTATAGATACTCAGCTTGCTTCAATTTTCGGAAACAATACTAATAATAATTAAAGGAGAGATGTGAAATGCCAGTATATGATTATGCTGAACAATTTGAAAGAGAATTACAACAGAAGTATTCAAGGGAATTAACTTCCTATGCGTTAACTCAATCTAACCCAGGTATTAAATTTATGAATGCCCAGACTATTAAATTACCTAAAATAACTCTTAGTGGTTATAAAGACCATAATAGAAATACTATGGGATTTAATACTGGAACAATCAGTAATGATTGGGAGCCAAAGAAACTTTCCCATGATAGAGATATAGAATTTGCTCTAGATCCAATGGACATAGATGAAACTAATCTAGTAATAGAAATGGCTAATGTTCAAAATGTTTTTGAAACAGAGCAGGCTATACCTGAAAAGGATAGTTACAGATATTCTAAGTTATATGCTGAAGCAAAGGGTTATGTTGCTAATGGAGCAGTAATAGATAATACAGTTCTTACTACTACCAATATACTAGATTGGTTTGACACACAAATGGAAAAGATGGATGATGCTGGTGTTCCAAGTGAAGGAAGAATACTTTATGTTACTCCATCTATAAATAAGTTGTTGAAAAATGCAGAGGGAATAGTTAGAAATATTGATGTAAATAACAACAATGGTAGCATTGATAGAAGAGTTTATTCTTTAGATGATGTTACTATAGTAAAAGTTCCTAGTGCTAGATTTAAGACATTATATAACTTTACTGACGGATGTATACCTGCAGCTACAGCAAAACAAATAAATCTAATTCTTGTACATCCTTCTTGTGTTATATCAAGAGATAAATATGCATACATGAAACTATTTACTCCTGGTACTGACTCAAGAACTGCAGATAAGTACGTATATCAAAACAGATTTTACACAGATACATTCTTAATTCAAAATAAGGCTTGTGGCATAGCTATTAATGCCCAATCAGAAGTATAGGAGGGATATAATGGAAGCGGTAAAAGGCAATAAAGTCTACTCTGTAGATGAAACTAGTAAAGCTTCTTATGCTGCACAAGGCTATGACATCTTGGATGATGAAGGAAATGTTGTAGAATATGGTGCTGGTAGAAAAGTTGACTATAAAGAATATAAAGAGCTAGAAGAAAAGTGTGAAAAGCTTGAGAAAGAAAATAAAAAACTAAAACAAGATCTAAAGAAGGCTACAGAAGGTGCTTAATTGTACCTTCTTTTCTTTTAATAAGGATGTGATTATATGTCCTATGTAGATGAAGATTTTTACAATGGCTTTAGTGGTTTAATAACAGATAAGCTTGATAGTAAGCTGGAGAAAGCTACAGATCAGATTAATGCCCTTACTTATAACAGAATTATTGGCCTTGGTTTTGAAAATCTTACTTCATTTCAGCAGGATAAGGTTAAGAAAGCGGTATGTATCCACGCTGATTTTGTAGAGCAGTATGGAGAATACATCAATATGCCTTTATCTGGATTTAGCGCTGGAAGTATTAGTGTTAGTTTTAATGCACAGAAGATAAACGGAATTACTACAACCCAAGAAGTATTGAATTATTTAGGACAGACAGGTTTAACCTGCAGGAGGCTTTAACTATGGGTGTAAAATTACCATTTCCAAAGTTTTTAGCTAATATAGATATTAAAGTGCACAACACTACATTAGGCGAAGATGGAGAAGAAGAAAAGCTGCTGTATGAGGGCAAATGCATCTATACAGACAAATCTAAGCAGATAATGACCCCTGAAAGGCAGCTTATAACCTTAAGTGGAAAAGCAGTCATAGAAGGAGATATTAATCAAGGAAAATTAATAGAAGGTTATGTTGAAGTTAAGGGGACTAAGAAAAATATATACAGTGCTGAAAGGCCTCTTAATCCAGATGGTACAGTATTTTCTACGGAGCTTAACTTATCATGAGTGTAAAAGTAACAATTAAATTAGATAATTCTAAAATAGCAAAGCTTGAGGAAATTCAGAAACAAGCTTTAGAAATGACAGCTGAGGCAGTACTTAGTGATATTAAAACTTCTGCAGTAACTCCTAAAAATACTGGAGAGCTTGAAAGAAGTGGTTTTGTAGATAAATCTCAGTTTAATAATTTTATTACATCAATAGTCTTTGACACTCCCTATGCCAGACGAATGTATTACCATCCAGAATATAATTTTCGTACTGATAAGAATATTAATGCACAAGGCTTATGGATGCAGAGCTATATAGATGGGGACAAAAAAGACTTCATTAAAGAAACATATATGAAATTTTTAAAACAATTAAGTAAGGGGCTGATAACATGACCTTAACAGAGGTTAAAGATTGGCTTAAAACAAAAATAGATTGCCCTAACTGGTATACAGGTAAAGCAGATACAAGTAAACAACAATGCATAGCTGTTTACAGCATACAAGGACCATCTCCTAATATAGCCTTAGGTGGATTAGCAAATACATCTTATTCCACTAAGGCTATTTCTATATTGGTTCATTGGGGCAAAAACAATACTGCAGCAGAATTAAAAGCGCAGGAGGTTTATAATGCGATGTTTGGACAAATGGCAACAATTGCAGGACATAGGATGGTAAACTTTGACATGAAAACATCTGAGCCAATAGGAGTAGGCACAGATGAAAATGGAATTTACGAATATGTGATAAACACATATATAATTTATGAAAGGTAGGTAATGTGTAATGCCATTTAAAGGAGTATTTCCAGTATATAATTTAGTATTTAAAATTGGTATAAAAGGAGCAGCAAGTGCACAACCAACTGACTTTGTTCCAATAGCAGATATGGAGAATTTCGGTATTAAAATTGATGGTAAAGTAGAAAATTGGACATCAATGACCACAGCAGGATGGCAAAGGTCGTTAATGACAGGTAAAGCCTTTTCAATATCTCTAAAAGGGAAAAGAAGTGTAGGAGACCCAGGGAATGATTATGTAGCAGATACAGCTTGGAAAGATGGACTAGATTGTAGTTCAAAAGCTGAAATAGACTTTCCAGATGGAGGTAAATTAACTTTTGACTGTGTTATTAATGTAACCAATGTTGGTGGTGACGATTCTACTAAGGTAGCACCTTTAGAATTTGACCTTCAAGGTGATGGGAAACCAATCTACACACCAGCTATAGTAGAATAGAAAGGATGATATAGATGGGTAAAATTTATAATATAATGGACAGGCTTACAAATGATAAGCCACAAATTCAAGTAGATAATGATCACATCTATACTGTTAATAACAGTAAGAATCAGGCCATATTTATTAAGCAACTTTCTGATGATAAATCTATTGATGATCTCCAAAGAATGGACATGATAATTGAAGCCGGACTAGGGAAAGAAGCTCTTGACTATATTAACTCTCTTAAATTATCTGTACCTGTAACAGGCGTAATTATTAATACAATTATGGCTGCTATAGGTGAGGTTGAATTAGAGGAAATAGAAAAAGAAATAGAAAAAGAGGTAAAGAAACAAAAAGGCTTTCGGAAATAGAGAACAATGGTATGACTTATTTGAAGATTGGGGGCTTATAGAAGCCTCCTTCACAGCTCAGTATGGAATAAGACTCAGAAATGAAATAGATATGTCATGGGCTGAATTTAGCACTCTATTAGCAGGGATAATGCCTAAAACTCCACTTGGTCAAATTGTTAGTATCAGATGCGAAGAAGATGAAAATATGCTTAAAAACTTCACTCCTGAGCAACACAAGATAAGAAATGAATGGAGAAGTAGGCAAGCTAAAGAACTTGAAGAAAATATGACAGATAACGAGAAACAGGACAAGGTCAAGGAATTACAAGAAATATTTGCAAAAGCATTTAGTTAAAAGCTAAGTGCTTTTTTATTTTGTTTAAAAGTGAGGTGAGAACATGAGTGATAGTGTAGGAAAGATAAGTTTAGACGTAGAATTGCAAGGTGATTTAAGTAAGCAGATTAATGAATCTGCAGCTAAAATTGGAGAGCAACTTAAAGCCTCATTGCAAAATATAGGTAACTTTAATTTTGAAAAAATAACAGGTTCTTTATCAGATACACTTAAGATTGCAATGGACAAAGCACTAAGTGGAATAAATATTAGCGTAGAGAATGTATTTAATAACGCTGGAGATACAATTTCAGAAGTAATAAATATGTCCAAAGAAAATGCACTAGCAGCTATTGCAGAGATTAATAAAGCAGCTGCAAAAATGCTTGAAGGCGTAGCAGCTATGAGTAAGAAAATAAAAATACCTGTAAGTTTCCCTAATCCAACAAATACATCAGTTCCAAATACTGAAGGATTTATAAATCCGACTATACCCAGAGGACCCCCAATGCCATCTATACCAGTTCCTAAAATACCTAAAATAAATACTGGAATTAATTTAGAGATATTGAAGTCTCAAATAGATAACCTGTCACAAAGCTTAGATATTACAAATAGTAAGATAGAACAACAGAGGGAAAAGCTTGCTGGGTTAAAAGAATCATATGCTATGGCCTTTGATGGCGCAAGAAAGAATAAGCTACAGGAAGAAATTCTTAAAACAGAGTCTGCAATAAACAAACTTATAGCTACATCAGATAATGCTGGATTTAAGCTTGCGGACCTAGATGCACAGTTTGCAGTATTAGGCAATATGGCAAAAGATGCTACATCCGGAGTAAACGCAGTAGATAATAAATTGAAGCAGACTGCAAATTCTGCAACCAAAACAAGTGGTAGTTTAAAAGGACTAGGTAATTCAGCTAAAAATACAGGCAATAGCTTCAGTAACTCACATAACTCAATGAGTATGTTCTTTGGAACTATGGTTAGATGGGGAATTATATTTCCTATGATTATTAAGGGCATTACTGCTATTGGAACTAATTTGCTTAATTCTTTAAAGGTAAATGAACAATTTTCAAATAGCTTAAACTTAATAAAAAGCAATCTATATACTGCCTTTATGCCAATATACCAAGCTATTCTTCCAGCTATTAATACCCTTATGAGTGCTTTAGCAACTGCAACTGCTTATATTGCAAGCTTTATAGGTAATATTTTTGGCAAGACATATCAACAAAGTTTTAATGCTGCTAAGGCTATGCAATCACAAGTTGGGGCTTTAACTCAAACTGAAAAACAGGCTAAGAAAACAGCTACAAGTTTAACTGGTGTTGGTAATGCTGCAACAGCTGCAGGCAATGCCGCTAAAAAAGCATCTGGTGGATTGGCAGGGTTTGATGAAATAAATAAATTAGGCGGTAGCAATGAAAAAGGTTCAGGAACACCTGGAAGTGGAGTAATAACTCCAATAACCCCTATGACAAACATAGCACCTATTGAAGCAACTACAAGTAAATGGGCAGATGGTTTCAAGAAGGTATTAAGTAGTATATTTCAGCCTTTCAAGAAAGCATGGGCAGCAGTTGGACCTAGTGTTACTGCAGAATTTAATAAAGCAATAGAAGGATCTAAGGTAACTATAAGCAATTTCTTTAAAATGCTCGCTACTCCACCAGTACAACAGTTTTTAGAAAATATAGGAATACTGGTATTATCAATAATTAAACTAGGTTTAAGAATATATGATGGATTTATATTACCAATATTGAATTGGTTTATTCACATATTGCCTGGTGCAGCTAGTGGATTAAATCCTGTTGTTAATATGGTTACGGGATTTGTGAATTTCTTAAGCGGTACTGGATTTCCAGTAATACAAACTATTTTAGGTTTAATGATTGCATGGAAAGCAGCTACTATAGCAATGACAATAGCCCAAGAAGCTCAAAATGCTGTATTAGCTATCCAAGCTATTAGAGCAATTGGTGTAAGTGGTGCATTAGGGTTATTCGAGGGCGTTACAGGAAGCGCAACTGTGGCACAATGGCTTTTAAGTGCTGCAACCGGAGCATCAATAGTGGCACAGACAGCTCATACTATTGCTGTAGGTGCTTGGAATATTATAGCTACAATAGCTACAGGTGTAACTATGGCTTTTGGGGCAGCCATTGCATTCTTAACTAGTCCTATAACACTCACCATTTTAGCTATAGGTGCTTTAATAGCAATAGGACTTCTGTTGTATAAGAACTGGGATATAATAAAGGCAAAGGCTAGTGAAGTATGGATAGGAATACAAAATATATTTGCTACATTTAGCAATTGGCTAGGCTCAGTATTTACTACTGATTGGTCAAATAAATTTGGTTTTCTTGGTAATATTCTTAATGCCTATCTCGCAAATGTTCGAAATATATTTAACTCTGTAAAACAAATATTTAGTGGCATAATAGACTTTGTATCAGGCGTATTTACAGGTAATTGGAGTAAAGCTTGGAATGGTGTGAAAAACGTATTTAGTGGAATTGTAAATACATTTGGTGCAGTTATGAAAGCGCCATTGAATGGGATTATAGGATTGATAAATGGAACTATTGGAGGTTTAAATAAAATAAAGGTTCCAGGTTGGGTGCCTGGCTTAGGAGGCTCTGGAATTGATATTCCTAAAATACCTTACTTAGCTCGTGGTGGAGTTATAAACCAACCAACTCTTGCAATGGTAGGTGAAAGAGGTCAAGAAGCTGTAATGCCATTAGAAAATAATACAGGATGGATAAATAACCTGGCAGGCCAAATTTCAGCGCAAATAGATTCTAATAATACTGGAACAGGTAACAGGGAAATAATTGATATACTTAAGCAGATTTTAAAAACACTTTCTGGGCAGAGTGGAGATTTAATAATCAAAATTGGAGAAAGCGAATTTGCTAGAATAGCTATAAATGCTATTAATAAAAGGACTAGAATGACTGGCAAAACTGAATTAATTATATAGGAGGAGTAGCATGGCTGAATTTAAGATAAATGGAGTGGCTATAGCTGCTCCTAAAACTTTTAAGGTGAATATACTTGACTTAGACAGTGACAATTCCGCTAGAAATGCTAAAGGAGTGCTTCTTAGAGATAGATTAAGAATCATGAGAAAAATTGAATGTGAGTGGGGCCCACTTACAGGGGATGAAATAAAAAATATTTTGCAAGCTGTAAGTGCAACTGGTGTTCCAGTAAATTATCCGGATCCTTTAGTGGGAGGACAAAATACACTTACTATGTATGCAGGCGATAGAGTAGCGCCTGCATATGACTTTAGTACAGATAGATGGCAAGGATTAAGTTTTAATTTAACAGAATTATAGAAAGGATGATAATCTATGAATATTAATGAAAATGTAAATTTTAATGCACAGGTAACAGTTAAAGACGATAAAGGGGTAGATACAGTAGTTATGTATCTAGGAGCAACCCTGGACACAGCAAACATGAATACCAATATTAATTGTAATACAGTAAATAAGGTTCTTGCATCCGCAAATGCAGCTGATGTTAAGGCTCAATATGAAGAGTTTGAAACTGCTGTAAAGGCTAGAGCAACTGAGCTTGGATATGTAATATTTTAATAAGGAAGGATGATTAACTATGAAATTAAGTAATGAAAAAATTATAAATTCTATACAAGGCCTCAGTGAAATTGCTAAGAAGCCACTACCTGTTAAAGTTAGTTATGCTATAGCAAAAAACATAAGCAAAATTGATGCAGAATTAAAGATTTATGATAAGGAAAGAGCAAAGCTGATAGAAAAATATGCAGAGAAAGATAATAAAGAAAAAGTTAAAGCTGATAAAAATGGACAAATTATACTCAAAGATTTCGAGTCCTGGGATAAGGATATTAAAGAGCTTCTGGCCATAGAGAATGAAGTGGACATACATAAGTTTAAGCTATCTGAACTTGAAGGTCATAATATGACACCTGCTGAACTAATGCTAATAGATTACATGATAGAGGAATAAACCTTTTCCTTTAAGGGAAGGAGGTAAGCAATGTATAATGTTACACAAGCATTTAAAGATGCAATAAAACAAAATGGAAGGCAGTTTAAGAGTAGTGTCACTATAAGGAATACAACTTTTGATGATAACAGCATAATTGAAATTGGCTTAGAAGAGAATACAAATCCCACTGAAAGTTTTATCTTAGGCGGAGTTGGTAGCTCAAAACTTGATATAACTCTTACAAATGTTCCTGATACTTTAATATTAGAAGATGCTAATATTACAGCTACAATAAGTTTATTAGTAAATGGAGTCTATGAAGATGTACCTCTAGGAACTTTTACAGTAGATGAAATTAGCAAAGATAAGAACGTAGTTAAGCTAACATGTTACGATAATATGATTAAGCTTGAAAAGGCATATTTTAGTGATTTAAGCTATCCTATAAGTATTAATTCAGTAGCACAGGAGATATGTACTAAGGCAGGAGTACAACTTGCAACAGTACTTCCTAATATCCAAATTAATAAAATAGATGGTTATACATTTAGGGAAGCTATAGGATTTATAGCTTCTTTTTTAGGTGGTTTTGCAAGGTTTAACAGAGCTGGAAAGCTTGAAATATTATCTTATGTAGATAGTGGTTTTTCTGTAACTTCTGATATCTATTCTAAGCTTTCAACAAGCGAACAATTATTCACGATAGGAAAGCTTACTTGTAAAGTTGGAGATAGTATTCTTACTGCAGGTGCCAATGGAAATGAGATACAATTTGAAAACCCTATAATGATCCAAGCTCAGCTGGATAGCATTTATAATACTTTGAGGAATCTATCTTATATGCCGTATAGCATGAACTGGCACGGAAACCAAGCACTCCAGGCAGGAGATAAGATAACTATAACTGACTTAAAAGGTAATACCTACAATACACTTTTAATGGACAATAAAATCAGTTATAAGGGTGGATTGAGTGGAACTGCTTCTGCAGTAGGTAAAACTGAAACTGGCCAAAATTTCAATAGTTCAGGAAGCATAAAAAACAGTGTAGATAGGATGGTAATAGATCAGGCTAATATTAAATTAGTATTGGCTGAAAAGGTAAGTACAATAGAATTAGAAGCTAACTACGCCCATATGGTTAATGGTGTAATCGACAATGCAAGTATAGATGTTGCACATGTAACCAACTTATATGGCAATTACGCGCATATTGTAAATGGTGTTATAGAAAATGCAAGCATAGATGTAGCTAATATTAATAATTTGTCCGCAACATATGCAACTATAGTAAACTTAACAGCAGCTACGGGTAGAATAACATTAATAGAATCTGACACCGCTAATATTAAGACTATATTGGCTGGAAATGTTGGTGCTGCTAACTTACAAGTAGGAGCAATACAAGCAGGAAGTGCAGTAATTGCTAATGAGGCTATTGGATCATCACAAATAATTAGCTTAGCTGTTGGCAAACTTCTGGCTGGAGATATTAGTACTACTAAGTTTAGGATTGTATCGGATAGTGGCAATATGCTTATGTCCGATAATACAATTCAGATAAAGGACCCCAATAGAGTAAGGATACAAATAGGTAAAGATGCTTCCAATGATTATAGTATGTATGTTTGGGATGCTGATGGAAATCTAATGTTTGATGCACTAGGCCTTAAGGCCAGTGGTATTAAGGATAAGATCATCCGAAATGATATGGTGTCTGATACCGCCAATATTGATGCTAAAAAGCTTGATATAAACAGCTTGTTTGTACAAATCAATGGAGCTTCACAAACTATAAAATCTACTAAAATTTTCTTAGATAAACAAGCACAAACACTTGATTTGGCTTTCAATACTTTAAATAATACTGTAACTAGTCAAGGACAGACTATAACATCACAAGGTACTTCTATTACTGCAATTCAAGGTAATATAACTAATAAGATATGGAGTACAGACATTACTACAGCAATTAATGGCATACAAGTTGGAGCTAGAAATTTAATCGTATATAATAAACTTTTAGCATACAACGGTACTATAAATGCTGATTATAAAACAGGTATTGTTACTGGAAATGGTACTTATTATATAAGATTAAATAATGCTAACTTAAAACCAAGCACACAATACACTTTTTCAAACAGTTTGATTGATAATCCAACATCAAATACTGTTGGAAAAGTACAAATAGTAATATATGATAGTGCTATGACAGCTATAAAACAAACTGTTGGATATTTACTAAACAATAATATACTAACATTTACTACAGTATCTACAATATTACCTACTGATGTTTTGTTAATTTATCCAACCACCACTCAATCTACAACTTATACTATAAAAAACTTACAATTAGAAGTTGGAAATAAAATTTCTGATTGGAGAGCATCTCAAGAAGATGTACAAGGACAAATTGATGCTGTTAATACAAATATTACAACTAACTATAGTACAACTACACAAACCAATCAGTTAATAAGCACTCAAGTTGGTGCTGTAACTACTGATTTGCATAATAATTATAGTACAATATCAGCTACTACAGCAGCTATTAACACAGTAAAGGATTCTATAGCACTTACAGTAAGTAATACTGTAGCTCGTAATGCTTGTGTCAATTTAGTTGATAATGGTGGATTTGAAACTGACTTAACTGGTTGGTGTGCAGATTATGGAACAATTTCCTTAGATACCACTAACTATGTTAGTAGTCCAAACTCAATGAAGATAACGACCTCTCTAAATGGTGCATATTATTATGGTGTAGCTAATGTATCTACTGTAAAACAAGACAATCCAGACCATAAATACTATTTTTCTTGTATGTTTAAAAATGGTACAGCTACAAGAATATACTTATCTAGTGACCATATTCTATCAAGTTGGAATACAGACAAAACGAAGTTTACTAAAGCTAGTGGCATAACTCAGTTTTGGGGTGATGGTTTAGATTTATTGGTACAAGTTGATGGTACTGCTGCAGGTCAATATGCATATGTAGATGATATATTAATTGTAGATTTAACGGAAACATTTGGAGCAGGAAATGAACCAGATATTACTTGGTGTGATGCAAACTTAACCTATGGACAACTTGTAACTAATTCTCAATCTCCTGTTAGTAGTAGGCTTAGTGCTGTGGAGAGTAGTTTAAAGGTTCAAGCAGGAGAAATAACATCTAAGGTTAGTTCAAATGATTTTAATGGTAATAATATTGTATCATTAATTAATCAATCTGCTAGCAAAATTAATATGAGTGCCTTAAATATTGATTTAAGCGGGTATGTTACTATAAGTAGTTTAGGAGCAAGTGGAACAACTGTTATAGATGGTAGCCGTATAATTACAGGTGCTATTAACGCTTCATTAATAACCACAGGCTATTTAAGCGCTGATAGAATAAGTGGTGGAACAATTAATGGAATAACTATTAAAGGTTCAACAATAACAGCATTGAATACATTAACTATAGGAGCTGCATCTGAACCAACTCTTTCTTTACATACAAACGGAGCTACCAATAATACAAAACTAAGTGCTTCTTGTTCTAATGTAGGAAACGTTGGTTCAGAATGTGATAATGTATCTTTAGCTATAAATTCATCTGCATCTGCGCATGGTTCACTTGAGATTTATGGTTGGCCATATACAGAAGCAGATGTGTATATAAATGGTAGGCTTATTCTTTATGAAGGTACAGCAACAATATCAGCTTCTGGTGGATATAGTTATCTTGGTAAGAAGTCTGCTTTCTCTTGGGGTGGTACTATTGCAAGTGGTACATCTGTAACTATAACCCATAACTTAGGATATAAACCTATTGTATCAATTGGTGGAACTCTTGGAAATGTTATAATAACGTATCAATATGTGGACAACAATAGCATAAAGGTAAATGCCTACGCAAATGCTTGGACAGGCAGCGTTTATTTGTGGTAAGGAGAGCATTATGAGAAGATATTTAAAAATTAATATATCTAAAGGGGAAGTTGTTGAAACATTTCAATGGAATGATAACAGAGATTTCCCTGATAATATTATCATAGAAGATGGTTTTGAAATCCATGAAGTAGATCCAGAAATTCAGGATGTAGATATTTATTATACTTCAGATTTAAAAGGGAATTACTTTATACTTGATGTATCCGATAATGACCTAGAGCTTACAAGTCTAAAACAAGAATTAGCAGAGTATGAAGTTATATTAAGCGATTTTCAAGAAGCTACCTGGATTGCTATGGGAATTGATACAACTAAGTTACCTCAAGAGTGGCAAGACAGGTTAGCTTATAAGAATAATTTGAGAGAGCAAATAGCTATATTAGAAACACAGTTGGTAATATAGCTATTAAAACCTAAAAGATATTACGTTCATCAAGAACATGTGTTTGCATATTAAACAATAATATGATATAATTATCTCAAAATATTTGAGGTGGTTATAATGTTTGATAATGTATTGAAAACATCTTTAGCTACACATAAGATTATTACTATAATGTATCAAAAAGGCAATGAATTTACTCAGAGAAATATTAAAGTTATTAAAATTAAAGATAATGATATTGAGGCTTATTGTTATTTAAGACATCAAGTGAGACACTTTAAAAAAGATAATATATTAGCTGCTGTGTACACCCATTAATTGGGTGTATTTTTATTTTGAAAAAGCGAGGTGCATTATGAGCGAAAATTACAGCAAGGAGCTATGCGAAGAGAAACACAAATTTATAGAGGATACTTTAGAATTGCATAATAAAAGGCTAAATGAGCATAGCAAGAAGATTGATACCTTAGAGCAGGACAGTAGGGAGTATAAAACAGAAATTAAGAATTTAATAAAGAAAATGGATGATTTTATGGTAACTATAAGATGGGGACTTGGCATATTTGTCACAGTCTCTATTTTCGTTATAGGAATTTTATTAAAGAGGTAAGGAGGATATTATGAACTATATAGTAGATCAGCAACTAATTAATTATAATCGTCCAAAAACTGCTTTAGTTCCTCAAGGGTTTGTGGTTCATGCTACAGATGATGTAGGTGCTACAGCTCAAAATGAACATGATTATTTCAATTCTGGGAACAGAAGTGCATCTGCTCATTATGTTGTAGAGTGGACCAAAATTATTCAAATGATACCCGATAATGAACAAGCATGGCATGCTGGGGCTACTGCAAATAAAAAATATCTAAGCGTTGAAATATGTGAGCCTGCTAATAATAACGCTTCACAATTTCAAGAAGCATGGAATAGAGCGGTATGGCTTGTAGCTTCTAAGTGTATACAATATGGATGGGATACAAGTAAAATATATTCTCATGCAGATATTTCAAATCTTTATCACGAAACAGACCATACGGACCCAATAGGATATTTTAAGCAATATGGTAAATCAATGGATCAATTTAAAAATGAGGTTCAGAACCAAATAAACTTATTAAAGAGAGGTTATGTAGATATGAAAAAAATAGTTACTTATCTAGGAGATGCGGATGCATTTGCAGCTATTGTTGTAGCAAGGAAAAATCAATGTCCATTAATGTTAAAATCTGATTATGATGCTAGTGGATTAAAGGCTGACCAGGTGATACCTATAGGTGGAAAACCTGGTAGCGATAGATATAGCACATTTAAAGATGCTGCTAATTTAGTATAAGGAGGAATGTATAAATGGATATAATGCAAATATTATCACCTGCTCTAAATGCTATTTTAATAGCTATATTAGGAATAATCGGCAGAGAGGTAGTAAAGGTAGTGCCAAAGGTAATTGACCTAATTGTGGCTAAAATAGGCTTAACAAACTACCAAAAGACAAAAGCTATAGCATGGGATGTATGGAATGTAGTGGAGGAACATTTTAGAATAAATGAAATAATTGGAGATACAATCCAAGCTAAAGTTACTATGTTTCAATCTTTAATTAAACAGAAAATACCTGGAATAACAGATGCAGATATTGATGCTTTTAGACAAGCTGTAGCTGGAGAATTTAATAAGGATAAGGCTTTACAATAATATTAATCCTGGGGAGAAATCCTCAGGATTTTTTATTTTTTGTAACATTTAGAAGGATAATTAAAAGATTTGTAGAAATGTTAATAATGTGTAAATATATTTTAATTTGAGGGGTGGATATATTGAATAAGAAAAAAATAATTTTAGGCGTAACTACTTTAGTATTAGCAATATTTATTGTTGGTTGCAGTAATGGAAATACTCCTACAAAAGTAGGGGAAAATAACACAGCAACTACATCATCTAATACTGATACTAAATCTGAAACTAAGACATTCAAAGTTGGAGATGTTGTTCAACTTAAAAATCTTAAGATTACAGTGAATAAGGTTTATACAGTTAAACCTACTGATGTTTTTAAGCCAGCAGATGGAAAAGACTTCTTCGCTGTTGATTGTACAATTGAAAATACTTCTAAGGATAGTCAAGCAATATCTTCCATGATTATGTTTAAAGTCGTAGATAAAGATGGTAGATCTTGTGAATATTCTATTACTGGGCTTAGTGCAGCAAATGCAGGGCAATTAGACGGAGAAGTTGGAGCAGGAAGAAAAATGACAGGTGTATATGTTGTAGAAGTACCAAAAGGACAAACTGGATTAGAACTTGAATTTGATAGTTCTTTCCTAACTGGCGGACAAGTAATTGTAAAGCTTAATTAAAAATTAAAAAGCTCTGATTTTCAGGGCTTTATTTTTTACCTTGACTACGAACATATATTCTCATATAATATAGATAATATGCTCCACTTGGAAGGTGAAAAAATGAAAATCCTAGCTACACCTATAGATATGGTTTGTTGGTTTGAGAAAACAGGTATACCGCATCCAGTTAGATTCAAGATCTCAACTGAAGATAATAACGAGGCAGTTATTAAAATTGATAAAGTTAAATTTATAGATAAAGAAAAGATAGCTGGTAATGAAATGCTAATATTTAAGTGCCAGAGTGCAATAAATAACCAGCAAAGACTATTTGAATTAAAGTATGAGCTTAGGACCTGTAAATGGATATTATGGAAGATGTAAATATAAAGAATTATAAAAAAGCTCTGATATTCAGGGCTCTATTTTATAACATTTTATACAATCGCATTTCAATAATTCTTTTGGGCATATTTCTAACACTTCAGCTATTTTATAAATCATACGAATAGATGGTGTTTTTTTATTTGACTCTATTTCATATATGTAACCCGGACTTGTTTCTAATCTAATTGCTAGTTGAAATTGAGTTAAATTCTTTTTTATTCTCCAATGCTTCAAATTTATCAAAAATAACACTCCCAAGAAAGGACACAAAATGTGTCGAAAAATTGCATTATTTTAATAATACTATAAAAATAAGTAATATTAAATATATAAATGTTGGAAAATGTTTATTAAGATAACGCTTTGGGCGTGAGTTGGATATTAAGAATTAATTATATAATAAGCTCATGGGAGAATTGCTATTTACTTGGTTTATAATATTTTGTTTTTAAATTTGTGCGGCACAATAAATAGTCTAAAGTAACATTAAAAAAATCAGCAATTTTTATAAGCAAGTCAAAACTGGGTTCTCTATCAGTATTTTCATAATTGGACAGAGCAGTTCTAGTAATATTTAAAATTTTAGCAAGTTCTTCTTGAGTTAAATCATTATCTTGTCTTAAATCTTTTAATCTATCGCCAAAACTATTCATTGTAACCCCTCCAATTAAAATAGTATATCATGGAGGTTACAATATTTAGTAAAATGACACATTTTGTATCACAAAGGTGGTTATACTAATGACAAAAATTATCTATAAAATTATATGTATAAATGGGAATAAAAAACTAATAACAAAGTTAATAAATATTGTTGAAATAAAAAAGGAAAGGGGAAAAGATAATTTTACACAAGGACAATGCTAGTCCTTGTGTAATGTCATAAATAAAGGAAGTGTAGTTATCTCACTTGTGTTTATGTAAGGGTTAATTCTGCTCCACCGCCTGTAGAAAGTTCAATTTCTAAGCCTTCAGCTTTAAAGAAACCTTGATCTATAGCTGCATACATTGGTGCATAGAAAATTGAGCGAGTTACTTCATTAAGTTTTACCTTTGTTAATGGACTATCATTTTTTTTACTACAGCCTGTAAATAAAGTACCTACAAGCAGAAAAGATAATGCTAATGAAAATAAAATAAGATGATTCTTTTTCATAAGATACCTCCTAATAAAAGATGAAGATACTTTATATTATGATTTTGAGAAGGAATCTGTTAATGCTATAATAACATAAACATTGTGAGTGTAAATTCACTAAGATTGGAGCTCTAAATATGATGAATGTGGTAAAATCACTTGTTATTTTCAATGTAAAAATAGCAAGTGATTTTTCTTTTTGATTTGCAATAAAAAATAGTATGATATAATAATATAAAGATTGTGTAAGAAATGTAAAATAATGAGCAATAGGTCTATTAAAATCTTATAATAATAGAGTGAGGAAATTAATGTATACTAATGGTTTTGCCAAAATAAATGGAACAAGCCTATATTATGAAATAACAGGTGAAGGAGAATTTTTAGTTTTGCTGCATAGTGGTCTTACTGACTTAAGACAGTGGGATAATCAATTTAATTTTTTGGGGAAATATTTTAAAGTCATTAGATATGATATAAGGGGATTTGGAAAGTCTGATAAACCAAAGGAAGCATTTTCGCATTCTGAAGATCTAAAAGGGTTATTTGACTATCTAGGTATAAAAAATGCGCACATAGTTGGGGTATCCATGGGGGGAAGTATTGCTATTGATTTTACTCTTCAATATCCAGAGTTAGTTAAATCCTTAGTATTAAGTGGGTCATCTCTAAATGGGTATGATGTAATAGTAGACGAAGTAAGTAAAGAAAGGTCTTTTGCAGTAATGTCAATAGTAAAGAGAGATGAAAATTTCAATCAATCTATTGAGTTTATGCTTGATAATCCAATGTGGAAGCAAAGTAATCCAAAGGCTCGCCGGCTCTTAAGAAATATGTTTTTGGATACATCATTAGAATGGGCATTAGAAGATATAGAGAAATTAATCAATCCTCCTGCTTCAGAAAGGCTTTCTGAAATAACTAAAAGAACTTTACTAATTATAGGTTCAGAAGACTCCCAACCTATCAAAGAAATTGCAAGAGTTTTGGAATTAAACATAGCTATGGCGCAAAAGATTGAAATAAATGGGACTGGACATCTACCTAATTTAGATAAACCAGATGAATTTAACAAAAATGTGCTGGAATTTTTATTGAATTGTAAAGAAGTAAATTTTATCAATGATTGATAAAAAAGGGGTTAAAGGAAGATGAGTAGGCTAAATTATCCTGGAGGAAAATTAAAAGTTTTAATAATTATTCTTTTAATCAGCCTTATTTCCGTTGTATACGGAAAGGATAAAATATTTGTTATTGGTAGTAAACCATTTAATATTTCAAGATTAGATACTTTTGCTGAGAATACAAACAAAGGTAAGAGCGATAAAATTAGCATAATATCAATTTCAGGGTTTGCAACCATCAAAAGCACTACTTTATCAGCTAATGAAGAAAAGATTATATCTATCTCATCAAACAACCTCTCAGATAAATGCAAGGTAATTACTAAAACAAATTCAGACAATGAAATAATATATAGTATGACGTCTATTGAAAAACGTTCTGCGTACATTATTTTACAATATAGATATTAATTTTTAAATACATATTCATTAGTTTGTAACATTCTTCTATTGTTATAGAAAGGCTAAATTTGTGAAATTAGGATTATTAATATTTTGATTGGGGGTATGGGGATGAAAAGTATATTAAGGATTGATAAATTTTTAAATGTTATTGCTGCACTTTTGGTATTAGGATTTGTTATTCGGTTAGGTGCTGATTATTATAAGTATCAAAATTCTGGTAATTCTGCACCTTTCTATGTTTTTATAATTGGTAGAGGTATTGAATTTTTATTACCGAGCATAATTTGCTTTATCATTTCTAAATATGTAAAAAAATAAGATCACTTAAAACAAGTATTATTAAGCAAAAATGCAGTTTTAAGATTAATATAAATTAATCTCATTCATGGTGTCACAATTGTAAGAGAGCTTATCTCGAAAGAAGGAAATATAATGGAGAAAAACAAACTTATTAAATTTGCAGTAATATACCTAATAAGTTTAATTATAGGTAATTTAATAATATCTATAGTAGATAGAATAGGTGTCAGTAGAGGTTTGTCAGGTTGGACTATATGGAATTATTTAATCTTTAATGCATTAATTATATTCATTAGTTATTTATCCTATCGGTTTATGCCTAATGGTAAAAGAATATAGTTCTACTTGTATCTTAATTTGTTACTTCGGAAACTTGTTATAAGACACTTCAGTAAAATATTATAAACTTTTCTTGGAACATAAATATATTATTTATATAAACCTCATGGAGATGATAAATTGAAAAGAAAAGCGGTAGTGATTATAGGTTCAATTTTAATTATATCAATTGCTTTAACTACCTATTGGATATTATTAAAGCCTATTATTAATAATGAGAAATATTATAAATCTGAAAGTAAAGATGATACTATTACTTATAATCTTAAAGGCAATGTAAACGCTGATAGATTAACAAAGTTTGTTGATAATGTTGATAAAGATATAAAAGACAGGATTAATATAGTCAGATATACTACAGAAGGTGATCCTATAATTACGCAGCTAGATTTTGACGGCAAAGACATTCAAGTGTCCACTGATAACTCTAAAGATAAATATGGAGGACCGGATAAAAATAAAATTATATATAATACCATTAAAGGTGGAAACCAAATAAAAAGTAATTTATTAAACTATCTGAATGATAATCATCTATTGCCATATATTTATAAGCAAAACTAATTAAAAATCACTGGAGATAAACCCAATATATAATGAAAGAAGGTAAATCTATGAGAAAGAAGTTTTATTATTTACTTTGCTTAATATTTATTACTATTTTCACTTTATTTATTTCAGGTTGTAGTATAAATAAAACAAAGAGTAGTTCATCGAATGCAATCAATAATAAGTTTGAAGATAAGTTAACAGTTGATGATATTAAACAGAGCTATTCAAAAACTGATGAGAAGATATTAAATACTAAAGAATATAAAAATTATATATTAGTGGAAAGTCAAGCTCCAACCCTTGCTAACCATTTTACTCTATATGATTTAAAAACAGGGGACAAAGACAGCCTCCCAAGTGGAATTGATTTTATTGAGTCTGCAAATATAATTAATGAAAACAATATTATTCTCTATGCCAATGGGACAAACTCCGAATCTGAAGCACAAAGCTTTCCCTTCGAGATTGATTGCATGAGAGGCGCGGAAAATATTAATGTAGATAGTGATTTTATTCCAACATATAAGGATATAAAATTTCCCTTAAACAAACAAATCTCTTTAAAAGGCAAAAGCAAGGAAGAAATAACCGACATAAGAGTTACTGTTAATGGGCTACAGGTCTGTTTTGGCCCCCAAGGTGGAACAGAGGAAAGTTTCAATGCTGATTACGTAGATATCCCGGCAGCGGATATATCCTATGATAAAACATTGGGTGAACTTTCCCTAAAGCTGCAAGATACTTTATTTTCGAAATCATTATCTAATTCAATTTCACTACTCAAAAATAATACCTATATAAAATCTTTAAGTTTAAAGGAGAAGGAAAAATCGGCTATAATCACCATAAAACTTAATGATTCAGCAAAATATTATACTGGCAAGAAAGCTAGTATAGGAATAGGAATTCCATATATGGATATACAGTTTTTTAATAGTAATTTTTAATTATAGAACAATTAAAAGGGAGAAAAGCTTTGGAAAATAAAAAGTTAATTCCAATATCTATTTAGACGCATGGTTAAAGGAAGCTTCAAGTCATCGAACGCAATATGATACAACAAAAGGATGGATACTTCAGTAAATTGTATAATAGATAGTAAATTATGTAGTTTTTTAAGTTTTCATAAAACTGATGGGGGATAGATATGGATAGGCATGAGCAAATGAATACTGTATTAGGGAGTGCTTTATTATTTACAGTAATTACAAGCATATGCTCACTTCCTAGTAGATTAAGTACATTGATATTAACAAATGGCAGACTTATAGGTGGGCCAAATTCGTTTGTCGAAAATAATATTTTATGGATTGTTGTTGTAGCAATCATTATATTCCTATTAATTGTATATATTAAAAGATCAAATGAAACAAGATGCTTACGCTTATTACAAAATGAAAATATTCGTTTAACAACGGGTATATTAGTAGCAATAGATGGATTAATTAATTTATCTAGTTTACTACCTACCTATATTATGATTATACAATCATTACTTAAAATACCACATTATGCTGGGGGTGGTATGGAAGCATTGAGCAGCAAAATCATTACGGTAGATATAATTACCGTAGCAATAATCTTACTTCAAATATTTTTTGGTATCTATTTAGTTAAATGCAATAAAAAGAAGTTAAATTAAAGGGGGTATATGTAATATGAGTAATGCTATTGGGATATTTGGTGCCATTAGCTCCTTTGCTATAATAGAATCTATACTCAGAATGCTGGCATACATAGCAATTATTAGTGTATCATTTAAGGCAATTCAAGCACTAAACATTTATATAAATAAAAATTCAAGATAGATTTTACCAAGAAAAAACTGTGAGGATAACATTTGCTTCGGAATCTTCTTTTAATAATTATCAATCATTATTTAGTGATTAATGGAAAATCATGGCGTATGGAAAATTAATTATATAATCACAATAATGTAAGATTTTTTAATGGGGGTATTTATGTGAAAAAAGTAATTAATAGAGTTAAGCCAATCCTTGTAGTGTTAGGAATAATTGTTGTGGGGGCTTTAGCTGTTTGGGGATTAATATATTTAAAAGATATATTTTTAAATGGAAGTTCAAACACTTCAAACTTAATAGAAAGTAATAATTCAGTTAAAGTAACCATTGATCAAAATAAAAGTTCAGACGGGAATATAGCTTTTAATAGTTTTTATGAAGGCTTTGTGCTGGAGAAGGATATATTTGAATTACCTCAAGGTGCTGTTTTGTTAAATACTAAAAGTGAATGGGATGCCTTTAAAAATAAATATTTTAGTAAGAGCACTGATATGAATTACAGCACCCTGCCGCCAGAAGATTTCACTAAGCAATCCATAATTTATTATTCAATATTGGGTCCTTTACCATCAACCTTCTCAGAGAATTTTCAAATAGATAAAATTAAAATACTGAATAACAAATTAGATATAACAACAAGGTCATCTGCTAATACGAAAGTTACTGTTGCAAATTCTAATTCATCAATTCATAGATTTGTAATACTTGCAGCAGTAAATAAGCCAGACATAAAAAATGTAGTTGTACCAAATATCCAAAATACAAATAATAAGTGGGAATCTATAGATAGGTTACGATATGTTCAAGGAGAAATAATTTCCCTTAATAAAATATCCAATGGGAAGTCAATATTAAATTTAAAGGTGGAAAAAAACTACCACGATGGTACTGATCCAATTGGAGATGAAGATTTTCCTTTCAAGAGGGGAACTATCGCTGAATTTTATATAAATAGCCAGCCAGAAATAGACCTAACAAAAATAAAAAGTGTAATTATATATGAGAGTGATGCTGCAATTGATGGTAATGCTAGTATCCTTGCTGCAAGCATAAAATACTATAAAATTCACGGCATCTTTGTTGATAAGGATGGAAAACAAATAAGTTTACCACCAACAGAGTATCAAAATACTTTATAAGTGCAAAAGCCATTCAAAGGCGACGGTAATCAATATACTCTTGCTCTAAATATACTTATAAAACACTACATGAAATAAAAGATTTGAAACTAAAGCTTTATAAGCATAACTAACAATGGGGGAAATTAATAATGGGGAATAATCATGTTTTTAAAGACGTAATATCAGACTATGAAATAGCCCGCCCAGGGTATCCTACTCAATTGTTTAAGGACATTGTAGATTTTTCAGTATTAAAAAAGGATGCTAAGATATTGGAAATTGGTTCAGGCCCAGGTCAAGCCACAGATTATTTTGTAAAAAATCGATACTCCATTACTGGATTAGAGATAGAAGATAAACAAGTGCAGTATCTATTAGAAAAATATTCTGAGTACCATAATTTCAATTCTATCTGTTCTTTCTTTGAGGATTATGATGATTTAGAGGAAACCTTTGACCTCATATTCTCAGCAACTGCTTTTCATTGGATTAAGCCAGAGGTAGGGTATCCTAAAGCGTATAATTTGCTGAAAAAAGGCGGGGTAATGGCTGTTTTCTGGCATTTGTCATCTATAATCGAGCCAAAAACCGAGATGCTAATTGAAATAAGAAATATTTATCGAAAGCTTGCTCCTGAGTTTGATGACTATTTAAGTCCAGAAGATGCTGAAGACCTACATAATCTTAGATTATCAGAAATACAAACCAATAATCTGTTTGATAGACCAGTTTCTATGGTTTATAGGTGGGATGATGAATACACTACGGAAAGGTACTTAAAATTAATCAATTCTATCTCAGATTTTCATGATTTAGATTATGATAAGAAGAAAGCTATACTTGAGACAGTTGCAGATTATATAAATGGTAAAAATGGTAAAATAACCGTTCCACAGGAAGTAAGATTATATATGGCTAAGAAATATTAGTGTAAATTAATCATTATTTAGTGATTAAGAGAAATGGTAATTTAATGTGAAAATAATAAACACAGGATGGCTTTAAAATATAACCATCCTGTGTTTATTTATAAGCCTCACCTCTCTCATTTCTTCAAAATTCCTACCTTAGGAAGCTTAGCTAAAATGGCCTCATTACCATGGCAGCCTTGAAACTGAGAAGTAAAATCCTTGCCTGCAATAAGGCCGAAATGGCTTGCGCCCCCCCAGGCTGCTTCAGTACTGACATCATAAACAATTCCGTTAACCGCTACATAGGCTGGCTTTCCCATAGAACCATCATAATAAGCAAGCTCGCTTAATGTAAATTCTTGTAAGGTAATATAGTTGCAATAATTAATAGTATTTCTGCAATATTGGCAGGGGTTAAAAATAGGGATTGAGAAATACATTAAAACCTCCAAACAAACAGATTACATAATTATTTTATGTCTTTTAAATGAAGTGGCGCCTTCTTATTTAGAAATTATATGATGAATGTAATTAATTAAAGAATTCATTAATAAAATAATATGATATTTAATAAAGCCGGGGGAAGCAAAATTGAATAACTTATCAAACTGTCCTTTATCAGCTGATAAGGAATCATCAGCCTTAAGCATGGTTTATGAGGCTGTTAGAAGCATTAAAGGCGGGGGGCGTAAAAAAATAAATGCTATTTGGCTAGAGGCTGCTGGATGTTCTGGCAATATCATTTCTCTTCTAGATGCAGCAGATCCAGATGCAGTTTTTTTTCTTAGGGAGATGGTAAATCTAACCTACAATAACAGCATAATGGCTGAAGAAGGGGAAAGGGCCTTTGAAGAGTTTTTAAAAACTTTAGAAACAGAGTTTATACTATTAATTGATGGCGCTGCAGCATTAAAAAATAATGGAAACTACAATATTATAGCTAGGTATAAGGGTAAGAAAATAACTGCACTAGAGGCAATTAAAATGGCAGGAGAGAAGGCTAAATATGTATTAGCTGTAGGTACCTGTGCCTCAAGTGGAGGAATTTCAGCTGCAAGACCTAATCCTTCTGAATGTGTTAGTTTAAGTAATGAACTTAAAAGAGAAGTAATTAACCTCCCAGGTTGTCCCTGTAACCCTGCCTGGGTTATAGGGACAGTCGCCCATTTAATTACAATAGGAAAACCGGAAGTTGATAATATGCATAGACCAATTTTATTTTACGGAGTTACAATTCATGATAGATGTCCTAGAAGGTCTTTCTTTAATAATGGAATCTTTGCTAAAAAGCTTGGTGAAGAGACCTGTATGTTTAAATTAGGCTGCAGGGGACCTATTACTAGAACTGACTGCCCAACAAGAAGGTGGAATGGTCGTGTTAACTGGCCTATTGGAGATAATACACCCTGCATAGGCTGTGCTAATTATGCTTTTCCAGATGGTATGGAACCTTTTGTAAGATTCTAAAGGGAACACTGAATTGAGGTGAATTTATGAGTAGAACAATAACAGTAAATCCTTTAACACGAATAAGCGGTTTTATGGAGATAGAGGTGAAGATTGAAAAAAACAAAGTAGTTGATGCCAAAAGCAGCGGGCTATTATTTCGAGGTTTTGAAAAAATGCTTATTGGCAGATCACCTTTTGATGCTATTTACTTTACTGAGAGAATATGCGGAATTTGTTCAACGGCTCACTCAGTTACTTCTACACTTGCGTTAGAAGATGCACTAGAAGTTCATCCCAAGGAAAATGACAAGCTGCTGAGAGATATTATTCATGGCTGGGAGTTTATTCAAAATCATTTAAGACACTTCTATCTTTTTACTTTGCCGGATTTTGTGGTCACTCCAGAACTTGAACCGGTATCTTCTGCGGGAGGATATGACCTAAGGCTTCCTAAAGCTTTAAACAAGAAAATATCAGAGGATTACTTGGAGGCAATAAGGTTCAGCAGGCTAGCGCATGAAGGCTTGGCAGTACTTGGAGGAAAGGCCCCACATAATCATGGGATTTTTGTTGGAGGGGTAACAGAAGGTTTAGATGCTTCTAGGCTTATTCTTTTAAAGTATTTAGTTTCTGAAATTAAAGCCTTTATAAACAATAGAATGTTGGAAGATGTCAATATTATTGCCCATTATTATAAGGACTATTTTAAGATGGGCCGCGGATTTGGAAACCTGATGAGTTATGGAGTGTTTAACACTTACAGAGAAAAGGAAATAAGCTACGTAAAGCCTGCAGTTTTGATTAATGGACAGATAAGCCCATTTGAGCAGACAAAAAT
Source organism: Candidatus Clostridium stratigraminis (assembly GCF_045310675.1). Taxonomy (NCBI): domain Bacteria; kingdom Bacillati; phylum Bacillota; class Clostridia; order Eubacteriales; family Clostridiaceae; genus Clostridium; species Candidatus Clostridium stratigraminis. The sequence goes on from NZ_JBJHZZ010000001.1 coordinate 194,471, forward strand.
AACGGAAAATATATATAATTCATGGTATATAGGGGAAACACTTCAAGATAATCTATTTGGCAGCTTTACAGAAGATAATATGGACAAAGCTCAGGCTTACAGCTTTGTAAAAGCACCACGCTATGAAGGGCATCCTATGGAAGTAGGTCCTCTTGCAAGAATGATTTTAAGCGGCAACTATGAAAATAAGATATCTATGATGGATAGAACCATAGCTAGAGTTTTGGAGACCAAAAGGGTTATAGAAACAATTGGAGGTTTACTTGAAAGGGTCAGTTTTGAAGCTGTAGGACAAAGGCAATACGAGATTCCAGAAAGTTCGAAAGGCAGCGGACTTATGGATACAACTAGAGGGGCACTGGGACATTGGGTGTCTATTGAAAACAAGCTAATAAATCATTACAACATTATTACACCTAGTGTCTGGAACTGTTCCCCAACAGATTCAAAAGGAGTAAGAGGAGTGATAGAACAGGCCCTTATAGGCACTGAGATTCAAAACCCAGAGCAGCCTGTTGAAATAGGAAGAATTGTAAGATCCTATGACCCATGTATATCCTGCGCTACACATATTGTCAGTGATAGATTTAAACCAATGGAGCTAACAATATGTCCATAAAGATTGTTGCAATAGGAAATAAGCTTATGGGTGATGATGGAGCTGCTATTCATATAATTGAATGGCTTGGTAGAAGCTTTGAGGAAGGTGGTATTGAAGTTATTATTGGGGAGACAGACTTTGAGTATTGTCTTAGCAAAATCGAAGAAGATGACTATATAATCATAATTGATGCAACCTGGTTTGGAATTGAACCAGGAACTGTAACAGTTAATAGCTTAAAGAATATTTATAGGTTAAATGGTAATCAAAGTCTATTCTCACAACATGGATATAGCTTTATAAAAGCTCTTGGAAGTAATTATAAAGCTATTGATGGAATAATAGTGGGTATAGAAGGCAAAAGCTTTGATTTTACCTTGTCACTTAGCAGCAGTATTGAGGCTTCTTTTGATAATATATGCAGTAAAGTTCAGGAAACAATATGGAAGAGGGTTAATAACTTAAATAATAATACCATTAGCTATAATGTTAATTAATTATGACTTCCCAGAACTAAGAAAACATAATGAAGATGCAGATAAGAAAATGACATGCTTTAAAGAATTTTTGAAAGGATTGGAAGAAGGTGTTACTGAAAAGAAGATTCTTAGCATTCTTTCTCCATTGGTGCCAGATCATATGTATAGAGAAGAATGTTACTACCTGACTATACTTTCAATGGTTGCAAACACAAAAAACCCAGAATGTGATCCGACAAAGCCTAGAGTGCAAACTTAAAGAGTGGCATAAACCACTCTTATTTATTTAGTTATGTACTCAGTTAGATTTTTATTAGTATAGATTATTTTACCGTTAATTATTGTCATAAGTACTTTAGACATAATATTAAGTGGATCGCCATTATAAATAACGATATCGGCATCAAAGCCTTCCTTTAGGCTTCCAAGTTTATCGCCACAATCTAGCATTTCTGCTGGATTTGAAGTTATAAATCTTAAAGCATCAGCTTTGCTGAGACCCTCTGAAACTGCCAGAGCTGCGATAGCTCTAAATTGATCTATTGAATTATAAGGGTGGTCAGTGATTAGGGCCATTCTCACACCAGCTTCACAAAGTTCCAGTGAAGAGGCATAATTCCTTAACTTCAGTTCCATTTTTATCCTTGGAGTTAACATTGGACCAAAGGCCACAGAAACTCCTTTTTCACGGATGTAGTCTTTAATAAGGTGAGCTTCCGTTCCATGTTCAATGATTAATTTATTGATGTTAAATTCTTCAGCAATTCGTATAGCAGTTACAATATCATCTGCCCTGTGTGCATGTGCTCGAAGTATTATATCACCCTTTAGTACAGGCACAATAGCTTCAAGCCCGGCATCTCTATGATCAATTTTTCCATTATCCTTCTGAATCATGTAATCCTGAGCTCTTAGAAAATATTCTCTAATAAGAGCCGCAATACCCATTCTAGTTACTGGGCATTTTCCATTTTTTCCATATATGTAGAGAGGATCCTCACCAAAGGCTATTTTTAATCCAGATGGGCTTTTTACTACCATATTATCAATAATATTTCCATAGGTCTTCATAACTAAATTTAGACCACCGATTGGATTGTTACTACCAGGACCTGTCATTAAGGTTGTTACGCCGGCTTTTACCGCATCTTTAAAGGCAACATCTAAAGGATTAACACCATCAATAGCTCTAAGATTTGGTGTAACCGGATTTGAAGTTTCATTATTATCATAACCAAGCGTACCAGTACATTCTTCTAAAATTCCAATATGAGTGTGACAATCAACTAAACCAGGAAGCACATAGTTTTCTTTAGCATTTATTATTTTAAGATTTTCATTATCAAAGGTAATATTATCCTTTACAGCTTTGATTTTAGTGCCATCTATTAAAACATCTTTTTTTATATAATTTTTAGTTTTAAAATCAAATACAAGACCATTTTTTATTATTATATAATTCATACAATACTCCTGTATGCTTTTAAGATAATATAAGCATCATTAGCAATTAAACTTTTTTATCATAATAAGTATTTTTTCAAACATTAGATAATTTATTCTAAAATTCAAAAATAAGTATGAAGTACCATACCATAAGTAATTTAGGTTATCTCTACAGATGCTGGTACATGCAATTTATTAGAACCACTATAATTATGCTATAATAATGTTGTTATGTAGAAAGATGAGTAAGTAAGGGGAACTGTAAATGTATAAAATTCTTATAGTAGAAGATGATTTACTAATTGCAAAAACAGTGAAAAATTACATAAAGTCCTGGGGATATGAGGCAGAGTGTATAACTGATTTTAAAGATGTGCTTACTGACTTTGTTTCCTATAATCCGCAGCTTGTTCTTTTAGACATTACCTTACCTTATTTCAATGGATATCACTGGTGCAGTGAGATTCGAAAGGTTTCCAAGGTCCCAATTATTTTTATTTCATCTGCCTCAGACAACATGAATATAGTTATGGCTATGAATATGGGCGGAGACGATTTTATAGCAAAACCTTTTGATCTGAATGTGCTAACAGCAAAGGTGCAAGCTTTACTGCGCCGTACTTATGATTTCACTGGACAGACTAGCTTGCTTGAGCATAAAGGAGCAATACTTAATACAAGCGACTCTACATTAAACTATAATGGCTGTAAAATTGAGCTATCAAAGAATGAAAATAAGATAATGCAGATTCTTATGGAAAATAAAAGTAAAGCTGTGTCTAGAGATACTATTATGACAAAACTTTGGGAAACTGATAGTTATATAGATGACAATACCTTAACAGTTAATATAACAAGACTGCGTAAAAAGCTGCAGGAGGCAGGATTATTAGATTTTATTAAAACTAAAAAAGGTATAGGATATCTGGTGGAGTAATATGAAAAAAACAGATGTTTTTAATTTTATAAATTCTTATTTTATAATTCACCTTAAAGAGATCATTCTTCTTGCTGTATTCTGTTTTATCTTCGCTCTTGTGTTTTCACTATACAATCTCCCTTTAGAACCGGTGATTTACGCCATAGTGCTCTGCGCAAACCTATTGATTATTTTCCTTATTGTAGATTTTTCAAAACTATATAAAAGACATAAATTGCTTCAGAATTTAAAAAGCAGTGCTGCCTTAAATTTTGATAGTCTTCCAGAGCCTAAAGATATAACTGAAAGAGATTACTATGATTTGTTTGCTGCTGTATATAAGGAAAAGCTCCAAATTTCCTATAACGCAGAGGTAAGTCGAAGCAATTTAATAGATTATTATACTTTATGGGTTCATCAAATTAAGACGCCTATTTCAGCAATGCATTTAATCCTTCAGTCAGAGGAAAGTGAGCTAAGCTCAGAACTTTCCATGGAGCTTTTTAAGATAGAACAATATGTAGAATTTGTACTGCAGTATTTAAGGCTTGAGAGTATGTCTTCCGATCTTGTGTTAAAAAAGTACAGCCTAGATGATATAGTAAAACAGGCAGTGCGAAAATATGCAAGAATGTTTATAAGAAAGAAAATTAAGCTTAATTTTAAAGAACTAGACTGCATGGTGCTAACGGATGAAAAGTGGCTTGAATTTGTTATTGAACAGCTTCTATCAAATGCACTAAAGTATACTAAAGAGGGAACTATTTCAATCTACATGGATAGTCTTTCTGAAAAAACACTTGTTATTGAAGACACAGGTATTGGCATAAGGGAAGAAGACCTTACCCGTATATTTGAAAGAGGGTTTACAGGGTTTAACGGACGATGGGATAAAAAGTCTACAGGCCTTGGATTGTACATGTGCAAGCAAATTTTAGGCAAGCTTTCTCACAGTATTATAATAGAATCAAAGCTTGATGTAGGCACGAGGATAATGATTAATTTGGAAACAATTAAGGTAGATGTAGAATAATTTGCTCGATAGTCATTGCAATAAAAGCTTTGAAAATTGAATAAGCGGTGAAAAATAGTATGAAAATTTTCTGTGCTCTATTAGTTATAAAATGATATAATTAGGAGCAATTCAAACAGAATAACAAATTGTTGTACACAACATTCTTTAAAGTATTAACAGAGTTTTTAAATACTTTCATTATGGTGTATGATAAAATATTAATAATATAAGAAGAATTTAATTATGATGGAGTTGATTGTGTGAATAGTAAAGTTTTAACTTTGGCTGTTTTTGTATGTGTAATAACATTTTTAGGCGGTACATTCGCTTATAGTTATATTGGGAAAAAGACTATAGTAAGTAAATCGTCAGAAACAGCAGATAAGGTTAATAGTAGTGAAAATAAAAAACAGCCATCACAGTTAGAGAATAATAAGGAGTTAAAGCACTATTTTTTTATAAAAGAAAATAGTATGAATGCTATCAAGTTAATAGGCATACAAGGAAAGTTTGGGCTAACTGAACCTCGTAAACAAGACAACTTTGTTTATACAACACTTTATTTGTGGGGAAATGATAAAGATGTTCTGAATAAACAGCTTAAAATTGTTGCTTTAAATAGTAGTGGAAATCATATAGAAATTCCAAATTTATATAAAATAACAAAAGATGGTCATGGAGATGTTGTTGAAAAAAATACTCTTTCAACAGCGAGAGAAAATTTAAATATGAGATTACCAAGTGATGGATTATGGAATTTAAATATATATCTTGATGATGTTTTATTAGGAAATGCTGTAATAGATATTAATGATACAGGAAATAATCCTACAACCCCTGTCCCACTACAAAAAAGTTTGGGATTGTAGTGACTTTTATTATAACACAATCTTCTTACTTAACGTCACAACAATAACAAACGTATAATTATTTTGAACACCGCATTATTCATGGTTGAATTTTGCGGTATTTTTATGTGGTAATTCAAGTATTAGACTAAGAAAGAATATCATTTTTTATAGGGACTGCAAAGAATATAGACACCAACAACAATAATTATTAGCCCTATAAATGTAGATATGCTAACAACAAGGTCGTTATAATTACCCAAGAAATCAACTATATTATCCATAATTATTTCCTCTCTTATAAATGTTGATTATGTTTATTATTTCAAAAGATATATTTTGTATGTATATAAGCACTTTGGGATATAGTTTTAATTTTATATTCTCATATAAAAATCGCTTAATAATGAAGGTGATTAGTTGGATAAGAAAGTATATATTGAAGAGAATGTAAAAATATATAAAGCATGCGGTATGTTATTTTTAGGATGTTAGTATATTTAATAATTTTAGGGAAAGATAACTTTGCACAATAATTTTTAAATATACTAGGAGGAGTTTATGAAGAAATATTTAAGTTGTTTTTTAATTGCATGTACCGTAATAGCAGTCCAGGTATTCTCTGAAAGTAATGTGAGTGCTAAATCTATTGTCGATATTTCTACTACCGCGATAAGCAATGCGGAGCGAAATCAAGAATTCCCTATTCCGAAGCTTGTAAGTCTTGAACAGATTTCGCCAAATCAAATTCAAATTAGTTATGATAGAGATGTAGACTTAAAACTAGGAACAAAGGCAACTAACTACTGGATTCAAGATACAATGAATTTTACTCCTAAAGGCATAGCCACACTTGGTAAAAATGAAAAAGCAAATGCAAATAATTCGCTTACTGATAATTTAGTTAAAATAAACCCAGTAAATGGCTTAAGAAATACTTTTATATTAACTTTTAGCAAAAATATCCCAAGCGGGAAAGAGTATAAGTTAATAATTTGTTATGTGACGGTTCAAGGAGCTCCTCCATACAGCGGAGATAATGGATCAGCTACATTTGTTGGTAAATAGAACATACTCTATTAATGGATCCCTCAGCAATTCATAAATTTATTTTTAATTGAATAACCTAATAATAGTTAATTATTTATTGGAGGTTATAAATGGGGTACTATGTAAAAGTAGAACCTAATGTAAAAGTTTATGTTGAGGATCTTAACCCTAAGAGTACAAAGACAATTTTATTTCTACACGGTTGGCCTGGAAGTCATAAGCTATTTGAATATCAATTCAATCAGCTTCCAAAGATGGGATATAGATGCATAGGAATAGACACAAGAGGATTTGGAAATTCAGATAAGCCTTGGAATGGTTACGGATACGATAGATTATCAGATGATGTTCGGTGTGTGGTAGAAGCGCTTTCATTACATGACTTTACACTGGCAGGGCATTCAACAGGGGGAGCAATTGCTCTTCGATATATGGGACGACATAAAGGACACGGAGTATCTAAGCTTGTTCTTATTGATGCAGCAGCTCCTAGCCTTATAAAGCGTCAGGATTTTCCATATGGTTTAGAAAAAGAAGTTGTAATCAAAATTATTCAGGGAACATATACTGATCGTCCTAAAATGCTGAAAGATTTTGGCGACACATTTTTCTTTCAGTATATTACTGAACCATTTTCTGATTGGTTTTTTCAATTGGGATTACAGGCGGCAGGGTGGGCAACTGCTGCTATTGCAAATACTTGGATAAATGAAGTACTGTTTTCTGATTTAGAAACTATAAATGTTCCAACTTTAATTATTCATGGCATCCATGATAAAGTTGTTCCATTTTCACTTGGTGAAATACAAAATAAAAGTATCAAGAACTCAAAGCTTATACCATTTGAATTTAGTGGTCACGCAACATTCTATGATCAACAAGATAAATTCAATGAGGAATTAATGAAGTTTATTGAAGAATAAAGCTAGAAATATAAATACTGTATTTACCAGAAATGGATTTTACAGTATTTTTATTTTTAAAATTAAGGAGCTGATAAAGTTAAATGTATATGGCAACCTGTAAAGATTATAGGAATAAAATAAGTTCAGACCAAAGAAAGAAAAGAGGCTGCCTAAAAACAGCAAATAAAAAACTAACAAGAGTTTATTTACTAAAAAAGGGGGATCTACAACACTCATTATTCAAACTCTTGTTAGTGGAGTGAAACTTTGGAACACAATACCATTTTATGATTAAAACTTAAATATGTTACGCATTAAAAATATAGATTTTGTAACCAAACTAATAACTTCTTTATAGTATAAATTAGGACAAGCTAAAAAGGAGGTGATGATTTTTGAGGTGTAGAATTGAAAGTGACAGATTTTTAGATGATGACTTTTCTGATAGTTTTATTTCTGACAGATGTTGCTTTCATAGATGTTGCTGCTGTTGTTGTGTAAGATGCTGCTGTATAAGATGCCGTAGAAGAAGACGCCGTAGAAGAACAAGTTGTTGGTGGTAATATAAGTAAGTTACTTTTGTTTTAAGTTCCCTTTTAGCTGTAGAAACTTTTGAAGCCTACAGCTATTTATTATATGAAAAAGTAATGTAATAGCATGGAAAATATGAAACATGTGAGTATTATGAGCCAATAAAAAGAAAAGTAAATATACTTGGGATTTTTTATTTTTTGAAGAATTGTAAATTGAATGCAGAATATAATAATAACAGTTAGACGTATTGTTAAAGTATTGTACAACAGCATAAAAAGATGCTGCAATCTTATATTTTATATTTGCGCATCCTTATAATTTATGACAAAGTAATTTCAAAAAAATGGGGGGATACTATGTGGGAATATAAAACAGAGATAATTAGTTCGCTTTTTGATACTACACGATCACTTAAAGAGAAATGTGATACTATTCTTAAGAAATATTCTAATGAAGGTTGGGAATTTGTCCATACCCAATCTACAGATATATTTGGCTGTATGTTGATATTTATATTTAAAAGAGAAAAGAAGCAATCATAATGTTAATCATCATTAATTTTCTTTTAAGTTGGCTACATTGATAGTGTGATTATTTCACAAGCAGAAATTGATTTAAAGAAGAAACAGCTATTAGGTCCGTAAAATAAAAAGCTCTGATTTTTCAGGGCTTTATTTTTTACCATTAACTACAAACAAAATAAATTAGCACTATCAAATTTAAAACTTAATAGTGCCTTTATATAGGAGATTTCAACAAGTTACCATCCGCTGCTTCCTACAGAATTATGAACGAATGCTGCAATTCTATCTATTGGAATATCAACTATATCTCCGAAATTTCTTCCATTGCAATCAAATCTGTTTCTGTCATTATTTCTTTCAGTATTTCTATTTTCTTCATTGTCCATTTCACCGAGTTCATTATTAAATTCAGAGTTTCTTCTTATTCTATTTCTTCTTTCTTCATCACAACAATTGCCAAGGGCACATCCTGGTGCTGAGCCAATTGAAACTATTAATCTAACAAAACCTCTATTAACAGAAGCTAAAACTCCTGTAAATCCTCTTCCAGATTCTCCACCACTTGTTGTAAATATTGTTACAGTTTGTCCAATATGACGAGCTAAGTTATTTGCAATACTAAATCCATCTGGCATATTAAATCCCTCCTGATTTTATAGATATCTTGTCCCAGTACATAATATGCAGTTAGTTTTACATTGCCACTAAAGTTAATTGAATATAAAAAATAAAAATAGAAAATGTTCTGATATCGGATTTTTGTTTTTTCTCCAATAGTGATATAAGCTTTAACAGAAGGAGTGATTTTTACAAAACTTATATGTAAATGCGGAAATGTAGAAGATATTATAACAGACAAACCAGTAGAGAACTTTCATTTCAGAAATTGTGGTTATGGATCTGCAGCATTGGTTTGTAAAAAGTAGTAAAAGTATTACAAATGGCTATTTTAAATATATTCTCCTTAAATACTCATGAGTTAGGAATTATATCAACCTTACAAAGACGTAAGGTTAGAGGAAGAAATGTAAGCCAAAGTTAAGGCAGACATTTCTTCCTTTTGCTATACTGAACATGATAAGAGAAATGAGCACCATTAGAATGCCCAGTGTGACCAGTGAGGAGGTTAAAGTCCTAAATGGACTTTAACGGGCAGTTTACGAGTGGGAACGAGTAAGTTCAAACTGCCCAGTGGGCGAAGCCAAAGTCCTAAATGGACTTTAACGGGCAGTTTACGAGCGGGAGCGAGTAAGCTCAAACTGCGCAGTGGGCGAAGCCAAAGTCCTAAATGGACTTTAGCGGGTAGTTTACGAGTGGGAACGAGTAAGCTGAAACTGCCCAGTGTTTCAAGTGAAAGGAGAAAAGTTATGTCACTATTAGAAGTAAAAAAACTTAAAAAAATATATACCACCCGTTTTGGTTCAAATCATGTTCAGGCTTTAGACAATGTGTCCTTTTCGGTGGAAAAGGGTGAATATTTAGCTATCATGGGGGAATCTGGCTCAGGTAAGACTACTCTTTTAAACATCATTGCAGCTCTAGATAAGCCTACAAGCGGTGAGGTAGTTTTAAGCGGAATAAGCAGCATGAATATTAAGGAAAAGGAAATTTCTAGGTTCCGTCGTGATAATCTTGGCTTTGTGTTTCAAGACTTTAATCTTCTTGATACCTTTTCCCTGCAGGATAATATATTTTTACCTCTAGTTTTATCCGGCAAGTCTTTTGACGAAATGAGCAGCCGCTTAAAGCCAATAGCAGAGAAACTTAATATTAGTGAGCTTTTGCAAAAATATCCTTATGAGGTATCCGGAGGTCAAAAGCAAAGGGCAGCAGTTGCCAGGGCATTAATTACTAATCCACAGCTTGTTCTTGCAGATGAGCCTACTGGAGCCCTGGATTCTCACTCAAGTGATGAGCTTCTTCGTCTGTTTAATGATATTAATAAAGAAGGACAGACTATAATAATGGTTACTCACAGCACTAAAGCAGCCAGTCATGCAAGCCGTGTGCTTTTTATAAAGGATGGAGAGGTGTTCCATCAACTTTATAGAGCCTCCATGTCCCAAGAAGAAATGTATCAAAAAATTTCTGATACTCTTACTATAATTGCTACAGGCGGTGTTAGAAATGAGTAAGATATTATATCAGAAGCTGGCTGTAACTAATATTAAAAAGAATGGAAAGACTTATTTCCCATATATACTAACTTGCATAAGCACTATTGCCATGTTTTATATTATGCACTTTATATCGGTAAATGAGGGCTTAGATAGTATGTCTGGGGGAGCACAGCTTAAAGCTATTCTTAATTTAGGAACCTATGTTATTTGCTTCTTTTCCGTGATTTTTCTCTTTTATACTAACAGCTTTCTTATAAAAAGGCGTAAAAAAGAGCTGGGGTTATATAATATTTTGGGTATGGAGAAAAAGCATATTGCCAAAGTGCTGTTTTGGGAAACCTTTTTTGTAGCCCTTTTAAGCATGGCCTTGGGTGTTTTTTTAGGAATTGCAGTAAGCAAGCTTATGTTTTTAGTGCTTCTTAAGATATTACACTTTAAAGTGACTATGGGATTTTTCATATCAGTTCAGTCCTTAATTGAAACTGTCATTCTCTTTGGTTTTACTTTTCTATTAACTCTTATAAACAATCTAAGGCAGATTCATCTTTCAAAGCCTGTTGAGCTTCTAAAAGGCGGTGAGGTTGGTGAAAAAGAGCCAAAGACAAAGTGGATTCTTACTTTAATTGGAGTTCTAAGCCTAGGAGCAGGCTACTATATTTCATTAACTACAGAGTCGCCTTTAGCTGCACTTAATATGTTCTTTCTGGCAGTAATTTTTGTCATGATAGGAACCTGGGCATTGTTTACTGCAGGAAGTATTGCTCTTTTAAAAAAGCTTAGAAAAAATAAGAAATTTTATTATAAGACTAATCATTTTATAAATGTGTCTGGTATGATTTATCGTATGAAACAGAATGCAATAGGACTTGCTAACATTTGTATTCTTTCAACTACTGTTCTTGTGATGATATCTACTACAGTATCGTTATATATTGGTATGGAAGATGTGCTAAGAACAAGATATCCAAGAGATATTTCAATAAGTGCAGAAAACGTATCTAAAGAAAAAGCAGAGATGATTAATAATCTTATCAAAGCTCAGGCAGATGAAGATAATATTGCTATGAAAAATATAGTTAAATACCGATCTTTGTCTCTACCTATGATACAGGATAAGAATTGCTTCACAGATTCAAGCAATAACTTAAACGCAAACAATATAGGCTTCTTAGATTTTATACCATTAAGCGAATATAATAATAAGGAAAATAAGTCTATTTCTTTAAAGGAAAATGAAGTGCTGCTCTTTACTTATAGGGGAGAAATAGCTGGAGACAGTATTAATATTTTAGGCAATGAATTTAAAATAAAGAAACGTATTAATAACATGACAGTGGATGGGATTGCCTCCGCAGTAGTTGCTAATGGCTACTTTATTGTGGTACCTAATGAGAAAACAATTGAGAAAATATATGGTTCCAGCTCTAAAGCTAATGGCAAAATGGGGGATTTATCTTATTACTTTGCCTTTTATACGGATAGCAATGCAAAAAAGGAAATTGCTTTAGCTAATGAAATTAATAGCAAAATAAAGCAATTATCTGTTAATGGAAGTTGTGAAGGCTTGGAAGCATACAGAGAAACTTTCTTTTCTCTGTACGGAGGACTTTTCTTTCTAGGTATCTTCCTTGGAGCACTTTTTATTATGGCTACTGTACTAATAATATACTATAAGCAGATTTCAGAAGGCTATGATGATAAGGAACGTTTTGAAATTATGCAGAAGGTTGGCATGAGCAAAGAAGAAATTAAGAAGTCAATTGGCAATCAAGTGCTTATGGTGTTCTTCCTGCCACTTGTAACAGCAATTATTCATATTGCCTTTGCCTTTAAGGTTATAGTTAAGCTTCTTTCAGTATTAAATCTAACTAATGTTAAATTGTTTGTAAGCTGCACAGCAGGAACGATTTTTGTATTTGTCATTTTCTATGTTATTGTTTATTTCCTTACTTCACGAGTTTATTATAAAATTGTCAGCTGATTTATTTTAATAATGAAGACCCAAAATAGCAGCCTCCAATTGGGACTGCTATTTTGTTGAGATTTTTTCTATAATTAACACTATTTAAGGGTTTCTTATATGGGAGACTACTTATTATTTTTAGCATAAAACCTTAAGGCTTCTCCAATAAATATAGATGCACCAGCTCCATATTTCTCAACCAATACTTTTTTATAAGCAGACTCTGACAAATACTGCTCTGCCTGATAGCTCCAATAATTTTCTCCCACCTCTACCTTCAAAGTTTCATGCTGCAATTGTGTCTCATTTACTATCTCAGAAATAATTTCTTGAATTTCCTTTGAGAAAGGATCTTTATATAAATCAGCTGTAAGCTTTTTATATAGTGTTTCTATTTTAGGCTCATAATCGCCTAAATAAATTTTTAAAGCATTTCCAATAAATTTAGATGCACCATTTCCATATTTCTTATCAACTTCTTCTATCCAATCAGGAAATACTAAGTAAAGTCGTACCATAGTATACCAATAATAGTCTCCCATATTAGTTTTAAAAGCTTCATAATCTTTTGAAGCTGTATTAGTTATTTCACCAGCAATTTCTTGAATTTCCTTTGAAGAAGGATCTTTGCTTAAGTCAGCAGTAAGCCTTTTATATAGTTCTTTTAATTTAGGATGCTTATCATAAAGACAATCCTTTTTAAACTCATCAATTTGTTCTGCTTTAGTTATCGCAAGACTATTATTCAAATTTTTCTTTACGGCTTCAGCATATTTTTTTATACTTCCATATTCCTCTATGGCCATTTTGGCAAGCTTTGCTTCTCCAGCTTTTATTTTTTCAATCATTTCATCAAATTTATCTACACTTCCAAACTGCCTAATTACTTTATCCTTATTTTCTTTCTTAAATTCTTCTAGTACATTATAATATTCACTCATATCAAATTCTTTAAAACTCATCCTATTCTCTCCTTTTAAGGTTTTATTAATAAGCTCTATCAAACCATTTAATCTATCCCGTTTTAAAATGATTAATTTCTTATGATTTTCAAGTGCCTTCAACTTATCAAAGCCAGGACTCGTTATGACTTCTTTAATTTCCTTTAGTGGTAAATCAAGTTCCTTAAAAAATAAAATCTGCTGCAGGGTTTCAAGAGCTTCATCATCATAAAGTCTATAACCTGCTTCCGTTAATTTAGTTGGTTTTAATAATCCAATCTTATCATAGTGGTGCAGCATACGTACACTTAGTCCTGTAAAATCTGAAACTTGTTTTATTGTTCTCATAACTTCACCCCAAATTTTGATTTGAGAAGCTTAATACCACCTAATGCTCTGCCGGCACGAGCTTTATTAGCATTATGAACCTCTAATTTAATATTACACTATGACATAATGTCAGGGTCAACACTTTTAAAAAAATTAAACAGCGTTAATATTCACCTATATTAACACTGTTTTTGGTCACTCTGCTTATTTAAAAAAGGAAAATACTACATATACATAGGATTCTAATTAAATAGCAAAAGTATCATCGGAGGAAATTATTTATTTATCATAAGTAGATTAATTATTTCTATAATAAATAAAAAAATAAGAAGGATTACTAATTTTTTATTCTTACTATCTTGTTTGGCATTAAAGTTATAAGAAAGTATTTCGTCATCATTTATAGAAGTATTTAGATCATTATATTTTACCTTACTGCATTTATTTTGGATTAACAATTTAAACTTTTCTTCATTTTTTACTTTTTCATAAACTACATCTTCAATGTCTTGGTTATCAATACTGAGTCCTTTTTTCTCTAAGAAAATTTCGAAATTTTTATAAAAGTCATCATAGTTATCTTCTATAAGATTAATTTCAGCCAAAATTTTATGTGAGAAAAAATCATATGGATCTAGCTCAATAGCTTTTAAAGCATAATCTCTTGATAATTTAATATTTCCAATCATTTTTTGTAAGTAAGCATAGCTTTTATAAATATTAGCTTTTACCAAGGTTTCCGAAGCTTTCAAATTTATCTTAATTGCCTTAGATAGATATTCATGGGCTTTAGCATATTCTTCTAATTTAATATATATAGTACCTAAATTGTTATATGCAGTGCAGAGACTTTTTGATTTGCCTAAAAATTCTCCACTTACAAGCTCAATTGCTCTGTTTAAGTTCTCTATAGCTCTTTCGTATTCGTTTGTATGTAAATAGAACCATCCCAGGTTTGTATATGCAGCGCTAGATTTAGGTTTTAGCTCTACTGCCTTTGAAAAGTACTTAAGTGCTTTGTCATATTGTTTAAGCTCAGTATATACAACACCAACTTTTACAATATTAATTAATGGAAGCTTTTTAATTTTACAGGATTCCACTAAGTCCTGTAAGGCTAAATCAAATTTTCTTATTCTTAAATAAACCATTCCTCTATAAGCTAAAGGCAAGGCTCTTATAGTTTTATTTGAACTCTCTAATAATCTTGAAAAATGCTCTATTGCTTTTTCAGAATTGCCTCTATTTACAAGATAAGCACCCTTATTTATAGCTTTAAAGTTTCTAACAGTCATATAGATTATTATTAATGAAAAGATTAAAAGTACAGTTAAAAATCCCCAAAATGCAAACTCACTTTTTTTATAGGCGATTATAATAATTACAAACATTAACGCATAAAGCGCAAGAAATGATCTTCTCGTTTCAACTACCTCCTTATATTAATAAACTTGTGTATACTTATAATATATTTAACTTTTTAATTTCTTTTTTTACCAACAGCAGCAAGGTATACTATGAACTCTTCATACCCATCTAATCCTAGAAGTTCATCAATGGTTTTTTGGTCATATATCCCTATAGCACAAGTTCCTGAGCCGATAGACTCACTTGCTAAATAAAGATTTTGACAAATATGTCCTACATCTATTAGAATTTTCTTGTGAGCTGTTATATCAAACTTCCATTCAGATCTATATGGGGTAGTACTCCATGCAAATATTACTCCTGCTTTTCTAGCAAAGTTAGCCACAAAAGGCTGGTCAAGGGTAATTTCATCTACTTTCGTATCTACGCTTTCTAGTTCAAACATGAATAATAGCTTGTGCTCTATTGGGAGATACCTATAGACTCCCTTTTGTAGTCCTTTTACATTTATTACAAATAAATAGGTTTCAAAAGAATGAGTAGCACCACTGCAAGGGACAGTTCTAAGAGTAAGACCTCCCTTATTAGTTCCAGTAATTCCTTGGGTAGCCCATAGTAGGTAGGATAGCTCCTCAAGACTTATTTCTTCTTCACTATATAGTCGCGTACTTCTTCTATTTTTTATGCATTGATAAATATTTTGATTTTTTACAATGTCTTCATTTACCTTCGGAAGATCAACAACCTTAGAGTGCGTGTCATATTCTTTAACACTTATTGGCTGCGGTACTCCTTTCATTTTATCTGTCTTTACATTTTTAAATTCATTAAAATTGGATTTTAGAAAATTTCGTTGCTGTTCATATCTTATACCCATATTTATACCTCTTTATATTTATCTATTTACTTTAATGTTATAACATTAGATATGAAAATGCCAGTAACCTACGTTATATTTGTAATTTTTATGTTTTAAACATATTAATTTAAGGCTTTAAGCTTGCTTTGAGTGAAAAGATTGTACTAGAATGTTCATAAAGAGTGGTTATATAATTAAAAGTATGAGAGGAGCATTTGAATGTACACAGCAGATTATTTTGTGAAAAAATTAGATATGATATCGCATCCAGAAGGTGGATTTTATAAAGAAAGTTTTGTTTCAAGTGAAAATATATCAGATAGAAGATTAAATGTTGTAATTGAAGAATCAAGAAAGCTTTGGACTAGTATATATTTTTTACTTAGAGATGGTGAAGTCTCAAATTTTCATAGATTAAAATCTGATGAAATGTGGTACTATCATTCTGGTTCTTCACTAACTATTTATATGATTACACCTGAAGGAGAACTTATTACAGAAGAACTTGGACTTAATATTGAAAAGGGAGAAAAACCTCAAATATTAGTTCCTAAGGATTACATATTTGGTTCTGCAATGAACAATGAAGGTTATGCTTTAGTTGGTTGTATGGTATCTCCAGGCTTTGAATTTAAAGATTTTGAGTTGTTTGAAAGGAACTACTTATTGGAAATATATCCTGAGTATGAACAAGTAATTATTAAGTTAACGAAATAGAGTACTATAAATTCACCATTATTTAAAAGCCGCATTTATTGCGACTTTTTTGCGTTTATATGACTATTGTTTCTACTGCATTTATAGACCACTTTGCTATATAGTGGTATAATTCTATTGATAATAATTATTGATTATAAAGTAGATTATGAGTAATACAGAAAGAAAGGAACCCTATGGAGAAATTAAAGCTTTTTGAAATGATAAAGATTAATCCTAATACTATAGCAGCTATAGATAATCCAACAGATGAGATGAAATACTTAGCCATTAAAACTAATGGTCTTATGTTAAAATATATAGATAACCCAACCAGGGAAATGCAAGAATTAGCTATGGAAAATAACCCAGCAGCCATTAAATTTATTAATAACCCTACTGAAGAAATGATGATTAAAGCTGTAAAAGCTGGATGGCCGAACTTAGAGTATATTAAAAATCCAACTATAACTGTAATTAATTTAGCTGTAAGTGAGGCTGGATGGGCTATTAGATATGTTGATAATCCAAGTGAGGAGCTTCAACTATTAGCTGTAAGAAAAAATTACGATGCTATAAGGCTTATAAAAGAGCCCTTTGAGAGTGTGCAAGAAGAGGCAGTAAAAATAAGCTATGATGCACTAAGATATATAAAATCACCTACCTATAATACAGAGCTAATAGCTGTAAAAAATAATGAAGAGGCTATTAAATTTATAAACGATTTAGACAAGAAGAAGATACTAGAGTTTCTAAAGATTAATATTTTAGTGATTAAATATGTAATGAAGGAAGTTTCTAAAGAAGAATTAGAAGAAGTATTAAAGGGTGAATTATCAAAGGAAGATGTGGAAGAAAAATATGTAAGAGACTTTTTAAATTATAATACCCTAGATAAGAACAGTGACATTATGGAAATGGATAAGATAATGTTTATTTATAAATATGGAAGTAAGAAAGCAAAGAAAATGGCTGTAGATGAGAAGCTTAAGATAATATAGGAGTGAAATAAAATGAATTTTATAGATACATTAAAAAGTGTTGATCTGGTACTAGCGACAGGAGAAGTACCATTAATAGTTGGTGAAAGCGGAATAGGAAAAACTGCTTTAGCCAAGGATATTGCCAGGGAAAATAATTGGAGTTTAATTGTTATAGATGGAAATCTTCTTAAAGAAGGTGAAATAGGTGGTCTACCTACTATAGAAGCTTATGCAGCAGTTAATGATAAGGGAGAAATGATAGAAAAGAAAACTACTGTATATGCCATTCACAATAAGCTAAGGGAAATTGATGTGGAAATAGCTAAAGGAAAAACAGTACTTTTATTTATTGATGAGATAAATCGCTGTGAACATACAGTACAGCAGGAGTTAATGAACCTAATATTAAATAGAGAAATTAATGGATACAAGTTAAATGAAGGCGTAAAAATACTAGCAGCTATGAATCCTTCAAGTAAATATGGTTCGGATTTTGATTATCAAGTTGTGGATATGGATGCGGCACAAGAAAATAGGTTTGTGTGGCTATACATGGAGCCTGATTATATGCAGTGGTTAGATTGGGCAATAGCTGCAGGGCTTGATCAAAAGGTTATAGAGTTTATTGGGACCTTTCCCGAATATTTAAGTAAAACAAATGAAGATGATATAAGAGCAACCCCAAGAAGCTATGAAAGAATTTCTAAGCTTTATAAAATTTATAAGGAGAGAAGTGCTTCAATACCTAGAGCTGTGTTTTTAAATGTTATAAAAGGAAATGTAGGAAAACTTATTGCCGAAGAGTTTATTAGCTTTCTTGAAGCAGATTACAATCCATTAATATCCTATGAAGATGTTCTTTCAGGAGACTCCCTTAATGAAGCTATCACAGAAAGAGTAAGAAAGGAAAGCCATACAAGACTTTATCTAACTGCAAAGAATATTCTAAAAAGCTTAGATGCAAATGTAAAAAACTATGATTTTGACTCAAGTTATTATGTTAATAGGTTTATTGAGTTACTAAAAATATATCCTGTGGATTTAATGATAGGAATCATGAAGGACATTAAAAATAGCTATACAGAAGTATACAAATATGCCATAGAAAATGAAGCCTTTGTAGAAGCCTTTTTTCAGGCACACAGCTTAATAAGGGGATAACATATGGAAGGTAATTTTGAGAATACCGTAAAAGGGCTTTATGAAAGTGCCTATAAAATTATTGATGCCTTTCTAAAAGAAAACCGTAGAAATAATGATGCCCAAATTACTGTACCTGAAGACTATAAGTATGAGTTCTTTAGCCTTGTAAATAAGGTTAATTTAGGTCTTATGGAAGACAAAGATAATTTCTATGGGTATTTCTTGTTTCAAATGTCAAGAGAGATTAGATTTGATATAAGCAGTCCTACAGCTGTGAATTTTAAAAAGGCTAAATATGTTATATATTTTAATCCCATAATTTTTTTAACTCTTAATATAGAGCAAATGGAAAGTTCAATTAAGCATGAAATACTTCATGTATTATCTATGCATTTAACAAGAGCAAGGGAATTTAAGGGAAGGTACAGCAAAATAGCTATTAATATGGCTATGGATGTAGTAGTAAATAAATATTTAAATAATTTACCTCCTTATGCCACTACTTTAGAATGGGTAAATTTAAATTATTCCTTAAAGCTTAAGCCTTTTGAGCCCTTTGAATATTATGTGGAAAAGCTTCATACTGCTATTGCTTTACTAGAAGAAGACAAGGATGCTGCAGAGGATGATAGTGATATTGATGAGAGCAATAAAGATGACAATATAGAAACTCAATATAGTCCTGAAAAAACACATGACCTTTGGGAAGACTCAAATGATATTGATGAAAAAACACTTAATGAATTTACTGAGAAGTTTGTAAGTAATTCTGAAAAAGGTACAATACCAGCCTATTTAGAAGGTATGATTGCAGCACTTAAAAAAAGCAAGGGGGAACTTCCTTGGAATTTATATCTTCATCGGTTAATGGGAACTATTGAAAGTGATAAAAAGAAGACTATAACTAGAAGAAATAGAAGACAGCCTAATAGACTAGATTTAATGGGAGAACTTCGAAGTCATAAACCACAAATTGCTGTAGCACTTGATATAAGCGGGAGCATAAGTGATGAAGAATTTAAGCAGGCAATTAAAGAAGTACTGGGTATTGTAAAAAATTATAATCATGAAATTACAATTATAGAATGTGATGCTGAAATTAGGCGTACCTACAAAGCTAAATCTATAAATGATGTAAAAGAAAGAAGTAATGAAAGAGGCGGCACTAGGTTTTCTCCAGTTTTTGAATATGCCAATAATAATAAGGTTAACTTGCTAGTGTATTTTACTGACGGCAAAGGAGAAAATGAGCTTCAAGTAACACCTAGGGGATATAAAATTTTATGGGTTATTTCAGGAAGAGGAGAGAAACTTTCCTTAAAGGAACCCTATGGAACAGTTAAGAAGCTGAGTAATATTGAAATAAAAGATGATACACCGGATTTAAAAGATGTTATAAGAGATGGATTTTCAATGAATAATCAGGAGAGAATCTAATAAATAAAAAAAATTGGATAGAATTTAAATTTTCTAAATAAGCTTGCAAAAGGACTAGGATAAGAAATTAATATTGAGCTAAGATAGTATTTAATATAATTACACGCAGAGAGCATAAGTTCTGCGTGTTTTTAATTATTTATCACATGCTTGATTTTCATTACTATTTCTTAAATCAAATGTTTCAATTGGTTCTGGTCCCCTTAATATTTTTCTTTTTATATGTAGATCACCTGTGAAGTCAGTACTGACCATCCATTGAATCAACATTATTTTTCCATCTACTATTTCAATACCTTGTATTCCACTTGCCCTTACGCAGGATCCGTCATTGAAGTAAGGTAATTCATTGACTTTGGGGAAATGTGGTCTATGGGTATGTCCACAGATAATCATAATTTTGTTCTTTTTAATCCAATAACTATATATACGTTCAATTTTATGTATCTTATCAGCACTTCTTACGGGGCTAGCTGGATTTGTAAATCCTATAGAGTGAAGATATCTCCAAAAATATCTTACTGTAAGCCTTGTAAAGTGCCAAAACTTGTCATTCATTCTGTCTCCTTGATGACCATGAACAGTTAGTATTTCCTGCCCTGTATTTTTATGTTTAAATACTACTGATTCATATGGCGTTATTCCTGGAAATAATTCTAATTCTTCCTGATTATAATCATCATAGTATCCATAATAATTCTTTTCTACAAATTTCCTATACTTTAAGCATATATTGTGATTGCCATATAACATGATTAATCTTTTGGAGTCAAAGAACATTTTCATTAGAGAATATACCTCATCATGTGCTAGCCTTATAGGCTTAAAATTAGAGCTTTCCCAAAGTTCATCTCCATCGCCAACCTCCACATAAGTATATCCATTATTAAAATAGGTTTCTAATGCGAATAAAAAGATATTTTGATTTTTTGCAAATTCATCAGTTGGGGTGCTGTCTCCTCTATGACAGTCACTGAAAAAAATATATTTAGAATTATTATCAAAGTATTCAATTTGAGCATTATTATAAGCTTCAGTTAATCTCTTTGCTGCCAACTTCTTTTCTGACATCTTAGAACACCTCATTGAAGTAAAAATTAATTTTTGTATTAATATAAGAAAAATTTCACTTTACAGTTAATTTACCCTTTTATTTAAGAATATATTTAATGTAATACTTATGAAATAAATTGGAATAGTTAAGTCTAAACTGGTATAATATATAAAATTATATGATTTTTGGGGGTGGTTTTATGTATTCGTTAGAAGCACTGACTTTAGGGATTCCTGAGGATGTTGAGAGATATGTAATGTATGGAGACTTTGATTCTGCGGACAGGCTTATTAACATCTACATGAAAAGAAATATTCCAGAGCTGCTTAAAAAGAGACTTCATTATGAGAAAAGAAGAATGAGAAGACTTATTTTGGATTACATATATTCCTTTGATGAGGCACTGGAAATGGCTCTAAAGAAAATAGCGGATTTTAGTAGTGAAGAGCTTCAAAGAATGATGGATGAAAGGTTTGCTGACTGGATATACATAAATGGAAGGGTAATGCTTCATGAAAATTTTTTAGAAACTATTATAAAAGTGGTTCCCAATATATCAGATAGGCTTGTAGAAGATCATGAGGATAAGGAAACAGGCAATACAGATATTCTAAACGATGTTATTGAGGAAATAATTAATAAGGGTGAAAAAAAGTATTTTATACATGTAAAAGCTGGACTAAGGCTTAAAAAGGAAGCTGTAAGAGAAGGTGAAACAATCAGGGTGCAGCTTCCAATTCCAAAGGAAGCTCAGCAAATAAAGAATATAAAACTTATAAATACCTCACCAGAAGCAAAATTTATATCACCAGAGGATTATATGCAAAGGACTGTTTACTTTGAAAAGAAGGTTACAGGTGAAGAAGAGTTTACAGTGGAGTATTCCTATGAAAATCATATTAAATGCAACCTGCCAGATCCAAATATGGTTTCAGAAAAGCAGCCTGATTTTTATACTGATGAAATGCTGCCTCAAATTAGATTTACACCATATTTAGTAAATTTAGCTCATGAAATTGCTCAAGATGAAAAGAATCCATTGCTTAAGGCAAGAAAAATATATGATTATGTTACACAAAATGTTCAGTATTCCTTTATGAGAGAATATGCCTCCATAATTAACATACCAGAATATGCTGCCTACAATTTAAAGGGTGACTGCGGTGTAATGGCACTTTTATTTATAACTCTTTGCAGAATTGTAGGGATACCTGCAAGATGGCAGTCTGGGCTTTATGTAAATCCTACCCATGTTGGGAACCACGATTGGGTAGAATTCTATGTTGCGCCTTATGGCTGGCTGTTTGCAGATCCATCCTTTGGAGGAAGTGGCTATAGAACAGGAAACATGAAAAAATGGAACTTCTATTTTGGAAATCTAGATCCCTTCAGAATGGTTGCAAATTCAGATTTTCAGCAGGATTTAGTACCAGAGAAGAAGTTTTTCAGGGCTGACCCTTATGATAATCAGGTTGGAGAGGCAGAGTATGAAGATGGAGGGCTTTATCAGGAGGATGTGGAATATATAAGGGAAATTGTGGATATTTATGAGATATAAGGTTAATGGAGTGCTCAATAGCTGTAGGAGTCCACTGGGTAATCCTGCCCATTTAATTTATTAGGCTTATAATAATTCAAAGAATCCAGAAAAGTTTTTATTAATTATATAAAATTTTAATATTTTTTAAGGAGGATTTTTTATGGGGGAAATTAATTCAAACCAATGCAGTGAACCTAAATTAGAAGAAACTATTATTACCGAAGAGTCTAATAATAAGTATGACAAGATTGGTGGATGGCTAATTCTTGTTGCTATCGGACTTTGCATTTCAATAGTATTAAATCTTCCTACCTTTATAAAAACTATTAACTCTATTAATTCGAAAGCATGGCCCTTATTAACTACTATAGGCACCAAATATTATCAAGCTGGTCTTAAGGAAGCTATTTACTTTGAAATTATAGGTTTCTTTATTATCTTAATTACTAATTTGTTATGTATTATTTTCTTTTTTAAGAAGAAAAGGTTATTCCCTAAATTGATGATTTCACTTTTAACTTTTAATCTAATTTTTCAAATAACTCAACATATCATAGTTATATCAAATACTTCTTTTAATGCTAATAGTACATTAACTAATTTACAATTAGCTAAACCTTTTATAACTGCTTTAGTATGGATTCCATATTTTATACTTTCAGAAAGAGTTAAAAAAACTTTTATTAAGTAAAGTCACTTAATATTCCAAGAAATATTGGAGACTGTTATGAGATTGTCTGTAAATGAAATAGTCCAATCAAATGACTACAAGTATTATTACAAATTCAAACAATCAGAAGGAAAGTTGTTTCTAAATGAAAATATAAAAAAAATTAGCATCATTACGTACTCCTATTATTTATTCGTCATTGCAACAGTAACTGCGCTATTATTTTTTGTGTTTTTGAACGTATCAAGATTAGAGTTTGTTATGGGAGAACTCGGCATGGCAATTATATTATTTTTTCCTTCTATGGTTATTCACGAACTTATTCACGCTATAGTTTCTATTTTCTTGGGAGCAAGAACTGTGAAATTGGGATTTGAAAAGGGATTAATAGTAACTAAAATAAATAACTTTGTTATTTCAAATATAGAATATATCATAATTGCCATAACACCACTACTGACAATTATATTAATAACATTATTAGTCTTATTAATTACTAAAGGTAATTTAATTAGTGGAATAATATTTTTATTGTTACATTTATGGTGTAGCTATGGTGATATTGCTATTGTAAACTACTGCTGGTTAAATAGAAAAAATAATATTTATGGATTTAGTTCCGAAGACGGTTTTTTTTACTTCTATTCTAAACAAAGATATGGTCAACTATAAAATGTAGATTTAGAAAGGTCATATATTTTAATCAGTTATGCTAATGTTTTAGAGGTGCTACACATGAAGAAACTAGTAAAAGTTGTTGGTGCAGTAATAGAAAATGATAATAATGAAATCTTATGTGCTCTTCGCTCTCCAGAAATGAGTCTTCCAAGTATGTGGGAGTTTCCAGGCGGAAAGGTAGAGCCAAATGAAGAGTTAGCGGTGGCTATTGTTAGGGAAATAAAAGAAGAGCTTCAATGTGACATTGAATGTATAGGAGTGTTTAATAATAATACTCATGAATACGAAAACTTTATAATAAATTTAATTACAATGGAATGTAAGATAGTAAGTGGAATTCCAATAGCTAGTGAGCACGCCAAGCTTTTATGGCTTAGAAGGGAGTGCTTAGAATCACTAGTGTGGGCTCCTGCTGATATTTCAACTGTTACACAATTATTGAAGGAAAAAGTATAGACTTTAAATGGGCTATACTTTTATTTTTGTCAAATAATAAGACCTATAACACCTCTTTATTTAGGACTAGGCTTAATGATTCTCTTTAATAAGATTTGTCTAAATTTTGTATTATTTGGTGATATATAAATAATTTTATGATAATATTGACTTAAGATTCAATCTATATAAAGTTCATATGGACGAAGGGATGATTTGCAAAGATGTTTAAGAAATTCATCTGTGATAATGAATATGAATCATATCTTGATATTCTATTTAATTCACTGGAAGAAGGAGTGCTTTTAAGCAAGGCTATTTATAATGATGAAAGGGATCTTTTAAGCTTCATAATTTTAGGAGTCAATAAAACCTTTGAAAAAATATTTGGGGTTAGCAACGAAAAAGTCGTTGGAAAAACTATAGAGGAAGCATACCCGAATATAACTCCAGAATGGATTGAAACTTACAAGAGGGTTGTAAAATCAGGTGAAAGTGTTCAATCAGATATTTATCTAAAAATATCCGACAGACATTTCAAGGTTAATTTTATTAGTCCGGCGAAGGGACATATTATCACATTATTTAATGATATAACAGATACTATAAAGGCTAATGAATTTCTAAAGAAGTATTTCATTCTTTTCGAGAATGCACACGATATACTCCTGTATCTTAAATCCGATGGGAGCATAATGGATGCAAATAAGACAGCTGTGGACAGATACGGTTATTCCTATACTGAACTTTTGAATATGAATATTCAGCAGCTGAGACATCCGTCAATGGTTGTGGACTATAAAAAGCAAATGGAGGTTTCTGCAGCTAAAGGCTTAGTTTTTGAAGGTGTTCATGTTAAAAAAGACGGTACAAGCTTTCCTGTGGAAGTAAGCTCAAGAAGTATTGATGTAAATGGTGAAATACTGAGAATCCACGTTATAAGGGACATTACTGATCGAAAGGAAACTGAAGAAAAGATAAAGTATCTTGCAAACTATGATGCTCTTACAGGGATTGCAAACAGGGGATTTTTAATGAGGCAGCTTAAACAGACCTTAGAGGTTTCAGCAAAAGAAAATTTGAAGTTTGCAGTAATGCTTTTTGATGTAGATAAATTTAAAAATATAAATGATGTATATGGTCACAATGTGGGGGACGAGGTTTTAAAAACGGTGTCTACAAGGCTTAAAGAAGTGGTGGGGACCGCTGGTATAGTGGGAAGGCTTGGTGGGGACGAGTTTCTTGTAATTCAGACTCAAATTAAAGATGAACAAGAAGCTTTAGCTTTAGCTGACATAATCCTTAATTTGGTGTGCAAGCCTGTCAAACTAATCAGTACAGATTTGGAACTCCGTATTAGCATTGGTATTGCAATCTATCCCGAAGCTTCGAGGGATATGGAAGTACTGATACATTATGCAGACACTGCCATGTATGGCGTTAAACAAAAGGGCGGAAATTCCTATAATATTTATTAAGAAAAAGACTTACTATAAGCCGAAAGAACTATGATTTTCATAGTTCTATTTTTATGCAACAAAGCAAACCTCTAATGGTATATAGAGATAGAGGTGCTATCTATATCACAGAAAATGTGTATATGAGCAAGCTCGTCGTTTCACTCCTCACAAGGAGCCCCGGGGATTGTTAGCAAATTGTTAACAATTTGTTTTGCTACTATGAGTTAGCAGAAAAAAGCATTTTTTAGACCCTATATAGGCCTTGAAAGTGCTTTATATTTTTGTATGTTTACTGGAAAAGGTATAGATTTTATATAATCTATACTTTTTTGCTTTTATGTAACTTTAAAGAGGAATTCAACAATTAATACAGAATATACCATATATAATAATCAATAGAGGTGATTCGACATGCTGAAAGAAGGAGTATACGAACAGCTTATAAATAAAGAATTAAAAGCAAAGCTAAGGGAGTTAAATTTAGATAAATACCTAATAGAAAAGTAGTTTAAGCGAATATGAAGGAGCACACCTATCATATAAGAACTTTTAGTATCCTAAATCATCCAGTTGCAGTTTGAGTAAATTCTTTTTAGAAAACTAAAAATACATTTGTTCAATAAAATAAATGCGTAGATAGCTAGATTTATAAGTGAAGAAATTAGGATTTTGTATATCATTTAAATATTACGTGAAAATATTGTTGAAAATTTAGAAGTGTATTACAATATATAATATATGTGTAAATTTATATCAAATTTATTTTTATTTTAATAGAAAAATATTATTCATTATAATATTTCTATTAAAACCTTTATAAAAAATCACAGTTTAGGGGGGGATTCTAGTATGAAGGATACTATGTGTACAATTGCAAATTTTAACTGTACATTCAATGTTGATGGCGAAAGTAAACCAATGTTAGAGTATTTTCAATCAATAATATTGCCAGCAATGTCTAATCCTAAAATAATGAGAGAAACTAAAAAAGGTGAACAAATAACTGCAAAATATTTTTTATATGATGTGGAGCTAATTGAAATTAGTAAAGGTGAGTATGCATTAATTGGGAAACATGTAAAAAGAGCATTTCTTAGAATTGATCAGGATATTACTCCAGAAGAAGGAATAGTACCTATAGGGGAAACGAGAACAAGCGCACCATATTCAATATTTATTTTACTACTTAGAAACCATAGAGTAATTTATTTTAAAAATAGTGACCAAGGAGCACCTGATATAAGATCCTTTAGCAAAACTGTTAGGGAAATAGTAAGACAATTTTTACGAGGAAAAAGAAATGATTTAATAAATGAACTTAAGAACAGTAAGTTTATATATGATGAAGTAGAATATAAAAAAATTAGGGATTTTACTGAGAAAGTATTAAATAAAAAATATCCTGATTCAGAGATTAACATAGTACCAATAGAATCAAATGAATTAATTGAAGAGAAGTTTAAAGAAATTTATAAAATAAAAAAATTCAACTTATATGTATATAAGTTGAATTCTGAGAATCACTATGATGATTATCTTGACAGTGTATCTAACTTTGCAACTACTATAGGAACAGAAAAAATAGTACAAACTGCTAATGGTCCTAAAAATATAGGCGCGATAAAAAAGATGCTCTCCTCAGCAAGAGGGAAATTTGATTATCTAATTGATGCAATATCTAGAAAAGATGATAAAATAAAATTAAGACCTACAGATGTAAGTGAAAGTATTCCAATTAAATATGACGAAAAGTCTACTGATGAAGATATTGTTAAGAGTGTATATGAGCTTGTCAAAAGTAAATCTGAAGTTTCAAATGATAACAGTGAAATAAATGCATCATTATATAAAGGTAAGCAAACTTTATTTAGTGATTTATTATATAAGTTTAAAAATTAATATTAAAGGTGGTGTGTATTATGGATTCATGTTTTTATAAAATATTGAGAAAGAAAAACAGTATAGAAGCTAATGTATACCACCTTATTTTTAAAGTTTTTATTAACGAGAAAATTAAAGTTAAAACCATTATAACAACTATAATTTATATAAGTATTTCGGCTGGAATATCAATTGTCTTAGAAAGATGTAATAACACTATGAATCTATTTTCTAGTTTACTTACAGATGCTTTTACATTTTCTGTTGGAATAACTAGTTTTCTAATTGCAGCTTGTACTATTTTTTTTACATTAATAAAAAGTGAAACTAGCTATGTATTTTTACTTATAAATGATTCAAATTCAAGAGAGAGTAAATTTAAAACAATATTATATAACTTTATTAAGCCAATTATTTATTTTATTTTTTTGATAGTATACAACTTTATATTTAAAATATCGTATCAGATAGTTATTTCCTTATATGTTAATGTTAATGTTTACTTGGCTATTAAATATATTGCAATATACACCTTAATATATTTATTAATTAGATCTATCGTTGAATTATTATATTTAGTTTATAATATATATTCATTCGTTCTTATGATAAATTTAGAAAATGTTGCAATGAAAGAATTAATTGCAAATGGATTTACATATGAAAAATATATAGAAGATCTTGAAAATAAATTACACTCAAAATATATGAAAAGAAGATATAAATAAAAAACAGTTGGCAAAAAATAATGCCTCCTATTACTGAGTCGTTTAAAGAAAGTTAATCACTTATGAATAATATCTTTCTATGGTAAAACAAATGTATCATAGAGAGATGTTTTTATGTCAAGAAAAAAATAGTAAGAAGAAATATTATTCAAGCATTTAAAGAATGTGACATTAAGTGAACCATCAATATTCATGATATATTGAAGCTCTATCAGAAAGGATTATTCTAGTGTGCTTTAAGGTAAAGTATGGTGTTAGTATAAAGTTACAAATAAGAAGATATTTGTTAATCTGAACAGAGAAAGTTTGCTCAACTATGTACAGATAAATAATAAAGAGAAATAATTAAATTATGATGTGGAATACAGAGCAGTTGTAAAAAATTATATATGATATATAAGAAAAACTGTTGACTTCAATTTATCATCAAGTATAATTTAATATGAACGAGTGTTCTTGTTTGGGAAAATTCATTTAATAAAACATGTAGCAATTTATTCTTAATTTTTTAGGTAATTTTGATGTATCAATTGCTTAATGTATCACGGAGGAAATTATAAATGATTAAAAATAAGTTAACTGTTTTAGATTTATTTTGCGGATGTGGTGGGTTATCTTTAGGGTTTATAAAGGCTGGATTTAATGTTGTTTTAGGAGTAGATCATGATGAAGCTGCATTAAATACATACAGTTATAATCATAAAGAATCAGAAGCATTAAAGGCAGATTTATTTACTGATGATGCAATTGATGATATTGAAAAGCACATATATAGAATTTTAGGAGATGGAAAGAAGCTCGATCTAGTAATTGGTGGGCCGCCTTGTCAGGGATTTTCTCTAACAGGATCTCGTGACATAAATGATTCAAGAAACAAGCTGTATCTTGCTATGGTTAAGACTGTCAAGAGGATTCAACCAAAGGCATTTTTAATTGAGAATGTACCAGGGATGGCTACATTATATAATGGCATAGTAAAAGATCAAATTGTAAATACTTTTACAGACATGGGTTATACTGTTTCTGTTACGCCAAAGCCATTGATAGCTGCAGATTATGGTGTTCCACAAATGAGAAAAAGAATGTTTTTTGTTGGCATTAGAAATGATTTGGTTGGGAAAACTGGTAAAGTGTTTGCCTTTCCTGCACCTACCCATTTACCCTTCAATTATGTTACATGCAGTGAAGCAATTAGCGATTTGCAGAGTAGAGAATATGAGCTTGGAGTGGAAGAGGATGTGTATACTTCAGAACCTCAATCTGTATATCAAAGATTAATGAGAGAGGGCATTACAGTATTATATAATCATGTGGCTACTGCTCACACTGAACTGGTAAAGTCAACTATTGCTTTGGTCCCTGATGGAGGGAACCATAAAGATCTGCCTGAAGGATATGGTGAGAGTAGAAAGTTTAATGAGGCTTGGACTAGATATGCTTCAAACAAACCATCAAGGACTATAGATACTGGTCATAGAAATCACTTTCATTATAAGTATAATAGAGTTCCTACAATTAGAGAAAATGCAAGATTACAGTCTTTTCCTGATACTTTTAAGTTTTTAGGCAATAAAACTCAGCAAAACAGACAGGTCGGGAATGCAGTACCTCCTCTGTTGGCGTACAATATTGCAAAACAGCTGAAAAAGTATATTGAATATGGTGAGAACAAATGATGAAGAATAAATTGAATACTATAGAATTGTTTGCAGGTTGTGGAGGTTTGCTCGATGGATTCGAGCAATCAGGTTATTATAATACTCTCGCAAGCGTAGAGTGGAATGAGAAGCCTAATGATGTTTTAATAAAACGATTAAAAAGCAAATATGGATATCAGGATGCGGAACAGAAAGCTATGCGGTTTGATATCCAAAGAACCGATGAATTGCTTAATGGTTGGATTGATGATCCTGAGTATGGAAGCAGTATTGGTTTGAAAGCTATTTTAGGCAACCGAATAGTTGACCTGATTGTAGGAGGACCGCCTTGTCAGGCGTATTCACTTGCTGGTAGAATTCAGGATAAAGATGGTATGAAAAATGACTATAGAAACTATTTGTTTGAAAGTTATCTAAAGGTAGTTGATGCATTTAAGCCAAAGCTCATTGTGTTTGAAAATGTTGAGGGGATGCTTTCAGCAAAGCCTGATGGAATAAACATTATTGATAAAATTAAACAAGGCTTTATGGGTTTGGGATATGAGCTTATTGATGACATAAGAAGAGTTGCGCTATTAGACCTTTCAGAATTTGGAGTACCACAGCAAAGAAAAAGAGTAATTCTAGTTGGTTTAAATAAGTACTATTTTGGTGAAGGAATACAACAAATTTTATATTCTTTTTATAATGAAACTCTATGTAACTATAAGAGTAAAAAAATATATAATGTTACTGATGCTATAGGTGATTTACCAAAATTTTTTCCGGCTGATGATGAATATAAAATTAAAGGTAGAACATACTCACACAGGCCATTCAAATCCAACATAAAAGATCATTATCCACGATATCATAATAAGCGTGATATTGTAATTTTTAAAGAATTAGCTCAAGATATTGAATCAGGTAGAAATCAATATTCTAATACTAAGTCATTAATAGATCTATATACAGAAAAAACAGGAAAAGAGTCTAATATTCATAAATATAATGTGCTTAAATGGGATATGCCAAGCAATACAATACCTGCACATTTAAAAAAAGATGGGTTAAGACATATTCACCCTGACTCAAGCCAAGCAAGAACAATTACTGTTAGAGAGGCTGCAAGACTTCAGACATTTGATGATGATTTCGAGTTTAGTGGGAATATGAGTTATGATTATGAGATGATAGGAAATGCTGTTCCGCCTAAATTCGCAAAATGTCTAGCTACAGCATTATATGATTTTTTAAACATATAAAGGTTAGTAATATAAATATTTTTTTGTCAATTTACAGTCTAAAAAGAAATAACACTAATTATTATAGGTAAGGATATTATGATGTATCCTTACCTTTTAAGTTAATTATCTGTTTATAAAAGCACCATAAACATTTTCATTGTGCCACTTTAGTGCATCTGTATTAGGTTTTGCTCTATCATCTATAGGAATAAATATAGTTTGTCCATTTATTGAGCGCCATAAATCATTAGTATTTGAAACTTTATGATGAACAAGGATTTTATAATCTTGTGTTATGGTAAAAAACCCTGCATCAAAGGCCCAGTGAAGATCTCTACTAAGTGCAATACCGTTAGAAATATTATCACCGCCTCCAGATTGTTTGGGAATTATATGAGCAGCCTCAATATTACTTAAGTTACCATATGTTAAACCTAATCTTGTAATAGAGCACTGATTATTGTAATATTTAAGAACTCCTTTCCTAAAGGACGAATCTCGATTTATTCTATTTACGGATATGGTTGTTGAAGTTGTTTGATCGAAAATAGGTTCACTGAATAGAGCATCTAAATCTTCATCATTGATAAGTGTTGAAATATTTTGTTGAACTTCATGATTCTCTGCTAATTGGTTAGAAATATAGTTACATTCATTTATTTGATGTATATCTAATGTAATTCCGAGGGTTTCAAGGCTTGTAATTGGTACTAGTGCAGCAGATGCATTTCCAGATTTATATTGAGTTATTAATTTGTTTAATACAGAGTTATATTGATTATTTCTATCAAATAAATGCAAATTATATGAGTTCGTATCTTCTTTTTTTAGTATAACAATATCACCAGGTTCAAAATAGTTTCCATTAGGATTTATATCTTGATTCATATATAACCTATACTCATCTCTAGTTTCATTGGGGTCATTACTTGCAAATTTACTGTTATGGTATTCATACCGTACAGAAGCAGTTATATTTAAGGGTGTTTGAACTTCAAGTAAGGTATGATCATTTAGTATACTTTTACTTAAGCTAGGAAGGAAGTTTGTACATTTTTTTGAGATGAGCCAAAATGCACCTGCACCGCCAGGGATTCCATTTCTATAGCCTAGTTCATGGCTATTAAGTCTTTTAATAAAAACATTCATATGCGTTCCTCCAATTATGGTTTAATAACATATATTTTACCATAATATAGAATTGATTACCAATTTGATTTATTATTCACTGATAAAGTTCTTTTTAAATATAAGATAGTTGTATTTGTTAACAGATGTTTTTGGCATAGTTATGAAGAATGTAAATATGAATATGGTGCTAGTATAATATTGTAGACACAGAAAGCCGAACACTTTAAAATAAAGAAAAGAGAAGGAAGTGTTACAATGGCAAGAGGTCAAAAACAATATACAGAAGAATTTAAAAGCACAATAATAGAACTCTATAACTCTGGCAAAACATTAGCAGAGTTAAGTAGTGAATATGCCCTTTCTGTATTTGGTAGAATAGAAATCAAGCAGTGCGGAAGTTAAAAATCCCCGCAAAAAATGGAAAGATCCCATTGCAAGCACCTCTTGAAAATAATATCCTTTTTAGTGAACCAAACTGAAAAGGAGAATAAGGAGATGCTGACAATGGAACAAATATATCGTATCAGAAACTTAAGAAAATTTGAAGGGAAAAGCTTAAGAAAAATAGCGGAAATAACAGGATTTGATTTTACAACTGTAAAAAAGTATGTGGATAAAGAAAACTTTAATTTGGAGTTACACCCGAAGCAGCAAAAAAGCGGAAAATTATCACCATACAGGAAAATCGTAACCAAATGGCTTCAAGAGGATAAAAAGGCACCTCATAAGCAGAGACATACAGCCAAAAGGGTTTATGATAGATTGAAGGAGCTGTATCCAGAGTTCAATGTCAGTGACCGCGCCGTAAGAGACTTTGTTGCAAAGCTTAGAAACGAATTAAAAATAGATAATCAGGGATCTATTCCATTGGATCATCCACCTGGCGAAGCCCAAGTAGATTTCGGTGATGCTAGATTTATTGAAAACGGAGTTACATATGATGGGCAGTATTTAAATATTTCCTTTTCCATACAGTAACGCTGGATACACACAGCTTTTTAAGAGTGCAAACCAGGAATGTTTACTTGAAGGTATGAAAGCAATATTTGAGCATATAGAAGGAGTGCCTACGGCAATCTGGTTTGATAATATGTCTACTGCAGTTCAGAAAATAAAGGAACATGGGGAAAGGGACTTAACCAAAGGATTTATGCGATTTATGATGCATTATGGCTTTAACAGCAACTTCTGTAACCCAAATAGCGGAAATGAAAAAGGTTCTGTAGAAGCTAAAGTAGGCTATCATAGAAGAAACATATTTGTGCCAATACCGGAGTTTAGCGACTTAAATGAATATAACAAACAGCTCCTAAAAAGGCTTGATAAAGATATGGACAGGCAGCACTATAAGGGCATAGGATTGATAAAAGAATTGTTTAAGGAAGACAAAGCGGAATTCTTTAAACTTCCGGAGGTATCGTTTGAGGTATACCGTTATGAGTTTGCTAAGGCTGATAATTATGGTAAAGTCAAGTTTGAAACAAGGATATACTCTACTTCTCCGAATATGGCAGGAAGTCAGGTAATAATCAAGGCGGGAGCCTATGATTTGGAGATTCTCGACTGCGATTATAACTTAATTGTTAAACATAGCAGATTATACGGAGATCAAAAGGAATCTATGATATGGATTCCATATCTTGAATTAATGGCTAAGAGGCCAACTGCATTAAAATATACTGGGCTTTTTAATCAGCTGCCGCTGACACTGAAGACCTTTCTTGAAGGTTCTGACTATGAATTAAAGAAACAAACCCTCCGGGTATTTGCTAGAATGGTTCAGGACACCGATATGGAAAGAGCGTTAGATGCTTTAGAGGAAGGAATAAAGTGTGGTGCAAGAGATGCAGACGGACTTTGGGCCACATACTGTAGATTAAGTTCCGGAAGTTTGCCGGAAGTAGATATATCCCTACCAAATTTGGTTCCAAGGCTTAATACATATTCTCCAGATATAACAGCATACGATCAACTAATAGCTTCCGGAGGACTAAAATAATGGATTCAGACACATTGATAAAAGAGTACTGTAAAGAACTCCGCCTGGGAAAGAATTTGTATGAAAACTACTCGAAAATTCAAGCTGTTGACTTTGCTGTTTTCCTAGCTCAACTTCTAAAACTTGAAATAGAAAATAGAGAGGTTACCCGTAGAAATAGGAATTTAAATGCGGCAGGCTTCGATGTGATTAAAACATTTGAAGGCTACAGCTCTAATCACATTCAGGTGCCAAAAGCAATAGACATCGATGAATTAAAGAAAACAAACTTTATAGCTAAAAAGGAAAATTTGATTCTTTATGGGCCCGTAGGGACTGGGAAAACACATTTAGCCACTGCTGTAGGCGTTTCAGCCTGCAGCAGTGGTAAAAGAGTAAAATTCTTTAGAACAGCTTCGCTGGTAAACCAATTAAGCGAAGCAAAGGCAAAGGGTGACCTAAAAAGATTCATGAGACAGATTGAGAAGACAGATCTGCTGATCTGCGATGAGTGGGGCTATATCCCATTCGAAAAAGAAGGATCACAGCTACTCTTTCAGGTTATCTCTGAATGCTACGAAAGAAGGAGCATAATAATAACAACCAACTTAGAGTTCAGTAAGTGGAACGGTATCTTCTATGATGAGAAGTTAACAAGTGCAATTATTGATAGGATTGTACATCACAGTCACCTGTTTGTACATGCTGGTCCAAGTCATAGACTTACAAACTCAACCATGAAATCCCAGTAATGTAAGAGGGGTGCTTGAAAAATTAACTTCCGGAGTGCTTGAAAATCTACTTGCCAAAAGCAGCCCTTTCTAAATCAACCATAATTGGATGGATTAAAAAGAATAAGCCTGTAAATGTAGATAAAGATACAACTATAACAGCAGCAGACTATCAAGCAATGCATAAAAAGATGGCAAGGCTTGAGGAAGAGAATGAAATACTAAAAAAAGCTATGGGCATATTCGCAAGTAAATAACATCAGTATTTGAATTTATCACAGATAACAAGAAATATCATGATATTAAACTTAATGTGAAAAGTTCTCAAAGTATCTAGGAGGATGGTGCTATTTAGCATCAGTTATGGATCTTCATACAAGAAAGATAGTTGGATATTCATTCTCAAAAGCCATGGATACAGACTTAATTATTACAGCCTTAAAAAATGCTTACGAAACACAAAGGCCTAACGGCTCTCTTATTTTCCACTCTGATCTTGGAACACAGTATACTAACGAAGCATTTATAGAACAACTGAAAAGATACACTATTACAGCCTCTTACAGCGGTAAAGGTTGCCCTTATGATAATGCCTGTATAGAGTTTTTTCACTCTATTTTAAAGAAAGAAGAAGTTAACCGTGTAATATACTATGATTTTGCTGCCGCAAGGCTAGAGCTCTTTAAGTATATTGAGGGCTGGTATAACAGGCAAAGAATTCATGGCTCAATTGGCTATTTAACGCCTCAAGCTAAAGAAGATTTAGCTAGGGCGTCAAATTTATAATAAAATTGTGTCCAAAATATTGACCTAGGTCCACTTGTTATTAAGTGTAAAGGACATAGAAAGTTGAAAAATAAAACTTAGAAACTGATAAAAATTTAAAAAGTTTGCTTTATATAGTAAACTGTGCTATTCTTATTAAGAACTTAAATTAATAGTAAATAATTAAACACAAATATATTTCAATTGGTACTTATAATATAATAAGGTAAATCGAGATTTTATTGGTGAGTTGTTACAATGAGTTTAAGAAAAATAAAATTTCGGAGGTACACATTATATGAATGGTACAGTAAAATGGTTTAATGCAGAAAAAGGATTTGGATTTATTACAGGAGAAGATGGAAAAGATGTTTTTGCACATTTCTCTCAAATAAAAACTGATGGTTTTAAAACATTAGAAGAAGGTCAAAAAGTTTCTTTTGACGTTGCTCAGGGACAAAAGGGTCCTCAAGCTGAAAATATTACAGTTATTTAATTAAGGAATATCTTAACCCCTTAAATAGTTAACCTATTTAAGGGGTTTTTAAATGTTCATAATTAGATTTTGAATAATTAAAAATTATGGTCTAATAGGCTTAAACTACTCTGTGTGACCACTAGAAGGAGGAAAAGATATATTGTTTAAAAATTTAGATATAAATAAGTCCATTTTGAGGGCGATTAAAGAAGAAGGGTATATAAAACCAACACCAATACAGGAAGAAGCTATTCCGTATTTATTAAAAGGAAAGGATCTGATAGGCTGCGCTCAGACCGGTACTGGAAAAACGGCAGCCTTTGCTATTCCAATATTACAGAATATCTACAATAGAAAAAGTTTGGGAAAAGTGTCAGGGTATATTAGTGCTTTAATATTAGCGCCTACAAGAGAATTAGCTATACAGATAGGAGAAAGCTTTACAAGCTATGGGAAATATATAGATGTTAATAACTTGGTTATCTTTGGCGGTGTGCCACAAAATTCTCAGACAAGAGCACTTAAGAGAAGGGTAGATATACTAATTGCAACTCCAGGGCGATTACTTGATTTGATTGATCAAAAGTATATTGACTTGAAAAATGTAGAACACTTTGTACTAGATGAAGCAGATCGTATGCTAGATATGGGTATGATCAATGATGTGAAAAAGATTATAACAAAACTTCCGAAGGTTAGACAAAATATGTTGTTCTCAGCAACTATGCCAAAGGAAATCCTAACACTAACAAATTCTATTTTGAAAAATCCAGTAAGTGTAAAAGTTACACCGGTTTCATCCACTGTAGATACTATTAAACAAGAGTTATATTTTGTTAGTAAAAAACATAAAAAATATTTACTTATAGATTTGCTTAAAGATAAAGCTATGCAATCTGTGTTAGTTTTTTCAAGAACAAAGCATGGCGCAAATATATTAACAAAAGATCTTAATAAAGCGGGGATAGAGGCTCAAGCTATTCATGGTAACAAAT
Source organism: Candidatus Clostridium stratigraminis (assembly GCF_045310675.1). NCBI lineage: Bacteria > Bacillati > Bacillota > Clostridia > Eubacteriales > Clostridiaceae > Clostridium > Candidatus Clostridium stratigraminis. The sequence goes on from NZ_JBJHZZ010000001.1 coordinate 232,040, forward strand.
CTCAAAGTGCAAGACAGCTGGCCTTAAATAATTTTAAGGAAGGCAAAATTAGAGTTTTAGTTGCAACTGATATAGCTGCAAGGGGCATTGATGTAGATAAATTATCTCATGTAATTAATTTTGACTTGCCTGAAGTTCCTGAAACCTATGTTCATAGAATTGGACGTACTGGAAGAGCAGGACAACAGGGAACTGCACTATCTTTCTGTGATGTGGAAGAAAAGGATTATCTTAAGGCTATTGAAAAACTTATATGTAAGAAAATACCGTTAATAGAAGAACACTCTTATAAAATAAGTTCTAATACGGAACCCTTTAAGTGCGATAAACTTACAAAGAAAACCACAACTACTAAAAAGACTAGTAAAAGCTTGAATTATAGTAGAGTTAAGAAACAACAAATGATGAAGCTATAACCAGAACAAAAGTACCTAGAGGGAGAAAATCTTCTATTTGCTTAGCTTAGTTATCTCCTAGGACCTCAGGGGATATTCCATCTGATGGAGGCTGCTAAGAGATAGTAAGGCAACCGGAGCTAAGCGATAAACAAGATCAATGTCGGTTAAAGGTATATGGCATAGGAGTTATGTTATATACCTTTAACTATTTTCTCATGTTTTTCTTCAAAGTTTTTATCAAAAATCAAACAGAAACTTCCAATTTAGCCTCTCTGTTTTTAAGTAAGATTATCAGTAATTAAAACAATGATATAATTAACTAAAGTAGCAAAATATAAATATATTTTCTAAAATCTTGTAACTTTTAAAGATAAAGTCGGTCTATACTAATGAAAATAAAACATATGTAAGGAGGCGTGTAGGTGTCGGATGTAAGGACGGAAATATATAACACTTACAAGAAGGATATTTTTAGTTATTTTTATAAAGCAATTCTTAATTATCATAATGCGGAAGACCTTACTGAAGATACCTTTTTGAGAGCCTTTAAATTCTTCTCTTCCTTTAGGGGAGAAAGCAGTGTAAAGACCTGGCTCTTTATAATAGCTAGAAATGTTTTAAATGATTATCTCTTAAAAAATAGTTCTAAGATTGAAGAAATAGATGAAAATACTCATGAAGATATTTCAAATGCTTACAACAAGTTAGAGGATAAGCTATTAATAAAAAAAATTATGTACAAGCTTTTGGAAGAAGAACGCACTTTAATTATACTTAGAGATGTAAATGGTCTATCTTATTTAGAAATAACAAAAATAATGAGCTTTACAGAAGGACAGGTAAAGATAGGCATACATAGGGCGAGAAAGAAATTTAAAGAGCTTTATTTAAAAGAGATGGAGGTGTAAAGACTTGAAGCTAAATTGTTCTATCGTTAAGGATATATATGTGCTCTATGAAGAAAATGAGCTAAGTGAGGAAGTTAAAGGATATGTAAGGGAACATCTTTGTGAATGTGAAGAATGCAGAGCAATATATGAAAGTGGGAATTCTCTGCCAGATCTAGTAAAGGAAAAGTTGCCAGAGCCTTCAGAAAGATTAGATGAGAAGATGATGATGAAGCTTAAGCTTTCAAGACTAAGGATAGCTCTTGTATTTATAATAGTTATTATAGGAATAACAGCTTATAATTTATATTCACAATCAAGGATGTATCTTACTCTGGATTTTCAGGAATATTCCGATACAATAAATCAATACAATTTTCAAATTGAGGATTTGAAAAAACATGTAAAAGCACAAGAGCCTTATAATATTTACAATTATGCTGTAGGCGAAATGCTTAATAAAATTAATGGCAGCTATGAACAGGCAGTAAGAAACTTTAATATCCTTGAAAAGCATGCAATTAAAGGCGACTATTCTAATCAGTGTTTTGACCTTTCAATGAGTACCTTGGTTTTAACCTTAAACAATAGATGGGAAAATGGACGCTTTAGTGAAAAGGATGAGGAGGCCTATAAACGGCTAACAAGCGAGATGAAAAATATTGCACAAATTAGTAATGAATATGGAATCAAGCTTAATAATAAATTTTTTATTATGGATACTAAGAAATTAAAGGATATTTTAGATAAATTGAATACTCTTGCGGAGGTTTATACAAAGTATAATAAGTTTCCTGAAGAGATTACGTATCTCTCTAATGATCAACTTAAAGCTAAAATAAGCTTTGTTATAGGAGAGCAGGCAAAGGACATAAGCTTAACAAAACTGCCAGATCTTATTTATAGTTTTAGGATGCTTGGCAAGGATGGGATTTCCTATCTTGGTGAGATAGATGCAGTGACAGGTGAAGTGTTAGAAATAAGAGGCGGCGTGCCAACTTTAAAGGGAGATTTAATTGAAGTAGATAAAGCCAAGAAAAAAATAAGGGACCTAACCATAAGAAATCTAGGAGAGGGATTTGACGTTAATGTTGAATACCTTGGTGTAAATGTTAATTTTCAATCTAATTCAGATGCGAAAGTATACTGCTTTAAGCTTCAGCCTACCTTCAAAGGATATAATATTTTCAGTGAATATAATGTTATGCTTGATGCTAGAAGCAATACTATATATAATTATTCAACTCTGATTTTAAGGGGGAATATTCTCATAGCAGGGGATAGGGCATTGAAAGCTGACGAGAAGTATAACCCAGAGGAAGCGCTGAAGAATTTAGCTGCAGATGATATTAATAAGGAGTTATTTAAATATAAAGACACTTATTTTATAAAGTCTATGTTTACAGGTGAGTATGTACTTGTTCATTATTATGAAGAAATGGTAGATACAAAAAAGGCAAATCCCAAAAAGCTATATATAAATACTGAGACAGGAAAAGAAGAGTGGATTGCATTTGCCGATGGGACAGTAAGTTATTAGTTAATTGTTTTCTGAGAAAGTTATATGCATATGATAACATCTTGAGGATAAAATAAGCTTGAGGTGATTACATATGAAAAAAATAGGCGTAGAAATAGGATTATCTATGATAGCAGATTATTTAAGCAATCAAGGCTATCAAGTTCAAATGCTAAGCGAAGGTATGGAAAACAATGTAAGCAAGTTTCAAAATCTAGACGCAATTGTTGTATCAGATATGAATTCTGATATGATGGGTTACAGTGACACTTCTACAAAGGTTCCTGTAATCAATGCAAGCGGGATAACCCCTGAGGAAGTAAAGAAATTAATAGATAGCAAGGCTACCGGAGCTAAGTGATAAACAAGATTGATGTCGGTTAAAGGTATATGGCATAAGAGTTAGGCTATATACCTTTAACTATTTTCTCATGTTTTTTTTCATAGCAAATTTTATCAAATATAGCTAAGCAGTTTCATAATATCCTTGCATTGGAATTAGCAAACATAAATTTCATGTATTGCTTTCTAACTTGAAATATAACGCTAAGTTTAGGTGTTTTCAGGACAGACCCTTTTGTTATAGTTTTTCTATGGAACCAATATAAGTCTTTTCTTTCATAGCTTTTCTAGAGAAGCCTAAGGTGAATTCAGACTTAATTCCGCATAAGGCTTCTATGTCTTGCCAAGCCTTATCGTTCACATCACCCAGTGCTGTGCAAAACAAGGCAATCCTTTTAAATGTAGCTTTGTTTTCTTCGATATAGGTTCTTACTGGCGTTGATACACGAGAAGCCCAAATTGGAGAACCTATTATAACTAAGTCATAATCTGAAGGATTATATATAGTTGGTTTTATAACAGCCAATCTGTTTTGTGAGGAATCTATATTGTATATTTTACTTATGTTAGCAATTATAAGCAATATAAATTTATGAAACACTTGAAAAGACAAGGTCCGCTATAAAATTAGTAATTATATACAGGTTATACTACCTAGTATGATTATATGTATTCATTCAAATAACAAGTTTATAATTAAATGTAATTTTTTATTGAATTTGATTTAAATCAATGTGATTTTAAAAAAGTATTTATATAATTTATATTAAACAATAGAGATAATATATTTAAAATATTATAAAGGTGGGAAAAATAAATGGAAACATTAAATATATCTTTTAATATTAAGGGCCGCTGGGATGGTGACCGAAATGGCAGTGGTTTAATGACTACAAATGGCGTTCAAGTTCCTGTCTCTGCTCCTGCTGGTTTAGCTGGACCGGGTATAGGTTCAAGCCCTGAAGAATTACTCGTAACTTCTGCGGCAACATGCTATATAATTACATTAGCTTCTATATTAAGAAAACGTGAAATTAATTATTCTCCTCTTGAAATTAATTCTGAAGCCATAGTGCAGAAAGAGGGAAATACACTTACTTTTAAAGAGATTATCCATAGACCTGTTATAATTTTAAATGATGGAAATGAAGAGAAAAAGAAAATGGTGGAGCAGCTTGCTCAGCGGGCTGAAAAAGCATGTTTTATTGGTAGAACATTAAAACCAGGGGTTACTATTTCTGTTCAGCCTGAAATTCGATTTGCCTAAACATTCCTTGGTTTTCGTTATATCCTTATTGTTTGCTGGTATATAGTTATAGTTTTATTTTTTTATAGTTATATTTTCCTCTTATAAAGGATAAGTTAAATTATTCAGTATATAAGCCCTGAGTTCTGGCTAATAATAAACATAGGATTTTAAGAAGAGGGAGAAAAAATCAGAGATTCTATACTGATTTGTTGATAAATAATATGTTTATACCAAAGAGAATTATTTTTGAAAAAGACGCGCTTGAATATGATATGGCAAAAGAAATCCTTGATAAATTTAAAAATAATAAAAATATAGAAATTATAAATTTAAGCTCTAATAAATACAAAGAGCATATTCCAGGAGAGGATTTATTTTCGCAATATAGAGAAGGAAAAAGAACTTTAATTGTAGGTACTAAGAAAAGTTTAAAGTTTCAAGGCTGCAAGCCTTCAGCCCATTATCAGCTTCCTTTAGTGTCAGGCTGCATGGGCCAATGCGAGTATTGTTATTTAAATACACAACTTGGTGATAAACCTTTTATAAGAGTCCATGTTAATATAGATGATATTCTTAAGCAGGCCGAAAAATATATGACAGAAAGACTTCCCGAAATAACTATATTTGAGGGCTCTGCCACTTCTGATCCCATACCACTGGAGCCCTATACTCATTCCTTAGAGAAAGTTATTAAATTTTTTGGGGAAGCTGAGCAGGGCAGGTTTAGGTTTGTAACAAAATATAATGATGTAGACTCCTTGCTTAATATAAAGCACAATGGGCATACGGAAATTAGATTCAGTATTAATACCTCAACCATTATAAATGAATATGAGCATATTACTGCTTCTCGTGACAAGAGAATTGAAGCAAGTATGAAGGTAGCGGAAGCAGGATATCCTACAGGCTTTTTGATTGCGCCTGTATTTATATATCCTAATTGGAAAGAAGAATACAGGGATTTGCTGCTTGAGTTAAGAAAGAAGCTGCCAGAGGCATTAAAGTATCCACTAACCTTTGAAGTTATATCCCACAGATATACAACTGTAGCTAAAAACAGAATACTTGAAATCTTTCCTGAAACTAAGCTTCCTATGAATGAAGAAGAACGAAAATTTAAATTTGGGCAGTTTGGATATGGTAAGTATGTTTATCCAAAGGAAAGCATGGAGGAAATAAAGGAGTTTTTTAAGAAGAATATAGAAGAGCTGTTTACCAATAAGGAAATCAAGTATATTATATAACAAGGAGGTAACTTCCAGTTACCTCCTATGACCTCCGAGGAGTTCCTTTTTTGATGCAGCACTTCTAGTTTAGCTTGTGTTTTAAATTGTATATCATACAAGTTTTTGTATACACCATTTTGTTCAAATAGTTCTTGATGAGCACCTCTCTCAACATTCCCTAATATCGGTACCATCTATTTTTATACTTCCCTCACAAACCTCATACAACCTTACAATTAAATTTGTTATAGTAGTTTTTCCTGCTACGCTGGAACCAACTAAGGCAGCCATAGTGCCTGAACTTACAAAAAGGATATGTCCTCCAGAGCTTTTATAGTTCTATTGTAAGAAAAACCTACATGATTGAATTCAACACTCCCTGCTATAGGTTTCATAACTTCAGCATTAGGCTTATCTATAATAGCAAGGGTAATATTTGACAAAGTTTGTTATTATTTAAGAGGAGCTCTAAAAAAGAGGAATTGACATAAAGATGCCGAATATTAGTTTGTAATGATTTGTATTTTAAGGGAGGATTTTATGGAAGATAAAATGGAGAAGAGAAATCTTAGTTTTGGGATGAGAATAATAAATAGCGTTCAAGGAATAAAGCATTATCAGGATGTATTAAAAGAAAGTACTGGGAAGGCAATATTATATTTGTTATTAATATCGCTGATTCTTGGATTTATTGGATCTATAAGAGGAGCTTTTGATGCAAATAAAGGTATATCAGAATTCATACAAATATTTAATGTTAATTGTCCAAATTTTGAACTTAAAAATGGTGAGTTAAGTGTTGATGGCAATATGCCAATAGTATTATCAGATGATCAAGATAATTATATTGTTATAGATACAACTAATAACACTAATCCTGATATTTTAGATTCTCATAGCAAAGGTATTCTAGTACTAAAAGATAAAATGATTAATAAAAAGAACGAATTACAAACTCAAGTAACTGATTTCACATCATTTCAAGGATTTACACTTGATAAAAATACAATAAATAGGTTTTTACCTTATGTCAAAGCTGTTATACCATTTATTTTTATTGGAAATATAATTTGGTATTTCCTAGGAGGACTCCTAAGTTCTCTATTCTTAGCGCTATTTGCTCTTATAATCAATGGGATTTTTAAAGTTAAGTTGAAATATGGACAGTTATATAGCTTAAGTATTTATGCACTAACTACTCCACTTATTATAAACACAATCTTTAAAATTTTTAGTATAGAGCATTTTAGTTTTTATTGGTTAGCATATCATATTATAGCTTATATTTATATTGGCTTCGCACTTAACAAATTAAAAGATAATCAGAATTATATTGCGTTAAATTAAGAAGATAAAGTAAATAGAATAATCAAGAAGCTCAACACTTTAATTTATAAAGAATCTCTGTAGGATGGGGATTCTTTTATTTAATTGAATATATTAAGTGGAGCAGAGGATATTTACACAATATGTTATAATTTAAGAGATAAATAACAGCTTTTAAATATTTAAAAATGGGGGGATACCATGATAAAACTAGAGCCATTACATAAGGAAGATTTTAAAAAGATTGTTCAGTGGAATGAGGGACATTCTGCAGAATTTTTACTTCAATGGGCTGGACCTTTTTATGAATACCCGCTAACTGAGGAACAAATTGAAAGATATTTTGAAAACTATGTTCTTAAAGAAAAAGATACCCTTTATGTCTATAAGATAATTAGCCTTGAAACCAATGAAATGATAGGGACTATCGAGCTATATCAAAAAGATCCTATAAATAAAATTGGACGAATAGGTAGGTTTTTAATTGGAGATGAAAATCACAGAGGTAAAGGAGCAGGTAAAGAAGCTTTAAAGGAAGCTATAAGAATTGGCTTTGAAAAGCTGAAGCTGAATAAGATAACTCTAGGTGTTTTTGATTTTAATATTAGTGCAATAAAATGCTATGAAAGTGTTGGATTTGCAATAGAAGAACTTAAAGAAAATTTCAGGAAAATAGGAGACAGTTATTGGAATCTATATGATATGGGTATAACTAAAGAGAAATGGGAAGAAATATATAAATAAATAATAAAGATGTATAGAAATTATGTTCTAAAATTAATTTGTACTAGTCATAATATTTATCTATTATATATTTAGTACAGAAACCTAAAAGAAGGATTTAATAATGTTTGAGTAATACTATATGTCATTAAATTTTCTAGGAGAAAGCTATGAATTACAGTGAAGTAGAAGACATATTTTGTTTAACCGAAGATAGAAAATATAAGTATTTTTTTAATAAAGTAGCAGAGTCTGAGCAGGTTTGTGGCTTGAAGGATAAAAACGGCTTTATAACTACTAAGGATGAGAAAGGGAGAACAGCCATGCCTTTATGGCCTTCTTATGACTTTGCAAAGTATTGCCAAGAAAATCAGTGGAAAGAGACTCAAATAGAAGCTATTGATCTCTATGAGCTTTTGGAATACTGGCTTGATGGAATGAAGAAAGATGGCTGTAGGGTACTTGTATTTGCTGATACTGGCGGTGGAGGAATATCTGTTGATGCTTTAGAATTAAAAGATGAGCTGCAGCATTTTTTAAGTACTAATAGTTAAGACAGAATGCAATGACTGCGGATAGACCATACAGAAAGGGATTTCCGCCCCTGGTAGCTGTAGATGAAGTAATAAGCCTAAAAGGAAAATATTATGATGAAGAGTTTTCACTTTTTACCCGAACATTTTTTGTGATATAATAAAAAAAAATCACATAAGCGAGGATGTATTATGACCAAACATAATATCTATACAATGAGTGTAGCAAGTGTCTATCCCCTTTATGTTACAAAGGTAGAGAGAAAAGGACGTACAAAAACAGAAGTCGATGAAATCATCCGTTGGTTGACAGGATATAGTGAGGAAGAGTTAGAAGCAGAGCTGGAAAAACAGACAGACTTTCAGACCTTCTTTAAGGAAGCTCCAAAGCTGAATCCTTTGCGTTCTTTGATTAAAGGTGTGGTCTGCGGTGTCCGAGTGGAAGACATTGAAGAACCAACTATGCAAGAAATTCGCTATTTGGATAAGCTGATAGATGAGTTAGCAAAGGGAAAAGCTATGGATAAGATTTTGCGGAAATAATAATTAAATTAAAGAGTACAACTTGCAAGTATTATTCTGCAGAGTTGTATTTTTTTGTTTCTAATATTCAATTAATCCCTTCTCGGTGCTAATTAAAGTGTTAATCTTTTCCTTAAGCTTATTAAGTTTTGCAAGTGCATATTCCCTTAAATTCTTTTACCTTTTTCACATAACACTTACAATTATTTGTAATTGTGATAAATAAAGTATATAATATTAGATAAAATAATAAAAGAACAATTATTATTAATAAAGGCTAAAGAACTGAGGTGGTATTAATGACAGATAAGCTGTATCAATTGCAAAATGGTACTGATATTAGGGGAATTGCAATTGGACAACCAGATTTTAAGGTTAATTTGACTAATGAGGCCATAAACGCAATTGCCTGCGCTTTTGCAGTTTGGTTAAGAAGCAAAAAAGAAATTAAAACTGGGAGTATTAAGATTGCTGTGGGGATGGATTCAAGGCTTACTGGTGAGAGCATAAAATCATTAGTTATAAGTGTAATAACCAGTCTAGGCTATGAGGTATATGACTGCGGTATGTGCACTACACCGGCAATGTTCATGACCACAATACTTAAAGACTACAAATGTCATGGAGCCATAATGATTACAGCCAGCCATCTGCCATACTACTATAATGGGTTCAAGTTTTTCACAGAAGACGGTGGCTGCGAAAAGGAAGATATAAAGAATATATTAGCTATTGCCTGTAAACAAGACTTTAAGTACTCAGATATAAAAGGGAAAGTTTCTAAAGTTGATTTTATTGAAGAATACTCAAATTTACTAATAAATTTAATCCGCAAAGGAATTAAATCCAATATTAATTATGATAAGCCGCTGTTGGGTTTTAAAATTGTTATTGATGCCGGTAACGGAGCAGGTGGATTTTTTGCCAATAAAGTTTTAAATAACTTGGGAGCAGATACTGAAGGAAGTCAATTTATTGAGCCAGATGGCAGATTTCCTAATCACATTCCCAATCCTGAAAATAAAGAAGCCATGGAGTCACTGCGTAATGCTGTACTAAAACATAATGCAGATTTAGGAATAATTTTTGATACAGATGTTGATAGAGTGGCTATTGTTGGTTCAAATGGAATTCAAATTAACCGTAATTCATTGATAGCTTTAATCTCTGCTATTGTCTTAGAGGAACATCCTAACTCAGTAATTGTAACTGATTCAGTAACTTCAACTGGACTTAAAGAGTTTATAGAGACAAAACTAGGTGGAATTCACCATAGGTTTAAGAGGGGGTATAAAAACGTTATAAATGAAGCAATTAAGCTTAATAAAGAAGGCACAGAATGTTATTTAGCAATTGAGACTTCAGGACATGCTTCACTAAAAGAAAACTACTTTTTGGATGATGGTGCATATCTAGTTGCGAAAATATTAATCAAGATGGCAAAGCTGCATCAAGAGGGAAAAACTATACAAAGTCTCATAGAAGATTTAAAAGTGCCTTCTGAGAGTTCTGAATATAGGATGAAAATCTTGGATGATAATTTTAAGGAATATGGTTCAGTTATATTAAACGAGTTAAAGGAACTTATAAGAAAGGAAAATGGATGGAGTCTAGTGCCTGATAACTATGAAGGAATAAGAGTGGTATGTAATACTGAAAATAGCAGTGGATGGTTTTTGCTAAGATTGTCATTACATGAGCCAATGCTGCCACTTAACGTTGAATCAGATGTAAGGGGTGGAGTTCAGGCAATCTTAGGTAAATTAATACCATTTTTAAAAACTTATGATAAGTTAGATCAAAGCTGCTTAAGATAAATAGAATGTGCTACCTAGCTTTTTTTAGGCAGCACATTTTTTAACGTCCAGAGGTTATATTTATTTTAGTTGACGAAAGTATTTTCAAAAGTATAAGAGCCAGGATAATAAAACATACTATAATGCCAACCACACCATTCCATCCATATAACGTAAAGAAGGTCCCGCCAGCAGTACCGCCTATACTTGAGCCTACATAATAAAAGAAGAGATAAAGTGAAGCAGCCTGTGCCTTGTCATGGGATGCAAGACGTCCAACAAGGCTGCTGGCGATAGAATGGCCGCCGAAGAATCCAAAGGTTAATAGAGCAACGCCTACAATTTTTAGTATCAGGCTTATGCTCAGTGTTATTGTAATGCCAATAAACATAATAAAAAGAGCACTAAAGAGTATCTTTTGCTGACCATGCTTGTCTGCCATACGCCCCATCCAAGTAGAACTAAAGGTTCCCATAAGATAGAGTATGAAAATAAAGCTTACAAGTGTCTGGCTCATTGAATAGGGCGGAGCAATCAATTGAAAGCCTATATAATTGTATAACGTAACAAAACTTCCGAGTAGTAGAAATCCAATGCCAAAAAGACATAATAGGCTTGGATTTTTTAGATGATTAAACAAAGATTTGTATAAGTTCTTTATCTCTAAAGTACGGGGCTTAAAATGTTTTGATTTAGGAAGCTCAATTACGAATATTATGCTTGTAACAATGCTTAATACACCTACACTTATAAGAGCAATACGCCAATTAAAAATATCAGTAACAATCCCAATGATAATACGCCCAAACATTCCACCTAGAGAATTTCCACTAATGTATATGCCCATTGCTGTTCCAAGGCTCTTTTCCTCAATTTCTTCACTTAGATATGCCATGGCAATAGCAGATAAGCCCGATAAAACAAAACCTTGCAGTATACGTAGCGCCAAAAGAACGTGAAAATTTGGAGCAAATCCAGTAAGTACTGCCAAGATAGATGCCGAAAACATTGAAAAGGTCATTATTGGTTTTCGACCTAATGCCTCTGATAAAGATCCAACTATAAGCAGACTTACTGCTAGTGTAATTGTTGCAGTTGAAAGAGAAAGGCTGGAGACTGCAGGTGTAATGTGAAATTCCTTGGCAAGATAGGGAAGCAGTGGTTGTGTGCTGTATAAAATTGCAAAGGTGCTGAAGCCACCTGCAAATAATGCAATGTTAGTTTTTTTAAAATCTTTTGAACCTTTCTGAATATAACTCATAAGTATAATTAAGCCTCGATTCTGTAAAATTAATTGTAGCTTTACTTCATTTAATTAAATACAATTTTACATTAGTCTTTTTTACTCATTAAGTCAAATTAGATATATACACTCCACAGAGCATTTGTTGGATAAATTATTAAAGAACGCCCTATATAAGTCTTCTAAATTAAATTTCATTTAAGTAAATTAAAATCAAATCCAGAATTTTTTTATTTACATAATAAAAGACTTGTATGGAGAAACTTACTATGTATAAAAACATAAGGAGTGAATAAATAATGTCTGAAACTATATTAGAAAAATCAGAAGGTAGAGTGAGCTATCATGATTCCGTTGAGGAAATGCTTGTAAGGATTCGACAAGATGGTATGTCTAATGCATTTGACAGGTATGCTGCCCAAGAGAAAATTAGATGTAAATTCTGTCTGCAGGGCTTAAGCTGTCAGCTATGTTCTAATGGTCCCTGTAGAATTAGTGAAAAAACAGGCCAGGACAAAGGTGTATGTGGAATTGGCCCTGATGCTATGGCAATGAGAAACTTTCTTCTAAAAAATATAATGGGTGCTGGTACATACAGTCATCATGCTTATGAAGCTTTTCGAACTTTGAAAGCTACTGCTGAAGGAAAAACACCATTTAAAATTACTGATGTAGAAAAGCTTAAGTTTATGTGCCAAAAGGTAGGCATAGAAACAAACCAGGAAGTAAATGACATGGCAATTGAGCTGGCAATTTTACTTGAAGATCAGCAGCAGATTGGGAATGTTGAGGAAAATATTATGGTTGCAGCCTTTGCTCCAAAGAAGAGAAAAGAACTTTGGAAAAAGCTTGATATTTATCCTGCTGGGACAGTACATGAGGAACAAAATTGTGTAGCAAGCTGCTTAACCAACGTAGATGGAAGTCATGTGTCATTAGCAATGAAAGCACTTAAATTAGGGATTGCTACCATATATAATACTCAGATAGGTTTAGAAATGGTTCAAGACATTCTATTTGGAACTCCAAAGCCTCACGAAGCAAATATGGATTTAGGAATTATGGATCCAAATTATATTAACATAGTGTTTAATGGACACCAACCTTGGGCTGGAGTAGCAACATTATTAAAAGCTAGAACAAAGGAAGTTCAGGATATGGCGAAAAAAGCAGGAGCCAAAGGACTTAGAATTGTGGGGTCCATAGAAACTGGTCAGGAACTACTTCAAAGGTTTGAAATGGACGATATATTTGTAGGTCACATGGGCAACTGGCTTTCTATAGAACCATTACTAGCTACTGGTACTGTTGATGTTTTTGCAATGGAAGAAAATTGCTCACCTCCTGCTATAGATATGTATGCCGAGAAATATCAGATTACTCTAGTCGCTGTAAGCACAATTATTGATTTACCTGGATGTAAATATAAATTCCCCTATGAACCTGCTGAAGTAGATAAAATGGCAGATAAATTGATTGAACTCTCTATAGAAAACTTTAAACAGAGGAAAGCAAGAAATATTCAGGCAAAGGTTCCAGCAAAGACACAGAAAGCTATTACTGGTTTTTCAACAGAAGCGGTCCTAGGAGCACTTGGCAATAAATTGGATCCACTAGTAGATGTAATAACTGCTGGAAAGATCAAAGGTGTTGTAGCCTTGGCTAATTGTTCAACTTTAAGAAATGGCCCCCAGGACATGATGACTGTAAATCTTACAAAAGAACTAATAAAGAGGGATATTCTTGTTGTTGCTGGTGGCTGCGGAAACCATGCACTGGAGGTTGCAGGAATCTGTACACTTGAAGCTGCTAATGAAATAGCTGGTGAAGGCTTAAAAGAAGTTTGCAACCTATTAAAGATTCCACCAGTTTTAAGCTTTGGAACCTGTACTGACACTGGAAGAATCTCAATGCTTGTTACTGCTCTTGCTGACCATTTAGATGTAGACGTATCAGATCTTCCAATTGCAGTAACTGCACCAGAGTGGATGGAGCAAAAGGCCACAATAGATGGAATTTTTGCCATAGCTTATGGTACATATACTCACTTATCGCCTACTCCTTTTATAACCGGCGCTCCTCAATTAGTAGAACTATTAACACAAAAGGCAGAAGATTTAGTGGGTGGTAAGGTTGCACTTGGCGATGATCCAGTAGAAGTAGCTAAAAATATTGAAGCACATATTATTAGCAAGAGAAAAGGATTAGGATTAAGCTAAAAGGGGTCTTAACCGGCCAGGAGGCACAAGGTTTTTAGTTAATTAGCTTCTATAATCAAAAGTATTTTCTCAAAAATCTTTGATTAATGCTGCTTATGAAATGAATTTTTTCCAAAAGCTGTGATTAGTTTAATTACTAACTCACAGCTTTTGTGTTTGTTTACTGCCAACTTTACATTAATCAAATTAGATGTGTTATGAAAATATTAGCATGAAAGTAGTAAGAATATCATATTATTGTAATACCTACAGTTCTCGAGGGTTTTTGTTTAAATTATTAAAAAATACAAATATTAATAGAGAAATCTTCATGGTAAGATAAATAGAAATTTGAACATTAGGTTGCACTGATTCCCATATAAATCTATAATCATTTTGTAAAGTCAAATAGAAAAGGAAGGTCAAGATATGAAGACTAAAACAATATTCACTAGATTATTATCAGGTTTTATGGCTGCAGCTTTGGCTATATCTGTTCCTGCAAAGGCAGTTCATGCAGATGCCTATAAAGTTGTAACCTTAGGTGGAGACCTGACTGATCAGCAAAAGAAGGATATGCTTAATTATTTTGGAGTTGATGCAAAGACTGCAAATGTAATTACAGTTAATATTGATGAGGAAAGAAAGTATTTAGCAGCTTCAGTAAGCAGCGATAAGATTGGAACAAAATCTATTTCTTGTTCTTATGTGGAGCCAACTACAAGCGGCGGCTTAAATGTGTCCACTAACAATGTATATTGGGTAGATAGTAATATGATAAAAAATGCTCTTATTACAGCTGGAATAACCAATGCAAATGTAAAGGTATCAGCACCATTTAATGTATCTGGTACTGCTGCACTTACTGGAATTATAAAAGGCTTCGAAAACAGCAGCAAGGGTACTAAAATCGATGAAAATAAAAAGGAAGCAGCTAATCAAGAGCTTGCAACAACAGCAGCATTAGGAGATAAAATAGGTAAGGATCAGGCTTCAAAAGTTATAAATGATATAAAAACACAGGTAGTAAAAGATAAACCTAAAGATGAAGCAGCAGTAAAAAATATAGTTCAAAATGTGGTAAAGAATTATAATTTGAACCTAAGCAGTGATGATATTGATAAAATTACGAAGCTCATGAATAAAATAAATGGCTTGAATTTAAATTTTTCAGATATAAAGGATCAGTTAAGTCAAGTTTCAAATCAGTTAAAAGGTGTCTTAACTAGTGAGCAAGCACAGGGCTTTTTCGCTAAGCTAATTTCTGCAATTAAAAGCTTTTTTTCAAAAATCTTTGGTTAATACTGTTTTATAAAACACGCTGTGATTAGCTTTAACTACTAATTCACAGCGCTTTTTATTGAAAGGGATAGTTAATTCTTATGGAGAAAACTACGAATTACAGGAAGTGGAGGAAATATAGTGAACTAAAAATTACGTAAACTTTAATTGAAAGGGATTAGTTCAGTTGGTAT
Source organism: Candidatus Clostridium stratigraminis (assembly GCF_045310675.1). Lineage (NCBI taxonomy): Bacteria > Bacillati > Bacillota > Clostridia > Eubacteriales > Clostridiaceae > Clostridium > Candidatus Clostridium stratigraminis. Next base: position 247,477 of record NZ_JBJHZZ010000001.1, read on the forward strand.
CCCTTTTGCTTTTACAATATTTTGATAATCTGAAAAGATAGGTATATTGAAACCATATGCTTTAATCTCGTATTTTCTATTAACCTCCATTGCCCAATATAAATCAGCTGAATTATATTTCATTTCAATAAAATTGTTCTTGATTCTAAATACTCTAATTTGACCATTATTAGTTACAGCATAAATAAAATACTCATTAGTATTTTTATGAGTTATTATTCGTTTATTTGTAATGGTTACTTCATAGGTATCTCTAAAAAAATGAGGAATGAGCATAATTACAAACACTATTATAAAAACAGCAAATATAAGTTTTATTATCCTTGCTTTTAAATAATTATTTTTTCTAAATTTATTATATCTAAAAATATTAGCAATATTTCTTGGCATATTAACTCCTTATTTTAGATAAATTGATTCTCTTATATACTTATTCTTAAAGTTTAGATATTAGTAGGTTGTAAATATAAATAATTTTTAATATATGAAATGAATAAATCCATGGCTAGCCATGGATTTTATTTATTTTATATTAATTGGATAATAGTTTAATTAGAAAATCTGCTATATCCTTTGCTACATTTGAGAGAGCATATTCTTTTTGTGCAGCCTTTATTTGATTCAATCCTTTTGCGTTATTTTCAAGAAGGCTTGCTATAGTCTTTTTTATATCTCTCGCACTATAGCAAACTACAGCTAGATTATGCTTTTCAGCAAATTCTGGGTTACCCTGCTCTTGTCCTGGCAAGGCACCCGTAATTACAAGGGGAATATTGCAGGAGATAGCTTCCATCATGACATTGGGGCTACCTCTAGTAAAGGCTATATCTGATGCTAACATTAAATCTTGAATGTCTTTGGTAAAGCCATAGATCTCAACTCTGTTTTCATATTTTTCAACTAGGGACTGTTCTAGTCTCTTTCTTAAAGCCATGTTGCGGCCTGCCACAATTTTCACTGTACAATTAAAGTTTTCAAGGAGTATTTTTGCTATTCTACTCATATTACCTACACCTTCTCCACCGCTCATAATTAAGCATTTCAGAGGGTTATTTATATCGTAGGCAGTATCTTCGGAGTTTAATTTTCTAGTGAATCTTGAACGTACAGGGAAGCCTAAAACTTTAATTTTGTCTGGTGAAACTCCATATTCAATGCATTTCACCTTGGCTTCTTCAGTTGGGCTAATAATATAATCAACTCTTGGGTCTGCCCAAAGCGGGTATATACTTACTAGGTCTGCAATAAGGGTAACAAAAGGTATATGTATTTCATTCTGCTCTAATACATCGAGAACAGAACCGTTAAAATTAGGATGAACAGATAAAATTAAATCAGGCTTTGTTTTTTCTATTAAATTAAGTAGATTGTCTTTTATAGCCATTTCAACTATTTCGTTTACAATTGAAGGCGTTTTAGAAGAAAGCTCCCAAATAAATTTCCATAAATCCTTTGAGGTTCTTGTTATAGGTCCATAGGATTTTCCAATAGAAAGCAAGGGTCTGCCTCCCAGAGAAAAACCATCTACCACATGAACCTTAACTGAATCATCCTTTGGGAAAAATTCGCTTATGCTTTCTGTAATACTTTTATGTCCGTGGCCAGTAAAATCCGAAGAAATAATTAATATATTCTTGCTCATAATGTTATTAGATCGTTCCTTTCAAATAATAATTAAGTCAGGATTATTTTTATGTTGTCCATAATATGCTAAATTATTTATAAAGGGATCGTATATATTAAGTTATAATTGCAGACTGCAATAAATCGACTTAAATATATCATTTCTGAGGAAGTATGTATATATTAAACAAAATATTTAATGTAAATTTAATGATTTTGGGGTATTATGTAGAAGATTATCAAAAGATAATGATATACTTCTAAGTTTTAAGGGTTAGGAAGAAAAATACTTAAAATTTGCTTGATAATATAAAAATCTCTTAAGGGGGCACAGAAACTTTGAATAAGACTAATTTTAAGACAGGTTATACAATATTTGTTTTCGTAGCTTTAGCAGCCTTTGACAATATAATTATAGGGCTTTTTCCACCGTTATTCTCTTCAATTGCAAATTCCTTGCACGTACAGGTATCTGCCCTAGGACTGGCTTCAGGTGTAAACATATTGGTTACATCCATATCCTCTATAATATGGGGGTATCTTGCGGGAAAATTTAATCGTAAAATACTAATAATTACTGGAACAGTTATTTGGTCCATAGCTGTATATTTTACATCTATTAGCAGCAGCTATGCTCAGCTTTTTATATTTCAAATTTTCACTGGTATAGGCCTTGGCTGCATTGCGTCAATTGGTTTTAGCGTTTTGACAGATTATATTCCACATAAGTCTAGAGGTATGCTTTTAAGCCTTTGGGGAATGTCACAGGGACTTGGAGGAATTGCAGGTGCTATTACTGCTTCACTTATTGCACCAACCTTAGGCTGGAGGAAGCCCTTTGAAATAGTCAGTATAATAGGGCTTTTACTGATAATATTGTATTTATTTATAAAGGAGCCTGCCTTAGGAGAGTCTGAGCCTGAGCTGGAAGAGCTGATTAAGAGTGGTTATGAATACAACTATAATATAGAATTTAAGCAGCTGCATGATATTGTGCTAAAGGATAGTAATATTTTTTTATTTCTACAGGCATTTTTTTTCAATATAGCAATTGGGACTTTAATATGGCTTCCAACCTTATATATTTCTAAAATTCAGCATCAAGGCTATAGTCTTAATACATCAATTGTTGCATCAGGCTACTTATTTGCCATATTTCAGCTTGGAGGCATGAGTTCCGCATATTTCGGCCATCTTGGTGATAAATATCAAAGGAAGACCTACAAAGGAAGGGCTATAATAACAGCTGCTTTTACCTTTATTATGGTGCCCCTTTATATTTTAATGTTTTTAATACCTATGAATAATCTTCAATTGCCTAATAATAGTAATGCTATATTGATACTGTTTGCTTTAATAAAGCAGATAATTGTAAACCCATGGATGACAGGGTTATTTATAATATCCTTTCTGGCAAGTGCGGCTCAATCGGCAAATACCCCAAACTGGCTGGCTCTAATAACAGATGTAAACTTGCCGGAACACAGGGGTACGGCCTTTAGCATTGCTAATCTAGCTAATGGTTTAGGTAGAACCATTGGAAACTCCGGGGTAGGAATTTTACTAATCATGGTCTCCTCCTATAAAGCAGAACCACAGAATTATATAATTACACTGGCGATTTTCCAATTGCTGCTTATTCCTTCTTCAATATGTTATATAATGATGGCGAAACGCAATGTAGAAGATATTATAGAGGTTAAATCCATTCTTAAAAAACGAGGAAATATTGCTTAGCAGCTAAGTAATTTGATAATACAAACCCTGTGAGAAAGTATTCATTGTATAGCAGTTACTTTGCAATTGTGTTAAAATGTGAATTATTGATTATTTATAAACTGAACGTCAGAGAATAAGCAGAGATGGAAGGAAAAGTGGAGGTATTATGAAAAAACGAGAGAGAATTGAAACAGCCTTATTATATGGAGTTTTCATTTGTTATATAATCTTTTTAATTAAGCTATTGTTCTTATCAAGGGTTTCACTTTTGGAGCTGTTTAATAGCCAAAGGACATTAGATAGGTCAATTAATATCATTCCTTTTCATAGTATAAAGGAATATATATTTAGCAGCTCATCCACTATAAAAAGATTTGCTTTTAGTAATTTGGTTGGCAATATCCTTATTTTTATTCCCCTTGGTATATATTTGCCATTACTCAAAAAGGATAAAAGAGTAATTACCAATCTGCTGCTTATTTTTATAGTGAGTTTATTTGTTGAAATCATTCAGGGGCTTTTAGGTGTCGGAGCATCGGACATTGATGACATAATTTTAAATTGTTTGGGCGGATTAGTTGGTATTTTAGGGTATAAGTTTTTATTGCTACTATTACGAGATGAGAAAAAAGTACGTACTACAATCACAATACTATCTGCTGTGATAGGATTACCTGCGCTATTATTTTTATTATTCATGGTGAGATTGAGGCTTTAATATCTTTATTGTATATTCAAGAATATATCCTACATAAAAAGAACGTAGAAATTAAGCATAAGCTACAGTAAGTTTCTTGTACAAAATAATAATTAATAATTTAATAAAGTTAGCGAAAGTAAATATATGGTATAATATCTTTGCAGCTGCAAATGGAATAGTTCAAAGAATGAAAGCTACTTTTATTTTAATGTCGAATAATAGAATGGAGTGATTATATGTCAAGAGCAAATGACAGAGATATTGTAAGACTTCAGTATAATTCAGACAAAAATTTATATGCTAGACAAGCTTTGCATAAAGGTTTCAGCACAAATAAATATGGTTGGGAAAGTTGGGTATTTGATCAATATATGTTTAAGCCAAATGATATTGTTATTGAATTTGGCTGCGGGAATGGAACTACATGGGCAAGTAATAGAAATAAGCTGCCAAAGGATATTAAGGTAACTCTTACAGATTTATCTGAAGGTATGTTAAGTACGGCAAAGGATAATCTATTAGGAATTGAACAAATAGATTATTCTATTATGGACATACAAAACATTAAATATGAAGACAGCTCCTTTAATTGTGCTATTGCCAATCATATGCTTTACCATGTACAAAATAGAGATTTAGCATTAAGTGAGATTGCAAGGATACTTAAATCAAATGGAGTTTTTTATGCTACTACTAATAGCGGCTATAACATGAAAGGACTTAAAGATTTAATTATGAATTTTGATTCTCGACTTGATTATACGTCTTTTTCTGTTGCAAATGAATTCGGATTAGAAAATGGAGCTAAGCAGCTATCTAAACACTTTGATTCAGTTGAAAAGCTAGTTTATGAAGATTCTCTCCATGTAACAGAGGCAAAGCCTTTAGCAGATTATGTACTGTCGCTTGAAGGTCATGTAAACATACAGGATATAATGACAGAGAACAGGATAAAAGACTTTTATGAATACATAAATAATATAATATTAAGAGAAGGAAGCATTGATATACCTAAAGTAAGTGGAATGTTTATAGCTAAGAAACCTAAAAAACTGGCATAGCCTTTATAAATAGAGCGTAGTCCCTTGGACTGCGCTCTATCTGTATTCTAATAACTGATATAACAATGCTATTTTATGCTGCAGCTTCATAACAAAACTCCTTTTGATTGTATATTTACAAAATAATACTAAATTCTAATGTGCTATCTGAAGAGTTCTTTAATCTTAGAGCTGGACTAGCAGGCATTATCTTACAGAAATTCATAAACTACCATGTAAAAGCTGCTCTTATTATTGAAGAAGAAGTAAAGCTTAATGAGAGATTTAAGGAAATGATTCTGGAGTCTAATAAGGGAAAAGATTTTAGAACCTTTAAGAATATCAATGATGCTAAAGCTTGGATTTTAAGTTAAAAATAACCCGCAAGAATCATCATCTAATTTGACGTGCTTGCGGGTGTATGAACCTTTGCCTTTCTTATTTTTTTCAATTCCTGTTCCCCTTGAAATTTCACTTGAATTAAATTTCCGACAATTAAGGTTAACCTTATTGACATCGATGGAAAAGCTTAAGTTCTTAGTGATTTTCTGCTTTGATTTTTTCATAAACCTCATCTCCTAACTATCTATTTATATTATATTATGATAAATTTTAATAAAATTCAATAGCTGCAAATAAAATAGCTCTAACAGAAGCTGTTAGAGCTATTTTATTTAGCATTTAATATTCTCCTTTGATTACGAAAAACGAACCTCTAATTGTTCCAGCTAGTTTAGACTTTTGCCTAGCAAACTTAAACTTACCTTCTAACTCCTTTGGTATCTCCATACCCTCAGAAAGCTTTAAACCAACTGCTCGCCTCGATGGATCATCAACCGTATACATGACGTTAATAGCAAGGCCGTCCTCGTAAAATACGTAGGCAAATTTGATATTTTCCACTTGAAACCGAGAGGTTTCTAAAGGCTTTGCCGCGAATTCAATATTACGTTCTTTCAAAATTTGATTTACATAATCAAGAGTTTCTTGGCTTTCACTAGCCGGTACAACAGTAAATTCATGCTTATATTTGTTCATATAGTAGCGAGCTTCATTAGCACGTAAACCTGCAAGCGCTTCTGCAGCAGGTGAAGACTCTAAGCCTACAGTAGATACATTTTTAAAATCAACAATATAGGACATTTCTTTCCTCCTTTTAGTCGGAACACGGGGTAATTTAACCCACTCGCTCCGCTCATAAATTACCCGTTAAAGTCCATTTAGGACTTTAACCTCCTTTTATTTCCTTACAACAGGAATCCATATTTCACCAAAAACTAAGCCATTTCGCTGACCCATCTCTACAGCTGCATTTGGGCCGCCAACATAGGCAAAATTACTTGCTGCTGGCAGCACTTGACCAAAGGCAATGCCAGCAAGTATATTATTTAATTCTTGGGATGTTTTTCCTTCACCTTTAACAACTAGGTATTCGCTTTTAGGAAATTGTATAACTCTAGCTTCTTCTGGTGCCGATGCCTCTGTCATGACGCCAGCATAGTGCATCATTTTATTATTTACCGCTTCATTAACAGCAAAAACGTAGTCATTTGCAGCTAAGGCTTTTAAAGTATCAAGCCTTCCATCTTGCCTTACAGATAGCCAAAAATCTGCCTTCTCCCTATTTAAGCCTGCGAAATCAGTGTAATGGCTCTTAAGCTCGGTTCCAAAACCTACGATTTTAAAGCTTTCTTTTTCTTCTAGAGTATAATTTGCCATATTCAAAACCTTCCTTTTTTTAAAATTAGTCAAATTACTTTATATTCTTCACTTGATAAGTATATAATATTCTTAAATCGTGTCATAAAATGATACTGTTTAGGAGGGCACCGTGAAAAAAGTTGAACGAATTAATATAATCATGAGGTATATTAACAATCGGGCACATTTTACAATTTCAGAAATTATGCAAGAATTTAATATCTCTCGTTCCACAGCTATTAGAGATATCAGAGAAATTGAGGATATGGGAATGCCATTTGTGGCTGAAGTTGGAAGGGATGGGGGTTATTTTGTCATGCACAACTCTGTTCTGCCTGATGTCCGCTTCACTGATAATGAGGTCAAAGCACTATTTATTGCCTTTATGGCTACAAGGAATCAGCAGCTTCCTTATCTAAAAAGCCGTCAATCATTAGCTGAAAAATTACTAGGGCTCATCTCTGAAAACCAGCAGGATGATCTTGTGCTTTTAAACCAAATCTTGCTTTTTGAGGGGACCAACCCTAATAATCCGGACCTACTTGAGCTTTCAGACCTTCCTCATCCAATGTTAGAAAAACTCATTGAAATCCTTCTTATGGATAGGTATTTATTAATTACCATGAAAGAAGGGGAGGTAATAAAGCCTTACCCAATTTATCTCCTGCATCTTTATCATGAAAAAAGCCTTTGGATTATTGAAGGTTTAGACTTAAAGGAAGAAAAGAAAAAGATTTTTGACATGGATCAAATCATAGATGTGAAACCTTACGATGTAAAAAAAAGATTAAGTAGGAAAAAGATATTAGAAGAGCTAAGTAAGAGGGAAGAGATTATTAACCTTGTTCTTGAACTTGGACCAAAAGCAATTGCCCAGTTTAAAAAGTATCATCCTCTAAAAGTTTCAATTTCCTATACGAATCCTTACCAAACCACAGCTATTTTAAAGACTTTTATCAATGTTAATGACAGGTGTGAATTGGCCGAAATAACAAACTGGCTGCTTTTTCTAGGTGAGGATATCAAAGTTAGGGAAGTGCCTAAAGAAGTCTTAGAAGGTTTAAGAGATATTGTATATGCATTTAAGCTAAATTATAATTAATTATATAAATCTAATATTAATTATCATAAACTCAATAATGGAATAAAATATATAAATTCACAATATGGTTAGGAGAAAAATTATGACAAGAAAATATAATTTATATCAAATTGATTCATTTACAAAGGATAAATTTACTGGAAATCCAGCGGGAGTAATAACAAATGCAGATGGGTTATCTAATTCTGAAATGCAGAAAATTGCTAGGGAGCTTAATAATTCCGAGACTGCCTTTATATTTTCTTCAGATAACAAAGAGTATGACGTGCATTTACGTTTCTTTACTCCAACAAATGAAGTGCCTATTTGTGGGCATGCTACCATAGCTGCCCATTATATCCGAGCTATTGAAAATCAGCTTAATACCTCAAGAGTTTATCATAAAACAGGTGCAGGAATTCTACCTGTAGATATAATAAGGGAAAATGAAGATTATAAAATTGTTATGACACAGGGTAAAGTTGAATTTGGTAACATTATTGATGGCATAAATAAAGAAGAACTCTTAAAAGCACTTAATTTAAAAAATAGTGATTTACTAGAAAACTATAAAATTCAGATTGTATCAACGGGTCATTCTAAGGTTATGATTGGTATAAAAAATATAGAAACTTTAAATAGATTGCACCCTAATTATGATGCTCTTTCCAATCTAAGTAAGAGTATTGGATGTAATGGATACTATGTTTTCACCAATGATTCGAAGGATAATGATATTTTAATACATGGTAGAATGTTTGCACCAGCAATAGGCATCAATGAAGACCCTGTAACTGGTAATGCAAATGGTCCTTTAGGTGCATATTTAGTCCACCATAATCTTGTTAAACGCAATAATTCTTTGTTTAAATTTAAAGCTAAGCAGGGTGAAGCTATAAAACGATCTGGAATTATTGAAGTCGAGGTTAAAATAGAAGATAAAGAACCGGTTGAAATTAAGGTTTCTGGAAATGCGGTGATTGTATTCAAGACTGAAATAACTATATGATACGCTTCCTTGAAAGTTAAGGAAATAACTTCCCATATAATCAATTATTAAGTAGTCTATGATCTTTGTAATCATGGGCTTTTTTATTGGTGATTTTATTCCATAAGTTGTATGATTTATATATTAAAGTAATTATGATTTGTAAATTATTACGGTCTAATTTAGAAAAAAATTGGATAATATTGAAGTCCATATCCAATATAGGTATGGACTTCGTTTATCAAGATATTTATTCAATAAGTATATAATGTACTATATTTTGGCCTTATAATCAGGCTAAAAAGATTTATAATTTTTTTATAGTATTGGGAACCTAAGGATTATTTTATAGGTCTAATTAGTAGATAAATATTTAAAATTATATTGATAAACGTTTGGGGGAAGGAAATGGATTATATTGAACTGGTTAAAGCTGCCAAAAAAGGGGACAGCAAATCATTCTCTAAATTAATAAAACTCTTTGAAAAGGATATGTATAGAGTGGCAAAAGCAATAATGGGGAATGATGATGATGCACTTGATTGTATTCAAGAAGCGGTTTTAAGAGCATTCAAAGGTATACGGAATTTATCAAAGGAAGAATACTTCAAAACATGGATAATTAAAATTCTAATTAATTGCTGCAATAACCTTATTTCTGATAGGCAAAAAACAACATCTTACATAGATTGTTTAAGTAGTGAGGCTGAAATTGAAGATATAAAAATAGATAAAATTGAAATTGATGAGGCTTTACAGAAGCTTGGAGAAGAAATGAAGCTCCCTATTATTCTTTTCTACTTTGAGGATATGAGCATATGTGATATAGCTGAAAGCTTAAGAATTCCCGAAGGTACTGTAAAATCAAGATTATCAAGGGCAAGAGCTAAGTTGAAACAATTATTAGATTATAAGGAGAGAGGTGTTATATAGTATGGATAAAAACTCTGATTTCGAAATAAAAAACTTTCTAAACTCTAATGAAAATTTAGAGGTTCCAGAAGAAATTTCAAATGGCATTAATAAAGTATTAAATAAGATAGAAAAAAGGCAAAAATTTAAGAGATGGATGAGGGGTGGCTCAATAGCAGCGTCTATATTAATAGCAATAACCATTGGCTTGGGAACAGCGTTTCCAGCTTTAGCTGAGCAAGCAGCAGCTATTTCTAGAATCCTTGGTAAGGAGTCTCTTTTTAACAAAGTATTTCAGAATAGTGCAAACAAAACTGATATAAGTAATGTACAGAATAATTCTATAGCTGTAGGTCAAACTTCCACTGATAACGGTATTTCTGTATCAATGAAAGAAATTGCTTATGATGGCACAGCATTATATGCTGTATACCAGGTAAAAAGTGATATTCCACATAATAGCAAGTTCAGAATCGTGGGTAATATAAGTATAGACGGCGAAACTACAGATTTTGTTGGCGACAACGTGATTGCAACACAAATTATTGATAACAATACAGTGCAGTTTGTAGAAATGTTTCTTATTAGTGGTGAAGAAAAGCTAGCGGATAAGTTTAATGTTTCAATTAAGTTTACGGAATTGGAATGGAGGAAAGGTAATTGGTCATTTAATATGACTCTTGATAAAAATGAACTGGCAAAGGATTCAAAACTCACAGATTTAAATAAAGTGGTTAATTTCAGTTCGGGGAAAGCAAATGTACGTAGATTAGCTCAATCATCTACCTTTGCAACCCTTACAGTAGACTATGATAACTTTAATCCTACTAATATAGATTATAATAACTTTTCATTGATAGATAATAATGGAACTGAACTTCAGCAAACAATGTATGAAATAAAAAAAGGAGAAAAGACAGAAGTTATAACTGTATACAATGTATCAAAGGATACAATCATAAAAAAGGTTGTAGCAAATCAAAAAATAATTGAATATTATTATCCCCAAGAATACAAAAACTTTACATATGTTAATTTAAATACTAACTTTCCTAAAACTGTAACAATAGGTCCTGGCAAAGAAATAACAATAAATAGTATTAGCTTAAAAGAAACTTATTCAACAATTCCACCTAGTGAAAGTAGTAAATACAAATATTATGTATTTACTATAACTGCAAAGGATTTATCTATTCAGGATTATGTTGATAAAGGAGGAATAACTATATATCATAAGGACAAGGCTAAGACTAAGCCTGATGCCTATGGCGCTGCAGCGGCTTATGTTGTAGGTAAAAACACATATGAAATTAGATTTTTAGGAGATGCATCAAAACAAACTACAAATTGTGTTTTAGCATTTGCTACATACGATGAAGTATTAGAACAAAGAGCTGAAATTGATATAAAATAATTAAAAATCAATGATACTACAAATAACGTGAGCTATTCAGTAATTTTCTTTAATGGTGGGCAATTGTAATATATTTAAAAAGTGCAATAAGATAAAAAATACTTTTTTAATTTCAGTTGGCGTAAGTCTGATTATAGAAGTAATACAATTAATATTTTATTTAGGAGCATGTGATATTGATGACTTAATCCTTAATATTTTAGGCTCACTTTTGGGCTTCGGTATATATTATTTGATTAAATATTTCACTAAAATAAACGTTGTAGATGTTTTATAATAATCATATATAGTGAATAAACGTAATCAAAGACAAACTATGGGAACTCTATATAGTTCCCTTTAAAAATACTAAATCAATTGTTAAGCAGTCTGTGATCATAATGATCATAGGCTTTTTTATTGGCGTTTTATTCCATAAGTTGTATAATTTATATATTAAAGTAATTACAACTTTTAGCAAAATATGTACTAAAGAAAGCTTTAATGTATAGGAGGTGGTTGTATGAATGAAGGTGACATTTGTGACATTACAGATATTTTATTATTAAACATTAAAAGGAGATGTTTTCATGAGTTACAACCCCGAAATACCAAGAAATCGTTATGACAATTATGGCGACAGAGAGTGGACTAGGCTTGAAAGGGACGCACAGGGAGAACTTTTATATCATGTTCATTTAGATATTTTAAAGAGATATATAAAACCATCGGATTGCGTATTTGAGATTGGAGCAGGGTCTGGCAGATATACGAAAGATATTGTAAATATGTGCAAAGAACTTACTGTTGCCGATATATCATCTCATCAAATTGGATTTAATAAAGAAAAGATGAAAGAATTATCATTGTACAATCGTATTAAAGATTTTCTCATATTAGATATAGTTAATATGCCAACCATTGAAAATGAATCATTTGATTGCGTAGTTTGCATAGGAGGTGTTATTAACTATTTGTTAGAAAAGGAACTAACCGGGATAGAAGAAATGCTTAGAGTATTAAGACCGGGAGGCAAACTGGTTATCGGAGTCATGAGTTTCATAGGTTCATCATTATTTTGTTTAGATGGTATCAATGAGGAAAAAAACTTATTTGGAATTGAAGCAACTAAATGGTTATTTGATACAGGGGTTCAAGATGAAGAACATTATCCAGTCCCAAGTAAGCACTATGTGCATATGATGAGAAGTTCTGAAATGGATACTCTCTTTTCAAATTTTCCAGTAAAAGTTGTAGAAAAAAGTTCGGCAGGTTTATTTTCTCAATCAAGAAATGACGCATTAGAAATTTCAAGACAAGATAAAGAGTTATGGGAGCTTATTGTTAAGCAAGAGATTGAATTTACAAAGTTACCAGGAACTCTTGACTGCGGAATGAATATAATTTATGTAGTAGAGAAAGCCCATTAAATTGCTTCTTTAACAGCTACTAATAAAATTTACCATTAGTGTTGACATTTACCTATTACAATTGTAAAATTAAATTATAATTACAAATGTAATCGGAATGAGGAGTGAGAAGATGCCTGAAACACCAAGAATATCAGATGCAGAATGGGAAGTTATGAAAATCATATGGAGTAATCCAAATATAACAGCCAATAAAATAGTTGAGAATCTTGAAGATAATGCAGAATGGAAGCCAAGCACTATAAAGAGTCTTATTAATAGGCTGCTTAAGAAGCAGGCAATTGGCTTTAAGAAGGTCGGTAAGGAATACTTTTATTATACTCTTGTGTTGGAAGAAGATTGTATTAAAGCTGAAAGCGAATCTTTTGTTAAGAAGGTATTTGATGGTTCCATAAACTCTATGATATTAAATTTTGTGAAGTCTAATAAGCTCTCTGAAAATGATATTGCAGAACTAAGACAGATATTGGATAAATCACAGGAGTAGGATGAAACCATATGAATAATATAAGTATAACAGATTGGATATTAGAAGCCACATTAGCAGGCAGTTTACTTGTAATAATTATAATGCTTGTAAAAAAAGCATTAGGGAAAAAGCTTAGTGTCACTGCTCATTATTATATATGGCTCCTCCTTATTATTAAGTTAATAATGCCATTCGGACCTGAAAGCAAAATTAGCATATATAATGTTATAAATCCTTCCTACATCTCTAATGCTTATGAAAATACATATAAAAAAACACCCGAGGCTCTTATAAATAATGGAGATGAGATTTATTCAGATAAAACTACCAATAATAATTTAGAATTTAAAAGCATCGAAAGAAAAGACACCACACCTACCCAAAATATATCCTATATCAAAATTGATTACAAGAAAATCTTTATTATCATTTGGGTTGTTGGAGCAGCCTTAGCCTTTGCACATACAATTGCAGGTTTAATAAAAATAAAGAAAATTATCTTAAGCAGCGCAAAAGATAATGAAAAAGTAAATAGCATATTAGAGGAAGCTAAGAGAATTGTAGATATTAAGCAAAAAATACAGCTAGGTTTTACAGATCAAATAAGCAGCCCATCATTGTTTGGCATTCTAAACCCCATAATTATAATTCCAAATATAATTGCAATGAATCTTACTGAGAAGGAATTGAAATACGTTTTTATTCATGAGCTATGCCATATTAAGAGGAAAGACATTATTATTTCTTGGCTTAGGGCTATATTTAAAACCATACATTGGTTTAATCCATTAATAGTTTTTGGGTTAAGCACTATGGAAAAGGACTGTGAAATGTTCTGTGATAATACAGTACTGTCCTACTTGGATAATTCAGAAAATAAAGCTTATGGAAATACTATTATAAATGTTTTGCAATTAGTGAATAGACCTATGTGGCTTCCAGGAGGTACTCCTATTATAATGAAGAAAAATGATTTAAAGAGGAGGATAAAAATGATATCGAACTACGGAAAGATATCCATTGGTTCAATATTTATAGGAATAGTGATCATTTTGATAGTCGCGACTGTGGGGTTAACTAATAAAATTGCAAAGATTGATGCTTCTAATAGTGCTCTAAATAACGCGAGCAGTGAAGCTAAAAAAAATATTAATGTTATGTCAACTAAATCACTTTCTATTACATTAACAGATAATATGGATGAGATTAACAAACTTAAAGGAAATTCATTTTTCACTAATTCGTGTCCTTATATAGTTAGCGCTGATGATATTAAGAGTATAACTAATGAGCTAAAAAACTTAAATGCAGTTAAAATATCTGTAAATGGAGAACAGATAAGTGACAGTAGCGAAATAAGTGCAGTTGCTCAATTCATTAAAATAAATGGTAATAAGTACAAATCTCCATTTGTTATTAAGGCTATATGGAATAAGAATATTCCATTAGATAGTTTATTAAAAGATAATAGTGATGTAAATAAGTTAAAATCACGTGGAATAGGCGTTAAAATAGGAGAAAGTATAGATTCAAGAGAAACCCAAGTTTTAGAAACTGACAAGCCAGTTGAAGTGTATAAAAACTCAGGGATAATCTTAAATTTGCATCGAAATGATAAAACTTCAACTGTATTTGCTGGTAAAAGAGAAATGAATTCTTTAATTAAACTACTTTCATTAGATACTACGAAAGAAATATACATTAATGATCAGTTAATAACCAATAAAACTGTATTTGAGGATACTCCAGAGCCAGGATATATTCTAGTAGACGGTAGAAAAGTGTCAACCAAAGAAACTATAAGTATCAAGGCTGTAGGTAACAAGGATGAATTATTTAATAAGCTGAGCTTTCCGGGTAATCTTCAATCTGAAGAAAAGTTTAAATTTTACGACATTAATTACAAGGTGTTTGGTGATAACGGAAATATAACTAAGGACATTAATTAAAATATTCATAATCGAGCCGAGAGAAAAACTTATTAATCTATTGAGAGTTTTAAAAAGATCTAATCTTAAGTGGATGTTCAAGCAATTAATGGCGTAAATACCCGAGTAAATGCTACATAATAAATGGTAAAAGGAATGTGGGATATAATGAATAAAAAAAGAGTGCTATATATTTTATTAGGAATGCTGTTACTTTTCATCGTAATAGCTACTATTTATCTTTCAGCCTTTATTCAACCAAAAATAGATTTTACAGCAGAGATTAATACAGTAAGTAATGAGGATTATACAAGGATACTAAATAATGCACAGGTAATGTACCCTAATAAGGATATTGAAAGATTTAAGCATATAAACATAGAAATAAAAGTTACCGCACCATTAGGAGTAAGGAATAATATAAAAATAGAAAGAGATATTCTCCAACAATATCTAAAAGACAACAAGAAAATACAGATACTCGGTGGGGGTTCTCTAGAATATGGAAATGGAAAAGAATACGCTGAAAATATTGAAATATACTTAATCGACTTATCTGTTGATGAATTAAGAAATGAATTAGAAGATTTTAGATATAAAGTTACATGGAAAGACATTTGGGATAGACCAAATGATAAAGTTTTTTATTTAAGAGACTATTTAAAGCTGAAATAATAAACAATATTCATATATTGTAAAGCAATAAAAAGGTGCTAAATTCAATAGATTTAGCACCTTTTAATTTGTGAAGACATATATCAGTACATATAAAGTATTAGTTTTCAAATACTTAATTTGAAGTTGTTTTAGCCAATAGCTTGTATTAAAATATAAAGTGGAAATTAAAGATTATTTTTTGTAACTTGGTTATTAAATGATAAATTATAGTTAAATCAATGCAAAGGAAGCGAATATTCTATGACATCACGAAAACGTAATATGGATATGTGTAGTGGTCCGCTATTTAATAAGATATTGATCTTTGCTCTGCCCATCATGGCAATGTATATCCTTCAGTTGATGTTCAATACTGCTGATATGGTAGTCGTAGGACGTTTCTCTGGAAGCAAGGCGCTGGCGGCTGTTGGCGCAACAGGTTCACTCATTAACCTCATCATTACCTTATTTATGGGTTTATCAGTAGGAACTACCGTAATTGTGGCTCAAGACTTCGGTGCTAATAATCGAGAGGCTGTAAGCAGGTCTGTTCACACTTCAATAGCTGTAAGTATAATCGGTGGACTGATTGTTATGGTGGTGGGTATTGTTTTTTGTAGACCCTTGCTAAGTATGATGGGTACACCAGAAGATATTATAAGCCTCTCAGTTTTGTATATGAAAATTTACTTCATTAGCACACCTGCTACAATGGTATATAACTTCGCTGCTGCCATTCTTCGTGCTGCAAGTGATAGCCGCCGTCCAATGTACTACCTCATCATTACTGGTACATTACACGTGATATTTAATCTGTTCTTTGTGATAGTGCTGCATATGAATGTAGCAGGAGTGGCATCTGCCACAGTCATTTCTGAGTATTTATCTGCCTTGCTTATTATGATGTGTCTGTACAGGTGCGACGGTGCAATACGATTCATACCTCAGAAGATGCATATTGATAGAACTAAACTGAAAGACATTGTTAGGATTGGCCTACCTGCAGGTATGCAAGGACTTTTATTCTCTATTTCCAATGTTCTTATCCAATCAGCAGTCAATTCCTTCGGCTCCACTATGGTAGCAGCAAGTGCCGCTGCAGGAAATGTGGAAAATTATATAGGTACCACAATGAATGCCTATTATAACGCGGCCATTGCTTTTACTGGACAGAACATGGGTGCGAAAAAGTATGATAGAATTGACACAATAGCAAAGGTGAGCACGGTATTAATTTTCGCCACATGGATTCTCTTGGGCGGTGCCATATTGCTTTTGGGAAGGCCCCTGCTTGGAATCTACACCTCAGACCCTGAGGTAATTAAACTGGGAATATTGAGATTAAATATTATGATAGCTGCATTCTTCACCTGTGGAATTATGAATGTATATCCGGGACTTACCCGCGGAATGGGTTATTCTATTCTGCCTATGCTTTGCACTCTGGTAGGTGCATGTATTATGCGAATTGTTTGGCTGGCTACAATCTTTACTTGGCATCCTACAGAAATTATGCTTTTTCTCTGCTATCCCGTTACTTGGGCCTTGGCTGGCCTTGGTCAGGTTATTATATACTTATATGCACGTCGTCAGATTCGTAAGCCTATAGTGCAAGCGGCTAAGGCTGTTGGTATATAAGGCGGTATAACTATATTAATGATTATTCTAATCAAAAAATGCTTTTATAATTGACTAATAAATTCACTATTTATATAATTGCTATAATAAGTAATAGATTGGAGGTTTTATAATGTCAGCAATATATGAAGATTTATATCAGTTCTCAAGTTATGTTCCAGCTATTGACCTTTCCTTTCATCAGTATTTATTAATGGGAGAGGAGCCAATGCTCATACATACAGGAAGTGTTCAGGCGGCAGAAGCTTTACTCCCGCAGTTAAAAGAGGTTTTAGGTGAAAGAAAATTAAAATATATATTTGTATCTCATTTCGAATCAGATGAGTGCGGCGGCCTTGCTTATGTACTAAAGCATTTTCCAGATGCAGTTACCATATGCTCAAGAGAAACTGCAAATCAGTTAAGAGGCTTTGGAATTATTAATAATGCTGTAGCAAAGGCACCTGGAGAAAAAATTATTTGTAAGGACTCTGAATTTGAATTCATTGGATATCCTTCAGAAGTTCATCTATGGGAAGGCTTGCTGCTTATAGAAAACAAGCGTGGAATATTCTTTAGCAGTGATTTAGTATTCGAATTTGGGAAAGCATCTGGAATAGTTAAGGAGGGAAGCTGGCAAAGTGAAGTTGAGAATATAACAGCTTTTCAAGTGCCAGATAAAGAAGCAAAAGCAAAACTTCAAGAGACATTATTAAAATTTAAGCCTAAGTTTGTGGCAGCTGGACATGGTACATGTATGAAGTTTTAATATTTTGGAATTTGTTGATAAAACGTGAGATAGAAAAGCCATTGTGAATTACACAATGGCTTTTTTCATATAAGTGATCTCTTTTTAGTAATAAAATTAAATTGATAGGCATGAAAGTCTAACATAGATCTTCATGCCTTTTTTGTATTCAATTCTTCTTTTTAATAAAGGCAATTACATTTCCTTTATCTTTACTTATATTAATTAGTACATTCTTAGATTTCTCACACCATGATTTTATATCATCATGAAAACCTGGGTCAGAAGAGGTTACTTTAAGAATTTCACCTGCTCTTAAGTCATCCATAGATGCCTTTACTTGTACAAGTGGACCAGGGCAGCAAAGACCGCAAACATCTATACTTTTATCGTAATTTGAAGTGTCAATTGCTGCTTCTGCTATTACTCGTTGTGTGTCTTGATCTATGATTTGTTTTTTAGAATTAATACTTTCTTCTTTCTGATGTTTTGGTACATAGTTTATGGCTGATAGGCTCTTATATCCACCAGTTACATTTTTAACCCTATATCCATTTTCTGAAAGAATTCTAGCAGCAACATAGCCCCTTAAACCAACTTGACAGTACTCAATTATTTCTTTATCTTTATCTAATTCATTTAGTCTTTCTCTTAAATTATCAACAGGAATATTTAAGGCTCCTTCAATGTGACCATTATTATATTCCATTTCAGTACGCACATCTAAAAGAATAGTGCTTTCTTTATCATAATTTAAAAACTCTTCAGGAGTAATAACATCCATTTTGCCTGTAATGACATTTTCGGCTACAAAACCTGCCATATTGACTGGATCCTTTGCTGAGGAGAATGGTGGAGCATAACTTAGTTCAAGTTCTGTAAGGTCAAAAACAGTTCCTCCAAGTCTTATAGCTGAAGCAATAACATCAATTCGCTTGTCAACGCCATCATAACCTATTGCTTGAGCACCTAATATTTTGCCATCATTATTAAATAATAATTTTAATGATAGTGATAGAGCTGCAGGATAATAGGAAGCATGAGAAACTGGATGAATAGTAATTGCTTTATAAGGTATATTAAATCTTTTTAGGGTTCTTTCATTATTTCCAGTACTTGCTGCCGTTAATCCGAAAACTTTAATAATTGATGTGCCTTGAGTACCTTTATAGATTGTATCTAACCCAGCAATATTGTTTGCAGCAATTCTTCCCTGTTTATTTGCTGGACCAGCTAGTGGTATAGTAGCATTTTGCTTATTAATAAAATCTACTACTTCAATAGCATCACCAACTGCATAAATATTTTCAAAATTTGTCTGCAATTTATTGTTAACTAATATATGGCCTCTAGCTCCAAGCTCAATCCCACTTTCTCTTAAAAAGCTTGTGTCAGGGGCAACTCCAATTGCTAAAATAACTAAATCTGCAGTGATTTTTTTATTACTGCTTAAATTAATTTCGACATTTTTATCAGTATCTATAAATGATTTTACACCATCATTTATAATAAGCTCTATACCATTTTCCGTAAGTTCTTTTTCAGCAATAACTACCATGTCTGAATCAAAAGGTGCAAGTATGTGAGGCGCAGCTTCCACTAAGGTAACCTTAAGACCTCTTTCTTTTAAGTTCTCTGCCATTTCAATTCCTACGAATCCGCCGCCTATAACCACAACATTATTGATGTCCTTCTTATCAACTAAGGCCTTTATTCTATCTGTATCAGGAATATTTCTTAAAGTTAATATTTTATCGCTATTTATACCTTCAATATTTGGTTTAATTGCCTTTGCACCAGGAGATAAAACCAAGTAGTCGTAGCTTTCCTCATAGGTTCCTTTATCTTTAGAGTTTACTTTAACAATCTTTTTAGAAGGGTCAACACCTACAATTTCACTATTTATTCTTACATCTATATTAAATCTATCATGCATACCCTCAGGTGTCTGTACTAAAAGTTTATCCCTGTCTTTAATTGTTTCACCTATATAATAAGGTAAACCACAATTAGCAAAAGATATATATTCATCTCTCTCAAACATTACAATTTCAGCATTTTCATCTAATCTTCTTAAACGAGCAGCAGCAGAGGCACCACCTGCAACACCGCCAACAATTAATATTTTTTTACTCATAGAAATTCCTCCCTTTATAACGGTAAATTAATCACATTAGTATATAAGTATATTATTATATAATAATGTTTTTGTCAATATAGAATTAATATTACCAATGTCTAATGATTTTACTTTTCCTCAAGCTTTTCTTTTGCAGTCTCAACTTCAAAGCCATCTACAAAGTTCTTTACGTCCTTTAACTTTGTGGATTCTGGAACTGTAGCAGGAATTTTTTATGCACTTGTCTTTTTCTCGGACAATTCTTGAAGGGCTAAGCTTAGAGAAGATGCCGTACACAGCACCCATAGGGCAAAGATATTTACAGAAGAATCTGTCGTAGAGCATTGAACCTATTATTGTAACAGCTAATAATATTAAACCTATTAAATATTCACTAGATAATGATTGCCAGCCAGCTGATATATGCCCATAAGCTGCCCATGGATCATATGGATCTGCCCATAAGCCTGCAGTTTTCCATGCAAATATTATTGTAATAACTAGCGCAACATATTTTATATATCTTAAAGGTTTGTCTACCTTTGAAGGAATAACAAATCTTTTATGAAAGATTTTACTTCCTATAAGTGAAAAAAGTTCTTGTAGTGTTCCAAAGAGACATATATATAATATTTGTAATTAATGATAGAAATTTGGGGGAAGTGTGATAGATTTGTGAATACTTCTAGTAATGCAAAAAATAAAAACAGCCAGTGAAAAAAAGCTGGCTGACTAGAAAAATTATATTATATTACATACTTCTTAAGCGCTTAATTCTTTCCTCTGTTGGTGGATGTGTTGAAAACCAGTTTCGGCCCTCTGCAAAAGGGTTTGAAATATAGAGACCCATAAGCTCTTTCCCACCGAGAGCTTCCTTTTGCCTATCGTTTATTTCATATTCTGATATCTTTTCTAAAGCTGAGGCAAGACCTTCAGGATAGCCTGTAAGCTGTGCCGCTGTAGCATCAGCTTGAAATTCCCTTTGTCTTGAAATTGCAGATTGAATGAGAGAACTTATTATTGGAGCTAGTATTGCAAATATTAAAGAAAATATAAGTAAAATTGCTCCAATTCCACCATTGTCATTCTTACGATCTCTGCTATTTCTTCTTCCATAGCCTGAATAAAAACCCATCCTTAAGAATACCCTGCTAAGAATTATTAATACCCCTCCAAGGGCAACAACGATGGTAGAGGTACGTATATCACGATTCCTAACATGGGACATTTCGTGGGCAATTACGCCCTCAAGTTCTTCTCTGTTTAGTTTATTAAGTATTCCACTGGTAACAGCAACAGCAGCATTTGATTGCTTGTAGCCTGTTGCAAATGCGTTTGGTACATCTGTGTCAACAATATATACTTCTGGCATTGGAACTCCTGCTGAAATACTAATTCCCTCAACCGTATTCCATAAAAAGGGGTTATCTTCTTTTTCGATTTTTCTGGCATGTGCAAGAGACATAACCATGTTCTTACCTTGACTTATACATATTAAACAGTAGACTAAAGCTATTATCAAGGCAAACAGCAGGCCTCCTGACTCAGAACCCCACCAGCTGCCAATTGCTAAACCTATTAATGATAAAATAGCTACAAATATTATTAATAAAATAATAGTTTTACGATCATTCCTGCGTATTTGTTCTTCAAGCAGCATTTTAATCATTCTCCTTACTAGAACTGAACTTTTGGAACTTCTTTTTCCTCTTCTTTTACTTCAAAATAGACATTCTTCTGGAATCCAAAGATACCAGCTATAATATTGCTTGGAAACACTTCAACTTTTGTGTTGTATTGTCTTACAACCTCATTATAATGCTTCCTAGCATAGGCTATTTTATTTTCAGTACCAGAAAGCTCCTCCTGCAAAAGTAGAAAATTTTTGTTTGCTTTCAAATCAGGATATGCCTCTGAAACGGCAAAAAGTGACTTAAGACTTTGGCTTATCATATTATTTGCATCTATTGCTTCTTCTTTATTTCCGCTTATAAGCATACTTCGTGCCTGCACTATTTCAGTAAGCACCTTTTCCTCGTATTTCATGTATCCTTTAACTGTCTCAATAAGGTTTGGTATTAGATCGTATCTTCTCTTTAATAGCGTGTCTATTTGAGACCATGACTCATTTACATAGTTTCTTAGTCTTACAAGACTGTTATATCCACCTATTAAGTAAAGTATTATAAGTGCTACTATAATGATTATTGCATATTGCATATTAATCCCTCCATTTTGTTTATCTAAAAATTTCTTTTAGAATAGTATCAATAATATATGATGAAAGTGAAACAACTATGTTGAATTTGTTAATAATGTGTAAATTAATATGCTGCTCCAAAGTTACATTCTAAGCTTTGATTGCCCATCGTAATTTAGCACAGCTTGCACGGCTATTAGCACGACATTCTTCAGCTGATGGACGAATTGGCTCCTTTGCTATTTCCGAATAAATGCCTTCACGAAAAAAGTATTGGAAAGATTTTTTAACTCGGCGATCTTCTCCTGAATGAAAGGTTAGTATGGCAACACGCCCACCTTTAGCAAGCACATTAGGAAGTTTTTCTAAAAATTCATCAAGCACTTCAAACTCATTATTCACATCAATTCTGAGGGCTTGAAAGGTTCTCTGGCAGGATTTTTTTATATCATTCTCTTTGATTTTTGGAACATATTTCAGAGCATCTTTGATGATATTTCGGAGGCCAGTTGTTGTCGTTATATCAATTCCTTTTTTTATGCTAGACAGTATAGCGCGGGCGATTACTGCTGCATGAGGCTCGTCTGCATTTTCTATTAACATATCCTCTATTTCAAATAGTGTCAGTTCTTTTAAAAGATCTGCTGCAGAGGTACCCGTTTTCGGATTAAGTCTTAAGTCCAATGGCCCTTCAGCCTTAAATGTAAACCCTCTTTCAGGATTGTCTATTTGCATAGAAGAAACACCTAAATCTGCCAATATAAAATTAAAGGACTCTGATTTGGATGTAATTTGATCTATATCAGAAAAGTTCATTTGCTTAATCTCTAAAATTTCGGGGCCATAACCCAAACGTTCTAGACGATCTCTGGTACGTGGCAATTCAAGAGGATCTACATCAATTGCATACAAGCGCCCCTTTGAATCTAAACATTTTAGCATCTCTAAAGTATGGCCGCCATACCCTAGGGTTGCATCTAAACCAATTTGGCCTGGTGTAATTTGTAGAAATTCTAATATTTCTTTCACGCAAATGGAAATATGCATACCCGCAGGAGTATTGCCCTTCTGAATAATCTTTGCAATATCATCAGCATATTTCTCTGGATTTAGTTCCTTATATTTTTCTTTATAATTCTTAGGATGAGTACCTTTATAACGAGTACGTCTTTGATGTTTGGACTCTTTCTTATCTAATATGTTATCTGGGCTCATTCTCTTCCCTCATTTATATATATTTTTGTATTCATTTTACGAGATATATGATAGCAGATACAATTTGCTAAAGCAACACCATCAGTTTAGTTTCTGGCTTCCTATAACACATTACTTGGAAGCCATTCTTCTAATATATTATAGGGAATTTTAGAATTAATTATACTTTCTCCCATTTTAACATTAGGCTTGAGTTTTCCATGATAATCACTTCCGCCAGATGCATATAGATTATGATCTTTGCAATAATTAAGCAGAAATTTTGTTCTTTCAACTGAATGCAGAGAATGATAGCATTCTATGCCATCAAGAGCATCTAAGGATATTATTGAATTAAGAAAATCTTCATGATTTTCTGCGAAATATCCATAAAGATGAGCAAGAAATGATTTGCCCCCTGCTTTTTTTATGAGGGCAGCAGTTTCTTCTACAGTAAGACAATCTTTCATTTGGTTCAGGAAAAATGGACTATCTGGATTATTTACGCAAGTTCTGTAAAATGCATTAAGACTTTCCCATATAGCTTTATCAAGATGTTTTTCGTTTTCAGGATAATTCCTTAGATCTGCATGCATTATTTGAGTTGCAAAATACTTTCCTCTAATTGATAAATTGTCACTATATTTAAGATTAAGATTTCTACAAACTTCCATCAATTTTTTTAGATAGGTATTTTCTCTTTCATAAAATTTTTCATCTGAAACAATTCCTGTTGAATTTATTACGTCTAAATCTATACCATATCCTAATATTTCAATTGGCATTCCATTGTGGACAGCAGAAAACTCACAGCCAGGAATAAGCTTTCCCTCATAGTAGTTATGTATATTTATATCCTTTAGCTTTTTATAAGCTCCAATTGAATCATGATCTGTAATAGATATATATTTTAACCCTAATTGCTCTGCCTTAATAAGAATATCTTTAGGTTCATCTGAACCATCTGACGTAGTTGTATGTAAGTGTAGATCTATCATAGTTATACAGCTCCTCTTTTGTATTTCTATTTATATATATATTTTATATAACTTTATATGTTTAAGGCAATAACTAAAAAGGTCTAATTCAAAATGCTGCAATAAACCTAACACAAATAACGTAGTTTTTGTATGTAATGCTAGGTAGTACATGCTTTATTTTCCATTGAAAAGGCTTGTCTAGAAATTTAAACTTAATATAAGTTTTAAATTAAGTTATAAGGAGAAGTCAAATGCTTTTTAAGACTAAAATAACTATATGTAGTTTAGTAATAATTGTACTTGCTGCAGTAATTTTCTTTACATTCTCGGGACATGCTTTAAAAAAAGCTGCAAAGTTAGGTAATTCCACTGATAAGCCAGCTAAGGTCAATACTTCTGAGCCAAAGGTTGTAAGAAATGATAATTCTAAAGATATTTCCTCTGCTAAGGCTAATGAAGCAAAAGCTGATGTGCAAGCAATGGCTCTTAGTTCAGACTTAAACAATTACGTGTTAAAGGTTATACCGTCCTATGAAGGGGGTAAATATCCTTATCTTTTAAATACCGATTATGATCATTATAATGGAGTAACTCAAAATATTATTTATAAGGGTTCTATAATGGCAAAGGCTGACCCGGATGGAAGCAGATCAAGCCATTGTGTAGGATTAACCTATGAGGTTTTCTTTAAGGCAATGCAGGAAAGAAACAAGGAAGCTGGTATATCTACAGATAACTTCAATAACATGACTATTAATAATATGAAGGATTTTATGCTGACCTGGTATAATGCAGAAGGAACACCTAAGTCAGACGGGGATCAACTGGCAGGGGCAATTGTCAAATATGGACTTGGTACTCAAATTAAAAGACTTGAGGATGCAAAAGCAGGAGATTTTATAGATTTTAGCAGAACAATGTCAGGCCATTCTGCAGTATTTATTAATTGGGTTAGGGATGACAAGGGAAATATAGTAGGCTTTAAGTACTGGTCAACTCAAGAATCTACTAATGGAATTGCCTATAAGGTAGAATACTTTAGCGATAATACTGAAAGTGCATTCAAGGGCACTGTAAATAGAAATGAACTATTTATTGGAAGAATTGGACCAATTTCTAATTACAAGTCCTTCTAATATAATGGGCTTAAGAATTTAATTAGTAAGAAAGTAATAGCAGATATACACCTTAAGTTTTGTGATAGCTATGCGATAAATAAAGCATAATAATTTCATTGCATAAAACTAAAGAATGAGGTGTAACTATGGATAATGGATCAAATGGGGGCGTATTGCAATCCTTTGAGGAAATTATGCAATACCTTCCAATATTTTTTGAAGATGATATTTCATTTGGAGTAACAGATACACAAAAGTACTTACTAGTGCAGAACTGCGAAAAACTACCTATCAATGCAAAGCCTGGCGATTCTATTCCAGAAGAAGGGGCAGCTGCAGCTGCATTAAAGTCTGGAAAGGTAATTATAAAGGATATACCTAGGGAAGTGTATGGAGTTCCTTTTAAATCCTATGCAATACCAATAATTGATAATCAAAAGAATACAATAGGTGTTATTCTTGCAGGTAAAAGTTTGCAAAGAAGAAATGAGATTTCAGCTTTATCTGAAAACCTATTAGCTTCTCTTCAACATATATCTGCGGCACTCCAAAATATTAATTCAGATATACAAAATGTAGTGGATTCAAATGTAGACATTGAGAATGAAGTAAATGCTGCCAAGGAGAGTACAAGAGGAACAGATGATATAATTAAATTTATACAAGGTGTTTCAAGTCAAACTAATATGCTGGGGCTTAATGCAGCAATTGAATCAGCAAGGGCTGGTGAGTTAGGCAGGGGATTTGGGGTTGTAGCTCAGGAAATAAGAAAACTAGCTGGTTCAAGCAGTGAATCTATTAAAAAAATTGAATATGTTTTAAATAATATTGAAACTTCTGTTAAAAACATTGCACTAAAAGTTAATACAACCAGCACATCAATAGAAAGTCAGGCAGCTGCCCTCGAGGAAATTAAGGCTTCCGTAGAGGAATTGACTTCTACTGCGCAGGTTTTAGAAGATCTTTCAAAAAGGTTATAAAAAAAAATAATATATAATTAAGGTTTTAAATAAAAGAAGAGGAGTGACATTAAATTTATGTCGCTCCTCTAAATTTGCGTTTTAATATAATAAATCCTTTATTTTAAGTATTACATAACTTAAATAAGAAAAATTTGGGAAAACTATTGCTTTATTACTACCTTGTGGTACAATATAGTTAAGAACTACTATGTACTACAAGGGAGGCGATGAATAGTGTATGATAAATCTCAAATGATGAGGGGGACACTAGAAGGGTGTATTTTAAAAATTATAAGTGTTGAGCCCACCTATGGCTATGAAATAGTCGTGACCCTTCAAAAATTCGGCTTTGAGGATGTAAAGGAAGGTACCATTTATCCGCTTCTTATAAGACTAGAAAAAAAAGAAATCATTTCATCGGAGTTTCGCTTATCTCCACTTGGACCAAGCAGAAAATATTATTCTCTTACGGAAGCAGGAAGAAACCTTTTGTATGATTTTACAGAGTGTTGGCACAGTGTATCTGGTACCGTTAATACTATTTTAAGATTGGGGGAAGAATAATGGGTAATTATTTTAATAGTGTGTTTAATTCCAATGGATTTGATATTCTGGTGAAGGAAAATAAATTAAGAGCTGTGTATCTGTCAGATGAAGATAAAAGTATCCTTAAGAAGCTTATAAGACGTCTTTCTGCTTCAAAGCTTTCGGCCTTTGATATACAAACCTCTAGGAAGGATTTTATAGGGATGGCCCTAGAAGCAGAACAAAGAGGAGAGAATTTGAATAGTGTAATAGGAGATGATATGAACTCCTTTTGCGAGGAAATTATTAATAATGGAAGAAATAAAGACTGGAAAGAAGCTGTAAGCCTTACCTTGCCATGGGTACTTTTTAATTTAACAGTTTATTATGGGGTTACTATCTACGGCGTTTATAATTCCTGGCCGCTTACTCTGAAGATAAATCTTCTTGACAGCATTAACTATCTCCTTTGGGCCCTCATAGGTATACCTTTGGGAAATTATTTAAGTGGGAGAACTGAATTTGAAAGTAAAATAAAAAAATCACTTCCCTTTTGGATTGTTTTTGGTATACCTCTTTTTTTGAAAGTTTTAAATAATAGCTTTTCTTTAAGACAGGTTGTCTTATTTGAGGTTATAGGCTGGGTTCCCTTAGCAGTTATGACTATTCTTTTGATGTTGTCTTATTTTCTTCGTAATAATTATCTCAGAAGGCTTGCTAAACAATACAATTGGAGCGATAACTAATTATATACAAGATTATTAAACTTATTTTTAGTTTTAGTAACAAAGTTAAATTGATGGGCAAATGACATTGTTTTAGTTTTTAATAAATAAAGTTATATTTGTGGGGGTGAAAATAGTATTTTACCCCCATTTTTTTACCTCTTACCACTTTTATATAACCTGTAAATGAGGAAGTCTTTTAATGTAGGCCAAAACTTTATATAATTTTAGTAAGGCAGGTGATAAGGTGAAAATACGCATTGAGATAATTAATGATTTGGAAGAGGATGAGGTGATAATACGATGTCCGCGGGTAGACGATACAATAGAGAAAATACACCATTATGTTTTAGAACAGTCTTTAAGCAAAACTAAAATTACTTTTTATAAAAAGAATCAGGAGTTTTATTTTCCACTTGAAGATATTTTATTCTTCGAAACTGAAGGTGAGCATATTTATGCCCATACTTCAAATGAAGCCTATACTGTAAAATACCGCTTATACGAATTAGAAGGTATTCTTCCAAGGTATTTCGTACGAGCAGCTAAGTCTGCAATAGTAAATATTAGGCATGTATATTCTATTACTCGCAATATTACAGCTTCCAGCCTTATAAACTTTAATGACTGTCATAAACATGTGTATGTTTCCAGATCTTACTACAGCGAATTTAAACATCGTTTAGATGAAAGGAGTAACTATGAAAAATAGAAATTGGTTTTGGGGAGTATTCTTTTTACTATCGGCAATATTTGTTATCTTAAGCCAAGTTTGGTTCTTTCTTGGAATTAGCGTTACAAGCATTTTGGCATCGGTTTTTCTTGCAGCCTTAGCCATTAGCAGCCTCTTACGACTAGAATACTTCGGGACTTTTATACCGTTATCAATACTTTATATTATATACAGCAAACCACTTAAACTCTTTTATATTTCACCTTGGCTTTTAATTTCTTCAGCACTTTTAATAAGTATAAGTTTTAGCTTATTATTTCCAAAACGTAAAAAGAAGAAATTACATTTTTATTATAGTTCAGAGAAAATTAATCATGCTAGTGAGAATATTGATAATAATAATCCTTACGTAAAGGTATCCTTAAATTCAGCCAGCAAGTATGTTCATTCTGATGATTTACATGGAGGACAGTTTATCTCAAATCTTGGGGTATTGGATGTGTATTTTGACCAAGTTAAAATTAGTTCAGAGGGTGCAAAAATATTTATAGACTGCAATTTAGGAAGCATTAATTTGTATATTCCAAAGGATTGGAGATTAAATGAGGAGCTTCATTCATATCTAGGGGAAGTAAAATATCATAACAATCCAACTAATCTTCCGGGAAATGCACCTAAGGTTACACTTACTGGTAAAGTAGTTTTAGGTGATGTGAAAATATTTTATATTTAAGGAGGTGGAAGCTTTGATTCAAACAGATACAGCTATTTCAGTAAGTGGTCTTGAAAAGTCTTATGGAAACCTAAAGGTACTTGATAAAATTAACTTTACAGTTAAAAAGGGCAGCATTTTTGCACTGCTTGGCTCTAACGGCTCGGGGAAAACAACAACTATTAAAATTCTATCTACCCTGCTCTCTGCTGACAAGGGAAGTATACAGGTCTGCGGTTTTGATGCTGCTATGAAACCACGTAAGGTAAGGGGAGCAATTAGTCTTACAGGCCAGTTTGCAGCAGTAGATGATGTTTTAACAGGACGAGAGAATTTACGAATGATTGGAAAGCTCAGGCA
Source organism: Candidatus Clostridium stratigraminis (assembly GCF_045310675.1). NCBI lineage: Bacteria > Bacillati > Bacillota > Clostridia > Eubacteriales > Clostridiaceae > Clostridium > Candidatus Clostridium stratigraminis. The sequence continues at coordinate 277,051 of NZ_JBJHZZ010000001.1, forward strand.
TCTTCCTAATGTAAATAAAATGGTAGATGAATTATTGGAACGCTTTCAATTGTCAGATGCAGCAGATAGGAGAGTAAATACTTATTCCGGTGGAATGCGAAGAAGGCTGGATCTTGCAATGAGCCTAATGGGTAATCCGCCTATACTATTTCTAGATGAGCCTACCACGGGGCTTGACCCCCAGAGCAGGCTTTCTATGTGGAAGATAATTAAAGATTTGGCCAGTAGAGGTATAACAGTATTTCTAACAACACAATATCTTGACGAAGCAGATGAGCTTGCTGATCAGATTGCCATACTTGATAAAGGGAAAATTGTAGCTGAAGGAACCGCAGGAGAGTTAAAAAAATTGGTTCCCCATGGATATGTGGAGTTAAGATTTAACGAAAAGAATGATGCTGAATTGGCGCTCAAGCTCTTAAATAGCTATAAACCAAGCCTAAATGAGGAAGAATGTTCAGTATCTATAACAACAGATGGGAGCATCAAGGAAATAACCAGTATCTTAATCAGTATAGAAGCTGCGGGACTAAACGCTGTAAGCTTCTCACAGAAAGAACCTACTTTAGAAAATGTTTTCTTAACTATAATAGGTGAGAATAGAGAAAGGAGGGGCCCAATTGTATAGTAGAATCAGGGATGATATTTCAGATATGTCTGTAATAGCAGGACGCTGTCTTAGACATGCTTTTAGAAGCATTGATACGCTAATTACAGTAGTTGCTATGCCTATTATGATGATGCTTTTGTTTGTTTATGTGTTTGGCGGGTCAATGAATACAGGAAATGTAAATTATTCAAATTATGTGGTGCCAGGTATTGTTCTGATGTGCATTTTAAGCGGCACTCCCTATACCTCTGTGCGGTTAAACATGGATATCAAAAGGGGGATTGTGGACAGGTTCCGTTCAATGCCTATAGCAAAATCCTCCATATTGGCTGGACATGTATTAACCTCTGTAGCCTTCAATATGTTTTCTTCTCTTACAGTCATATTATTTGCCTTTATAACCGGGTTTAGACCAAAGACAGACTTCATGGGCTGGCTTCTTGCTCTTGGTATACTTCTGCTATTTACATTTGCGATGTCCTGGCTGGCTGTAGTATTCGGCCTTTTGGCAGATAGTTCGGAAGGTGCAGGAGTGTATGCATATATAATTTTAGTTATGCTGTTTATAAGCTCAGCTTTTACGCCAACTGATTCTATGAACAAAGCCCTTCGTGTGTTTGCGGAGCATCAGCCTATGACACCAATTATTGAAGCTGTACGGGCTTTATTCCTTAATGTACCTGTGGGAAATAATGTCTTGATTGCTATACTGTGGAGTATAGGTATTCTTATTGTTTCCTACATTGCTTCAATGTTAGTTTATAAGCGTAAATGGGCATAAACTAATGGCATCTATATGGGTTATTACTTATTAAAACAAGTAATAACCCATATGGATGCCTAATTAATTTTATTTATTTCTTAAATTAAATCCTAGAGCTTTAGATAAGTTATCAATATTACCGTGAAATTTGAAGTAAGAAGGTTTATTTTTATCCTCATAAATTATAAGAAACGGTGGCTTATTTTGAGGAACTATTATATATACTTCATTAACTTTTGCTGTTAAGCTTTTCTTATGCATTTCAACAGGAGGATTAAGGGTAACCCTAACTTTATATCCTTCAACTGTAAGAGGGCTGATTTTACCACAAAAATTGTCTATGCTGTTCACCCAGCTTGAAACTATATTATTTATTTCTGAATTCACCTGTACAGATTTAATTACAATATTTTGTTTTGTGTCTATAATATCTGCACATGGAGAACCCATGGCAAAGCTGGGTATTGATGGTAGTAGCATTGTAAATAAGAGTAGTATTACTAATACCTTTTTAGTCATATGAATCACCTCATTATTTATGTTTCCACAATGCATCATCATTATTCTTGAGGATATTCTTTGAACCTTTTTATAGGGAAAAAGGGCTAGAGCCCAAACTATAAAAGTCTGGGCTCCTGCGAGCTGTTTTTTTAATAATTATCTTTTTACTACATTGAAATTATCCTCGATAAGCAGCCAGTTTTGAGGGAATGGAATTCCTAATTTCCAATAGCTAATACCTCTGAGGTTTAGTTCCTTTATTAGATTAAATTTTGCCTGAACTGACCTAGCATCTTCAAACCATACTGTATGATGTTTTCCATCTGAAGCTGTATAGTCAAAATGGGGAGCCTCTGCAGTGGTATCATAGCTTATAGGTACATTATGGTTTGCTGCGAGTAAAATGGCATCCTGAGGGCTCACTGCCTTTGCTGTACTACCCTGTACAAAAGGAAGGGTCCAATCATATCCATACAAGTTTTGGCCCATCATGATTTTAGAACTAGGCATTTCTGTTAAAGCATATTCAATAACCTGTCTAACTTGAGGAATTGGAGACACAGGCATTGCCGGACCACCGCTGTAACCCCATTCATAGGTCATTATAACAACAAAATCTGCAATTTGACCATGTGCTCTATAGTCATGGGCTTCATACCATTCGCCTGCTTGGGTGGCACTTGTTTTTGGCGCCAAGGCTGTAGACATTAAGAAGCCCTGGGCACTTAACCTCGCTTTAGCCTTTCTTAGGAAAGCATTATAGTTTTCTCTTAATTCCTTAGGCAAATGCTCCATATCAAAATGTATATCTTTAAAGTTAAGGCGCTTTGCTGTTGCGATGATATTGTCAAGTAAAGTATTTTGAAGCTGAGGATTCGTTAAAATAAGTCTACCTAATTCCGTACTGAATTGTCCTTGTTCAAGGTTGGTAACTGCCATCAGTAAAATCGCACCACTGTTATCAGCAATTGTTCTAAAATTGTTTAGAGGAGGTTCTCTCAAGGTGCCATTTCTTTGGATTTGGAAACTGAAAGGTGCCAGATAGGTCAAGTGTGGAGCCGCACTTCGGGCTGACTGCTCTAATTCAGGGGAAACCCTACCAGCTATGGGTTCCACGTATGCATTTGTTTCTACACTCCTTCTCGGTTGAGGAGGAATATACAATCTTAATCCAATGGTGAGCGGGGTGGTTGGTGATATTCCATTAACTCTCGCAAGGGTCTGATAATTTATGCCGAAACTTCTTGCTATGCTGTATAAGCTGTCTCCTGATTGTACCCAATAAAAGCTTCCTACAATAGGAATTACAAGTGCCTGACCCACTACTAGGTTATTTGGATTTGGAAGTTCGTTTGCTCCAGTAATAGCGCCAACAGTAGAACTATATGTTTGAGCAATGCTAAATATAGACTGTCCTGCTTCAACAACATGAATTTGCATAGTATCTCCTTTCACTTATGAATTCATCCATTATTATTTTATGAATTAGCAGGAGAAGTGTACCAGTTTTCTTATAATTATTATGGAATTTAACTAGTGCTTAATTAATTCAATTACAGTCATAACCACTCCCATAGCCATAAAGCAAATACCTACAATTTTTTGCAGCGTCTTTTCATTTACTTTATTAGCATAACGTGAACCTAGAATTCCCCCAAGTACTGCCCCTATAGATAGGAAACTGCCAAATACAAGGTCTATACTGCCTCTAATCCCATAGCCAATGGTAGAAGAAAGAGCTGTTATAGCCATTATTAAGGTAGAAGTACCGATAGCCTTGTGAAGTGGATATGACATTAGAATTATTAAAGCTAAAAGTATCATAACCCCGCCGCCAGCTCCGAATATTCCACTTAATATTCCAATACCTAATCCTATAATTAGGGCAGCTAATATTTTTTGCCATTCTTTATTAAAATGAACCAATTTACTAATAGTATTTGATGTATCTTTTTTATCTTTATAGCTTTTACGTAACATTGATAAACCTGCTATAATTAACACAACTCCGAAGTAAGAGGATAGTTTACCTTCCGGCATTTTACTTGCAAATAATGCTCCAAATTGAGCCCCAACAATTGAGGTTAAAGCTATCCAAATACCTGATTTTATATCTATATTACCATTCTTGAAGTAGGAATAAGATACAGTTAAAGAGGCTATAACATCCACAAAAAGACTTGTGCCTATTGCAGTGTGGACACTAAGTTTAAAGAAAATAGTTAAAATTGGAACTATAATCATAACTCCACTGGCACCTATAAGACTAGTTATACCGCCAGTTACAACACCTATGGCAATAGCCAATAAAAAAAATATGAAATTCATAAAAATGTCACTCCTTTTGATACTTTTATCTCATTGATAGACTCATAAATCCAACTAAAAAATTGATGTTTTCTTTCTTATCCTTTGGATGAAGCTCTAACATTATTAATGTAGAGGCTAATAAAGCTTCTGCTAATCTAGTTTCAATCTTGAAACATTTATTAAGTGACTCTGCCGTATTAAAACATTTAAAGAAATTTTCAACTCTAGAAATTAAGCTGTTTTTTAAATTAATAATCTCTATATCATCTTTCAGCTCATCTACTGAAGTATTTATCAAAAATTTCCCTAAGCCATTTCTTGCTTCAACATCTTCATAAAGTGTGCTTAGGAATTTTGTAAGCTTTTCTTCTGTAGAAATAGTCAGTTCATTTATTATATCAAGCTCATTAAATGTATCTTGCCAGCTCTCTTTAAGTATGTTTATATAAAGCTGCTTTTTATTTTGAAAGTAATTATATAGAGTTCCAACAGCTACCCCAGATTTTTTTGATATCATTCTCATATCAACATTAATGTAACCGAGCTCAATAAATAAATCTATTGCAGAATTTTTAATGGTTTTCTCAACATCCTTTATTATTTTTGGCATAAGATCACTCCTTATTATGAACGATGGTTCAAATAAAATACAATATTATTATATGCCTTTGGCTTATAAATGTAAATAAATTTTAATATTCTGATTAACTTGTGTTACTGCTAAAGAATATGGAAAGATACCAATGGATAAATTACTGAAATTTAGGAGGTACATGTAAGAATGGAAGTTGCTACTGGAAAGGGTTTATCAATAAAAATAAGATAAATCATGGCTAGTGAACTGACTCCATGGCTGGTTGGAGATGTTCACTAGCCATAATTTTTTTGTTAAATACAAATCTTAATCATAATTAAGAACGGCAATACCCGAATAATCTTTTAAAGTTGATTTATTTAATTCCAATTCTTTATATTCTGCTGCCTTTAGTCCTGCAGCCGAGATGAATTTGTCAACCTTGGCAAATACAAGACCTACCGGCCCTAATGCTTTTGTCCTGTAGTGCATTGGTATTACTATTGTAGGATTTAGCTGCTCCAATACTTTTACTGCATCTTGAGCATCAATGGTATAACCGCCGCCAACAGGAAGCATTAATATATCCACAGCTCCTATTTCCTTCAATTGCTCTGAAGTTAGAATATGCCCAAGATCACCACAGTGACAAACATTTATATCCTCAATTTTAAAGTTATATATAATATTTTTTCCCTTCTTGGCACCAAAAACATTATCATGAAAGGTTTCAATTCCTTTTATCTCTATACCATGCTCGTTGAAACTGCCTAGTTTATTTATGTGCACAAAGCTGTTTTTTAATGCATTAATATTATTATGATCACCGTGCTCATGACTAGTAGTCACTATATCTGCTTCAATTTCATTCGGCAATTTGTAGCCTAACACATTTTTATAAGGATCTAGTAGTATTTTTGTACCTTTTCCTGTAGTTATCATAAAGCAAGAATGTCCGAACCATTTTATTTTCATTTTATCCTCCAATTAATTTATCTTAAAATTTTTATATACCTTTGAGTAAACCCACAGTGCATTTAAGAGCAGCAGTGCGCTTGTGATAAAGAAAACATAACTTATACCAAACCTTGCTGCCACTTGCCCACCTAAAACTGAACCTCCAAATATACCTAAGTATCCTGCTGATATAGTGAAGCCGAATATCCTGCCTGTAATAGAAGCTGGTGTAATTTTCTTTACCAGGGTATTTACAGAAGGATTTAATCCACCTAAGGTTAGTCCTAATAAAAATCGGAGCCCCATTAGCTGCCAGGGATTTTGGACAAAAGCCTGAGGAATATAGATTAGTCCCGAAGCAAGGAGAGATATTAGTATAACCTTATGTGCACCAACTTTATCAGAAAGTTTACCCAGGTTTGGTGCTGCTATTATATTGGCAAGGCCTGAGGCTGAGAATGCCAATCCTGATATAAGAGCAATATGACTTGTAGTTTTACTTAAGTGCGTAACATATACAGTTATTATAGGTTCAATTGTATATAATGCAAGAGTTATTACAAAAAAGGTGACAGATAAAACAATAGTTAAGCTTTTTTCAGGAACACTATTCCAAATTTCTCTAGCACTTTGAGGCTTCTTATTCTCACGAACAAAAGCTTCTTTTACAAAAAGAAGAGTAGTTATAAAGGCAACCAAGAGCAGTGCGCCTGTTATAAAAAATACGGGTTGCAGGCCAAAGCTATCTTCAATAAGACCACCGATGGTTGGACCCAGCAGTGATCCTGCAATGCTTGCAGTTGAAAGAGTACCTAAGGCATATCCTGCATTTTCCTTATCTGTCTGAGTAGCAATGAGTGTAGTGCAAGCTGTGCCATAGCCTGTAATAGTCCCTTGAAGCAATCTTAATCCTATAAGTACATATACATTTGGTGCAAGCCCCATGAAGAATATTACAATTGCCATGCCGAGGCTTGCCCTTAAAAGCATGGGTTTTCGTCCGTATTTATCAGCTGCATTGCCCCAAATAGGAGAGAAAATTGCTGAGATTATATAGGTAATACCAAAGGCAATTCCTGAAAGTTCCGCAACTGATGAAGCATTGGTAACTCCAAGCTGCTTTATATAAAGCGGCATTACCGGTGCAATCTGACTCATTCCTATACCTGAGACAAACATTCCAAACCAGCATATTATTAAATTTTTTTGCCACAATTTCATAAGCCGTCCCCCATTTCAATTCTCATGGCTGAAAACCATTTGCTTATATTATCATTATTTAATGAGCATAGATAATAACATAATTATAAATTATAGAAAATAGTTAGTAAACTATAACTTATAGTTTGATTAATTTATTTTGTATGATAAACTATATCTAATAAGGATTTTAGGAGGAAAGATTCATGCAAAAACGAAATCTGACAAGGGAAAAAATCATTCAAGCTGCTTTTGCATTGGCTGACGAAATCGGTCTTAATCAAATTACCTTCCCCAAGCTTGCAGAAAAATTGGATATAAAATATCCATCTTTATATAATCATTTTGATAATATGGATAATCTAAAAAAAGAAATGACAATATACCTTTTAAAGGAATTAAATTTGAAACTAATGCAGAGATTAATCGGCAAAAGCGGTGAGGATGCTATAAGAGAGTTTGCAAATGTTCACAAGGATTTTGCCTTTGAAAACAGAACCGGCTATGCTCTTATTATGAATATTCCAAGTAAGGAAGATGAGGAATTATACCGTTTAATGAAGGAAACTAATATGATTGTTAATCAGGTTTTAGAGTATTTCGTGAAGGATAAAACCATACTCATACATAAAAGCAGGGCGCTGAGAAGTCTTTTACATGGCTTTATTTCTATGACCTTTCTTGGTTATTTTCAAGGTGATGCTAAAATAGAAGATAGCTTTGCATTAATGGTAGATGATTTTATTTTGTCGCTGTCGAGAAAATAGAAGGATCAATATTCTATTAAAAGACAGGGAAGTTATATTGATAAACAATGATAATGAATACGATATTAAGGAGGGTATTATGCCAGATATTATAATAAATTTACTTGAGGAGTCAGATTCACAGGAACTTTTTACATTCGAACTTGAAAATAGGGCTTTTTTTGAGAGAGTAGGTTTTCCTAGAGGAGATAACTATTATGAATTAAATAATTTCAATGCAATAGTAAAGGAATCAATTGAGGAACAAAAAAAGGGATTAGTATATATGTATTTAATAAAGAACCATACCGGAATGATTCTTGGCAGAATAAATTTATTATCAATAGTAAGAGGAAGTTTTAATAAGGCTGAACTAGGCTATAGAATGGGAGAGGAACATCAGGGAAAAGGATATGCAACAAGCGCTGTAAAACTTATTTTGGATGAAGCAGTCAATAAGCATAAGCTTCATAGGATAGAGGCTGGGACATCACCTATTAATATAGGATCGCAAATAGTATTAATAAAGAATGGCTTTCAGTTTGCCGGGCGTTTTGGTAGGTATATCCATAAGAATGGAGAGTGGTGTGACAGCATTTATTTTGAAAGAATACTTGATTAAATATATTTTGTCAAATAGGGCTAAGACTCTATGAAATAGACAGTTATAAAAAACGTATTAAGTATCGTTTTAGCTGATTCTGTTTTATAGAGTCTATTTTATTTAAAAATTTTGCGGCGTTTTAATTAAGGTAAATTAGGTGTTTTTGGTAAATATTCATACTATATATGTTATAATTGGTATATTACGGGACAATAAAAAACGTAATTAAAGAAGTGTTTTTATTTTACGCAGCAAAATATATGTACATCTCTGGGTTATGTCTTGGAAATTATCGTAAGGAGGGTTATTTATGGGGACAACCTTTGCAAATATGCATATAAAAAACATTAAATCTAATGAAGTGGAAATATTAATACCAGAAATTTTAGTTAAACAATATAATCCAGAATGGGTTACTATAACATATCCAAATTTTCAGGTAGGTGCCATAGAGAAGTTAGCAAAAAAGGTATCGAAAAAAATAAATAATCCAGTTTTGACTGTGGAAGTTATAGAAGAAGAGATTCTTATACTATATATTTTTAGAGAAGGTAAGGCTGTGGCAAGTCATGTTTCCAGCAGCGGATATGGGCTAGCAAAAAACATAGGTAAGGCTTCACGGTTTGTTAAAGAGCTGGAGATTCAGGAAAGTTATACTGATTATTTTAAGTGGATTTTTAAATGCGAAGCTCCAGATAAGGCACTACAGCTCTTGGAAAAGGTTTTAGTACTGCCTTTATGGATAGATTTTAAAATGATAGTAGAAGGATATGTGGACCCTGAAAATTTTAAGCAGGACTTGGGGTTTGTAGATAGATATATTAAGGAAAAGAAGGTATCTGACAAAATTAAGAATTCTACTAAGGCAAAGCTCCTAATGGAGTTTGATGGCAAGATTTATGGCCCGTTTGGTTATCGTAAATATCTTGTTCATAAGCCTTCTGAGGATAATAATTATCATGGATTCAATGATCATTACATATATTCAGCAGCAGATAATGGTGAGCTAAAATGTTTATTTAGTGTAAGCATGTTTAATGCAGGTAGAGATAACAGCATTTTTATAACAAACAATAATGTTATTGCATTGGTTGAAGTTATTCCAATTAATATAAAAAGGGATAAAATAAGTTATTTGCTCCTGAATATGAATGGAGATGTCATTGGAGCAACGAAGCTTCCTAAAGAAGCGGGCTACCCGATTTCTGTTTTTGATGACGGGTCTATAATTTTTAAAGCCTATGCACCAAGCTCAGCTATAACTAAGTACAATATTCATGGAGAACAACTCCCCATAGATATTACTACTGAATATTATGAGCGACCTGTTCTTAAGAATGGATATATATATTTATGTCATACTAATGAAAAAACTAAAAGTTGGGAGCTTATAAAGAGAAACCATGATGGTGATACAGTTGCAGTTCTGCCTTTAAAGGAAAGGCCAAAGTGGAAGCAGTTTCTATTTGATAGAGAAGGTAATTTTTATTATTGTCTTGAGAGTTTTGATACTGGAAAATACTTTGAAAAGCTGCTTTATTTAGACAAAGATTTAAATATTAAAAATGAGATACTTTTAGATGTAATCACTAACAGAGCTTTACTGGATGATGCTAATAGCAAATTATATTTATCCGTTATGGATAAGGAATTATTGGCTATAGATTTAAAGGATAAAAATAAAATTATACGTAAGAAATACGAAGAAGATTGGTATTTAAGTTCCCTAGATTCTAAAGGAAACATTATAATATATAAAAGGCAGAATACATTGGAAATATTCAATCCTAAACTTAACATTGTTTCAAGGCATCGTTTAAAAGGCGGAATAAAAGACAACTATATTAATGCTGATGGAAATATGTGTTTTGTAACTTTCCAAATGCCTTACGATGCTTATACTAGTGATAATGTTAAGAGCGTTATTAGGGTTTATGAGATGGTTTATTAATAGTTTTAATAAGGCAAAAGTAATTACGGATAGTAAATTTAAAAGTAGCTATTTAAATATATAAATATTTAAATATTTACTGCTTCTATGCGGGTTTAGCGTATAAGACGTAATCTTTTTTTAAAATGTCACATGTGATAAAAACATGTGGCGTTTTAATTTATACTAAAATTGTAGTGTATAATTATTAATATACAAATTGAAAAGTTATTCTGAAGGTAGGTGGGGATTTTGTATTTTGATGTTGAAAGAATTGAAAAGATACTTAAAGAGCTTCAGGCACTAATTTTTTATAAAAGAGAACTAATTGATGAGGTTTATATTAAGGAAGGAGACTTTAAAAGCTGCAAAGCTGCAGATGAGTCTTACGAGGCCTTTATTAAATTTGGGCAATACGATGTTTGGGGAGATAAGTATAAGAGGTTTTGGTTTAAAACTGAATTTTCCATTCCAACAGAATTTAATGGCAAATATGTAGTTTTAGAAGTTGCTACTGGCAAGGAAGAGCAGTGGGATGCTGTAAATCCTCAATTTCTATGTTTCTTAAATGGCAAAGCTATCCAAGGACTAGATACAAATCACAGAGAAATTATTGTAAGTAAAGCTGCTTCAGAAGGTGAGAGATTTAGAGCTGATTTTCATGGCTATGGTGGTATGAATGACACTAAGTCAAACTTCAATGTATACATTAAAGCTCTTGATGAGCTAACAGAAAAATTATACTATGACATAAAGGTTCCTTTAGACACAGCAAAGTTATTAAAGAAAGAAGATAATAGAAGGATAAATATTTTAAAACACCTGATAAATACCTTGGAAATTTTAGATTTAAGAAAGCCATATTCTGAGAACTATTATAAGTCAGTTAATGAAGCTTTAAATTACTTAAAAGATAATTTTTATGAAGCTGAATGCGGAAAGATTAATGAAGGAACAGTTTCCTGTATAGGACATACCCATATAGATATTGCCTGGCTTTGGAATTTAAAACAAACTAGGGAGAAAGCTGTAAGGAGCTTTTCCACAGTTTTGAGTCTTATGAAGGAGTACCCGAATTATAAATTTATGGCATCGCAGCCTGTATTATATAAATTTGTTAAAGAAGAAGCACCAGAGGTCTATGAGGAGATAAAAGAGAGAATTAAGGAAGGCAGATGGGAGGCAGAAGGAGCCATGTACCTTGAGGCAGACTGCAATCTTACCTCCGGAGAATCTCTAGTAAGACAGATTTTACATGGCAAAAAGTTCTTTAAGAATGAGTTTGGAGTAGAAAGCAAGATTCTATGGCTCCCTGATGTATTTGGGTACTCAGCAGCCTTGCCCCAGATTTTAAAGGGCTTTGGAATAGATTATTTCGTAACTTCAAAGATCAGCTGGAATGAGTATAATAGACTTCCTTATGATACCTTTATGTGGGAGGGTATAGATGGAACAGAAATCCTAGCTTACTTTATTACTGCTAATGATTATGAAAAAGTTATTAATGGAAGTCACAGAACCATATACGAGGCACATATAAATCCTTCGCAAATCAAGGGAGCATATGAAAGATACAAACCAAAGCAAATGAATGATGAGGTTATTATATGCTACGGATATGGTGATGGCGGAGGCGGGCCAACCAAGGATATGATTGAGAATTACACAAGACTCAATAAAGGTATACCTGGCTGCCCTAAAACTGAGGCAAGCTTTACACTTGATTACTTTAAAGCTTTAGAGCAGAGGATTAAGGATAATAAAAGACTTCCAAACTGGAAGGGAGAGCTTTATTTAGAATTTCATAGAGGAACTTATACTACAATGGCTAAGAACAAGAAATATAACAGATTCTGTGAATATTTATATGAGGATTTAGAATTATTCAGCACTATAGCTAAAAACATAGACAGAGAGTTTAAATATGATAAAGAGCGGATAAATAGTAACTGGGAGCTCATATTATTAAATCAATTCCATGACATTATTCCTGGAACCTCTATTAAAGAAGTCTATGATGAATCTTGGCAGCAGTACCAAAAGGTTATAGATAGCGGCAAAGCCTTATTAAATAATGCGCTAAAAGCTATAGGAAGAAACATTAACCTAAGTGAAAAGGCTTTTATAGTATTTAACCAATTATCCTTTATAAGAAATGAATTTGTTGAGTTTGATATAACAGAAGAACTAAAAGGGAAAACTCTAGTTGATGCAGGGGACCAACAAGTTTTAATTCAGTACTTAACTGATAATAAAGCTCTTGCCTATGTAACTGATATCCCAGCTAAAGGATATAAGGTGTTTTATATTAGAGAAGCTTCAGTAAATAAAGCTAATGAGGAAGCTGGGCTACAGGTTAAGAGCATAGACAATAAGGAATTTATTTTAGAAAATAAATTTATAAAGGTAACTGTGAATTCAAGTGGGGAGCTAACTTCCATATTTGATAAAAGAGTACAAAGAGAAGTTATAAATACAGGTGCAAAGGCAAATAACTTGGTTATTTACGAGGATAGGCCACATAACCCTTGGGAAGCCTGGGATACAGATATATATTATTGGGAAAAGTCCTGGGAAATTACAGACATAGAAGCTATTGAAGTTTTAAGCACAGGACCTCTAAAAGCTAGTATAAGAATACAAAAGAAATATGAGGCTTCCACAATAGAGCAGTTTATAAATTTATATCATGATAGTTCTAGAATAGATTTTGAGACTAGGATTAATTGGAATGAGGAACATGTACTTTTGAAAGTTAACTTTCCTGTAAGCATTAATGGAAACAGGGCTGCTTATGATATTCAATATGGCAACCTTGAAAGAGACACACATTTTAATACAAGCTGGGATATGGCTAAATTTGAAGTTTGCGCCCATAAATGGGCTGATTTAAGTGAATACGGCTATGGAGCTGCCTTATTAAATGATTGTAAGTACGGCTGCAGTGTGAAAGACGGAGTTATTAGCTTAACACTTTTAAAGTCACCAAAATGGCCAAATCCAGCTGCTGATATGGGGTATCATGAATTTACTTACTCCTTTCTACCACATGAAGGTAAGTGGCAGCAGGGCAGGGTTCAAGAGGAAGCCTACAAGCTAAACTGTAAGCCATATATTATTATAGAAGAACCTCATGATGGCAGCTTTAAAGATAAATTATCCTTTATCACTGTTGATGCTGAAAATGTAATAGTTGAAGTTGTTAAAGAAGAGGAAGAAGGAAAGGATACAATAGTAAGATTATTTGAAAGTTTTAATAAGAGAACCAAAGTAAAGCTTTCAACATCAATAAAACCAAAGAGGGCTTGGGAAGTAAATTTAGAAGAAAAAGCAATGAAGGAATTAGCTTTTAATGAAAATGTATTAGAATTTGCTATAAAGCCTTATGAGATAAAGACTTTTAAAATAGAGTTCTAAAATTAAACATATTCTTATGTTAGATTTATTTTGGATTCAAATTTAATAGGTAATATAATGCAAAGCTCTTGATTTCAAGGGCTTTGTTTGTTTTATAGTAAACAGTGGATAGTTGTAATATATCTATTTGCCTAGAAAATCTAATTGATAATATTGACTTATTTTATAATAAGATTTATAATATGAACATAGTTCGTGAACAAGGTTCACATTATTAAAGGAGGGGGATCGTGCCTAAGATTATAGAAAACATAAGAGAAAACATTTTGACAAAGGGGAAGGAAATGCTCCTTGAGGAAAACTATAATAATTTTAATATCCGCAAGCTTGCAAAAAATTGCGAGCTAGGGCTTGGTACCCTTTATAATTATTTCGATAATAAGGAGGTTTTGGTATATCACATTTTTCTAAGTGATTGGGAATGTACTATCAAGCTATGTGATGAATTGAAGGAAGAAAAATTTCCACTCAGAAAAAAACTGCAGATGATATATATATCCTTAGAAACCTTTGTAAGCCAATACTTGAGAGTTTTTTGGGAAATGTCCGACAGCACTCAAACAGGCTGTCCTCATGACCATTATCTTGAATTGCATAAGAAAATAAAGGAACTAATCCTTGCTGAGCATAATCTCGGTAATATAAATATCAATACTAATATAGATAAATTATCATATTTTATTATGTCTAATATGTTGAACAATATAAAATTTAAACATCTAACCTTTGATGAAATGATGGACTATATTAAGATTTAAGGAGGAAGTAATAATGCCAACAGCAAAACAAATTAACAATAATACGAAAACCAGTAACCGCAAAATGTGGCTTATCGCAGCAGTTTATCTTTTAGGACTGTTCATGGGTGCAATTGACACTGGTATAGTAACTCCTGCCAGGACGATTATTCAGAATAATCTAATGGTTGATGATAAAACAGGCATCTGGATGATAACAATTTATACCTTGGCATACGCATCAAGTATACCGATTATGGGGAAATTAGCTGATAAATTCGGAAGAAAATACGTTTATCTTACAGCAATTTTCCTTTTTGGAACTGGCTCCTTTCTCTGTGGTCTTTCACAGAATTTTGGAAGCTTTTCAATGCTTTTAGCTGCACGTGTTGTGCAGGCTATCGGCGGAGGCGGTATTGTTCCGATTGCCACAGCAGAATTTGGCACCACATTCCCACCTGAAAAGCGAGGAATGGCATTAGGGCTTGTAGGTGGAGTATACGGGATTGCCAATATATTTGGTTCCTCTGCAGGAAGTGCAATACTAGATATATTTGGTAAGAATAACTGGCAGTTTATATTTTATATAAATGTACCAATAACAATATTCATTATTATCACCGGTTTATTGGTACTGAGGAATAATAAGAGTGAGAATGTAGGCAAGATAGATACGATTGGAATTTTACTTCTTGTTTGTATGATACTATCACTGTTATATGGACTTAAGAATATTGATTTCTTCAATTTCAGTGAGAGCATAAAAAACACATCAGTTTATCCTTTTATTATTACATTTGTAGTACTGCTTCCTATCTTTGTGTTGGCAGAGAAAAAAGCAGAGGACCCGGTAATGAATCTGGGTTATTTTACAAGTCCTCGCATAGTTATAATCTTTTTAATCAGCTTCATTACAGGGATTGTTTTAATGGGTACTATATTCATACCACAATTTTCTGAAAATGCTATGAAAATTACTTCAGGCAGCGGCGGGTATTTTGTTATAATACTTGGATTGTTTGCAGGAGTGGGTGCTCCGATATCCGGTAAGCTTAGTGATAAATTCGGAGCTAAAAAGGTACTGATTTTTGGGTTTACGATTTCACTGGCTGGATCAGCATTCTTGATATTTGTAACGACTAGATATCCAGGTCTAGCAACTGTAATAATTAGTTTGATGCTTATAGGTCTTGGAATGGGCTTTACTATAGGTGCTCCCCTAAATTACATGATGCTGGAGAATACAAAAAAAGAAGAATCTAATTCTGCACTGGCTGCTCTTTCCCTAATCAGGTCTATTGGAACAACTATTGCTCCTGCAATCATGGTAGGTTTCATTGCACATGCAGGAGGCTCCGTACAAACAAGGGAAATGGTACTTTTACCAAAAGAGGTTACTGCACCGCAATTGCCATATGCACAGGAGCTTAACAAAAAGATAAATGAGCTTAAGTCAGATCCGAACATGAAGGATAAGATGGCTGGCTTGGAATTTCCAGACCTTAATTCTATGACAAAAGTAGAAATCAATATGAATGGTGATGGCAGCACTAAGTTGCCTGATGATTTGATTGAGCTTTTGAAGACTTCTGACGTTACAAATATTACTGATAGAATCAAAACTCTTTCATCTACAATGTTCAACAAAATGACTCCGGATGTTATAGCCAAGGTTCAAAATGGCATTCAAAAGGGTATAGATGGTATCCAATCTGGTATACCTGAAATGGATAAAAGCATTACAGACCTTAAGGCAGGTGCTGATGGAGTAACTAAAGGTATAAATGGAATGAAGAGCGCAGTAGCGGGAATGGATACAGGAATAGCACAGATGAAAAAGGCTATTTCTTCACAGGAAACGGCAATTGTACAGCTTAATAGTTTTTATGATCAGATGGTAAAAATGATGAGCCAAGGTGGAGCTCCACAGGGCGCTTCTTCCCAAGGCAGCTCAACTGGAACCCAGACTGCAGGAAAAATGCCAACCGGTATGGGAAACGTGTCAATAATTGATATGATTCCTCAAGATGTAAAGGCTAAAATGCCTGCCAGTGCACTTGAACAGCTGAAGGATGTGAAAACACCTGCAGATCTCAAGGCTAAGATACAGGAACTTACAAATGCAAAGAAAACCTTAAGTGCGCAGGTTGACAAATTTACGAAACAGCGCAAAGATACGCTTGCCAAGATTACTGAAACAGAAGCTAAACTTAAGGGTATGTTGACTGCAATTTCCTCAATAGAGGCAGCCAAAACTGATATGAATGATACTGTAAACAAGATGACAGTAATGAAAGAGGCTGTACCAAAAGTCTTTGAAGAAGCAAATAAAAACTATCTTGCAGAGATAGATAAACTTTCGCCTAAAATCGAGTCAGAGTTCCAGAGTACATTGAATGTGGGCTTCAGGCAGATTTATCTAACTACCGGTATTGCTGCCCTAGCGGCACTGATGATTCTGACATTTTACAGAAAAAAGGAATACTATGAAGATTCCAAAGCTATTACTGAATAAGGAATTCAGTTGAAGATTCTGCAGATAAAGCAGTCTGTTAAGCTTCACACAAACCCCTATACTAAAAATTGTATAGGGGTTAATTTATGTACTGCTATAATCTTCTTTAAAAATTATATTAAATTGGTGCGAGAAATTATTACTTATGAAACTTTTTAATAAATTCCTCTACCTCAGGAATACCACCTTGATAAATTAGATATCCATTATATGGTTCTCTCTCAGTAATTTCTCCGCATACAGGAGTGAGCATTATTTCTTTAACCTTTGATAAATCTGAAGTTTGTCCTAGTGCCCAACCTAGTTTAATATAAGCAACTTCTGGCAGCATATTTTCTGCAGGTATTATACCCATAGTCATTAAATCTCTGCCTGTATCGTAGACGAACATATTAACATATCCCCATAGAGTTTGTACAGTCATATAGATGGCTACGCCTTTTTCAGCAGCACGTTTAATGGCAGGGTAGATCAGCTTATTAACATGCCCTAGACCTGTACCTGCTATAACAATCCCTTTATAGCCCAGGTCAATCATAGCATCTATAATATCCGGATTCATATTTGGATAATAATAAAGTAGAGATACACGTTCTTCGAACACAGGAGTTATAACTACTTTGCTGTCACTGCGGCGGTGATTGTAATCCATACGAAGAGGCGTTATTTTCTGGCGATTCACAATAGCTAGTGGAATATCTCCGATAGTACGAAATGTTGAACGGTAGGAGGAATGCATTTTTCGTACTCGAGTACCGCGGTGTAATAAGCCGTATTCGTCGGAGGTTGGTCCAAACATACACACCATTACTTCAGCAATATCTGAATCTGAGGCTGTTTTTGCTGCATGAATCAGGTTTAGGGCTGCATCAGAAGAGGGTCTATCTGATGAACGCTGAGACCCCACCATGACAATGGGAATAGGGGAGTTTTGTACCATAAAAGATAGAGCTGCTGCTGTATGACTCATTGTGTCAGTACCGTGACCTATGATAATGCCATGGGTACCTTTTTTAATTTCTTCTCCAATAGATTGAGCCAGACCTTTATACTCCGCAGGCCCCATATTTTCTGAAAATACAGCAAAAAGTTTTTCAGTACTTAGATTACAAATGTCTGCAAGTTCAGGTACAGCTCCATATAATTCACCTGGTGAGAATGCAGGAATAACAGCTCCAGTACGATAATCAAGACGGGAGGCTATAGTGCCGCCCGTACCCAGCAGCTTTACATTATGTTTTTCTTTGGACACAGGAAACTCCCTTTCTGGAATTTTATATTGAATCTCTTTATAGTTAAATTCTTTCATATCCTGAATTGTATCTACATCAATTCCGATATTGTATCCAGTGGCTAGCTTAATTACTATGTGCCTATCATCATCGTTTTCAGAACGTGGAAGCAAAACTCCCTTAAATTCTCCGCGAGTAGTCTTTATAACAGCTTCACTCCATACCCGCATATTGAAGCTTTTTAATATTTCTAAGGCTGTGCCCTTATAACCCTTTAAGCTATTGTTCATAAACAAATACCTCCTTTGCTATAATATCAGCAAGTTCATTAAGAGGGATATTTCCAAGGGCTATTTTACGTAATTCTTTCATCATCCACTTAAATTTTGCTTTATTATTCTTTGAAGTATTTATTTGATTAAATTTATTATTCATAAATGGAATCAATGAAAGAATACTATCTCTGCTGCGCTTAGTAAAGCTTATACTCTTTAATACAGACATCATTTCCATTTCAGGATGTGTGTATAGTACAGGCAGCATGTCATAAGCAATATCATACTCTAAATTATGTTCTTTAATGAAATTAAAAAGGTCATATATTTTTTCGAAATTAAAGGGTAAATTGGTATTAAATTTTCCTTGTAGGTGCTTAAGTCTGTGAGCTAGTAAGGTTGCTATAAATGAGGGTTTTATTTGAAAATCATTAGAAATTCTCTCCATAAGAGGAACTAGATTGTTTCTTAAAAGATAGAAGAAAGTATCCCTAGGTATTTTCCAGTTTTCAAGCTGAGCTATTCTCTCACTTACAGCAAGTGGCAGCTTATTGCGCACATTACTTAATAAATCTTCGCTGATAGAAATAGGGGCAGAATCAGTATCTGGATACATACGGTCAGCTCCAGGCAATACTCGTTCAAACATAGTGGTACCGCTTTCTAAGGACTTTCTGGTTTCATTAGGTACTCCAACAAAGGCCATTCTACAGCGTTCTTCAATTGTCTCCAAAGCTGTAGGCATATCAGTCTCAGGACCCCATAAAAGTATCTGAGCATCCTCATTTTTGGCATTGAGCAGTTTAGAAATATATTTAAAGTTAATTGATTTACTATCACTGTCCAAACTTTCTGAATGTGCCATATTGGGTTTTTCAATACAAGCAATTACCTTTAATCTGTCAGAGATTTCATCTGCGAACATTCGGCCAGGTTGAGTAAAAAATGAGAGAATGCCTTTAAAGCCTGGTAAATTTACTGCTACCAATCTATAGTTTTTATTTAAAGCTTGGTCAACTTGATTAGATGAGGCAGCTGCATTGTCTCCACTTATAATTACATAGCTAATTTTCCATTCTTTCCATGTTGGCATTCTAGTTAATAGATCATTTCTAATTTCTAAAAGGCTCTTCTGGCGAAAGGCTTCATTGTGTACTAATTCTGGTATGGAGCTAATACGAGACACTCCCTTAATTTCCACTCTAGTGCCTCCAGTAATACTAACGTTAACATCCTCACGTGCAGCGCCAATGCCTGTCCTTACTTCACCGGTGCTGCGGTTTAGAAAACGTATATACTGGGCAGCTTCAAAAGCTTCATCAGGAGTTTTTATATCTGGATAGGTAACAGTTTCTATAAGCGGCATGCCTAACCTATCTGTTGTATATACTCTCTCGTGAGCAATGTCTGAAATTTCACGACAAGAATCTTCTTCTATACTAAGCTGAATTATTCGAACTAACTTGTTTCTTAAGGGTATCTGCCCTTCAATGCTTACGATACCTGTTCGCTGAAAACCAGTAGGAATACTGCCATCTAGATATTGCTTCCGGGTGATATGAAGCTCACCTACAATGTTAGTTTTAAGAAGCAATGCTATTTTTAATGCAATTTCCAGTGCTTGCTTATTTAGCTTAAACGGAGGCGTGTCATCAACATCATAAGTACAGGTGGTCTCGTTGGCAATACGGTATATAATAGTTTTTTTTGTTTTAAATTCCATAAGAGCGGTACCGTCATATCCACCCATTTCGCTTAAAGTAGGCCTCATATGTCTAATCACTTCTGCATGGAATTGATCTTTTTCCTGAAAAATGCCTGCAGGGCAATGACAAAAGAGCTTCTTGTCTGTTTTGAGCTGTTGATGAACTTCTAGACCACACATAAATCCTAATTTTTCATATGTCTCAGGTGGAGTCTCTTTGCGAGGGGTATAACCAATGCGCTTTTGAGTTTCTTTATAGTTATTCTCCATTTTTGTTAATCCTCCAAGATTAATATTTCATAAGCATATATACAAAATTGAAAAGTATTTGTTCAAGCTTGCACATAACTTTAAAATATTACTAATATGTACTAATGAGCAGCTTGTAAGGGTTTTTAAGAAAAATATTGTAGCCAATCTCTATAAAGAAGTATATGTTTTATTATTTTAAATTATGAAGTATAACTTATACCATTGGGTGCCGGTTATTCCATAAGAAGAATATTATAAAACAGTATGTATTAAAGGAGAGCAATTTTATGATATGGCTGCAATGACTCATAGTCATGGAGCCAAGATATTCGCTGTTTAACAACTATGAAGATATGGATCGCCTGGTAGATGCATTGTTCTGCATATCGTCATAACTACGCTGCTTAGTCTTAGCCATTGATATTGCTTCGCTAAGACTTTTTTATAATATAAATACCATATCACATGTAATATATACAATATTTATAAAAAATGTTATGATATACAATAAACAGTGTGATGTTAATATACATTATAAATATAGGATAAATAGGAATTTACAGTACAAATTATTTATAGACCTGTATTATTCACTTATGTGTTATGATAAATACTTTGTTGGAAGGGGAGATTGCGTTATATGAAAAAGAATTCTATAAATTATCAGGGTGTAAGGAGGGTTCACGGGAAATAACCCTCCACTTTTAAAGGGGGATTAATATGAGAATACTTGATTTTGAAATTGAACATGTGGAAGAGGCAAAGTTAATTGCTATTGCTAATTATAATGAGGAGCGTGAGTATGTACCAATACTGCCAGCTATAGATGTTCTTCCTGACTTAGAGTGTTTTGCAAGTAATGGATTAGGTGTTGTTGCATTTGATAAAGGTAAAATGGTAGGATTTTTATGCTGTTATATGCCTTGGGAAAATGCATTTAATTCTATGGCTAATGGAACATTTTCACCTATTCATGCACATGGTTCTATAAAAGAAAATAGAAGCATGATATACAAAAGAATGTAACAAGCAGCCGCTGAAAAATGGGTCAAGCATAATATTGGGTATCATTCAATAGCATTATATGCACACGATATTGAGTCTATAAATGCAATGTTTACATATGGCTTTGGGCTTCGTTGTGTTGATGCAATTAGGCCAATGGAAGGCCTAGAGTTACAATGCTGTGATGAAATTCACTTTGAAGAGCTTTCTAAAGCAGCTGTTATGCAGATAAGAGAAATGCGTCAGATGCTATCACAGCATTTGGGGAATAGTCCATGCTTTATGTGTTCTACACAAGAGCAGCTTGCAGGTTGGATAGCTCGTGCTGAGGCACGAAATACAAGATTATTTGTTGCTAGAGAAGGAGAAAAACCAATTGCTTTTATAGAGGTATCTGGCAGTGGAGAAAATTTTGTCACTGAAGTTTCTAATATGGGCAATATATGTGGTGCCTTTTGTCTTCCAGAATATCGTGGAAAGAATATCTATCAGAATTTACTTAATTTCACAATTTTGAAATTGAAGTCAGAAGGATACGAAATGATAGGAGTTGACTTTGAAAGTTTTAATTCTACAGCTAATGCTTTTTGGTTGAAGTATTTTACGGCATATACCAATAGTGTGGTTCGCAGGGTCGACGAATGTGCTTTAAATGGCTAATGAGTACAATCAATAGTAATTATTTGTATTATAAGTTATAAGAATAATACAGCACTATAGATTTTCCATAATGACCTTAAAAGGAAGTTAATATTTATTTAAAATCTCATAAAGTCTTTCACCTATAGATGAAAGACTTTATGACTATTTTTTTATTCAGCTAAATCATCTTTTTTAGCTTCTTTATTAAAGTATTTATCTAATTCCTTTCTCATATTATCTGGAATCTTTCTTTCAATTGGAAATACTATTGAGTTTACAATGGATTCACTGAATTCTTTAGTTATAATAGTAGTTTTTTCTAAGGCTTCAGCACTTAAATAATCAATAACATCGTTGCGAGTGTGGATGAATGCTCCGCCCTCAGGAGCAAAACGACAGAATGTAACAGAAGGAATTCCTGCATCAGCAAAAGCTGTAGAATCACTTGAGTATATACTCTGTTCTACCTTAAGTGGGAAGCCTTTAATTTTGGCTGTGTGATCAATATAATCAACTAAGCTCTGCTCAGCAGTAACTAAAGCCTTTTCTTTTCCAAGAATGGAACCTCCAACATCTACATTAATCATTAGAAGATGTTTCTTAAGCTCTTCCTCATGAGCCTTTAAATAAGCATGGCTACCAAAAAGTCCAATTTCCTCAGAACCATACCATACAAATTTTACAGTTCTGATTGGTGGATTTTCTTTAAAATGTCTAAGCAGCTCCATTATAATAACTGAACCAGCACCATTGTCATATACACCTGTACTGAAGGGAACACTGTCATAATGAGCACCGAAGGATATTATCTCCTCAGGGTACTTAGAACCTTCTAAGGTTACAACAACATTATGGGAAGTAAGTTCAATATCTTCAGTAATTAGCTCTATTTTAACTTTAGAAGTTTTGCTTTTAACCATATGGAAGCAGTCCTTCATGCGCATATTTAATGCTGGTATTTTCCCATATTGTGTGTTCTTTTCACGCATTCTAGCTATAGAAATATCAGTTTTGTCTTTCTCATCATTAGCAGTGCCGCACATCGTTATATAACCAGCGATACCAGCTTCTATAAGTTTTTTATAAAGCTCTGGATTTGGCCTCATATTTAGAAGTACAAATTTTCCTTTAAGGTCAACTAAATTAGCAGCAAGTCCATCTTCTATGTATATAAAATCTGTAGTTATTCCGCCTTCAGGTGTGCTAATTGAGCAGTTATATGGTGTAATTTCATATTCTTTTTCATAGGGCTTTACTACCTTTAGCGAAGCTTTTTTAATTTTAGAAGTAGGAACCTTATAATCCTCTAAGTGGCCCACACATCCTATGGAAGATATTTCTTCTAGTAGTATGTTTGCTGCCTTTAATTCTTCTTCAGAACCGCTAGTTCGTATAAAGCCAATTTTCTTTAAAAGTTCAAATTCTCTTTGACTATTAATAGACATAACACATTCCCCCCCATATGTTCTTATAAATAGTATACTAAAGTTAATAATAATATACAAAAGGATCAAATGTAATATATATACTATCCTTTTATTATTCTTTCTAACGATTGCATTTGTTTTTCGGTTTCATCTGCATTTAAATTTATATAATGTGATCCATGAGCTGATAAATAAAAGTTGCTAATTAAACCTTCATTTAAAATTATATCTTTATTCTTCTCAGTTACATTGACATTTCTTACAAAAAGAAGCTCCATAGCATCTAGACCTATTGATTTTGCATATTGAATACCAGAGGCGTAGTTAATATTTTTTATTCCACTATATATTGGTAAACCTGATATTCCAAATAATAGTTTATCCATTAAAGTTATCACCTTTGTGCTTAAAATTTAAATACATTATTAAAAAATTGAAATAAAAAGTGAAGCAACTAAAGTTATTTTATAACTATTATAGATGAAATATTCGTCAGTATCCTTAATATCACTATCACATGTTTCCAAAATTTATTAGCATTTTAGACTGATCCTATAAAAAATTCAAATAGTTAGTGAAGCAATTATTAAAAATAACAATTGGATTACAGCTTAAAATTATGATAAGGTTATCATGGTAAATGTCCATTAACGGCTATTTGACGATATAGCCAGAGAGGCTTAAATGCCTTTATGTGATCACTTAAATAGGGGGAAAAGGAATGAAAAAATTAAATAAAATTGCAATAACTCTACTTATTGCAATGATTACTGCTACTGCATTAATTGGTTGTACAAAAAATAGTGATACAGCTGCAAATACTGATAAGACTAATGCTTCAGGAGCAAAAACAATAAGCACAAAAGATTTACAAGCTAATATAGGAAAAAGCGACTGGGTAGTAGTTGATACAAGAGAAAATGATGCTTATAATGGGTGGAAACTTGATGGAGTAACAAAGGGTGGACACATTAAAGGAGCAACTGATTTTTCGGCAGCTTGGCTTAAGGTTAGTGATAAGAATAAAGATAAAACATTAGAAGATGCTTTAAAAACTAAGGGAATAAGTACTGATAAAAATGTTGTTTTATATGATGCAAATGGAAACGATTCTACTGAGGTAATAAAATATTTATCTCAAAAGGGATATAAAAATTTATACCAATATAATATTAAAGATTGGGCAAAAGATGCAAGTCTTCCAATGGAAACTTATACAAACTATCAAGAGATAGTGCCAGCATCTTGGGTTAAAGATTTAGTAGACGGTAAAAAACCAGAAACCTACAACAATAACAAGTATAAAGTATTTGAAGTTAGCTGGGGCGAGGAAAAAGACTCACCAGAATACTTGAAAATTGGACATATAAAAGGCGCAGTTCATATAAATACAGATGAAGTTGAAGAAGGGCCTCTTTGGAATCGTCTTTCTGATGCAAAGCTTCAAAAATTTGCAGAAAATAATGGAATAACAACAGACACAACAATAGTATTATATGGAACAGATCCAATGCCTTCTTACAGAGTAGCTGTTATACTAAAGTACATGGGAGTTAATGACGTTAGAGTATTAAATGGCGGATTTACAAAATGGACAAATGCTGGTTACGAAGTAGAAAAAACATCAAATAAAAAAGCTCCAGTAGCTTCCTTTGGTGCTACAGTTCCTGTAAATAAAGGATATATTATTGATATGCCACAGGCTAAAGAAATATTAGCAGATAAGACTGGCAGCAAGTTAGTTGACGTAAGAACTTGGGATGAATATATTGGTAAAACCTCAGGCTATGATTATATTAAACCAAAGGGACGTCCAGCTGGTGCTGCATGGGGCCATGCAGGCACAGACAACAGCAGTTTAAATGACTATAGAAATATAGATTTAACAATGCGTAATAAAGATGAAATACTTGCTATGTGGAAGGATTATGGTATTACTCCAGATCAAAGACTAGCCTTCTACTGCGGAACAGGCTGGAGAGCTGCAGAAGCTTTAACTTACGCTGATGTTATGGGACTTAAAAATATTTCGCTTTATGACGGCGGTTGGAATGAATGGAGTGGAAACACAGGAAATCCAGCAGGTCCTATTGAAGTGGGGGAACCAAAGAAATAATTATTGCCTAAATTTATAAGGCTGTCGCATCAAGGATAAATACAACAATGTATTGTGCTGATTTTAGTTCGCATAGTATTATATTGTATATAACTTTCCTGCGGCAGCCCTTTAGTGCTTTTAAGGATATGATCAATAATTTAAATAAAGTATGGTGATATAAATATGAAAAAAAGAGGAATAAAGATAATTAAAGGCTTAATTACTATTTTGCAGCTTCTAACTTTAAGCATACCTATAGTATTACAATATTTATCAGATAAAAAAATGGGTGTTGAAAGGTATTTGGTTTTTAAAAAAGCAATGCTTTCTAAAAGTATACCTGTTCCAAAGCCTTTTGAAGACTTAGTTACTTATCACTTCTTTTTAATTGCAATTATAATAATTGTAATTCTGCAATTAGTAAAAGTAGTTTTAGACAGGAGAAAATAGATGAAGAAACCTAAATATGATCAAGAGACCTTAGAGTGTATAAATGAAATAGCTAATAATTGCACTAGCTGTAAAAAATGTATGAGAGAATGTATAATGCTAAATGATTTTGGAAATTCTCCAAGTGACATATTTAAGGGTTTCTTACAGGAGGAAGAAATAAAGCCAATAATACCGTACTCCTGTACTATGTGTAATAAATGCAGGATAGTTTGTCCTAAAAAATTAGATATTCCAAAAGGCTTTATGAAATTAAGAGAAGCTATAATAAAATCTAATGGTGGAAGAACAGCCTTAAAAGGTCATAAGGCTGTATATGTTCATCAACTGCTTAGCTGTGGATTTTTAAAGATTTTTACTACAAGGAGATAGATTATGGGAAATATAGTTTTTATGCCAGGGTGTAGTTTATCCTCCTATTCTCCAGAGGCTGTTTTAAATATATTATCATATCTTAAAGAAAATTTTGAAAATGTATCTGCTTTGCAAAGATGCTGTGGTATGCCAACTTTAGTATTAGGACAAAAAGAATTATTTTTAAAAAAATATGAAGAACTTAATAAAGACATTGAAGCTTTAGAAATAGATGAAATAGTAGTAGCTTGCCAAAACTGCTTCTTAATATTAAAGCAATATAGTAAAGATATAAAAGTTACATCTTTATGGACTTTAATAAAAGAGATTGGGCTTCCAAAAGAATTAAAAAATAAAGCTAAAGATAGTGACGTAGTATTCAGTATACAAGACTCTTGTCCCACAAGAAATTATAGTGATATTCATGATGGAGTAAGATGGATACTTACAGAGCTTGGATATAAATATGTAGAGTCTAAACTTTCTAAAGAAAATGCTATGTGCTGCGGGCAAGGAGGAATGGCTCAAGCAGTAAATCCTGATTTATCAAAAAGAATTGCAGAAAATATAGTTTCAAAGTTTAATACGGATTATGTTGTAACTTACTGTGCTGCTTGCCGTTCTTCAATGTATAAGACAGGAAGAGAAGCCTATCATATATTAGATTTAATTTTTGGACCTGTTGTATATAAAAATACCAAAAGCCCGGAAGATGTATTATCAAATCCTATTAAAGCTTGGGGTAATAGATACAAATCTAAAAAAATAATTAATAAATTGTTATAAATAGAGTATGTATAATAACAGGATAGGGTGGATAATGTGAAAAAAAGTAGATTGTTTAAAGTTATAATGTGGATAATAATAATTATAGGTATAATTTTAATATACAAATTAGGTATAGTAAGCAGATTAATGGACATAAAGCAAATGCAGCAATGGTTTAAAAGCCTTGGCCCTATAGCATTTTTAATATATATAGCTATATATATTTTTGCAAGTATATTTATGCTGCCAGGCTCTGTTCTAACTATAGCCTCTGGAATAGCTTTTGGACCAATTTTAGGTGCTGTATTAGCCATTATAGGTGCAACCTGTGGAGCAACAATGTCCTTTCTAATATCTAAATATTTAATGAGGGATATAGTAAAAGCAAGGCTTGGAGATAATCTGATTTATAAAAAAATTGATGATGGCTTTAAAGTAAATGGTTATAATTTTTTAATTTTAACCAGACTAGTGCCAATCTTCCCTTTTAACTTGCAAAATTATGCTTATGGATTAACAAGCATAAAAACATCTACTTATATATTTTGGAGTTTAATTTGCATGATTCCTGGAGCTTTTATTTATGCATATATGGCTGGAGAAATAGCAGCAAGAGGCATATCCCTTAATATTTTAATAAAATTTACTATTGCTGGAATTATTCTGTTTATTGTATCTTTAATTCCAAAATATATAGCTAAAAAGAGAGGAATAAATTTAGAATAGTTGCGAGAGGAAAAAATTCATGTTAGACACTAAAGGTAGAAAATTTGTACAACCAATAATTGAAACAATTGCTGATTTGTTTTTGAAACTAGGCGTTAAGGCAAATAACATAACATTTTTAGCTTTTATAATTGGAATACTTTCAGCAGTAGTGTTTTATATTAGCTATAATTTTATTGCAGTTATATTATTGTGGATCTCAGGTCTACTAGATGCAGTAGATGGAACTATGGCTAGGAAAACAAAAACTACAGCCTTCGGAACTATATTGGATATAACCTTTGATAGAGTTGTAGAGATTTCAATAATAGTAGCTGCTGCAGTAAAATTACCAAATAACAATTTCCAACTGGTGATTTTACTGTCTGCAATAATACTTTCCATGACAGTATTTCTTACTGTAGGAGCCTTGAGTGATAAAAATAGCGAAAAGTCCTTTTATTATCAACCAGGTTTAGCTGAAAGAACTGAAGGGTTTATATTTTTTTCTTTAATGATCCTATTTAATAATTACATAAATATTATATCAATTATATTTTCATTAGCTATTTTTTATACCGCTGCTCAAAGAATTTTTGAAGCTAAAAGGATTTTGAATTAAAAAAACCATAAGGGACGGTTCCTTATGATTTCACAGTGGATCGCGCCTTAATATTTGCAAAGAATTACTAGGAACCGTCCTTAATGATTGAATGAGAAATACTGGGGGGGCTTTAATGAAGAAAAATATACTTATCGTGGTATTATCTATTTTGATATTACCTTTATTTTTGTCTGGCTGCAGCCCAAAGGAAAATAGTGAATTAAAAACCGTGACAATTTATATGTGGGGGGGTAGCGACAGCATTAATGAATATATGGATAAATGGGTAGCTCCAAAATTAAAAGAAGAGCAAGGTATACTTCTTAAAAGAGTGCCTATAAATACTCCTAAAGATGTAATAAATAAATTAATTACAGAAAAGCAGAGCGGAAAAACACAAGGTGATACAGATATTATATGGATGAATGGAGAAAATTTTAAACTTGCTAAAGAAAGTAAAGTACTTTCGGAACCCTTTACTGATAAGCTGCCTAACTTTCAAAAGTATATTGACAGCAATTCAAATGATGTAAATTATGATTTTGGAGAAGCGACAGAAGGAATGGAAGCTCCTTTTGGGAAAGTACAATTTGTGTATATCTATAATTCTGAAAAGGTAAAAAATCCACCTAAATCCTTTGAAGATTTAAAAGAATGGGTTAAGAAAAACCCAGGTAAGTTTACATATCCAGCTGCAAGTGATTTTACAGGAAGCGCTTTTATAAGACAAGGCTTTTATGAAACCTGTGGTGGATATGAGAAATATCTGAAGCCAATAGCTGAAAAAAATCTGTCTGAGGACTCTAAGCCATTATGGAATTATTTAAATGAAATTAAGCCTTATTTATGGGAGCAGGGAAAGACTTATCCAGAGAGTCTTTCAAAGCTGGATCAGCTATATTCCAGTGGAGAAGTCTGGATGACAATGGGCTATGACGAAGCAAGAGCAGCTTCTGAAATAAAAAAAGGAATTTTTCCTAGTTCAACCAAAACTATGGTATTTAGCAGCGGGACCCTTGCAAATACACACTTTTTAACCATACCTTTTAACAGTCCCAATAAAGCCGGAGCAGAAGTTGTTATTAATTTTCTATTATCACCTGAAGCACAAATAGCAAAGTTTGATCCTAAAAATTGGGGAGATGGATTAGCTTTAGATTTTTCAAAACTATCAGAAGAGGATAAGAATAAAGTAAAAGCTATTAATAGGGGTGAAGCAACACTCCCTGAAGCAGAACTTGAAAGTCACAGAGTTCCTGAGATTAAGGCCGGCTATGTAGAGTTTCTTCAAAAAGGTTGGATTGAAAATGTTTCAAAAAATTAAACCATATATTTTAATTTTACCTGCAGTACTTGTAATGATGACCTTATTTTTAGGAGGTCTTGCCCTAGGTTTTCTTCAAAGTCTAGGGCTTTTTAGCATAATAGGTAATTCACATATTACTTTTGATTTTTATAAGGAGCTACTTAGATCTGTTGATTTTAAAAAATCTATAGTACTTACCTTTGAAATATCTGTTATTTCAGCTACAGCTTCAGGTGTTTTTGCTATGATATTAACATATATATTATTTATAATAGAGGAAAATAAACTTTCAAAAATACTTAGAAGGCTTTTTCAGCTGCCTATACTTGTACCACATATTACAGCAGCTTATCTTATAGGACTTTTATTAATGAAGAGCGGATGGATATCCAGCATAACTTATTATTTGGGGATAACCAAAAGTATGGAAGCCTTTCCTTCAATAATCAACAATATAAATAGTATTGGCATAATTACTACCTATATGTGGAAGGAGGTTCCCTTTATTATACTTATGCTGGTTCCTGCCTTGCAAAGAATTGAAACCTCTTGGCTTGAAATAGCTAGAGTTTTTGGAAGCACTAGAAAAGAATTTTTTAATGAAGTAGTATATCCTTTAATAATGCCTACATGGATATCTTCCATGCTTATAGTTTTTGCTTTTACCTTTTCAGATTTTGAGGTACCTTATTTACTAGGAGTTACCTATCCTAAACTTGCGGCAGTTTTTGCTTATGATATTTATATTAATGGAGATTTAATCATAAGACCTTTAGCACTTGCTGCAAATTTTATGCTAACTATTATTACTGCTATTTTAGGTATTTTAGCCTATAAAATTATAAAAAAATGGGATATAAAAAAGCAAATGAGATGGTGATTTAATTTGAGTAAGCTTAAAGATATAAAATTTATTATAATAGCAGTAATATTTGCTCTCTTAATTATTCTTCCTTTTTTACCACTGATTTTTATAAGCATATCCATAAACTATAGATGGCCTGCTGTATTTCCTAGTGAATTTAGTATTCGAGCTATTAAATATGTATTTTATGAAAATACCAATACCTATGAAGCTGTTATAAACACATTAGTTATTGGCATATCTGTAATTATTATAGATTTCATATTAGCTATACCTGCAGCAATGTCCCTAGAGAGATATGAATTTAAAGGCAAAACAGTAATGAAAATGCTATTATTTGCCCCAATAATTGTACCTCCCTTTACTGCTATTATGGGGATGTATACCATATTTATTAAACTTGGATTAACAGAATCCATATTAGGTGTTATTTTAGCACATATATTGCCTACCTTACCTTATATGATAAAGGCAATGATGGTTTCCTTTAATACCTTAAACACTAATCTTGAAGATCAGGCATCAATTTTAGGTGCAAGTAGTACTAAGAGATTTTACTATATTATTCTTCCACATTTGCTGCCTTCAATTTTAGCAGGTGCAAGTCTTACTTTTTTAATATCCGCCAGTCAATATTTTTTAACTTTACTAGTTGGAGGAGGAAAAGTGGCTACTTTAACCATATTAATGATTCCCTTCATAAATGGAGGAGATAAAGCTATCGGTTCCGTTTATAGTTTAATATTTTCAATTGTAGCACTCATTAATATATCAATTTTAGATTTTGGGCTAAAGGCTTATTATAAAAAAAAGAACTTTCAAATACTTTAGCTTAAAAAAGGAGATAAGACATGCCTGAATTAGAACTTATAAACATAGAGAAGACCTTTCAAAGCAATAACAAATCAAGTTATAAAGATGCTTTTACTTTATCAGATATAAACCTAAAAATTGAAGACGGAGAATTTATTTCACTGCTAGGACCTTCTGGCTGCGGGAAAACCACACTTTTAAAAATAATGACTGGGCTTATAAAGCCGGATAAGGGCAGGGTTTTAGAAGATAATAAGGATGTTACTAATATGCCTGTTGAGAAGAGAAACTATGCTATGGTAGCACAGCAGCCTTTATTGTTTCCTAACATGAATTTATTAGATAACATTTGCTTTGGTCTTAAAATGAAGAAAATAAATAAGCTTAAGAGAATAGCTGCTGCAATGGATATGATAAATGATCTTAAGCTTAATGGACTTGAAAAAAGGTATCCATCTGAGCTTAGTGGAGGACAATGTCAAAGAGGAGCTATAGCCAGAGCCCTTGTAGTAAAGCCTAAAGTTCTTTTCTTGGATGAAGCGTTTAATTCTTTAGATGAAGAATTAAAATTAGAACTTACAAGTTTAATCAGAGCATATCATAAAAATAATTGCTTAACAACAATTCTTGTGACACATGATAAGGATGAAGCGAATTACTTATCTGATAGAATTATAAAAATGACAAATTTATAGTGTAGAGTATTCTTTCTTCTTATATAGATTTATGCAGTAGTTTATAAGGAGGGCAAATAAAATGAAATTTGCTTATAGTTTTAGCGACATTACCAATGAAGCACTTGACTTTGCTGGTGGAAAGGGAAACTCCCTAAGCAGGATGTATAATGCCGGTATTACAGTTCCAAATGGATTTGTCATTTTATCTACGGCTTTTGAAAATAATATGCTGAAGGCGCAAGCGCGATCTGACATTAAAAAGTGTCTTGAAGTGCTTTCTGACAGCACTTTTGCAGTTCGCTCATCTGCTCTTTCAGAAGATAGTGCAAAGACCTCATTTGCAGGGGAATTTGAATCAGTGCTTGATGTGGCTAAAGCTGATGTATTTCCTGCAATTAAAAAGGTTGCAGCTTCTGCAAAGTCAGAGCGTGTAAGCGAATACAGTAAGATTCATGGTATTTATGATAGACATAAAATCGCAGTTGTTGTTCAAGGTATGATAAATGCTAATATGGCTGGAGTGCTTTTTACTGCTGATCCAATTACGGGAAGTCACATAAATATGGTAGGGAACTTCATTTTTGGTGCAGGTGAGCAGCTTGTGTCAGGTGAGAAAAATGCATCTCCTTTTACAATATCAAGAATAGGTGGGAAATACCAGGGAGAAAAATCCTTGGCAGCCTATGCTAAGGCCTTATACAAAGCTGCACTCCAGGCTGAGGATATTTTCGGCTGTAAACTGGATATTGAGTGGGTTACTAAGGATGGAAAGCTTTATATTGTTCAAGCGCGTCCAATTACCACTCTTAAAACAATTGATTATGATACCTATGAAATCAATCAAAGTCTTGATACAGATGCTCTCTGGAGTAGTAATAATGTTGGTGAGGCTGTGCCTGACGTAATGAGTCCATTTACATGGAGTTTACTGCATGAGATGGATTTGGAGTGCCAGAAGGTACCAGGATATTTTATGTTCGGAAATATCTGCGGCAGAACATATTCTAATATCAGTATTATGATTTCTTCATTAAGGGTATTAGGATATAATGTTACAAAGGCAAAAGAACTTATAAGTGATGTATTTGGGTATATTCCTGATAATATTGAAGTTCCTATTTATCCCTTTGGAACGGCTCAATTAATCAAAGAGATGTTTCAGAGGTCAAAAAAGAGTATAAAGCGCATGATGGACTCTAAAAAACAAAAGGATTATTACCTCAAGAATACACCTATATGGTATGTTAAAACCCTTGATAGGTTAGAAGCTGCAAAAAACAGGGAGGATTTATTTAAGCTTTGGACATATGATGTGCGTCCTTATTTATCTGCATTATGGTATATTTGGTTCGGTGGTGCTGGAAGCGCTGCACTGGCAACCTTCAGAAAAAAACTTGTAAAGATGGCAGGTGAAGAATTAGCCAATTTGTTATGTTCCAATTTCAGCAGTGAACAAACCCTTGTAAGCATGAAACCGCTGCTTGCAATAGAGCAAGTGATTAATGGCAGCCTAAGCCGTGAAAAGTACTTGGAACTTTATGGCCACAGAAGTCCTCATGAGTTTGAGGTATATTATAAATATCCTGCAGATGACTCCTCATATATTGAAAATCAAATAAAAGAATATAAAGATTTAAATCTAAGGCCAATGGAACTGCAGAAAAAACAACAAAGGGAATTTATGAAGGGAAAAGAGCTTTTTGAACAAAAATTCCCTGATAAGCAAAAATGGCTGGAGAAAAAGCTTGAACAAATCTCTAAGGATGCAAATACCCGTGAATCCCTTAGAAATGAGTTTGTTAAAGTCTTTAGAGTTATGAGGCATTTACTGCTGAAAATCGGCTCTGTTACTGGGGTTAGGGATGACATATTTATGATGTACTGCTTTGAAGTCCCAAAATTCCTGCAGGGAGACACTAAGATGCTTGATAAGCTTTCTAAAAGACGTGTAAAATTTGAAGAATATCAAAAGCTGCCGGTTTTCCCACAGTTAATAAGAGGCAGATTTAATCCCAAGGATTGGATTAGGTCAAAGGATAAAAGGCAGGACTACTACGATCCCAATGCAGAAGCACCAGTATTAGATAAATGTGCTATTAAAGGTTTTGCAGGAGCCCCAGGGATTGTTGAAGGCAGAGTGCATATTCTGCACAGCTTTGAAGAGGCAAAGGATTTTCATAAGGGCGAAATACTTGTAACTACTATGACAAACATTGGGTGGACACCTTTATTCCCCAAAGCTGCTGCAATAATTACAGATCTTGGTGCACCTTTATCCCATGCTGCAATTGTGGCACGAGAGCTAGGAATTCCAACAGTTGTAGGATGCGGAATTGCAACGAGCGAATTGAAAACCGGGGATTATGTAATTGTTAATGGTAGTAATGGTGTTGTTACGAAGAAAAGTTAAGCTAAGATACTGGAATATATAATCTTTCTGTACTCCATAACCTCATTAATCAATAAGAATGGATTATTCTTTGAATAGAATAGTACATTCTTTTGTTTTTGAAAAGAATGTATATAATGGTTGAAAAATGTAGTAGTTTATAATAAAATGTAACTATAGAAAAGGTAGGAAATTATGAACTATTAAGGGGGATTTTAATAATGAAAAAAAAATTAAGTCTTTTGTCCATTATTATGTGCACATTGATGATAATTTTATCAGGGTGTGGTCAAAAAATAAAATTAAGTACAGCAATTTTGAATAATGGAAAAATTAACTCTTATTCATATGATTTTAATGTTACTATGAATATTCCTAATGATCCTAAGAAAATAGGAAATAGCACATCGGAAAACTTTATAAATACAGAAAATGCTTCCTTTAATTTAAAAGGCGATCTAAAAAAAGATGAGGAAAGCCAAAAAATAAATGGGAATGTAAAAATATCTTCAGAAGGAGCAGCAATAGAAGCTCCAATATTTATTAATATATATAATAAAGGTAAGGATTTTGACTTTTTTGTTGGTATTCCAGGAATATTGAAAAAAAGTTTAGGAGAGGTTCTTGCTAATGCAGATAGTTTTTATTTATCAAGTAAAGATTTAGATGAATTAATGAAAAAAACTTTATCACAGGAAGATTATACAAAATATAATGATACTAGAAATAACAATGCTGACAACAAAATTGGAGAACAAGTTGGGATTGATATAATATCAGTATTTAATCAATATAAAGATAAAAAGAAGTTAGAAAAATTTGAAGCTATTGATAAAAAAGATACTTCTAAAAATGGTATTGTTACACTCACCTTAAATAAGGATGATGTTAAAAATATTGTTTCTGAGTATTTAGGTAATGAAAAATATTTTAATAATTTTAAAGCTTTAATCCAAAGCTCAAATAGTTTTAATGAAATTAAGGATTCTCAAAATGATATAAGTAAGCTTTCGTCAAAGGAAATGATTGAAAAATTTAATAAATCTATAGATGAACTTAAAAATATGAGTATTAGTTTTAAATTTACAATTGAAGAAGAGTATGTTACAAAGACTAATACAATAATAGAAATAGAAGATACTCAAGGTAAAGGCACAATAAATATAAACAGCAGCATATCAAATATTAATGGTGTTAAAGAAATTACAATACCTGATAAGAACGCAGATAAAATGATCAATGTAATTAACCTATTAGAGTCATTTGGATATAGTCAATAAAAATAAGAGATATTAAAACATCTGCTGCATATGATACGGAGAATTGAACCATAAGTTACTGTGATTAAAATAGTTGAGCTAAAAGCTTATTTTAATATATAATATTAACTGAATAAGCTTCAAGGAGGAAACTAAAGATGGATTTAGAAAATATTAAGAGTTCAATTGCAGCAAATGTATATCATATTCCTGCAGATAAAAAGGTAGCAATGCATAAGCATGATAAGCATGATGAAATATTTTACTGTATACAAGGTGAAGGTTTTGGAGTGCTTGAGGAAAGTGAAGTTGAACTTACAGTTGGTAAGGCATTTATCGTTCCAGCAGGCAGCATGCATGCCTTAAGGTCAGATAAGGATATGTATGTAGCTTCCTTTCTAGTGCCAAAGCTCTAATTTAAAACAAATGGCATCAAAATGAGTTATTACTTATAATAGTAATAACTCATTTTGATGCCATTATTAATGTTGCTATTTTTTAGTTTTGATATAGTTATCGTACCAAGCTTTTCCTGAATCCCACTTTTTAGCAGCAGGATCTTCTTTTAATATTTCAGAACAGGCAATAGCCATAATATACTCTTCCAATCCATTTTTACTACTACTTTCAAATTTAACAAGCAAATAGTCTAAAGATTTTTTTCCATTCCTAACAATATATTGGTAGTTCTCTTTACCGGTTGTATTTTTTATGTAATCATATGGATTGGATGATAGGGAAATAGTACTATCCTTCGGGTGCGTAATATTATAGAGTTTCTCGTCTATGGTTTGTTCAAAGGACTTTTCTGATGAGGCCTTTTTTTGCGAATTAAAACACCCACCTAAAATAAATGTGAGCAGTACAGCGAAACACAAAACCATTGCGTTAATTGTTTTTCTTCTCATAAAGCCACCTCTTTAATGCTATTTTTTAAAAGAGTATTTGTTTATATAATTATACTTCATACACAAGAATGATGTAAATATTTAACAAAGACTAATTTAGAAAAGTAAAATTCTATTATGGGTAGCTATATTTTTATTTAAGATTATTAAGGAATATACTGGGAGCAAATAATTTTTCTTAGTATTGACAATTTAATACATATTTAATATAATATTGGTAAAAAGGAAAGCAATTATTTTAAATCTAATTGCTGAGTCTACATGGCTGCATCAAATTTATTGTATTGCTGTTCCATGTTAATATTGCTATTTGTTTCAATAGAATAAAACTGCGTGTAACTTCTTAAACAGAAGGCAAGAGCAAAAAGGGTAATATACCTATTTTGCTCTTTTTTGTTTTTTTATTATTTACATTTATATTATCAAGGGGGTGATAAATGAAATTTTAACTAGCCCTATGTTGCTTGTAATATCAAAGGCTTATATGATTACGGTTTTGGTCTAAGTTATTAAAAATTTTAAAAAGGAAGTGTAAACGAATTGAAAATTAAGTCTTCAAAAAGGTTCGTAAGCATTTTTGCTGCAGCTGCCATGGTTATAAGTCTAATACAGTATGGACCTGTATTAGCAGTTGATGCCCCAAACTCCTCAGGCCAGTATAAATTAAGTATTTCACCAACACCTCAATATGTAAAAGAAAATCCTGGAGGATTTGAGATAACACCAAAAGTGGGGCTTGTTATCAGTGATAAAACAGATCCTTATGCGCTTAAGGTAGTAAAAGAAACATTAAAATCTTCAGGGGTAACAAATATAGAAGAAAAAAAGGCATCAGACCCACAGGTAAGTAATGAAGTTACTGTATGGGTAGGAGGGCCTTCTGAAATTTCAGAAACTAATAAGATACTTGAATCACTTGATATAGAAGGACCTGATGACCTTAAGGCAGAGGGGTATGTATTAGCAGTTGGAAAAGACCACAATGGAAACAGAGATATAGTTTTGGCTGGTAAAGATAGTACTGGAACCTTTTACGCAGCCCAATCCTTTAGCCAGATTATAAGGGGAAACACACATAATATATGGGTACCCTGTGTTGAGGTGCGTGATTATCCAGTAATGGAATTTAGAGGGGTAATAGAAGGTTTCTATGGTACTCCATGGTCACATCAAAATAGACTTGATCAGATTGATTTCTATGGGAAAATGAAGATGAACACATACATATATGCACCAAAGGATGACCCATATCATAGGGATAAATGGAAGGAACCATATCCGGCAGATAAATTAGCACAGCTTCAGAAACTTGTTAATAAAGCTAAAGAAAATCATGTTGACTTCAATTTTGCTATTTCTCCAGGGTTGTCTATTAGATTTTCAAATGATGATGATTTTAAAGCACTTGTAAACAAGGCACAGGCAATGTATGATTTGGGTGTAAGAACCTTCTCTATCTTGCTTGATGATATTGATTCAACCTTAAGTGACCCAAATGACAAGGCCATGTTTGGAAATGATCCAAACCCACCTGCAGCAGCTCAGGCTTACCTTCTTAACAGATTTGAAAGAGAGTTCATAAAAACTCATCCGGGTGCAAACCCTCTTGAGACTGTTCCTACAGAGTACTATGTAGCAAAACACACATCATATTTAGATAGGTTAGCTGCCCTTTCAGATCCTGAAATTGTTTTTATGTGGACTGGTCCAGCTGTAGTACCTGCAGCCATAACAGCTGATCAAGCAAAAACCATAAAGGAAGTTTACAAGCATCCAGTTTTAATATGGTATAACTATCCTGTTAATGATTACTGCAGAAATCAGCTGTTAATGGGTCCTGAAAAGGGATTAGATCCTACACTTCCAGAAAATGGAATAGTAGGTATAATCTCAAATCCGATGAATGAGGCAGAGGCTTCTAAGATTCCTGTTTTCACAATAGCTGATTATAACTGGAATCCAAAGGTATATAATTCTGATGATCCCTGGATGAGAGCGATGAAAGCTTTTGGTCCTAACGTAGTTGATTCCTTGTATACTTTCTCTGACAGTGCAAGGTCATCCATACTTAGCAATCAAGAATCAACTTCACTAAAGCCATTTGCAGATGAATTCTGGAACAATTTTATCAATTCTGATTTAAATGCACTTAAAAATACATCAGCAGCCTTAATAAATGAATTCCAAAAGGTACAAAAGGCACCATCAGATTTACGCAATAACCTTCAAAACAAGGGCTTCCTTACTGAAACAGACAATTATCTCACAAAGCTTGAGGCACTTGGAACTTCAGGAATAGCTGCAGTTAACATGATGACTTCACTTGCAAATAAGGATACAGAGTCTGCCTGGAAGTACAGAGTTGAATTGGGGAAAGCATATAATCAGGCAAAATCAATTAATTTAGTTATAGGTTCAAAGGTTATAATACCTTTCATAGATAAAGCCTTAAATGAATATGATAAAACTGTAAATATCGGCAAGATAAAAACCTTCTCCACCATTGGAACCTATTCTGATTACACTCTTGATAAAATGACAGATGGCAATAATAATACCTGGTACTGGGCAGATAGAAACCCTAATACAGGGGATTACTTTGGAATAGACCTTGGGAGACCCACTGATATCTATACCATACACATTTTAATGGGGAAAGATACAAAGGCAACTGACTATATGAGAAATGCAGTTGTTGAATATTCCCTTGATAATGTAAATTGGACAGCATTAACAGGACAATTAAGTGTTCCTGATATAACCTTAAATAATATTTCTATAAAAGCACAATATGTTAGATTAAGATGTGCAAATGGTTATACGCCATACTGGATACAAGTAAGAGAGTTCTCAGTTGGAACAAACCCGTTAGAAGTAACATCAACACTCTCTTCTTATAGTACCTATAATAACTATACTACAGATAGAATGACTGATAATGATC
The DNA here is from genome assembly GCF_045310675.1 of Candidatus Clostridium stratigraminis. Classification (NCBI taxonomy): domain Bacteria; kingdom Bacillati; phylum Bacillota; class Clostridia; order Eubacteriales; family Clostridiaceae; genus Clostridium; species Candidatus Clostridium stratigraminis. The sequence continues at coordinate 316,593 of NZ_JBJHZZ010000001.1, forward strand.
CAAATACCTTTTACTGGACAGCACGGTCACAAAAAATAGGGGACTATTTTGGAGTTGACCTTGGAGAGCCTAAAGATGTTAAAACTGTTAATATACTTATGGGATCGCCATGGGGGGATACAGACTATACAAAAAAGGGTATTGTTGAATATTCCCTTGATAATAGTACCTGGACAGCTTTAACAGATACCCTCACTCAAAGAGAGATTTTCTTAGAAGGCGAATCAATAAAGGCAAGATATTTAAGGTATAGAGCATTACAAAATGATTCAGACTGGCTGAAGGTACGTGAATTTTCAGTAAATGGTAAGGCCGGGGACATAGCCATAAGCGGAACTCCTGAAGGAGAAAAAGGTTTTGGTTTACTTAATATTGCAGACCGCGACATAGACACTGCATATAAGTCAGCTGCTTTACCGGTAACTGGAGATAAGCTTGTTCTGGACTTCCCAGCAGTTAAAACTGTTACTAAATTATTGATTCTGCAGGACCCAGTAGCTATATCCAACGCAGTTGTTGAAGTAAGGGACAGCAGCAATAATTTAATACAAATAGGGGCTCTTTCGAAGGCATATAACAATTTTACTGTTGGCAAGGACATAAATCAAGTTATTATCAACTGGGCTAGTAACGGTGTAAAACCTGTTGTTTACGAATTAATTCCTACTTATGAGTAAATTATAATAGGCTAACAAATATTTGGATGGTGTTCTAGTAGGATACCAAATTAATTGTATAATTAGATTGATTTAAAGCGCTGTGATTAGTTCTAATTACTAATTACAGCGTTTTTTGTGTTGCTAAGGTTAATTGCATAAACAGCAAATTTTTAATATAGGTTATTTCCTTCTTCTAAATTTTATTAGCATAGTTAAAAGTAATTTTTAGTTTATCTTCTAAAAATATATTGACTTGAATATAAATAATGATATAATTGTTCGTATGCGAATAAATCGAAAACGAACAATTATGATACGAATTAATTTTTCTAAAAAAAGGAGGACAAAATGTATTTAAGTAATACAAATGTGGAAGCGGCAAGGCTTTTTTCCGAAGTAAGTAAAATTATAAAACAAACCATAAGAAAAAACTTTGAAGGTACTGATGTAACTATACCGCAGAGCATGGTACTGCATACTGTATGTAAGTATGGAAAAATGAAGATCAGCGATATAAGTGAACAAATCCATCTAACCAACAGCACTGTTTCCGGTATAGTGGACAGGCTGGAAAATCACGGTCTGGTTGAAAGAACAAGAAATTGTGAAGATAGAAGAACAGTTTATGTAAATGTAACTAAAAAGTTCATTGACGAGTACAAAGGTCATAAGAAAATAGAAGAAAGCTTTTTGGATTTACTTAGTTCAGCTACGCCGGAGGAAATGGAGAAGATAATAAATGGATTGAATACATTAAAAAGAATATTAATGGACAGAATGGAGAGGTAACTTTATGTTAAGACTTTACAGATTTTTAAGGCCCTATACTGTTATGGTAATAGGTGTCGTAATTTTAGTAGCCTTACAGGCTTTAGGAGATCTTTATCTTCCGACCTTGATGTCAGACATAATAAATGATGGAGTTATGCAGGGAGATACAAACAAGATTTTTCATATTGGCGGTGTGATGCTTCTAGTTGCTTTAGGAGGAGTTATTTGCTCAGTTATTGCAAGTTTATTGTCCTCCAGGTCTGCATCAGGCCTTGGGGAAATTATTCGAAATAAAGTATTCAGGAAGGTTGAAAGCTTTTCACTGCACGAATTTGATAAATTTGGAACGGCAACATTAATTACAAGAACAACAAATGATATAACACAAATCCAAATGGTTACCATTATGATAATGCGTATGATGATTAGTGCACCAATTATGTGTATAGGCGGTATTATAATGGCACTCAGAAAAGATGGGTCCCTTACCTGGGTGTTAGGAGTTTCAATACCAGTTCTTATATTGGTTGTTGGAATAATAGCATCACAGATGATACCTCTTTTTAAAAAAGTTCAGGTAAAGGTTGATAGAATAAATCTTGTCTTACGTGAAAAACTTACAGGAATAAGAGTTATACGCGCTTTTAATACAATAGGCAAAGAAGCAAATCGTTTTAATGAAGCTAATGTTGACCTTACAGAAAACTATATCAAGGTTAATAGAATTATGTCCTTTATGATGCCATCCATAATGCTTATTATGAACTTTACGTCGCTGGCAATTCTTTGGTTCGGTGGCAAACGTATCAGTGAGGGAACCTTAGATTTAGGTGCACTTTCTGCATTTACTCAATATGCAATGCAAATTATGATGTCAATGCTTATGCTTTCAATGATGTACATCATGGTTCCTCGTGCGCAGGCTGCAGCAGCGAGAATTAATGAAGTACTTGATACGGTACCAGATATAACTGATTCAGAAGAAATTAAGGACAAGTTTGAAGGAAGAGGATATGTAGAATTTAAAGATGTAACCTTCAATTATCAAGGAGCTGAAGAACCTGCTCTTAGAAATATTTCCTTTACTGCAAAACCGAATGAAGTCACTGCTATCATTGGAAGTACTGGCTCCGGCAAGTCAACATTAATAAATCTTATTCCAAGATTTTATGATATACAAAGCGGAAATATTTTAGTTGATGGAGTAGATGTAAGGGAGATTTCACAGGAAGAGCTTCGAAAAAAGATAGGTTTTGTTCCACAGAAGGCGGTTTTATTCTCAGGTACAATAGCCGATAATATCAGATTCGGAAATGATAATGCAAGTGACGAAGAGGTTAGGCATGCCGCTGAAGTAGCACAAGCTGCTGATTTTATTGAAAATATGGACGGAGGCTATGGCCACGAAATCGCTCAGGGTGGTTCAAATGTTTCTGGTGGTCAAAAGCAGCGTCTTTCTATAGCACGTGCATTAGTCAGAAAGCCTGAAATATATATTTTTGATGACAGTTTCTCTGCTTTAGACTTTAAAACAGATGCAAAGCTTAGGGCGGCACTTAAAAAGGAAACTTTAGATTCAACTGTGATTATTGTTGCACAAAGAGTTGGTACAGTTATGGATGCAGATAGAATTATAGTTTTAGATGAAGGTTCTGTTGTAGGAATCGGAACTCATAAGGAATTACTTGAAAAGTGTGACGTTTACCGTGAAATTGTATCCTCACAACTTTCAGAGGAGGAGATAGCATGAGCGAAAACAGAGTAAGCAGAAAACCAGCAGGAGGCCGAAGAGGCGGACCAATGGGCGGAATGGGAAGACCTGTAGAAAAAGCTAAGGACTTTAAAGGTTCCCTTAAAAGGCTTCTAGGATATTTAAAACCACATAAAACTAAGCTTGCAATTGTTCTTATATTTGCTATTTTAAGTACTACCTTTACAATCGCAGCTCCAAAAATAACAAGTAAGGCAATGAATAAATTGCAGAATGCTTACATGGCTCGTAAGATGTTATCTGAAATGGCAAATGGTCAAAATAAAGCAATAGATCAAATGAATAGCAAAATGGGGGACGTTCAAAAAGAAGCTGTAGATAAAATTATTGACAAAATGGCTGAGGGTCAGAAAACAGCAGTAGACAAAATAACCACAAGTATGGGGGATGCTCAAGCAAAAGCTGTTGATGAGATATATAAAAATATGGCAGTGCAAGTGTATCAAGGTGTGCTTACAGGACAGAAAACTGCCGTTGATAATATAACTACTCAGATGGCAGCTGCTCAAAAGTCCATGGTTGATAAAATTAAGCAGCAAATGCAGCAGGCGCAGCAGGCAGCCCAAAATGGGATTCAGGTTCCTCAGCAAGATCCTGAGACTTTAGCGGCCATTCAAAAATTAATGAAGCTGCCAATGATTGATGCAACAAATGACAGAGCAACAAGAGTTAAAACTACTCTTCAATTTATTGATATTCTTGAGGCTATGCCTGCAAATGGACAGATTGATAAGGCATCACTTGCACCATTGAAGGAATTATTGAATATTCAGATGCTGGACAAAGCTAAAGTAGGAAATGATAAGGTTACTGTAATCAAAAAATTCATGAGTGCTGCAAAGAAGCTGCCTGGAGGCAGCGCACAAAGTACAATGAGTCTTACTACGGCACAAATGAATGAGGTCTATAATAAAATTGCCAAGATGACTGACTTTACCTCTAAAACTTCTAGCTCCAATACCAAGACGAATCAAAAGGCTGCGGATGCTGTACAAAAATTGCTGAAGCTTCCATTGATAAACAACATTCAAGATACTACAGAGAAGAAGAATACTTTAAATCAGCTAATAGATATATTCAAAGATATGCCTGATATGTCAAGCAGCAGTAATACTTCAAGCTCTGGAAGTCAAATAAATAAGTCAGACCTGCAGGCTATTAAAGACTTATTAGCAGTACCTGATATAACCACAATTAAAGATTCAAAAGAAAAGACAGCAACAGTAATTAAATTGGTTGATGTACTTGGTAAAATGCCTAAGGTGGACAACGGTACAAGCACACAATCAAAGGACACAATGAATCCTGATGAGCTTAAAAGTGTAAAAGAATTATTAAGTTTACCAATGTTAAACTCAATAACAGACACTAATGAAAAAGCTAAAGTTACAAGCAAAATGCTTGATATATTCGCTAGTATGCCAGAGATAGATACTACCGACAGTTCAAATTCGGAAAATAAGATAGATGCCAAGAGTATAAAGTCAATTCAGGAGTTTATTGCACTTCCAAAGCTTTCTACATTAACCGATGCAAATCAAAGGGCTGATGTAACCCAGAAGATTTTGAATTTGGGAAGTGAATTGACAAAGACCATGGACAATGCTCCTACAGATCCAAAAGATAATGTGAAGTTTACTGATGATCAAATAAAGTCAGTAATTACTTCAATTAGAGAAACAAATGGTGATTATGATTTCCACTATATAGGAATAATTGTGCTTGTTCTAATAGGAATGTATGTAATAAGTGCATTATTCAGCTTAACAATGGGTCTTGTAATGTCAGGAGTTTCACAGAAGACAGTCCGTGATTTAAGGAGAGAGGTAGATGAAAAGCTTGCAAGACTTCCTCTTAAGTATTTTGATATGCATGCTCATGGTGATATTTTAAGCCGTGTTACAAATGACGTTGATACTATTGCAACTACTTTGCAGCAAAGTTTAACACAAATAATTACCTCAGTTGTGTCTATAATAGGTTATATCATTATGATGCTTACAATCAGTCCTGTTTTAACACTTATTGTAATAGCTACTTTACCGCTTTACATTATAGCTACTGTTACTATTGCTAAGAAGTCACAGAAGTACTTTGCAGCTCAGCAAAAGGAAATCGGCCTGATTAGCGGGCATGTAGAGGAAATGTACACAGGACATAAAATAGTAAAAGCTTTTGGACATGAAAAAGATTCAATAGAAGAGTTTGAAGCAATAAATAAGAGACTAAAAAATGCAGGCTGGAAAGCTCAATTTGTTTCAGGTATTATGTACCCCCTAATGAACTTTATAAGTAACATTGGTTATGTTGGAATAAGTATGGTAGGTGGTATTTGGATTACTAAGAGTATATTGGGTTTAGGCGATATCCTTGCATTTATTCAGTATTCAAGATCCTTTACTATGCCAATAGTTCAAACTGCAAATATTGCTAATATAATACAATCAACTGTAGCTTGTGCTGAACGTGTATTCGAAATATTAGATGAAAATGAGGAAATTCCTGACAACAGTAATGCAGTAGTACTGAAGAATCCAAGAGGGGAAGTTGCTTTCGAACATGTTGATTTTAGATATGTAGAAGATGTACCTCTAATAGAAGACATGAATTTGCAAGTGAAACAGGGGCACACGATTGCTATTGTTGGACCTACGGGGGCAGGTAAAACAACACTTGTAAATCTGTTAATGCGTTTCTATGAGATAAATGCAGGTAAGATATCAATTGACGGAATTAATATTAATGATATTAAACGAAGTGAATTGCGTAAAATGTTTGGTATGGTTCTTCAAGATACATGGCTATACAATGGATCAATTAAAGACAATATAGCTTATGGAAAAGAAGGAGCTGCTATGGAAGACATTATCAGTGCTGCAAAGGCTGCCCATGCAGATCATTTTATAAGAACGCTTCCTCAAGGCTATGATACAATTCTTAATGAAGAAGGAACAAATATTTCACAGGGTCAAAAGCAGCTCTTAACTATTGCACGTGCAATACTTGCAGATCCAAGAATATTAATTCTTGATGAAGCTACTAGTAGTGTTGATACTAGAACAGAAGTATTAATACAAAAGGCTATGGCTAATTTAATGAAGGATAGAACAAGCTTTGTAATTGCCCACAGACTTTCTACTATTCGTGACGCAGAGCTTATTTTAGTTATGAATAAGGGAAGAATTATTGAAATGGGTAATCACAAGGAATTGCTCAGCAAGGGCGGTTTCTATGCTGATCTATACAATAGCCAGTTTTCAGGTGCTAACCTAGATAATGAAGCAGTGTAATATACTCAAGAATAATTAAACAAATAGATAAAAGTGACCCTATGTATATGAAAGAAGTATACATAGGGTCACTTTTTAGCTTACAATCAAAATGTTTTTATATTGACTTATGATGAAAACTTTCCTAACATATATAATATATATGAAAAGTCTCTAAACCATCAGGAGGTCAAAATGAAAGAGAATAGCAGCATAGAGCAATCAGATAATGAATATATTGAAAAATTAATGTCACTATATAGAGCCCTACTAAAGGATTTTAATGAATATTTCATTGAAAAGACAAAGGAGTTTGGTTTCTCAGGTTCACAATGGTTTTCAATAAATGCAATATATGAAAATCCAGGAATTAACCTTCAAGAATTGAGCAAAAAATTAAATTTATCAAAAAGCACTGTATCGAGTTTAGTTGACCGATTAGTGGACCAAGGATATATCATACGTGAAATTCCAGAAGATAACCGAAGAACTGTAAAATTAACCTTATCCAAACTTTTTTTAAAAAAATTCAATCTAAAAGATATTAGAAACGAATATTTTTCAGATATTTCTAAAAATGCGTCAATTGAAGATTTAAAGGAAGTTGTAAATGGACTAGAAAAGTTTCAGGAACTTATAAATAAGAGTAAGTCTTTTAGATAAGCGTGATAAATGCAGGTGGTGGAGTATATAAGAGTAGACTTACTTTTAATAAAAGGATACAATCATACCACCTTTGCCTGCATAGGTTCCCATAGTGGCACCCATATAATTTATAATTACATCCTTGGGCTTATATTTATTTATAATCGCATCTCTTAAATACTCAGCATCCTCAAGGTTATCTATATGAGTTATTCCAAACACCGTATCTTTAAAGTCAGTTTTTCTTTCTCCAATTAGTTCTATTATCCTTTTTAAGAATTTTTTCTTACCACGGACTTTTTCAGTTAATTTTACTTTCCCCTCATCATTTTCAAGTATAACCTTGATATCAAGGACCTTGGCTAATGAACCTTGTAATTTGCTTAGTCGGCCCCCTTTAACAATGTTTTCTAAGGTATCTAATAAAACTAATATATTTGAATCCTTACGATATTCCATAAGAAATTCAACTATTTTTTCTATGGATAATCCTTCATTAGCAAGCTTTCTAGCCGCAATTAGCTGCAGGCCATGAGCTAAGGACCCTGCTAAGGTATCAAAAACAGTAACATCGACCTGAGACATGTCTCTCCCAATGCAGGCTGATTGATATGTTCCGCTTAGCTCGGAAGATATTGTAAGGCATAGAATTGAACCTTTACCAGCTAAAATTTTAAATAAATCTGAAAAGGCTCCCGGCGAAGGCTGAGAAGTCTTTGGCAGCTCCTTAGAATTATTAAGCATTTTATGAAAGTCCTGTGGCGTTAAGTCTATTCCTTCTTGATATTCCTTGCCATCAATAGTTATAGTTAAAGGTACAACGTGAATATCATATTTATCAATAAGCGCCTTAGGTAAATCAGCAGAACTGTCTGTTACTAACTGAAGCATTTTAATCACAACCTTTCTTTTGCATTTTAAAAGCATTCTTTATATAAATTATTGAAATTCTTACTTGTATTCATATATGTTGTTAATCTATATAATTTTTTATGAAGTAACAAATTAAGGCCTTTGTAGTTTTTTAAAAGTAAATGTGATAATATATTTCCTTTTTATTCAAAATTTGGTATAAGTTACTATAATTATACCACTTATATAATGATATTTATCAATAGTAGACATGCATCTTAAAATAAAATATGTTATTATAAGATAGGTAATATAACAATTATGTAATAAAGCATTATCTAAAGATTTTTACAACAAGGCGGTGCTTTATTTTTTAATGCTATAAATTAAGGAGATTTAAAATGGGAAAAAAGGCAGTATTTTTTGATGTTGATGGAACTTTAATAGATTGTACTAATGGAATGAATTACGTATTAGATTCTACAAAAGAAGCTATTAATAAAATTAAAAGTAATGGAGATTTAGCAGTACTAGCTACAGGTAGACCAAAGTCTTTTTTATATGATGAAATTACTAAGCTAGACTTCGATGCTTATATAACCTCCAATGGTGCTTATGTAGAACTAGATGGTAAAGTCATATACAATAGAACTATTGATAAAGAAACAATATATAAAGTTATTTCAATGTGCGAAAAAGAGAATATGGAATATGTATTCGAGGGGCAGGAACTTTCATATTTTTCTGACTTTAACTCTAAAAATATAAAACAATTAATAAGTGCCTTTTCTATACAAAAAAGATGTTTAATTGATAAACCTGATAGCAAAGATATTTTAGCTAATAAAATGGTATTGATTTTTGATAATGAAAAACAAAAGGAACTTAGTTATGAACTTCTCAAGGATCAGTTTACCTTTATGCGACACCCAGGTGAAAATTCCTATGATATATATTTCAAGGATTGCACAAAGGCAGATGGCATAAAAAGACTAATAGATTATCTTAACATCGAAATGGAAGATACCTTTGCCTTCGGTGATGGAATTAATGATATTGAGATGCTGCAAACCGTGGGTTGTGGAATAGCTATGGGTAATGCAAATGAAAAGTTAAAAAAAGTTGCAAACTTAGTTACCGATGATGTTTTTTCTCATGGCATATATAACGCTCTTATTAGCCTTCAGCTTATTGCATAGAAAACTTTTAAATGACCACTGGCCCCATGAAGAACAAAAGTCTTATGTTGATGGATAGGAAGCCTACAATTACCTAGATATGATTACTTACTGATAATAGATTGATTAAGGTTCTAGCAAATTTTTGCTAGAACCGTTTCTTTTTTACTAAAAGTGGAAAGTATATTATAATATATTTGTTACTCATTATTTTTTGAGGTGGTATTATGATTAAGCTTATTAAAGATACTATTTATGAGAATTCACAAATTTCAGATGTGTTAAGCAAAATTAAAGATGAGAAGGATAATTACTGGATAGACATGGACAACCCTTCTACAGCAGATTTAGAGGAATTAAAAAAGTTTTATATGTTTCATTCGCTTTCAATAGAGGATTGTATATCGAAGACAAAGCGTTCTAAAATTGATGAATTTGATAATTATCATTTTCTAATTGCAGTCACTCATCAAAGCAGTCAAGGTAATTATTATTCTTATAGAAATTTATATATTTTTATAGGCGAAAATTATTTAATCAGCATACATTATGGTGAAAGTAAAGTTATAAGTGACATAATAAATAAGTATGAAAAGGAAATGGACATATTTCAAAATGGTGTAGGTTTTCTATTGTATCATATTTTAGACGAAACTGTGGACCAGTATTTTCTTTTAACTGATAGACTTGAGGAAGCTATTAATACACTTGAATTTAAAGCTATGAATAAACCTATCCAGGATACTTTAAATGAGATAATGAAGACTAAGAGAAATGTAACCAAGCTAAGAAGGGTGGTATCACCTCTCCGTGAAGTTATAAATACCCTCTTAAGACATGATGATATTGCAGACGATAAAAGCAGAATATACTTTTCAGATATCTATGACCATATTTTAAGGATTTATGACCTTATTGAGTCAGACCAGGAGATGGTAACCTCCTGTCTTGAACTATATTCATCACAGTTATCCAATTCCATGAATGTGGTAATGAAATTTTTAACTTCAATTACAACTATTATGACCTCAATAGCCTTGCTTACCGGTTGGTTTGGAATGAATTTTTCAAATATGAGAGAGCTTAACTATAAATATAGTTATCCTTTCTTTATAATTTTTGTCATATTAATGACCATAATTCAAATTGCCTTCTTTAAGAGAAAAAAGTGGCTATAATTGTGGACGGTTAATGCCAATTTACACTTTAGTGTTAAGGGACGATTAATAACTATATGCATTTTTACTAATATTGAGAGCTGGTTAAGGGAATAAAATGTAGTTTTAAAACAAGTATATAAGCGAATTAATAATCTATAAAAAACAGTAATATTATATAATGAGAGATAATATATCTTATCAATCTGATAGTTAGTTATAAAGCTTATTGTAAGTGAAATTTAAATTGGCTTTTAATAAGAATAGGGAGGATAAATATGGATAAAAGGTTGTACAAATCTAATTCTAATAAAGTAATTGCAGGGGTTTGTGGCGGACTTGCAGAGTATTTTGATATTGATCCTACAATTGTACGTTTAGGATTTGTATTATTTGTGCTATTAGGAGGAAGCGGAATATTAGGATACTTAATATGTGCTTTAGTTATTCCAAGTAAGATTGAATGAGTATTCTATTATACAAATATAAAATTTACAAAATACCAGATTAAATTATATATCAATAATTCATAGAAATATAAATAAATCTTAAAAATAAAATAACTGCCCTCAAATGTATAAATTTGAGGGCAGCAGCTTTATAGTATTACTAAACAGAAGGAATAATTTAAAATATGACTATTAACAACATACTCAAGCCCCAAGAATACTGTATATAATCAATTTAATGTGATTTAGATAGCATTTTCTATATAATGTTTTCAAAAAGAGATTAAAATTAATTGAAATGGAATAGTTAAATTAGTAATGCATAAATTATAATTTAAGAATTTAGAAAACTGTTTTTGTAATAAAGTGGGTGAATGATAATGAAGGTTTTACTATTAAAAGTAACTTTAAGAGCATCTTGGGTACATTCTTTAAAGGAAAAGAGAATGGTGGTAAAAAGTATTGTTCAAAGATTAAAAAATAAGTTTAATTTATCAGTTGCAGAAGTAGCTGAGCAGGATATTCATCAAATAATAGTCATTGGTATTGCAGCAGTATGCGGAAGTTCAGCACAGGTAGATTCAACTATGGAAAATGTAATTAATTTTATAGAAGGTAATACGGATGCGGAAATTATTAATATTGAAAGGGATGATATTGTTAGTATGTAATTATATATATAATTCTAAATAACTTACAGGATAAAGTAAGTCTTTGCTAAATATAGAAAGAAGTAAGATGACTTAATAAGTCTGAAATTAGTTTGCTTAAAAGATAGATATAAACTAATGAATAAGATTGTATAACTTCATAAGGGAGAATAACTATGAGCATAAAAATGTTACACCATGTCTGTATTCAAACAGAAAAATATAAAGAATCACTTAAGTTTTATACTGAAATTTTAGGGTTTGAATTAGTCACGGAAACAGCTAATTTTCATAAAAGAGATTTTAACTCCTGGCTAAGATTGGGAACATTTATGATTGAATTGCAAACTGGCAAAAATGGAGATAAATTAAATAATTGGAGTGACTTAAATGAAGGTATAGTGCATATGTGCTTTTTAGTGGATAATGTTTACCAAGAATTTGATAGAATAAAAAAATTAGGCTACTCCATCTTTAAGGTTAAAAATGGAGAAGAAATCTATAAAGTCGAAGATGGATATTTATTTAAAATCAAGGCACCAGAGGGTACTGAAATCGAAATAAGGGATACGCTTATTTGAATATTTGGTGATAAAAGTTGAACAAGCTGGGGATGGTTAATGACTATTAACACTTTAATTAAGGGAAGGTAAAATTAAAAGTGTATATAGTCATTAACCGTCCCTTATTTCATTGATTAAAATAACAAGAGGCATTAACCGTCCCTCATTAGACATCTAAAGTGAACAAAGGCATTAACCGTCCCCTAAAGTTTATATTTTGTTTATAATTAGTTTATGGAAAATATAGGGTGATAATTTACAATAAGATTATGGGAAGCTTTCCTACAAATAGAAAAAAGAATAAAGGAGAGGTTATTATTGAAATTAAAGAAGAAAACAGTGATGTTGCTTAGCTTTACTGTAGGTACATTGATGTTTGCAACAACGGCTTTGGCTGATGTAGCTTCTAAAAGCGGCTACGACCAGATAAAAGATGCTTTAAAGTTCACAGCAGAAAGTTATAGCAGCAAGCTTTCAAGTTATACAATGGATGTGTCCTTTGTTATGAAGGATAATGATAAAAATTTATCTTCACTAAATGAAGTAATAAAGGTTGATATTAAAAAAGGTGCACGTGAAGATGTTTCAACAAATATAAATTATAACAATCAAAAAGTAGAAGGCTACAACTATACAGATAAAAATAGCTTTATATATTATAATAGTAATCAAAAGGTCTATTATGTAAATGACTTGGATGGAACAAATAGTCAAGTAGCCATGAGTAACCCCTTTAAGGAAAATTCTGCAGGAGATTTTGAAAAAATTGCTGATGCCCTTACAGCAAATCTTAAGGACTATGTAGAGGTAACTTCAAGAACAGATGGAGGCAAGATACTATCAGGGTCACTTAGTGAAGCTCAAATACCAGCTTTGGTAAATGCTGTGACTTCCTTTGAATTTAAAAACACCTATGGTGGATACTATGCAGCAAAGGCTGGAGCTGATCCAGGGAAAGCAACCAAAATAACAAGTGATATATTTGTTAAGGATGTTGCAGGAAAGATTAATGTAGATAAGAATGGCTTAATTGAAAGTATTCTTGCCTCTGGCACCCTTTCTGGAAAGGATGATAAGGGAGCAGTTCATATTATAACCTTTGATTTACTTGGAAAACTTCAGAATGTGAACTCAACTGTAATAAGTAAACCTGATCTTACCGGGAAAAAGGTTGAGAAAGTTTCAAATAGTAAAATGCAAAATAAGCCTAATTATAAAAATTATATAGGTCAGTATAAAGGGGACATAATAATAGACAAGGATGGAAAGCTTGTTAAAATTGGAGAGAGAATATTTGACATTGAATCTTCAGATGATAAGTCTTTTACAGGAAGATACCATGAAGAGTATAGAAAAGGCTATGAAGAATATGCAGCAAATAGGAAGGATTTCAAACTTACAGCTAACTTTGATAAAGATCCATACAATCCTAGCTTTAACTATACAAATTCAGATGGTAAGAGCATAAAAGGGCAGATTGGAATTACACCATATGGAGCAAGATTATATATTAACTTCAATGAACCATCAAAAGGAAACATAATATTAGATGATTTAAGCTTATATAAGGTTTTTGACTAAGAACAATATTTAAACAAACTCTGATTAATAATGAGGATTGATAATGCAGCTATATTTACAAGCATTATCAATTCTCAACTGTATAATTGTTTGCAGGAGGCACTTATGGAAAAAGTAATAGAAATAAATAATATTACTAAGATTTTTAAAAATGGCAGGGGAATAAATGATATTAATCTAGAAATACATAGAGGTGATATTTTTGGATTTTTAGGTCCAAATGGTGCAGGTAAAACCACTGCTATGAAAATAATGACAGGTCTTTCAAGACCTGATAGTGGAGATGTAAAAATATTTGGCTATAGTATTCGCGAAGAATATGAAAAGGCTATGGAAAAAGTGGGATGCATAATTGAGACGGCAGAATCCTATCCCTATCTCACAGCTAAAGAGAATTTGGAACAGTTCGGAAGATATTATAAAAATGTAGATGATAATAGAATAGAGGAAGTTTTAGAACTTGTGGATCTTATAAAATATAAAGATGAACAGGCAAGAAAATTTTCTTTAGGCATGAAGCAGAGATTAGGAATTGCCGCTGCCATTTTATCTAAGCCTGAAGTGATAATATTGGACGAGCCCTTAAATGGACTTGATGTGCAAGGAATGGTACAGATGAGGAATATTATAAAAGATCTTGCAGAAAAAGAGAAGACAACCTTCTTTATTTCCAGCCATCTTATTCATGATGTTGAGTTAACCTGTACTAGAATCGGAATTTTATATGATGGAAAGATACTAAATGTAAATAGCACTGAAGATATATTAAACAGTTATGCATCACTGGAAAATTATTTTATCAGCGAGGTAGAGAGAAATGGGAGAATTTAAGGCCACTTTAATAAATGAATTAGAAAGATTATGTAAAAAGAAAAAAGGGATTGTGGCTGTAATATTATCACTTATTTGTATTATAGCAGGACAGGTTATGCTTGTAGGCTTAAGGACTGGATTTGGTCTAAGAGGGGCAGGCAGTGGTGAATTTCCCATTCTAATACTTTCTGTTGTAGTTAATTCCATACTTCCTCTTTTTACTGCCTTAGTTGCAATAGACAGTTTTTCTGGAGAGTTTTCACAGAATACCATGAAAATTTCACTAACAAGACCTGTAACAAGACTAAAGTTTTTTACTGCAAAGCTTTCTGCAATAATGATATTTGTAGCTATTAATCTTTTAGTAGTAATGGTTTTTTCTATTTTAGTTGGGTTTATGTTTAATACTAATTCCTTTACGCTTAATAGTATATCTAAAATATTAATTTCCTACATAGTAACAATAATGCCAATGCTGGTGCTTGCCCTTGTAATAATAACTCTTGCAAATATATTTAGAAGCGGAACTAGTGTCTTTTTTATGTCTATTCTTATATTTATCGCTTTTAAGGCCCTTGGAATTATTTTTTCAAGGTATTCAGGGTTGCTTTTTACTTCCATGCTGGATTGGTATAATCTCTGGCTTATGAACTCTTTACCTCTTTCAAAAATCTTTAGAGATTTTTTACTTATGTGTAGTTATGTTATAATATTATTTACTGGGAGCTACTACTTATTTGATAAAAAGGATTTTTAAGGAGAGCAAATGAACATTAAAAGACGCACCCTTCTCTCAAATACAATAACAGTTACTATTCCAATTGTGGTTACTTTTATTGCGGCTTTATTTTTAAGCGTAATTGTTCCAGGAATTTTTCATAAGAATTTAGGTTTTGAGAACTTCAAACAATTATTGGCTGTAAAAGCTGAACTGCTTGACAATAAAAGCAGTATTTTAATACAAAATCCAGAAACTATAAAGGATGCTGATTTTCAAAATTACATGAAAGCAAAACTTTTAAGCTTCAATGGGGAAATGGCAGTTATAATTAATGATAATCTTATTTATTCATCTAAAACCTTTAATAAGATTGATGTAGAAAGATTTATTGAGGATAAAAGTAACCCTTCTATAAACAATAGTATAAAGGTTGGAAACATATTATATGCTATAGAAGCACTGCCAATAAAGCTTAATGATGGAACTACAGCAGATATAATATTATTAGCACCAATAGGGGAACAGCAGTCATTACAGGAGATTATTTTAATACTCGTAATTATATTTATAATTTCATTCATAGCGGTAAATACTTTTGCATCCTACTTGTTTTCCAAAAGAATACTTAAGCCGGTGGAACTTTTAAAAAGAGCTGCAGGAGAAATAAGCAGCGGAAATCTTGATTATGAGGTAGTTGAAGCTGGTGACCAGGAAATAATGGAATTATGCAGAGATTTTGAAAAAATGAGGATACAATTGAAGGATTCTGTACAGGAAAAAGCGAAGTATGATGAAAACAGAAATATGCTTGTTTCTAGTATTTCTCACGATTTAAAAACACCAATAACCTCAATAAAAGGTTATGTGGAAGGAATTTTAGATGGAGTAGCAAACACACAAGATAAGCTTGATAGCTATCTTAGAACAGTTTATTCCAAAGCAGAACTTGTTGATTCCTTAATTGATGATTTGCTTTTATATTCAAAACTAGACTTGAAAAAGCTGCCTTTTGATTTTGAAAAGACAGATGCTGAGGAGTATTTTAAATACTGCATATTTGACAGTGCAATAGAGCTGGAAAAAGTTAATATAAAAATAAAGCTTAAAAATGAGTTATTAGGGGTAAGATACATTACTATTGATAGGGAAAGAATGAGGAGAGTTATTATGAACATTATAGATAACTCTCGTAAATATATGGATAAGGAAGAAGGACAAATTATAATAGTTCTTAGGGAAACTAATTTAAGTATTGTTATTGAAATCAGAGATAATGGAGCTGGAATTAAAAAGGAAGATTCAAATAAAATTTTTGATAGATTTTATAGGGGAGATACTGCTAGAACGGAGACGAAAGGAACCGGACTCGGACTTGCTATAGCAAGACAAATAGTTGAAGGTCATAAAGGAAGGATATGGGCTATAAGCCACGGAAAAGCTGGTACAAGTATATTGATATCACTTGCTAAACAAGAGAGGTAGAAATTTATGAAAAAAGTTTTAATTATAGAGGACGATATAAGCATCGCTAAACTTCAAAAGGACTATCTAGAGCTTTCAAGCTTTGAGGTTGACATATGTATTGATGGTATAAAAGGGTTGAAAGCCATGAAGGAAAAGGAATATGATTTGGTGATACTAGACCTTATGCTCCCAAAAATGGATGGCTATGATATTTTGAAAAAAATACAGGAAGATAAGAGCATGCCTGTTTTAATTGTATCAGCTAAAAAAGAAGAGATAGACAAGATAAAGGGGTTAAGTCTTGGAGCTGATGATTATATTACTAAGCCCTTTAGCCCAGGAGAGCTTGTTGCCAGAGTGAAGACACATATACAAAATTATGAAAGAATAAAAAGCAGGATTGGCAGTAAGGAAAATAATAGCAGCATTTTTATAAGAGGACTAGAAATTCAAAAGGATTCAAGAAGAGTTTTTATTCATGGGAAAGAAGTGAATTTGCCGCAGAAGGAATTCGACCTTTTGATTTATTTGGCTCAAAATCCAAACAGAGTTTTTGGACGAGAAGAGCTATTTGAAAGAATTTGGGGACTTGATTCTCTTGGAGACAGTGCCACAGTAACAGTACATATAGGAAGAATTAGGGAAAAGATTGAATCTGATTCTTCAAATCCGCAGTATATAGAGACTGTATGGGGAGCAGGTTACAGGTTAAAAGTATAATATTAGGAGGTTAAAGCTCTAAATGAGCTTATACGGGTAGTCTACCGATGAGTAATCGGTAAGCTAGACTAGCCAGTGTATCGAGGGGGAGCGAGTGATCTAAATTACTCAGTGTGACCACTAAAAGGAGGAAAGAATAAAATGAGAGCTTTTATGAGTCAATGCTCACAATTTAAAAATTTATATATACCCTTTAAAAAAGGAGAGGTTGAAAAAGAAACTGTTACCTGGATGGATCTTCATAGGAAGGAATGCAGCTTTTGCAGAGAGTGGAGCAAAAGCGTGGATGAGAATAGAGAAGATAAGAGATGATATACAATTATTATTCATGGATTAAAGATTAGAACTGTATTTATATTCATAAGGCTACCTGCTTTAAAAGGTAAAAGCTGCTATAATAATTGAATATATCTATTTATTAATATAATAGATATAATTAAAAAATGGGGTCTGATTTTAAAAAGTCAGATCCCATTTTATGCCTCACAGAAGACTGAAAGGTTCAGTTTTTTTAAGTATTAGCTTTGCTTTCTAAACGGTTTTCCTAATAAGCTCAAAATATGTGCCGCCTCCGTAAATGATTAGTGTGTTATTATCTTTAATAAAGAAGGTAGAAACATAGCCATTTGGGTCAGAAACTGAAACTTCTGCAATAGAATCAGTTTTTAATCCCAACTTATCTAAGGGAATACGATAATTGGTTATAAAATCAGCATTAGAAATAACTGATTTTTTATATACAGGATTAGCAGCCAACTTGGTAATATCTGAGGGCTGATCTCCAAAAAAGCTTGCTTTGTCTTGTGAAAAGCTTAAAGTTTTACCTATTAAGCTTTTTGCGTTCTCACTACTGTAGGCTCCTACTGGGCCAAAAGCTAACACCTGATTAATTACCCACTCACCATAAAATGCTTCTTTAGTTTCATTTGCTGAAGCATTTGTATTTGTGTTAGTATTTGTATTTGTATTTTGTGATGGCTTGGGGGTATTTGAATCGCCTTGGGTATTATTTTCTTGCTGAATTGAAGTTGTTGAGTTTGGAGAAATAGTGCTAACAGCATTGCTCTTACTTTCTGTATTCGTAGTATTATTTGTAGATACCTTGCAGCCTGTTAAACCTATTAAACCAACAGAAATTATCAATATAATGGATAATAGTGTATTTGTCCATTTACTTTTTTTGAATTTACTAATCATAATAATTCTCCTTTTATAGCTTGATTTATTCTTTGAAATTCCCATAGTAACAGGGATGAAATTTGATTCGGAAAGAAGTTTTATAAGTTTTATTATGGTTCTGCCATAACCTTGGTATTCCACTTCATTTATGTATCTTAATGCTTCAGCATCACAGGATATTTCACAATCCTCACGAATTTTATTAAAAGCATACCATATGAGCGGATTAAAGAAATAAATAATCTGCAAAAGGGCAATAATCCAGTTTGTTACTATATCTTTTCTCTTGTAGTGAGTTAATTCATGAAGGAAAATATATTTTATTTCAGCATCACTTAATTGGTCCAAATATGGTTTTGATACTAATATCTTAGTATTAAAAAAGCCATATAAAGAAGGGGTTCTTACTTTTTTAGAGGAAAGTAATGGAATAGTATGCTTTATCTTCATAATATCTTTACAACAATCAAGAATACCATTTATTCTTTCATCTTTTAATGGAGTATATTTTTTATGAACATTAACAGCAAAAGCTATATTTATATAAAGGGTGTAAAGACTAAATAGAAGCACTCCTATTGCACAGACCAAAGTCATTAAAGTAATTGCAGAATTAAATTTTAGAATATCATTTGCCTTTAAAGTTGTATTAGTTATAGGGCTTGATGCGTCAGAATTAGTTATATTATTTTTATTTACACTTGCATCTGCAGTTTTAGGCGTATTAATAGAGCTCCCATTTAATGAACTTTCTTGAAAGGGAATGCTAATTTGGCTAATAGGTAAATTTACTTTTTCCCCTGCTGCATTGAATAAATTATATATACTCACAGAACTTTCGGGATAAAAAGGGATGAGAAGCCTTATAAGAAGTAAAACCCAAATGTAGTAATGCCATTTTGGACTTAAGGCTTTATTAAATATTTTTTTTATAAGTAATATGATTAGAATTAATACACTTGCAGTAGCTCCAAGATAAATAATTTCTTTAAATAACCCAATTAAATTATTCATATTAATTTACCTGCTCTTCTTGGAATTTAATAAGGCTTCAAGTTCTTTTATATCCGTTTCAGATAATTTTTCATCCTTGATAAAGTTAGCTATGAGCATATTAAAGGAACCATCATAGCATTTTTTAAGAAAGGTTTTTGTTTCCTCTTTAACACATTCATCTTCAGACACAGACGCATAATAAGAGTAGAAGGTTTTTTCTTTTTTTGCTGTAATTGCGCCCTTTGCAACTAACCTTCTAATTAATGTATGAATAGTCTTAGGATTCCAGCCAGTAACAGCTTCAAGGGCTTCAACTATTTCATGTCCTAATATAGGGGATTTTTTCCATAATACTTTCATAACCTTCCACTCAGAATCAGATATATTGTTCATATTATTTCTACCTCTTTTCGTATTACAAATGTACTACAACTTCATATTACAACTGTAATATGAAGTTGTCAATATAAAAATATAAAAAGAAAGTTTTATATTTAATTCAACTATGCAGAAACTATTGATTTCCAAAGAGAAGTTTTTGTTTGTATGTAACATTTCAATATTAGAGTTTTACCCTAAAGTCTAAAAATTCGGAATATTGTCAAAATATGTTGTAAAATTATGGTGGATAATAGGAACTTTTGATTGTAAAATAAGAAAAAGAGAAGTTTATATAATAGTTGTGGGTCTTATTAAATTGTGATAGGCTTCCTTCAAAAACAAAAACAAATCTGCTCATATCTATATATTAAGGGGGAGATTTTTTGAAACTTCAAATACTTATTGATTTAATAAAAGACAATCAGAAATTCCTATTAAAGCGTATTTTGTATTATGCTAAACTTTATGATTATGTTAAATATACTTCCACCTTAGAAGAAGCATGGATAGTATCTATTTCAGGTTTATCACAGACTTTAGTAGAAGCTATTTTAACTGATCCTAAAGTCCCTGAAATTTTTGTAGATCAAGATTTCAAGCATAGTCCTATATCATCTTTTGGCATTGCTGAAGCTCAAAAACATAGAAAAAGAGGTGTTACCCTTGAAATGTTTTTGAGTCTCATGAAATATTATCGCCAATCATATTTGGACCTTATTCGGGATTCAATTCAAGACATTGAACAGAAATATATGTTTGAACTATGGATAAATCGCTATTTTGATAATAACGAGATTGCCTTTTGCTCAGAATGGAACTCTAAATCAAAAGATAAATTACTCTCAGAGCTTCAAACTACAAACCGCAATCTTACAAATGAAAAGAATAAATACTTGACTATTTTTGAAAGTATATCAAATCCTGCCTTTGTCTTAGATAATGGGAATTATTGTATTAATATAAATTATGCTGCACAGCAGCTTATAAATGAAAGTATGCAATCTCCTGGATATATTTATTATTCCAATTTACCTTCAAAGCTTAAATTAATTGAAGTATTACCTTGGTTATATGATGATTTTATGGAGTTTTTTCTTGGAGGCGATTTGGAAACATCTATAGAAAAAGATTTTGATTCGCCTACACAAGGACTAAGAAACCTATCCATTAAATTTAGTAGAATGTTAGATGTAAGCGATAAGTTTCAAGGAGCTATAATTCTTATTGAGGACCTAACAGAGCGCAAGAAAATTGAAGATCAACTTGCACAAATGCATTTTAACGAATTACTTAAAATTCAACAGGAACAATTATTGAAAATAGAAAGAGAAAAAAATGAAGCACTTGAAAATTCTATAAGATTAAAAGATGAGTTTTTGTATCTTATTTCTCACGAATTCAAAACACCAATTGCAGTGATAAGCTTAGCTTTACAATCAATAAATACTTTATATAGAAGTCAAATACCTAATAGTATGGGTAAACTTATTTCAACAATTGGATTAAATACAAATAGACAACTTAGATTAGTGAACAATTTACTTGAAATTACACGTATTAATTCAGGAAATTTAAAGATTAAGAAAGGCACTTTTGATATTGTATATCTTATTAATTCACTTGTTAACTCAGTTGAGTATATTGCTGAACAAAAGTCCGTGGAGATAAGGTTTACTTCTAAATTTAAAAAGAAGGAAATATTGGTTGATGAAGAAAAAATAGAAAGGATAATTTTAAATCTACTTTCTAACGCATTAAAATTCACACCATCTGGTAAATCCATAAATGTGTCCTTAACCAATAAAAAATATAAAAATAAAGATATGATTAGTATTAGTGTTCAAGATGAAGGTATCGGAATACCCAAAAACAAGCAAGCACTTATATTTGAAAAGTTTGGACAAGTTGATACAAGCTTATCTAGACAAGCAGAGGGAATAGGAATAGGCCTTCACCTTGTTAAGCTGCTTGTTAATGCACTTGATGCCTATATCTTTTTAGAAAGTGAAGAACAGAAAGGCAGCAATTTTATAGTTTTGATACCTGCCACTAAAAGAATGTCAGTAGATAAAACTCCTTCAGCAAGCAATATAACAGAGGATTTTGTTGAAAGAGAAAACCGAATAGTAAAGGAAATAGAAATAGAATTTTCTGATATATATTTATGATATGGGCATAGGGACGTTGCTCGCTACACGTGAAAATATGAAAGAGAAACGTCCACATACTACATTGAAGGAGCCACTTAAACCTTAGAGTTTTTTTGTGGCTCTTAATTATTAATTAATTCTAAAATACGCTGTGCTGCACTGCCTTTATATAAGCCGCCATGATAGCATATCACAGCTTCTATATCATAATTTGATAGTTTTCTTAAGGAATCTATATATAAAGAATTATTTAAATTAATACTTGAAGATGTCATAACAAGTGTTCCGTTTTCAACAGCTAATGCATCACCAGCTATCAAGGTTTTACTTTGTTTGTGATAAAGGCAAATATGGCCTGGGGTATGGCCTGGTGTAAAAATAATAGTGATTCCACCTAAGTAAGGAAGCACATCTCCATCAGACAACGTTCTGCCTATTTTTACATGCAAATTACTATAGAAACCTTTTAAAGCTTCATATACTTTTTTCATCTGCTCAGGAAGGTATTCAAGTCTAGCTTCAAGTGCTGCCAGCTTTACTGGGTATTTTTCACCTTCAATATATTCCTTCTCTAACTCATTTGTAAGAATTTCAATCTTTTGTGTTGATTCCTTAAGAATGCTAGGAAGACCGCCAACATGATCTATATCTTGATGAGTGAGAATTATTTTATTAAGCTTTGAAAAAGATAGGTTTGCAGTACTAAAGGACTCTTGGACTTGCCTCTGCTGATTAGGATAGCCAGTATCAACCAGAATCATATTATCCTTATCCTTTATAAGTGTTGGGTAAATCTTTTCTGGCGTTCCCATTAAATTTACTGAAACCTCTAACATTTCTATTCCATCAACAATTTTCATTATTTTATACCTCCAAAATTAATAATGGTTTTAGTATAAAATATTATATCAGTTCATACAATTTTATCAAGTGTATAAACTTGTATCATAACACAAAAATTATATTTTGTCAATATACATTTTTGCAATAATTTGCTAAGTTATATCAATGTGGCAGTAGAAATGTCCCCGTGCTATACTTATGCCATACCGTATTATAAAGCTTCTTTATTAGCTACTCTTCGAGCTCCTAACTTTCCATCCATATACTTTATACTTATAAAAGTCAATATTATCATTGCCGCAGATAAAATTAAATGTGTGGTGAATATGTCACTGTGATCCTTTAAGATACCCATGAATGGGAAAGCTATAGCAACTGCTAAATTCGTACAGAGACTTTGGAAGGAAAGAATAGTAGAACGCTTATCTGAAGGAATATGCTTGTTTAAATATTTTGTAGTTACAGGTCCATATATGCCCCTTGCGGCCTGCTGAAGCAGAATTGCAAAAACTCCTGGCCAAGCTCTAACCGTTCCTAATATTAAAAAGGATACTATCATAAGAGCTGACATAAAAGTTAAGGTCTTAGGCTTAGTTTTTTCCATAATGTATGAACTTCTCTTTGAAATAAAAGCAGCTGTAATATTAAATATGAAAAAAATTACTCCAAAATATTTTACTGGTATATTAACCCCCTCCATATAAGGCTGAAAGTACCAAAATCCAGTTCTATAAAATATAAAAAATATCATAGAGAAAAATACAATTGCTTTAAGCTTGTCATGATTTAAAATATATTTTCCGCTTTCTTTTATATGCTTAAAATAGTTAATGCCAAATCTGCCTTCCTTTCCTTCAACTTCTGGTTCCTTAAATGTTAGAACGATGGCTATAGTTACAAGCATAAATATTATTGAAACAATTAAAGGAAGATTTACATTTTTCTCATACAAGAAACTTGATAATACAGATCCTATCGCCTGAGCATATAAAGAATAGGAACGTGCCTTTCCTTCAATAATCTGAAATTCCTTTTCTCTTTTAAGCATCTTTAAAGAATCATAAATTAGTGCCGTATCCGCACCGGACTTAAAAGCCGATCCTAGACTGAAAGTGATTTCTGATAATGCAAATACAAAGAAGCTTTTCCCAACTATGTAAAATAGAAGTCCTAGAGCCCATAGTGATGCGCCAATAAGGATACTGTATTTTCTTCCTAACTTATCAGCAACTGCCCCAGTTGGAACTTCAAAGAAAAACACTGATATGGAAGATATTGATTGAAGCAGCATTATTTCAGTAAAGCTTAGCCCTTTTGCCGTAAGAAATAATACTAAAATTGGTCCTAAAATTAAAAGCTCTGCAAAGGTTGAATATAAGTAATAAAGCCTCACATTTTTTTCAATACGCATAGTTTCGCCCCCTTTTAGATAAAAATAAAAACCCCGCAAAGTCACATTTTAGATAAGCAGCGCCAACTATTGACTTATGCCTGTGAAAAATCGGTGAAGATTCGAAATTTTCACAGGCATAAGATAAGTTTACGTAATGCTTACTAATTAGTGACTCCGCAGGGTAAAACTCTACGTGTAGGAAAGGGTCCCTGTACTGCTATAAGTTAAGTACACTCACTTTGTTGCATTTTACCATATATTATATTGTTTGTAAATAGAGCTTTATTAAAATTATGACGTGGGTGAAAGCACCTGGCTTTAAATAAGCTTTATTATATTAAAATTATCCTTAAGCAAAGTCCAATTTTGTGGGAAAGGATAACCTAAGGCCCAGTAACTGATTCCTCTTAAATTATAGTCCTTTACCGCATCAAATTTAGCCTGAGCACTTCTGGCATCTTCAAACCACACAACGTGAGACCGTCCCTGATTATCAACATAGTTAAAAAATGGTGTTTGACTTACTGGATCAAAATTAATAGTTGCTCCATATTTCACTGCCCTTGAAATAGCTTCCTGCATACTAAAGGTTTCTGCTTCCATACCTTGGACATGGGGAAGAAGCCAGTCTCTAGCATATAATTGAAAGCCAAAGAAAATTTTATCACGATGTATAACAGAAACAGCGTAATCAAGGACTTGTTTTATTTTGTCTAATGGAGAAATTGCCTGCGGCGGCCCTAGGCGGTAACCCCACTCGTAGGTCATTAATATAACAAAATCTACAATTCTTCCATGTGCAGCATAATCGTGAGCTTCGTACAATAAACCCTGCTGGCTTTCCCCTGTTTTTGGTGCTAGAGCAGTGGACACGAAGAAATTCTCTCTATGAAGCCTTTGAACTACACTTTCTAAAAATTGATTATAATTTTCCCTATCCTCAGGAAGCACGTTCTCAAAATCAATATTTACCCCTTGGTATCCTTTTTCCTTCATAATATTAATAATATTAGTAATAAGTTTTTGACTGATATCTTTATTTGATAGAACCACATGTGCAAGATTATGGCCAAGCTCCGTGGAAGTAAAATTAGTTATTGACATCATGGGCACTATGCTTCCTGCATAAGCAGCATTTATTAATGAGGAATCATCAATAGTTTCTAAAGTACCGTCTTCTTTAATTCTATAGGCAAAAGGAGCCAAATAAGTTAAAAATGGAGCAGCTTCTCTAACTGTTTGAACTGAACTTTCAGTAAAATCGTAAATATACCCATTTACATAAGTTGAAGGCCTTATTCTTGGAATTACTAGAATTGTGCCTGTGTAAACGAGATTTGGATTTACAATATTATTTACTTCTATTAATCTGTTAATGGAAACTCCATAGCGCTGCGCTACCTGCCATAAGGTTTCGCCTGGTTTTAATGTATATCTAATAGCTGGAATAATTAACTGGAGCCCTGGATAAATATTATCAATACTACTAATGTTATTTACCTGTACTATGGATTGCATAGATACTCCATAAAGCTGCGCAATATTCCATAAGGTGTCTCCGCTTCTAACAATATGAATGGCATCCTCAGTTGGAATAATTATGGCTTGACCAATGAGCAGATCATTAGGATATTGAAGTCCATTAACCATAATTATTTTAGCAATTGGGACATTATAATAATTTGAGATTTGCCAAAGTGTATCCCCTGATTTAACTACATGGATTAGCATTTAATTCCTCCAGATTATTGTCTTTTATTTATAGTTTATGTGAATTTTACAAATAGGTGCAGGTGCTTATTGCTGGTTAATCTAGTTTAACATCTTATCATCATGTGTTTTTAAGTGAAATTTAAACATCCCTAATCATTTTGGTGGTTCTCTAGAGGAAATAATTCACTATTACTTGCAAAAAAATACAAAGATGATATAATATCATAAACAGTGAGAGTGTATCTAGGGTTCCGATCAAAAGATGTCTGGTCCGAGCGATACAGGAGTTTATCTACACTTTTAGGAAAAAAGCCTAAAGGACGAGTCTCGAATAGGGAGACATGTCCTTTGGGCTTAATTTTTTTATCAAGGAAAGAGGAGGATTAAAATGAGTATTATTAAGGTTGATAACCTGTGTAAAACCTTTAAGGTAAAAACTAAGGAGCAAGGCTTGGCTGGAAGCATGAAGTCAGTGTTTTCACCTTCCTATAGAGTAATTGAAGCGGTAAATAGCATTTCATTTCAGATAGAGAGGGGAGAGATATTAGCATTTATTGGCCCAAATGGAGCGGGAAAATCTACTACTATAAAGATGCTTACAGGGATACTACATCCATCCGCTGGCAGCATACAGGTATTAGGAATGAATCCATCAACAGAGAGAAAACAATTATCCTTTAAAATAGGTACAGTATTCGGTCAAAAGTCTCAGCTTTGGTTTCATCTTCCACCGCTAGATAGTTTTAATTTACTAGGTAATATCTATGAGATGGATAAGGCCAAGCTTAAGAAGAGAGTAGAATTACTTAAGGAAATTTTCGAAATAGGAGATTTAATGGACGTACCTGTTAGAAAGCTATCTTTAGGGCAGAGAATTCGTTGTGAGATAGCAGCATCAATTCTCCATGAACCAGAAATTATATTTTTAGATGAACCTACCATAGGCTTGGATGTTGTTGTTAAGCAGAAGATAAGAGAGCTTATTCTGCAGTTAAATAAAGAAGAGAAGACGACAATTTTCCTAACCTCGCATGATGCAGGTGATATAGAGCAGCTTTGCAAAAGAGCAATAATTATCAATCATGGTGAGGTGGTGCTTAATGAAAGTATAAAAAGTCTTAAGTATGATTATCTAAATAAAAAGGAAATTCATATTAAATATAACCAAGCTGTAAATGTAGATAACTTAGATATAAATGTTATCAAAAATAAGGGAGATGCACTAAAGGTTCAAGTAGATACCTCAAAGCAGGACATAGAAGAGGTGCTCACTGAGCTTATAAAGTGTGGAAAGGTTAATGACATAACCATATCTGAACCGCCTTTAGAGGAAATTATATCATACATTTATAAGCAGAATAGAGACATGACAGTAAATAATTGTCATGAACAGTATAAGGAATATTAGGAGGGATAAGCATGAAGGCAATTCGTAAGTATATGGAAGTTTCCAAGATAACCATGTCAAACAGCCTTGTGTACTTTTGGAATTTTTTAAGCAAGAATTTATTTTTCATATTTATCATGCTTATATACCTAATGCTTTGGGAAAATATCTATGGTCAAAAGGGAGGTAGTCTAGGCGGATTAACTTTAAATAAAATGATCTGGTATTTGGTAGTTACTGAGCTTGTCACCCTTTCTAGAACAGATATTCACACTCAAGTAAATGAAGATGTTAAGACAGGAAATATTGCTTATCTGCTTAATAAGCCCTATAACTATATTTTGTACTGCTTCTCATACTTTATAGGAGAGATAGGCATAAAGCTTATAACCAATAGCATGGCAGGCCTTATAATAGGATTAATTTATGTTGGACCGCTAGAGAACTTTAACTTTACGTATCTCCCATTTATATTGCTGTCAATAATAGTTGGATGCACTATACACTTTTTTATTTATATAATCTTAGCACTTACCTCCTTCTGGGTTGAAGAAAATAGTGCTTTTTTCTGGATTTATTCAAAGTTAGTTTTTACACTAGGAGGAATGCTTGTGCCTATAGACCTTTTTCCTAATTGGCTGCAAAACATATCAAAGTATATGCCATTTGCATATGTCACTTATGTACCTGGAAAGCTTGCAGTGGACTTTTCCTTTATAAACTTTTATAGACAATTTTCAATACAGTTAATATATCTTGTGATATTCTTTGTATTAGCAATGACCTTGTATAGAAAGGGGGCAAGAAATCTAAATGTTAATGGAGGTTAAAAAGAGCCTTAAACTAATGTTTTATTATTTTAAATTCAACATATCCTCAGTTATGGAATACAGGGTAAGCTTTCTCATTCAGAGCTTTGGAATGGTGCTTAATAATGCTTCATTTATTTTCTTTTGGTGGATACTGTTTAACAATGTGAATAATATAGGAGGTTATGGCTTCAAGGATGTAATGATGCTGTGGGCTTTATCCTCTACTGGGTATGGGTTATGCTTTGTAGTTTTTGGTAATCTAAGTCAGATTACTAGAATGATATTAAACGGAGAGTTAGATACTTATCTTCTACAACCAAAGGATCCTTTAATTAATATAATTTGTTCTAAAACTGTTGTGTCAGCATGGGGTGATACCTTGTATGGAGTAATATTGTTTATTTTGATTAAGGGCTTTATTCTTAAGGGATTTTTATTATTCTTATTATTCAGTGCAACAGCCAGCATAATATTTGCTTCGGTATTAGTAACCTTCCATGCCTTAAGCTTTTATGCAGGCAGCGTAGAAGGATTAGCACAGCTAACTACAGAGTTTTTAATAAGCTTCAGTATATATCCCGAGGGCATTTTTAAAGGAGGACTTAAATATATACTTTACACAATAATTCCAGCTGCTTTTATGGTGTATATGCCAGCTAAAGTGATAGATCAATTTAATCTAATAATGCTTTTAGAAGTTTTAGGAGTTGCTCTGTTTTGGATAATTATAGCCTACACAATGTTCTATAGGGGACTTAAGAAATATGAGTCAGGTAATTTGATAATTAACAAGCTGTAATAAAAACACTCAGGGTTTTGTGTTAGCCAACCATAAATTCATTCTCTTAAGAATATTATGTATAAGAAAGGAGTGAAATTATGGTAGCAGGAACTCATATAACAATAGCAAATATAGTTTATAAGTATCTTTATAATAAATTAAATTTTAAACTAGACTGGCCTTCATTTTCCTATGGAAATATTCTGCCTGATTTAGACAGAACTTATGTTGATTGTGAACACAATATAGAAGATAGCTTGGATACAATTAATTGCAATGCTAATGAACTAATTAATAGTAAGGTTAATAATAAGGAATTTTCACTGGGACTGGGTATAATATGCCACTTTATCTGTGATTATTTTTGTCTATATCATACTCATGAATATCAGAAAGAAAATCTAGTAACCCATGTTGCCTATGAAGGAGCACTTCATGCTAATCTTTTAAAAAAGCAACTAAAAGGAGGCTTAAATTTACGTTTTAAGTGCAAGACGGAAGATAGTGTGGAGTTAATGGTTTTAAAATTAAGAAAGAAGTATATTAATGAGTCTAAGGGCATTGATACAGATATAAATTTTTCTGTGATTGCAGCAGTTACAATTTGCGAAATGATTACTCGTAAATGGTTAGGATATAATGCTATTAAGTCAAATGACCAGGGGTAATATATAATGAAGTTAACATTGGAAAGGGATATACCGCACTTAGGCTTAAGTATTCAAATTGCTAACCAGACTAGTGACAACAGCTCCGTAAGCATAATAATTAAAAAGTAAAATTATTTTATTAGTATTTTCGCCTCAACTATTAAGTTTTCAGGCTTATTTTTATCAATATCCTTAATATTTATAAATCTTTTAAGCTATGTTAAGATAATTAATAAAAGGTAAACAATACAAATATTATTGAAACAAATTAAACAAAGGATGGTACAAAAATGAGTAAAATAGTTTCATCAAAAGTACAAGAGTTTATTAATGAGAATCTTAATGATGAATTTTTTAAAAATAATATTCCAAGTCAGGTTTCTGCCTATAGCATTATAGATATCACTACAACAGTTGATGGAATGGATGAAGAGATATACAGAAATCTGCCTAAAGAAAAGAAACTTGAAATAAAAGCTGAAAATAAAGTTGCTGAAGAGGAAGAAGACATAGATAAGCTCTACAATTTGTTAAGAAAAGGGCTTAACCCCAGCACAGTTAATATTATAACTATTAAGTTAATGAAACATGAAAAAGTAATAATTCCTAGATTACTTGAGAATATAAAGAAAAGTGCAAATGAAAGCTTTGTTGAAGCTGCTGCCAGGATATTTATAAAGTCTGAAAATAATTATTCAAAGGAAGTTTGTGAAATATTGCCTGCTATTAAATATCCATATACACAGGCCGTTTTTTGCTATATACTTGGAAAGATAGGCAGTGAGGAACATATTGAAACCTTATATAATTACTTTAATATTTTTAAAAGAAATTATGTGAATGAAACCTATTTCGAAGGCCCTTTAGTTGGACTTTATGAAATGAAGAGAAGATATGAATTTAGTAAGTAGAACGGAGAT
Source organism: Candidatus Clostridium stratigraminis (assembly GCF_045310675.1). Lineage (NCBI taxonomy): Bacteria > Bacillati > Bacillota > Clostridia > Eubacteriales > Clostridiaceae > Clostridium > Candidatus Clostridium stratigraminis. The sequence continues at coordinate 347,061 of NZ_JBJHZZ010000001.1, forward strand.
CCTGTATTTAATAACATAACCATATAAAGAGAATAAAAATACTGCCTGCAGATATTTAAAAACCAGCAGGCAGCATTTTTATTTTTTCGATAGTTAGGTCTCAAGTATTTTGTGGAAAATCAAATCATCAACGTATTTACCGGTAACTTGGCTCACGTGATGCCTTAATACGGTTCCCGCATGTACAAAGCCTAGCTTTTTTACAGCATTTAAAGAAGCTTGATTGTCGCTATACACATAGATCCGAGCTATGTTAACACCGTCTGCCTTCATCTGATCTAAAGCAAAGTTAGTAAGTTCTGCCGCAAGGCCAGAACCACGTGCTTCGGGATGAGTGGCTGCTGTTAAAAATGCAGCATGGGATTTTTTATTTGCCATATCACGCCTGCCTCTAACAAGGCATAAAACGTGAGAGGGTTCTTTCTTAGGTACAGCAACATAGGAAAGCTGTGCTGGATTGTCTATAAAATTCATTATCTCTTCTTTAACTGCAAGCTCAGTAAATGACACTTCAGATCCTTCTGCTTTCAATAATTCAATTAATGACCATATACTTTCAATGTCTTCGGACTTTATTCTACGAAAATAATAGCTCAAAATAACACCTCGATATTATTTGTTTCTTAATGGTGAAAATGATATTTGCTTATTCAAATTTATAATTGTGGGCCTTCTGCTAGAACTAACATATAATTTTATTGTATCATAGGTAGAAAAACAAAGATATTTATTCCGTAAAACTAATTTAAGTATTGTGTTATATATGGAGTAAATTTATAATTAAAGCAATTTACTAGGTAAAAGGAGGAAACTATGAAAAATAAACAAAAGGATATAGCTAAGGCTTTTCTTCAAGGAGTTGTAAATGACAAAGTTCGTGAGGTTTATGAGTTATATACATTACCTAATTTTAAACACCATAATGGATTTTATAGCGGTGATAGAGAATCACTTTTAGAAGGAATGCTCCATAGTAATACAGTATTTCCAAATAAGAAGTTAACTATAAAGTTGGCAATTGCAGAGCCACCATATGTTACAATTCTTTCTTATGTTCAAATCACAGAGGATAAAGAGGTGGCTGTGGTACATATGTATCGTTTTGAGGGAGAAAAGATTGTTGAAATGTGGGATATATCCCAAGAGGTACCTGAAAATTCCCCTAATGAAAATGGTATGTTTTAATAATTATTTCAAAAAAGTATAGTGCAAAATGCAATCCCAAAAGGGATACTAAGCTTTAAACGTAAAAATGTAAGGTGTTAGCTTAATAAGCTCTATTATGCAATATAAAATTCTCCCCAGAAATGAGGAGTTTTTTTCTTGTTAAGTGGTTGAAAAGAGAAAATACCATTAACAATATATAGATAAGAAAGGAGAAGGCTGATATAATATTTTTAGAATTTTTAAAAAGGAGCCATTAAATGAAATACTATTTAGCACCAATGGAAGGTATTACGGGTTATATATATAGGAATTGTTATGAAAAATTTTTTCATAATATTGATAAATACTTTACACCTTTTATTGTTACAAATAAAGGTACAAGTTTTAAAGGAAAAGATTTTAGAGATGTCTTGCCTGAAAATAATAAAGTGATGAATTTAGTACCTCAAATACTTACTAATGATTCAGAAGGCTTTATTAATACTTCTAGAAAATTAAAGGAATTAGGTTATAATGAGGTCAATTTAAATTTGGGATGCCCTGCTGGAACGGTAGTTTCAAAAAATAGAGGTTCAGGATTTCTGGCTAAAAGAGAGGAACTTGATATATTTTTAAATGATATATTTAAAATAGATGATATGAAAATTTCTATAAAAACTAGAATAGGTAAAGATAGTCCAGAAGAATTTTATGAGCTAATAAAAATTTACAATAAATATCCTTTAGAAGAATTAATTATACATCCGAGAATTCAAAAAGATTTTTACGGAAATAAACCTAATTTTCAGGTATTTAAAGATGCATTAGCTTCGAGTAATAATCCAGTATGTTATAATGGGGATATTTTCACTGCTGATGATAATGAGAAATTAATGAAAGCATTTCCAGAAGTAAATACTATAATGCTGGGAAGAGGAATACTAGCTAATCCAGGGTTAATAAATGAGATTAAGAATAATATCTTTGTAGATAAAAAGGTATTAAAAGATTTTCTTGACGAGATTTTTAATGCATATATAGAATTATTTAATGAAGAGAAAAATGCAATATTTAGAATGAAAGAACTCTGGGCATATCTGATTTATATATTTTCAGATAATAAAAAATATGCAAAGAAAATAAAGAAAGCACAAAATCTAAAGGATTATAATGAAGCTGTCTTAAGTTTATTTACTGAGCAGAAAATTACTAAAGGAGCTGGATTATTTAGTAATCAAGAATAAATATAAGCTATAATTAAAATGATTACTAAAATATAAGAAAGGTGATAGCAATATGGTTAATGTTACATTAGGGAGAACGGGAATAAAAGTAAACAAAAATGGCTTTGGTGCTCTTCCAGTTCAACGTGTTTCTAACGAGGAAGCTGTAAGGCTTCTAAGAAAAGCCTATGAAAGTGGAATTAATTTTTTTGATACTGCAAGAAGTTATACTGATAGTGAGTTTAAAGTAGGACTTGCCTTAAGTGAAGTCAGGGATAAAATAATTATAGCAACTAAAACACCATCCATTACTGTGGAAGGATTTTGGAGTGATTTAGAAACAAGTCTTACTTTACTTAAAACAGATTATATCGATATTTATCAGTTTCATAATCCAAGTTTTTGCCCTAAGCCAAATGATGGGACAGGACTCTATGAAGCCATGTTAGAGGCTAAAGAACAAGGGAAAATTCGTTTTATAGGTATTACAAATCATAGACTTTCAGTGGCTTTAGAAGCAGTTGAATCAGGGCTGTATGACACTTTACAGTTCCCTTTTAGCTATCTAGCTGATAAAAAAGACGAAGATTTAGTAAATTTATGTAAAGAGAAAAATGTGGGTTATATATGCATGAAAGCTTTGTCAGGTGGGCTTATAACAAGAAGCGATGCTGCTTATGCATATCTTTCTCAGTTTGATAACACCTTACCTATTTGGGGAGTACAGCGAGAAAAGGAGCTTGATGAGTTTATTTCTTATATTGAAAATCCACCTGTGATAACGGCTGAGATTAAAGAATTTATTGAGAATGAAAGAAAAGAGCTTGTAGGTGAATTCTGCCGTGGTTGTGGATACTGTATGCCTTGTCCTGTAGGTATAGAAATTAATAATTGTGCAAGAATGTCACTGCTCCTTCGTCGTTCTCCAACTGAAGGACATCTTTCAGAAGAAGGGCAAGCTAAGATGAAAAAAATTGAGGATTGTATAGAGTGCGGCAATTGTAAGGCTCATTGCCCTTATGGGCTTGACACGCCAAATCTTTTAAAGAGAAACTATGAGGACTACAAAACATTCTTAAATATATGATATAAAAGGAGGAATTACATGAATTCAATATTTAAAGGGGAAGAAAGGAATACCTATCTAGCATATTTGGCAGTTTGTATACTTTGGGGTTCAACATATTTGGCAATAAGAATAGGGGTAAGTGAGTTCCCGCCAGCTCTTTTTGCTGGATCTAGGTTTTTAACTGCTGGTCTTATAATGTTTTTATTTTCAGTTTCTAAAGGAATGAAGCTTCCTAAGGATTTTTCAGAGACTATGAAGATTTCTGTAGTTGGTCTTTTTCTATTATTAGGTGGAAATGGTTGTGTTGTTTTGGCAGAGAAAAATGTAAATTCAGGGATAGCGTCACTTTTAGTTGCAACTGTACCTCTTTTTATGGCTCTAATAGAACTTTTTTTACCTGGAAGACCAAGGCTTAATTTAAAAGGATGGATTGGGCTTTTATTGGGATTTGGGGGGGTAGCAATTTTAGCTTTTCCAAATTCAAGTGGTTCCTCAGGAAGTATTTTTGGCATAGTACTTTTACTTATAGGTTCCTTTTCATGGGCGGTGGGCTCTGTATATTCAAAAAGTTTTAAGCCATCTGCATCGATAATTCCAAATATCGCAATACAAATGCTTGCAGGCGGAATAGGCTTGATTATTGTAGGTGCTTTCTCAGGGGAGTTTTCAAAACTTCATGTTACCTCAAAAGGTATTGGCGCTATAGTTTATTTGATTATATTTGGTTCTATTTTAGGCTACAGCTGCTATGTTTATATACTTCATAAATGGCCTGCAGCAAAGGCAGGTACTTATGCTTATGTAAATCCTCTTGTTGCAGTTTTCCTGGGAGGCATTGTTCTTAGTGAGCCTTTGTCAGTTTGGGTAGTAATGTCAACTGTTGTAATTTTAGGTGGTGTAATTTTGGTACAAACCTCAAAATCTAAAATACAATAGTATATTTGTCATAAGTCACCTATAATTATATAGGGTAAATACTTTAATAATAAGCAAAGGTGAACAGTGTGGAACAAAGGAATTTAGTAAAGTCCGAAAATAAACGAAGCAAAGCAATAATTATGCAATTACTAGCAGCAGTACTTTGGAGTACTGGAGGAATACTTATTAAGCTTGTTGACTTAAGTCCAATGGCTATAGCTGGAATGAGAAGTTTGATTACAACCATTGTTATTTTATCATTCCTTAAGAAATCTTCATTGAAATTAACATGGAATAAGGCCTTCGGAGCTATATCTTATACAGCTTTGGTTGTACTATATATATCTGCAACTAAAACCACTACCGCTGCTAACGCAATTTTACTTCAGTATACCTCACCTATATATATTGCCATATTTGGCGGGTGGCTTCTAAATGAGAAGGCAAAACTTAGGGACTGGATTATCATTATGATTATTATATGCGGAATGGCACTGTTTTTCATGGATGATATTGCAGGTGGAAGTTTGAAAGGAAATATACTTGCTGTGCTCAGTGGTGTTGCCTTGGCATTTAATACAATGTTTATGAGAAGAGAAAAAGATGCTGATCCTCTGGAAAATGTGTTTTGGGGGAGTATTTTAACCATACTTGTAAGTTTGCCTTTTGTTTTTCAAAAGGTTCCTAGCCCAAAGAGCATAGTTGGACTTATATTGCTCGGAGTATTTCAATTGGGATTTTCTTACGTACTATATGCTAAGGCAATTAAAAAGATAACGGCTTTAGAATCAACCTTTTTGTCTTTAATTGAGCCACTTCTAAATCCGCTATGGGTGTTTTTAACCATTGGTGAATTACCTGGGAAATTATCAATTTTGGGAGGAGTAATTGTTCTAGCTTCGGTAACTGTGAGCTGTCTAAAGCCTAAAAGGAAAGTTACTACAGAATTAGTAGACAAGATTGGAATATAAATAATTTTAGCATTGACAAAATTCCTATATAATCATATATTATAAATGTGTAAATATTTTTAATAATTAAACATTTCATGAAAGGGAGTGTGTTTTAATGAGTGCAAATTTTAAGGTGATTGCTTCTTAAAACTTAATATGGGCAAAAATGTGGCCTTTAAATAATTATATCTTTTTTTGTGTCGGATTTTTGCAAACTAAATTAACCTTTCATAATTACTGTGTATATGAAATGCATAAGCATCGCCGAAGGGTGGTGCTTTTTTTACCGCAAAATGCAGTCTAATTTTATGGGGTGCTTTCTGCGGTATTTTTATGCTTATTTTTAGTAAAGGAAAGGAGAGATGTTTTATGAAAAGTATATATTTAATAGAAGATAACAATGTATTAATTTTAGATTTAGTAATGAAGAAATTAAAGAAAAAATTGGAGGTTAAAGCCCTAAATGGGCTTTAACGGGCAACATGCGAGCGGGAGCGAGCGTGCTAAGTTGCCCCGTGCTTCCGACTAGGAGGAATTAATGAACAATATTATTGAAAAATACGGGTATACAGATTTTTATAAAATACAGGAAGCCATGCATAATGCTATAGAAGGTGAACTTATACCTGGAAGAGTTGTAGAAGTTCAAAGGGAACAGTATAGGATTATAACTAAGGAAGGTGAGAGTACTGCAAAGTTAAAGGGCTCTTTATTCTACAATACGGCTGTAAAAAATATCTATCCTTCTGTTGGAGACTTTGTACTTGTAAAGCATAATCCTAATGGAGAAGATATTATATATCATGTACTTACAAGAAAAAGTAAGTTTTCAAGGCTTGACTCCTTTAATGAATTGGAACAGATAGTAGCTGCAAATTTTGATTATGTTTTTATTATGACATCTTTAAATAAGGATTTTAACCTAAGAAGAATAGAAAGATATTTAACTTCTGCTTGGGAAAGTGGGGCAGTACCTGTTATTGTTCTTACAAAATTAGATTTATGCAGTGACTATTCAACTTTTGTTGAACAATTAGAACAAATTGCCTTTGGTGTTTCTATAATTCCCATAAGCTCCCTTACTGGTGAGGGGCTTAAGAAATTAGAGGAATTCATTAAACCTTCTAAAACTATAGTATTTCTCGGCTCATCAGGTGTAGGAAAGTCAAGCCTTGTAAATGCAATAGCTGGGGAAGAAATAATGAAGGTTAGCAGCATAAGGGAAGATGACAGCAAGGGTCGTCACACCACAACACATAGGCAGCTAATTATGCTTGAAAATGGAACTATGATTATAGATACTCCAGGTATGAGGGAGCTTGGCATGTGGAATGCCTCTGATGGCTTAGATACAGCTTTTTCTGATATTGAAGAGTTATCAATTAAGTGTAAATTTAGTGATTGCAGCCATACCAGTGAACCAGGCTGTGCCGTAAAAGCAGCCTTAGAAAGTGGAGAGCTTACAGCAAGTAGGTGGGAAAGCTATTTAAAGCTTAAAAAGGAAATCAAGTATGCAGAAATGAAAGAAAATTCAGCTGTTAGAGCAAATGAAAAGGCACGATGGAAGAGTATATCTAAGCTGCAGAAACAATTAAAAAAAGGCGGAACCATTTATTAATATAAAGAGAGCACAGCAAAATAACCTTTTTATGTAGAATAGAAGGTGCTATGGCATATAGAAATTTTTACTAATGTGCCATAGCATCCTTAACAGTTTATTCTATTGTTATAGCTTCTACAGGGCAAGAAGTTTCAGCATCTTTAGCTTCAGCTTCATTTGAAGAATCTACATCTCCAATAACACCTGCCTTACCATCATCCTCCATTTCAAAAACATCTGGAGCAATGGAAGCACATAAACCGCAGCCTATACAGGTTTCTTTATCAACAAAAGCCTTCATTAAAATCATCTCCTTCATATATTCATTACATAATAATAGTAATCTAAATTACCAAAATTAACTGTGATTTAAATCAAAAATAAATATAATAGGATATAATAAGTATACAATTTAATTCACATGGTATATAATAACTTTATATTAAAAATATGGAGGTTTGTCAAAATGGGATTCTGCTGTTGTTGTTATTTAAATAATTTAATACTTTTATATTTAAATAGCAATAAGTCTGCAAATTTTTGAGATAAGCGCAGCTTGAAACAAAATTAAGATTATCTACTGCAGGTTTTTGCCTGCAGTTTATTTTTTTGAAGAAAGGGAGAATATTATGGGCTTTTCAATTTACAACACATTAACAAGAAATAAGGAAGAGGTTAAACCTATTGAGGATAGCAAAATAAGGCTCTATACCTGTGGACCTACAGTTTACAATTACGCACATATAGGTAATTTAAGAACCTATATTTTTGAAGATGTTCTTAAAAAGTCTTTGGAGTATGCAGGTTTTAAGGTTAAACGTGTAATGAATATAACAGATGTTGGGCATCTGGAATCTGACTCTGATACTGGTGAAGATAAAATGTCTAAAGGAGCAATGAGAGAGAAGAAAACTGTATGGGAAATTGCAAGATATTATGAAGAGGCATTTTTAAAGGACTGTCAACATTTAAATATCATAAAGCCGGAAGTTGTGTGCAGAGCCACAGAACACATTGAAGATATGATAAAGTTTATACAAATATTAGAGAAAAAGGGTTTTACCTATAGGGCAAATGGCAATGTTTATTTCTCCATTGAAAAGTATCCAGAATATACAGAGCTTGCAAACCTAAGCATAGATGAACTTGTGGCAGGCAGCAGGGTTGAGGTGGATGTCTATAAAAAGAGTCCTTTAGACTTTGTATTATGGTTTACGAACTCAAAGTTTAGTAATCAAATAATGCAGTGGGAGTCACCATGGGGTAAGGGTTTTCCTGGCTGGCATATTGAATGCTCTGCAATGTCAATGAAGTATCTTGGGGAAAGGATAGACATACATTGTGGAGGCATAGATCATATTCCTGTCCATCATACAAATGAAATAGCACAATCAGAAAGTGCAGTAGGTCATAAGTGGGTTAATTATTGGATGCATGGCGAATTTCTGGTACTTGATAATGGTAAGATGTCTAAATCAAACGAAGATTTTTTAACTGTGTCAAGACTTATAGAAGAAGGATTCAGTCCATTAGATTATAGATATTTTTGTCTTCAGTCTAAATATAGGAAGCAGCTTGTGTTTAGCTTTGATAGTCTTACTGAGGCTAAAAAATCATTTTACAAATTAAAAGAAAAAATTAAAAAAATAGTAGAAGGTAAAAAGCTTGGTGAAGCTTGCCATACTAATAAAGTTAAAAGCTATCAGCAAAAGTTTTTAGCTCAAGTAAGTGATGATTTAAATATTGCAAATGCTTTTACAGTTTTATCAGATGTTATAAAAGATGATAAATTGAATAGCTCAGAGAAATTTTATTTAATTGAAGATTTTGACAAGATCTTTTCTCTTGATCTAACTAAAGCAAATGATTTAAATGAAAAACCTTCGTTAGATAAAGAATATATTAATAATTTTATATTGGAAAGAGACGAGGCAAGAAAAGAAAAAAATTGGGCTAGAGCAGACGAAATCAGAAATATACTTTTAAATGAGAATATAGAATTAGTTGATTTAAGAGAAGGCACAACATGGAGGGTAAAACAATAAAGCTTATTATTTTGTGTTAGGTAGTATATATAATTATGAATTTGAAGAAATTAAATATTATAATTAGAAAGTTTCTTTAATTAAATTTGTAAAATTACAATAATTATGGTATTATCAATGTTACAGAATTTTATAGGGGGTAACTAACAAGAAATGAAAACAGAACCTGATCCTGCGAATATTACTTCGCAGTTAATTTTAATAGCCATACTAACATTAATTAATGCATTTTTTTCTGCCGCAGAAATGGCAATTGTGTCACTTAATAAAAATAAAATAAAGGTACTTGATGAAGAAGGGGATAAAAAGGCAAAACTTCTATTAAAACTAATGGAAGAGCCAACAAAATTCTTGTCTACAGTACAAGTAGGGATAACCCTTGCGGGCTTCTTTTCCAGTGCTTCAGCTGCTACAGGAATCTCAAAGAGCTTGTCTTTTTATTTAAATAGGCTTAATATTCCATATAGCGAACAAATAGCCTTAGTAGGGGTAACGGTAGTTCTCTCTTATATAACCTTGGTTTTCGGAGAATTATTTCCAAAGAGAGTGGCTTTGCAAAAATCTGAAGCTTTGGCAATGGCAGTGGTAAAACCAATTATGTTTGTATCAAAAATAGCAGTTCCTTTTGTAAAACTGCTTTCTGCATCCACAAATATTTTGGTTAGATTAACTGGTCTTGAAATAGAAGGACTAGACGAGAAGGTATCCAAAGAAGAAATTAGGTCTATGGTGGAAGCCGGACAAGAAAACGGTGTTATAAATGAAACAGAAGTAGAAATGATTAATAGCATCTTTGAATTTGATGATAAACTTGCCAGCGAAGTTATGACTCCTAGAACTGAAGTGTATTTAATTAATATTGATACTCCATTAAAGGAATATTTAGATGAGTTAATTGAAGAGAGATATTCGAGAGTACCAGTCTATGAGGGAGATACAGATAATATTATTGGTATTCTATATATGAAAGACTTCTATGCAGAAGCAAGAAAAAATGGTTTTGATAGTGTAGATATAAGATCTATTTTACATCCACCATATTTTGTACCAGAAACAAAGAATATCGATGAACTATTTAAGGAACTTCAGGCTTCTAAAAAACATATGGCTGTATTAATTGATGAATATGGAGGCTTCTCTGGAATAGTTTCTATAGAGGATCTTATAGAAGAAGTTATGGGAAATATTGAGGATGAATATGATGACGATGAACCAGAAATAAAGAGAATCGATACCAATACTTCTATAGTTGATGGAATGCTTTCAATTGATGACTTTAATGATTACTTTGATGTTAATATTGAAAGTGACGATTATGATACAATAGGCGGATTCCTAATAGATCTTTTGGGACGTATTCCAGAAGGTGCTGAAGAAAACAATATAGAATATGAAAAACTTATATTTAGGATATTGGAAGTTAAGGAAAAAAGAATTGAAAAGATAAAGGTTTATGTACAAAAAGATTCTTAGTTTTATATTAAAATTTATGCTCTGCAGAAATGTAGAGCTTTTTTATATATCAAGGAAAAGGAATTATAGTTAATTTATAGAATATATTAAAATAGAAATATTTAATTTCAAAGTGGGGGTTATATATGATGCCTTTTGATCCATTTAATAGTTTCTTATTTAATTTTACATCTATTTTTGTGCCTGTTATTTTTATTATTGTTTTGGTTGGTTTTATATTTGTTTTTGCCAAAGGAATTAAAACCTGGAGCTACAATAATGGGCAGCCTGTGCTTTCTGTTTGGGCAAAGGTGGCTAGTAAAAGAACCAATGTTACAAGCACTATGCACAATGATAATGGAATTCAACACCACTCCACCTCAACGACCTATTATGTCACCTTTGAGGTAGAAAGTGGTGACAGAATGGAATTTACCGTAATTGCTAATGAATATGGTATGTTAGTAGAAGGGGATATTGGGAAGCTTACTTTTCAAGGAACTAGGTATAAGGGATTTAGCAGGGATAGAGGAGAATAAAGGGCAACTTAGAAATTTAAAGTAAAAAAAACCGACCGTAAGGTCGGTTATGCTTTTTATTGAAGCGTCCCTAGCTCTAACTTAAATTATTGGCAAAAATACATTTATTGTAGTCCCGACCCCAAGCTCACTTATTATAGTAACTCCATACTCATTACCATAAAGCATTTTAATTCTATCATCAACATTTTTAATTCCTATTCCGGTAAAATGCTTATTTTTTAATGGAAGTGCAGAGTTAAGTTTTGATAATTGTTCCTCATCTATACCGGTTCCATTATCTACGATTTCACAAAATAAATTATTATTCTTTTCGGAAATAAATACATGTATTCGACCTTCCTTATCACCATTAAATGCATGAAAAAACGCATTTTCTATAAAGGGCTGGAGTATAAGCTTCGGCAGTTTATAATGTATACATTGAGGCATTACATAAAAACTGGTTTTGATGTCTTCTCCATAGCGCATTTCATTTATATAAACGTAATGCTTAAGATTCTCAATTTCCTGATCAACTGTAATAGTTTCACTTGTGTTGCTAATGGTATTTTGAAGCAGGGATATAAAAGAATCAATGGTTTCACTGGTTTTCTCCTTATCACCTTTTAATGCAAGCCACTTTATAGAGGCTAAGGTGTTATATATAAAATGAGGATTTATCTGCATTTGAAGTGCAGATAATTCTGCTTGTCTTTGCTTTTTCTGGGCTATAAGAAGCTTATCTATATAAGCATTTAAATCATCCAGCATAAAATTAAAGGATCTGCTCAGCCTTTCTATTTCATAGCCACCTTGAAGGTTTATATGATTTTTAAAGTTGCCTTCTGTTACTTTTGACATTTCTTTAACTAGAATCCTTAAAGGTTTTGTTGTTTTTCGAGTAATAAAAAATAATATAATTACAGAGAAACCTACTATAAGACTGCAGATAATAACAATTTCATTAATGTTATACATTGCATCAAGGGCAACCTTTGTATCTACTCTATTAACTAAATAAAAATCATAAATGGGCATGTAATTTGATAAAACAGTATAATTTTTACCCTTTGACTTAATATCCATATACTTTATTTTCTCGTTATTAATTTTTTTAGCTGCATTGAGCAGATCTTCATCTTTTTGCCCTATAAGACTCTTATTATTTGAAGAAACAATTGTACCGTCAGAAGCTATCATAAAAATATCATTTCCCTTAGTAGGAAAATTGGAATACAGCTTACTGAACACATTTTCATTAATAGTAATATACAGCACTCCAAACTGCTGCTTTGTATTTTTATCCTGCAGTATTTTTGTAGCTACTATAACCTTTTTATTTACTGTTGAGCTTGTATATCCAAAACTTCTATATTGATATAGAAGCTTATCTGGGTTTTGTAGAGCATTTCGTGTAACCAGATCTTCTCTAATGGCATCCTTAGAGGAAACTAATACAGAGGAGCTTCTGACATAGGTAGAATTATTTTTACCTAAGACGATAAAATCAATATTTACAGGATCTAAAACCGCCTCAAGAGGCTTTAAATTCTGTTTAAGGTTATATATAGTATTTACTTGATCTATTATATCGCTGCTGTTATCTGTAAGATATTTTCGAAAGGCCCAGCTGTTATTAACTGTGTTCATAACTGTTATTAGCTTGTCATTTAATTCTGCGGAATTATCTTGTATTTGATTTAAGATTCTAGTATTAGTTATGCTGAAGTTATTAACAAAAAGTCTTTTTGATATGTCCATTACAGAAAAAGCAGTTATAACTGAAACAGCTATACTGCTAATAAGCATTATTAAAGCCAATTTAAAAAATAGACTCAGGGATCTGAATTTTTTAACAAATTTATTCATAGTTTCCTCGTTTGCTTAACATAATATTTTTTCTGAATTTGCTAGGAGTTGCTTTTTTTAATTTTTTAAATACCTTACAGAAGTAACTATGATCTGAGTAGCCAACTAGATAACTTACCTCAGAAACAGGGATATCTTCATTCTTTAAAAGTTCTATAGCCTTTTCTACACGGATTTTATTAAGGTACTCACTAAAGCCTTCTGCCAAATGAGAGCTAAAATAGGAGGAAAGATAATAATAGTTAAAATGAAATTTATCAGCAATTTCTTTAAGTGATAATTGTTCATTATAGTGATTTGAAATGTACTGGGTAATTTTATTTATAATTTCATCATTAACTGAGAATTCTTTATTATTAATTATTTTAGCTATTACTTGCTCTATACTTTCTAAGATATTTAAGAGTTCTGACCCATATTTAGCAGCATCAATTTTTTGAAAGTATTCTATTTTTGAGTGATTAATATCCACCACATCAAAGTGAAGCTCATCTAAAATGCTTATTATATTATAAAGAGCACTTTGAAAAAGAGTTTTTAGTTCAAATTCATTTATGGAGCAGTATGTTAATGCGTTAGAAATATATTGTTTCAAATAATTAAAAGCTGAAGATATGTTAAGCTCATAAAGCATTTCAGAATAGTGTTTGAAATCAAATTTTTCCTTATATGCATTTTTAGGGAGTTCCTCCTTAGATATAAGCTTCTTATCCTTTAAAAAGAATTTGCAGCCAAGGAGAGACCTAAAATTATTATTGTAAACCTCTTTAATTTTATTCAAGGAAATAAAAATGTCACTTAAAGTAAAGTAAATATCAGGATAAGCTACTGACATATTTAACAGCATCTCATTAACCGCCTTTAAAAGTTCACCTTGACTTTTCTTTTCAAAATTGATCAATAAGATGAATATGTCTTTATCTATATCTAACTCATAAAAAACAAATTTATCAAAGAAGGTCTTTGATTTTTTTGATAGAAGTAATTTTATGTTCGAAGGATTTTTAGAGGCCTTATCGTAAATCCTTTTGGTATCCATACCAATAAAAATAAAGCTGTCGTATGGAAAGACTTCAGTAATTAATGACAAGTCAGTAGCAAAACCAGAAGCAAATTTGCTTAATTCATTACTTACATTCAATTCAATTTTATCAGCATTTATAACTAAATTGGGAATGCTTAAGGCAATATTTTTTAAAAGAGTAAGTACCTCCTCTGGGTTTAACTTAGGTTTAAGTATATTATCGCTTATTCCAAGTTTGAAGGTGCCTTTTACATAATTAAAATCACTATAACCGCTTAAAATTACTATTTGTATTTCAGGATAATTTTCTTTAATATATCTTACAAGTTCTAAACCATCCATAACAGGCATAACAATATCTGTAATTACTATATGGGGTTTAAGAGTCTCAATTAAGCTTAAGGCTTCTTTTCCATTAGATGCTTCACCAACAATTTCAAAACCTTCTTTATTCCATTCCACAAGGTGCTTAATTCCTTGCCTAAGAAGATATTCATCATCAACTACTAAGATTTTGCATAAGTTATCCAATGCTATCAAATCCTTTAATAAATAATAAGTTATCATTTTAATTATAGAACAGGGTATTGCACTTTTCAATTACAGCACAGAGAATTAGCTTCTATATGAAAAGGTATACAAAAATATTTTTAAAATCTTAAAATTTTACTAATTTAAAATTTAGTATATAAATAATATATTAAAATTGCACAAATTCACATAAATATATTCTTACTTAATTTTCTGAATTTAAGCTACAATATATTTAGAAACAATGTAAAGCGTTTCATATAAGTAAAGGGGGAATAAGAATAATGAAATCAAAGAAGATAATAGCACTTGCATTAGGTGCAATTATGACTTTAGGTCTATCAGCTTGTGGAAATTCATCAGCAAGTAATACTCAGGCTCCTCAAGATGGAGGTAAAAAGAAGCTTGTAATATGGGCATGGGATGGAACCTTTAACGTAGTTGCTGCAAATGAAGCAAAAGCAATCTATCAAAAAGAAAATAAAGATGTAGATGTTGAAGTAGTGGAAATGGCTCAAAATGACATAGTACAAAAGTTAAATACTAACTTAAGTGCAAATTCTACTGATGGATTACCTAACATAGTACTTATGGAAGATTATAGAGCACAGAACTTTTTAACTGCATACACTGATTCCTTTATGGATATTTCAGGTAAAGTTAATTCCTCAGATTTCATGGATTACAAGATTAAATCTGATAGTGTAAATGGTAAATTATATGGACTTCCATTTGATAGTGGAGTTACAGCTTTATTCTATAGAACTGATTTAATAGAGCAAGCAGGTTATAAAAAGGAAGATATGAACAATCTTACCTGGGATAAATTCATAGAAATTGGTAAAGCTGTTAAGGCTAAAACTGGAAAAGCAATGCTTACCTTAGATCCAAGTGACTTAGGCTTAATAAGAGTAATGATGCAGTCAGCTGGTCAATGGTATGTTAAGGAAGATGGAAAAACTGTAAACATAGCAGATAATCAAGCACTTAAGGAAGCTATAAAAACTTGGAAGAATCTTATGGATGCAGGAATTGTTAAGCCAATTACAGGCTGGGATAACTTCGTTGGTGCCTTCCAAAAGGGTGATGTTGCTTCAGTTCCTACAGGCTGCTGGATTTCAAGCTCAGTTATGAAATCACAAGATCAAAGCGGTAAATGGGCAGTTGCTCCTATTCCAAGATTAAGTACAGTTCCAAGTTCAGTAAATGCATCAAATCTTGGAGGTTCAAGCTGGTATGTACTAAGCAAAGTTGGTAACTCAGATTTAGCAGTAGATTTTCTAGCTAAAACCTTTGGCAGCAGTAAAGAACTTATGAATACTTTAGCAGAAAAGATCAATCTTGTAAGCACATTAAAATCTGCTTCAACCGTTGATAACTATAATAAATCAATTGACTTCTACGGCGGACAAAAGCTGATGCAAGATTTTGCAACTTGGTCAGCAAAAATTCCAGCTGTTAACTACGGATCAAGTACCTACAACATAGAAGATATTCTATCAGGCGCTGTTCAGAACATTGTAAGCAAAAATGCAAATCTAGATACTACACTTAAGGATGTTCAAAAGCAGGCAGAAGCTGCTGTAGCTAATCAATAAGCATATACCAATGCAAATCGCTATTTGATTTTGAGAAAAAAGTAATATAATCTCTATCAAATAGCGATTTACTTTAATAAAGGGCTAAATAATTGATAATTATTTAGTACAGTATAAGGAGTACTAAGGGCTTAAGCATTGATAATGCTTAAGTGCAGAATAAGGAATACTAAGGGGGTATGACATTGAAAATTAATAAAAAAGGCACCTTAGAGAGAAAGCATAATATTATTGGCTGGTGTTTTACAATCATAAGTATATTACTGATAGTTACTTTTGTTTTTTATCCTATGATACAAGCCTTTATTACCTCCTTAAAGTCAGGAACCGGTAATAACTTAAGATACGTAGGATTCAATAATTATAAAAGGCTTTTAACTGATGATACCTTTAAAAAAGCAGTTACTAATACTTTAATATATTTAATAGTTCAAGTTCCTATAATGATTTTATTGGCTTTATTCATTTCCGTACTTTTAAATGACAAAAACATTAAAGGAAAAGGCTTTTTCAGAACAGCAATATTTTTACCCTGCGTTACATCTCTAGTAGCCTATTCTGTAATATTTAAAAGCTTATTTGCCAATGATGGTTTAATTAATAAACTTTTATTAAATATACACCTAATTTCAGCACCAATTTCTTGGATGACAAGTCCTTTTTGGGCTAAAATTACAATTATAATAGCAATAACGTGGCGTTGGACGGGTTATAATATGATATTTTATTTAGCTGGCTTACAAAACATAGATCCAGCAATTTATGAGGCAGCAAGAATAGATGGGGCTTCAGAAGTAAAACAATTCTTTAATATTACAATACCTTTACTAAAACCGATTATATTATTTACAACAATTACTTCTACTACTGGAACTCTGCAGCTTTTCGATGAAGTAATGAATATCACTGGAGGCGGACCAGGAAATGCCTCAACTACAATTTCACAATATATATACAATCTAAGCTTTAAATATACAGCAAACTTTGGATATGCAGCAGCAGTTTCCTATACAATTTTAGCTATGATTGTTATATTATCACTAATTCAATTTAAAGTGGCAGGTGATAATAAATGAGAAAGATAACAAAGATACTTAAATATATATTTTTAACAGCGGCAGCTTTAATTTCAATTTTCCCATTTCTATGGATGCTAATAAGTGCGACTAATAAGTCCATAGAGGTTAGTAGAGGCTCCTTATTGCCTGGGACATTTTTATTTGAAAACCTGAAAAATCTTTTTGCAAACAATTTAAACTTCGCTAATTCCTTAGTTAATTCAGCTAAAATTGCTGTAATAACTACAGTTTTGGCACTAATCATTTCCTCTTTAGCAGGTTATGGCTTTGAAATTTATAAAACTAAATTCAGAGATAAAATATTTGCTATTTTACTTTTGTCAATGATGGTTCCTTTTGCATCACTTATGGTACCCCTATTTAGGATGTTTAGAAGCTTTAAAGTATTTGGATTAAATACTACTGCTTCAGTAATTATTCCAAGCATCGCCACAGCCTTCTTAATTTTCTTCTTCAGGCAAAATACAAAAGCTTTTCCAAAGGACTTGTTAGAGGCTGGCCGTATTGATGGCTTAAGTGAAATACAGCTGTTTACTAAGATTTATGTTCCTACTATGAAATCTACCTATGCAGCAGCAGCTATAATTACTTTTATGAGCAGCTGGAATAACTATATGTGGCCCCTTATTACGCTGCAAACTGCAAGTAAAAGAACAGCACCGCTAATAATATCTACAATGAGTTCCTCTTACACTCCAGATTATGGTATGATTATGGCGGGAATAGTAATAGCAACTTTACCAACAGCATTAGTATTCTTTTTGATGCAAAAACAATTTGTAGAAGGAATGCTTGGCTCTGTTAAGGGTTAGTGCAGCAAACGAAAGGTCCCTGTGCCGCATTAAATAAAATAAGAATAAAGAGTTAGTAATTGAGAAGATATAATTATTAACTCTTTATTTATACTTAAGGAGGTAACACAATGAATTTTAAGACTCCAAGCACAGCTTGGCTTTCTGATCCATCAATTTTTGCAGTTAATAGATTAGAACCACACTCAGATCACAAATACTACGTAACTATTGAAGAAGCAAAAAAAGGGGAAATGACACTAAGGCAAAGCTTAAATGGAAATTGGAAGTTTGACTTTGCACTTAATCCAAATGATAGAATTGATAATTTTTATGAAGAAGATTTTGATTGTAATGCTTGGAAGGATATAACCGTACCTGGACATATTCAATTACAAGGCTATGATAAACCCCAATATGTAAATACCATGTATCCTTGGGACGGGCACAGCTTTTTAAGGCCTCCTTTTATATCCGAAGAATATAATCCTGTAGGGAGCTATGTAAAATATTTTACACTAGAAGAAGAACTTAAAGATAAGCCCCTATTTATTTCCTTCCAAGGAGTAGAAAATGCGTTTTACCTTTGGCTAAATGGAGAGTTTATAGGCTATAGTGAAGACAGTTTTACCCCCTCTGAATTTGATTTAACGCCATATATAAAAAATGGCGAAAATAAGCTGTCAGTAGAAGTTTACAAAAGGTCTACAGGGGCTTGGCTGGAGGATCAGGATTTTTGGCGCTTCTCCGGTATATTTAGAGAGGTTTATTTATATACGGTTCCTAAAACTCATATCTCAGACATCTTTGTAAAAACAAACTTAGATAGTGAATATAAAAATGCAGTATTAGAAATGGATTTCAAAATAACTGGTGAGCTTAGGGGGCAGGCATCATTAGAACTAATGGATAAAGATGGTTTAACTATTGCCTTCTTAAATGAGGCTTCACTTAAGGATTTTATGTCCCTTAAGCTGGCTCTTAGCAACGTAAAGCTTTGGAGTGCTGAAGATCCATATCTTTATACACTTTATATTTATATTAAAGATAATGCAGGTAATATTATTGAAATTGTTCCTCAAAAAATTGGCTTTAGAAAATTTGAAATTATAAATAAGGTTATGAAGATAAACGGCAAGAGAATAGTCTTTAAGGGTATAAATCGTCATGAATTCAACTGCAGAAGAGGAAGAGCAATCACTAAGGAAGATATGCTGTGGGACATTAGATTTCTAAAGCAAAACAATATAAATGCCGTAAGAACCAGCCATTATCCAAATCAAAGCTATTGGTACGAGCTTTGTGATGAATATGGGATCTATTTAATTGATGAGACTAATTTAGAAACCCATGGTTCCTGGCAGAAGATGGGCGCAATTAAGCCTGATTGGGTTATTCCTGGCGACAAACCCGAATGGCTTAACATTATATTAGACAGGGCAGCTTCCATGCTGGAAAGAGATAAGAATCACCCATCCATACTAATTTGGTCCTGTGGAAATGAATCCTTTGGCGGAGAAAACTTATTTAAAATGTCTGAGTACTTCAGAAAAAAGGATCCCTCCAGACTGGTACATTACGAAGGTGTGTTTAACGACAGAAGTTTCAATAATACAAGTGATATGGAAAGCAGGATGTATGCTAAAGTTAATGCTATAGAGGAATATTTGAATAGTAATCCTGAAAAACCTTACATAAACTGTGAATATATGCATGCCATGGGGAACTCCTGCGGTGCAATGCACAAGTATACAGAGCTTGAAGACAAGTATGAAATGTATCAGGGCGGATTTATCTGGGATTATATAGATCAGTTTATAGTTAAAAAAGATAGCTTTGGCAGAGAATTCTTAGCCTATGGCGGTGATTTTGAAGACAGACCAACAGATTATAATTTCTGCGGCAATGGTATAGTATATGCAGATAGAACAGTCTCACCAAAGGCGCAGGAAGTTAGAAAACTCTATGAAAATATAATGCTCATTGTTGATAAAAATGGAGTTTTAATTAAAAATAATAATCTTTTTATAGACACCTCAGAATATTATCTTGAATATTACCTTGAGTATAACGGCAAGGAAATTTATAAAGATAATATAGAGATTAATATTAAAGCAGGTGAAGAAAAGTATGTTGACTTCAATTTGCCTAAGGTTTATGAAGCTGGCGAATATTCCATAAATGCTGCATTTAAACTTAAAAATGCTGCTCCATGGGCAGACAGAGATCATATAATCGCCTTTAGCCAGTATGTATATAAGACAGAGGAGAAAGCTGCTTTTAATAAAATGGAAAAGCCTACCGTAATAAATGGCGATGTGAATATAGGAGTAAAGACTAGAGACTTTAGTGTATTATTTTCAAAGCAAGAGGGTGGAATAGTATCCTTAAGATATGGAGGCAAGGAGGTTATTACTCGAGCACCAATGCCAATATATTGGAGGGCCATGACGGATAATGACAGAGGAAATGGTCAGGGCTATAGATGTGGTCAGTGGCTTCAAGCAAGCATGTTTCAACGCTTAAAAGAGGTTCAAGTATCGGAAGAGGATTATAGCGTAACTGTAAAATACACCTATGCTTTACCTACTATACCAAAAACAGAGGTAATAGTAGCCTACACCACCTATGGTAATGGTGAAATTAAGGTTTGCTGTGACTATAAAGGAACTGAAGGGCTACCAGAACTTCCTATATTCGGCTTTGCAATTAAATTATCTGCAGATTTTGACAGCTTTAAGTGGTTTGGTTTAGGACCAGAGGAAAACTATTGTGATAGACTGCAGGGCGCAAAATTAGGAATCTTTGAAAAGTCAGTAATTGATAATGTTTCAAAATATGCTGTGCCTCAAGAAAGTGGAAATCACACAGGAGTAAGATGGGCAGAGATTAGAAATAAAGACGGCTTTGGGCTAAAGTTTAAGGCATTAGAAAGTGCTTTTGAACTTGGAGTATCGCCTTATACAGCCTTTGAACTTCAAAATGCACTTCATTACTATGAACTACCACCTGCTAATTATACTGTAGTTACCATAGCAGTAAAACAGATGGGAGTTGGGGGAGATGACAGTTGGGGTGCTCCAGTCCATAAGGAATATCTCATAGATTCCTCTAAAGATATACATTTTGAATTTGTAATAGGAAAATGTTAATACTAAAATTCTAAAATAATTTTAAGGAATTTACTGCTGACAAAATGTCAGTAGTTTTTTCCTATAAGAAGCATTTTGTACACAAGGCTAAATACCAAAGTTTATTAGAAAGGTAAAGGATTAATTATGAGTATTATTTATAATAATGAGCATAAAATTTTTCATTTACAGGCAGGAGATACAAGCTATGTTATGAAGGTTTTAGAAGAAGGGTATCTTGCCCATTTATATTGGGGAAGAAAGGTAAGAGACATAAGTGCAGAAGAAGCATTAGTCCTTGTTGAAAGATGCTCTTTTTCACCAAATCCTAATGGATCAAACAAATTACTTTCCTTGGATACCTTGCCCCAGGAATATCCTTCCTATGGAAGCACAGATTATCGTACTCCTGCTTATGAACTGCAGCTTGAAAACGGGTCTACTGTAACTGAGCTTAAATATGAGACTCACAAAATTATCAAGGGCAAACCAAATCTTGAAGGTTTACCTGCAACTTATACAGAAAGTGATAATGAAGCAGAAACACTTGAAATAGTCATGATTGATGAGCTAATTGGACTTAAGGTAATATTATCCTACACCATATTCGAAGATTATAATGTTATTACCAGAAATGTTCGATTTATAAATAATGGAACCACTAAGCTGAAACTTCTTCGTGCCTTAAGTATGAGTATAGATTTTAATAATGATAAGTTTGATTTTCTACATCTTTATGGTGCCTGGACAAGAGAAAGACACATTGAAAGAAAACCTCTCTTTCAGGGAAATCAATCCATAGAAAGCAGGCGTGGTGCAAGCAGTCACAATCATAATCCTTTTATTTGCTTATTAAGTAAGGGAGCTTCGGAGGAATATGGTGATGTATTTGGCTTTAGTCTGGTTTACAGCGGTAATTTTCTAGCTCAAGCAGAAGTTGCTGAGCATAATACAACAAGATTATCTATGGGAATAAATCCTTTTGATTTTTCATGGATATTAGAACCAGGGGAGGCATTTCAAACTCCTGAGGTGGTAATGGTTTACTCAAGTAAGGGTTTAGGTGAGATGTCTAGGACCTATCATAAGCTTTACAGAAACAGGCTATGCAGAGGTAATTTTAGAGATGAAAAGAGACCTGTTTTAGTAAATAATTGGGAGGCCACTTACTTTGACTTTAATTCTGATAAAATAGAAGGTATAGCTAAGGCAGGAAAGGAACTTGGCTTTGAGCTTTTGGTATTAGATGACGGCTGGTTTGGCAGACGAAACAGTGATACAAGTTCTTTAGGAGACTGGGTGGCAGATCCTAAAAAATTACCTAAGGGGCTTAAAGCTTTGGCTAAAGGTGTTAATAACATAGGCATGCAATTTGGCCTATGGTTTGAACCGGAGATGGTATCGCCAGACAGTGATTTATATAGGCAACATCCTGATTGGTGTATTCATGTACAGGGTAGAAGGCGCTCTGAGGGCAGAAATCAGCTGGTACTTGATTTATCAAGAGAAGAGGTTTGTAATTATATTATTCATTCAATATCCAATGTTTTAAAATCAGCTCCAATTAGCTATGTAAAATGGGACATGAATAGAAATATGACAGAAATAGGCTCAGAAAGCCTGTCTTATGATAGGCAAAGAGAAACTGCTCATAGATATATTTTGGGCTTGTATAGAGTCATGGATAAAATAGTAAGTGATTTCCCTAATGTATTATTTGAAAGCTGCTCAGGTGGTGGCGGCCGCTTTGACCCTGGAATGCTATACTATATGCCTCAAACCTGGACTAGTGATGATACTGATGCAGTTGAAAGACTAAAGATACAATATGGAACTAGTATTGTATATCCTTTAATTACTATGGGAGCCCATGTATCGGCAGTACCCAATCATCAAGTTCATAGGAATACATCGCTTAAAATAAGAGGGGACGCAGCTATGTCTGGTAATTTTGGCTATGAGCTAGATCTTACAAGGCTTACAGAAGAGGAGAAGGGCATAGTTCAAGCACAGATAGCTGAATATAAAGGATTAAGAGAACTTATACAGTTTGGCAATATGTATAGGCTGCTAAGTCCTTTTGAAGGAAATGAAGCTGCCTGGATGGTGGTTTCAGAAGATAAAAGTGAGGCTTCTGTAGCTTATTTCAGGGTGCTTGCTGTGCCAAATGGACCAATTACTAGGTTAAATTTAAAAGGCCTAGACCCAAATAGAAATTATTCAGTAACCGGTAAGAATGGAGTTTATGGCGGAGATGAGCTAATGTATACAGGGCTAAGCATCCCTAAACTGCAGGGTGACTATCAAAGTATTACATGGATTTTAAAGTAAGTTTTTTGAGCCACGGGGAGGTTTCTCGTGGCTCACTTTGTAACACAGGGAGGTTTCTAGTGCCACATTGAAATGCATGTGGAATTAGAAACCTCCCCATGTCACATATTAAATTTCTCTTGTCTCTTCCTTAAGCCAAGCTTTCTCTTCTTCGTTTAAATGTGGAGAAAGCTTTTCAAAGACATTTTTATGATAATCATTTAGCCACTTAATTTCATTTTCAGCAAGCATCTCTTTATTAATTCCAGCTAAATCAATAGGACAATAGGTAACTGCCTCAAATCTCATAAACTGTCCATATTCTGTTTCTTCATCATAAGAAACCAGCATCATGTTTTCTGTTCTGACACCATGTATTCCTTCCTTGTATATGCCTGGTTCATTAGTAAGGATCATGCCTTTTTCAAGCTTTATATTGTTAACTTCTTTTCTTATAGCTTGTGGTCCCTCATGAACATTTAATAAAAATCCAACACCGTGACCTGTTCCGCACTTATAATCTAAGCCTATTTCCCAAATAGGCTGCCTCGCTAATATATCTAAACTTGAGCCAGTAGCTCCATATAAAAATTTAGCTTTGCTTAAGGCTATAAACCCTTTAAGAACCAATGTAAAGTCTCTCTTTTCTTCTTCAGTAAGCTTTCCTAAAGCAATAGTCCTTGTAGTGTCTGTAGTGCCATCAAGATATTGACCACCTGAATCAACTAAGAAAAGGCCTTCCTTTTTTAAGGTATAGGCAGTTTCTTTTGCTGCCTTATAATGCATCATGGCAGCGTGATCTTTATAGCCTGCTATAGTGTCAAAGCTTGGACCAATAAATAGTTCCTGCTGCCCTCTAAAGTCTTCTAATTTTTCTCCAGCAGTAAACTCTGTAATTTCCTCTTTGCCTACCGATTCTTTAAGCCATTTTATAAACTTAACCAGGGATATTCCATCCTTTATTTCACAGCGCTTTATATTTTCGATTTCTGTTTCATTTTTTATACCCTTTAATTTAGTGGTAACATTTGAGTAAGCATTTTTTGATGCATTACTATTAATGGAATTAAATAAGCTGGAATTAGTTTTATTTGCATCAAAGATAATTGCATCTTTATCTGTAAGCCCTTGTAAAAATTGCTGTATTTCATTATAATCCTTAATCTCTACATCATCATTCTCAAGTTCTAATTTAACATCGCTTGGAACCTTTAAAGCATCAACAAATAAATAACATTTGCTTTCGCCAACTATTACGTTAGCTATTATCACTGGATTATTTGGTACATCATTTCCTCTTATATTTAAAAGCCAAGCTATGTCGTCAAGTGAAGTTAATAAATAGTAGTTTGCGCCTGCATTTTTCATCTCATTTCTTACTACTTTAAGCTTTTCTACTCTTGATTTTCCTGCATATTTTGCCTCGTGTATAAAAATAGGACCTTTAGGTATCTCTGGTCTGTTTTTCCACAGCTCATCAATTAAATCAAGATCTGTCTTTAAGCTTATTTTCTTTGCTTTAAATTCGTTCTCCATGATGCTTACCATATCTACTGAAAAAACACTTCCATCAAAACCAACTGTGCTGCCTTCCTTAAGAACCTCCTTTAACCACTCTGTATAAGAAGGTACACCTGGATCGGACATTCTAAATAATTTAATGTCAGAACCTTCAAGCTGTTTTTCCGCTTGAATATAGTATCTTCCGTCTGTCCAAAGGCCGGCATCCTCTAAGGTAATAACCACAGTTCCTGCTGAGCCTGTAAAGCCGGATATCCACTCCCTGCATTTAAAGTGGTCTGATACATATTCACTTAGATGTGCATCAAAGCTAGGTACTATGTAAGCATCCATATTGTTTTCTTTCATTAATTGTCTTAACTTTTGTGTCCTTTCATTAATTTTCATATTTTTACCTCAACTCCCTTTATGTTTATTTTTTTATTTTCATATTCATAGATCCATATGGATAGTAAAATACTAATTATTCCAGCTGTAAGCTTTGATATTATAAAGGCACCTAACATTTCTGGAGCAATACCTGATACAAATCCAAACTGGCCTCCGAATACAAAGGCTCCGCTCACTGCAAAGGCAGCGCAAACAACCTTGCCTTTAGAATTCATTTTTTCATAAGATCCAAATACCAAAAGATTACTAGCTAAGTTTCCTAAAATACCAGAAACAGATGCTGAGTTAATTCCAAATTTATCGCCTGTTTTTTCTAAAGCCCTTTTAAAAATACGGTTTATTAGCTCCAGCATAGGATATGCTCCACCTAAAACAAAGCCAATTTTGCACACTATTACTGCAGATTCCGACAGGGGAGTTAACCCTGAGACAAGACTAACCCCCATTATTGCATTTATTCCCTGCAGAATCAGCCCAATAATGCTTAAGCTAATTACTAACTTTCCAAATATCTTAAAGCCCTTCAGTAGGGTATTATTAAATTTTAATAGTCCAATTTCTAAGATAATTGAAAAAATAAATATAGGCACAAGGTTCCATATTAGGAGTCTTAGATTTATTCCCTGCCATAAACCAGCAGCAAGACATCCTATAGGAATAGTAGTTATTCCAATCATAACACCTTTAGAAAAATATTTTTCATCTTCTTTAGAAAGCATTCCAATGGCAACAGGTATAGAAAAACTAATAGCTGCACCTAAGGTTGAGGCAATAATAACTCCTGAGAAAATCCCCATTTCTTTAGTTAAAGCTAGTTTTGCAGCCATTTGATATCCTCCCATATCTATAGCAAAGAAGGCTGCAGGAAAAATAGAAGGATCCAAATTAAATACTCTGCAAATAGGGATAGCCATTGTGGATAAATAATTTGAAAGAATGGGAGTTAAGGAGTATATTCCAATCATACAAAGGCCTAAGGCTCCCATGGTCTTTATACCTTCTTCAAATTTGACACCAAGCTTTAAAGGACTTTCTAATATATAATCAACTCCACCAATTACAAAAAAAGTCTCAATTAAATAAAGCATTAATTCCTGCCTCCAGCTGGGCTTGACACAGCATCAATTTCATGGGTAGCTGATCCTCTATAGCCATTTGGAGAATTAACAGACAGTATTTTAACCTTTTTATTAGTATAATTAGCCCAATTATGCCTAATGCTCGAATTCATATGAACACTGTCACCGGGATAAACTTCATACCTTTCACCATTTATGTAAATAGTTAATATACCCTCTAATACATAAACAAACTCTTCCCCCTCATGCTTATAGGATATAATTTCTTCTTCATTTTTTTGCGGAAGAATTTCTACAAGTCTTGGAACAATTTGTTTATCCTCTAGGTTTGTACTTAAGTTATACTTAATAAAACCTCCTTCATCTATATCCAATATTTCCTGCTCATAACTTCTTAAAACAGCCTCTTCTTTTTTGTGTGGATAATCAAAAAAGAAGGTTAAATGAACCTCTAAAATTTTAGCTATTTTTTCTAGAGAATCAACTGCAATTGTAGTAAGACCTCTTTCTAACTGAGATAAATAACCCACAGATAGCTCACTTTTTTCACTTAACTCCTTTAAAGTAATGCCCTTTTCAGTTCTTAAATTTTTTATTTTCACTCCGATATTCATAAGTTCACTCCTATTTCAATGTTATAAATATTATACTATATTTATAACGCAAGATATACACATTTATGAAAACATTTCATTTATATGAATATAACATTGCTGTAAGGTGTGTTACTGGACATTTCTTGTGCTGCACACAATTAGTGAATGCAAGTATCATTTACACAAGTAGTGATACATATACTGTAAAAGAATATTTTAAAGGAGTTAATAGTAATGAGTAATGAAGGAACACTTTTTGCATTTCTAGCAGTATGGAGCTTTATATTTTTTCTTTTTTTAGCTATAGGTATCTTACTTTATATTTTTACATCTATGGGACTATACAAATTGGCATCAAATCAAAAGTTAGAAAATCCTTGGTTATCATGGATTCCAGTTGCCAATATGTATATACTAGGAAAACTCATTAAAAACTTGAAACTAGATACTTTGGAGATTCCAAGTATTGAACTCATTTTATCATTAGGGTTCTTTGCAGTTTTAATCCTTAGGTTTATTCCTCTATTCGGTTGGATAATAGGCGCAGCTTATACAGTTTTGTGTATATTAGCCCTTTATAAGTTATTTAAAATATATAGACCTGATCAAGCTGTACTGTGGATAATACTTAGTATTGTACTACCTTTTATGGGCCCAATTTTTATTTTTATCATAAGAAATGATTCACCTGTTTCGCAGTAAATAGATTTGCCAAAATTATTTAAAAATGTAGTATAATAAGTAAATAAATATTGAAAAATTTTTTGACGCTGATAGTGTAGAATAACTTAAGATAGCATAAGTGTTTACGATAAATTCTACTTCCGTATTATTAAGTGATTTCTACAAGTTCAGCGTCTAATGTCTTTAATTAACCTAAAGAATAAACATAGTTAACGAAAGGATGAAAAACAATGGCAATTGATAGAGTACGTGAATCTTTAAAAGATTTTGGAAGAGACAAGGATATATTGGAATTTGAAACCTCCAGTGCCACAGTAGAGCTAGCAGCAATAGCTTTAGATGTTGAGCCTGCTAGAATTGCAAAAACCATTTCACTTAAATCAGGAGAGTCTGCCTTGTTAGTAGTAACAGCAGGAGATGCTAAGATAGATAATAGTAAATTTAAAAATGAATTTGGCTTTAAGGCAAAAATGCTTTCACCTGAGGAAGTACTTGAGCTTACAGGCCATGCTATTGGAGGAGTGTGCCCCTTTGGGCTTAAAAATAATATACCTGTTTTTCTTGATCTATCACTTAAGAGATTTACTACAGTTTTTCCAGCCTGCGGAAGCAGTAATTCGGCAATTAAGCTTACCTTAAGTGAAATAGAGGAGTATTCTAAAAGTAAAAAATGGGTTGATGTATGCAAGAATTGGATAGAATAAAGCTGTAAATTTTGAGTATAAGTATAATTGAAAAATAATTGTGCATTATATAAAATGGTAATAAGAGGAGGTTGATTAAATGAGTATCTATGATTTTAAGGCAAATAACATTGATGGAGAAGAGATTAAGCTTGAAGAGTACAAAGGTAAGGTTCTCTTAATTGTAAACACAGCAAGCAAGTGAGGCTTTACACCACAATTTGCAGGTTTGCAAAAAATATATGAAGACTATAAGAATAAAGGCTTTGAAGTATTAGGTTTTCCAAGCAATCAATTTCTAGAGCAAGATCCAGGAACTAATAAAGAAATACATAACTTCTGTCAAATCAATTATGGTGTTGATTTTACTATGTTTGAGAAAATTGAGGTTAAAGGAGAAAATGCGCACCCTTTGTTTAAATACTTAACTAGTAAGTCTCCTTTTGAAGGCTATGATTTAAGTTCTGAGAAAGGCAATTTTTTAAATTCCTTTTTGAAGGAAAAGTTCCCTGAGTCTCTCAAAGGCAACGATATAAAATGGAATTTTACTAAGTTCCTAATCGACAAAGATGGGAATGTAGTAAGGAGATATGAAACTCCAATGGAGCCGGAAGAGATAGCCAAGGATATTGAAAAACTTCTATAAAGTAACTTTTATCTTGTTTCTAGAGAATAAAACCATGTTTCCTGGGAAAGCTAATGCAAGAAAGGGGCATGAGTTTTATGGATAAAAAGAAACCTAAACATGAAGCTGCTATGGAAGAGGCAAAAGATATGCTTTCAAAAGGTGTAGGTATGTCTGAAATAGAAAATCTCACAGGACTTGATGAGAGAAACATTAACAAAGCTAGAAGAAAAGTTGAAGATAGAGATTAATTAATTTGACTATAATACTTTACCATAGTTATATTAATACCTAAGTAGAAAGAGGAGATTAAATTCTCCTCTTTCTTCATTTTTTTGTTACACATTTTTTATTTTTTCGACACTGAACTGCCATAATGACTTTTTAAAATAAATAAGTAGCATCAGAAAAAATACATACTTAATTATTACAGGAGGACATAATGATTACATTTTTAGATACTGGTTTTGCAAAAATTGCAACCTTTATAGCTTTACTTCTTACTATTATTTATTTTTTAAGAGTTGGGAACAAAAAGTTCTTTAATAATAAAAATAAAATTTTAAAAGATATAAATAAAGCTTTGAGAAAATACCATAAGGTAATGGGAATAATTTTAATAATAATGGGTTTGATACATGGCATATTCTCATCAGAATCCATTTTTAGTTTTAATTTAGGAACGGCTTCCTTAATTTTAAGCATTTTATTAGGACTAAGCTTTATGCTCAGAAGTAAATTTAAAAATAAAAGCTGGATGTATTATCACAGGGCCTTAACAGTATTGTTTTCAGTGGTTTTAATACTGCACATTGCTATAGCAAAAGAAGATAGCAGCAGAAGCAGTGATATTGAGAGTTTTAATAATAATGCGGTAAATGCTCAAATGACTGACGCCCAATATAAGGACGGTACATACACGGGACAAGCTACGGGCTATAGGCCAGGTTTAGAGGTTAGTGTAACAGTGAAGAATAATAAAATTGAAAATATCGATATAATTAACAGCAATGATACCCCAAGATTTTTCAACAGGGCTGCTAGTGCAGTTCCAAATGAAATTATTGATAATCAGTCAGTTCAAGTGGATGCAGTTTCAAGGGCAACTAGGTCCTCAAATGGAATCATGGCAGCTGTTTCTGATGCTTTATCAAAGGCAGTAGAATAACAGCTGCGGTTAGCTGAAAAGCTTCGGTTTGCTGTTAATAACTTTTAAAAATGAAAATGTGGATAGCAACAGCCGTCAATAAAGGGGTTAACAGTCCGTGGATGCTTACATTTGCTTACTGCCATTTAAGATATTCACATTTAAGCTTCTAAAATTCGTTAATAAAATTAATTGTGAAGCTGCAAATAATACTCCAGCAATAAAATAGGCTTTCCCATATCCAAGATTAATATTGAATAACATATTTTTAGCAAACAGGCCTGTTATAGTCTGAGCAATTCCCTGAGAAATAAATATTATTGAAGAATATGCAGGACGATATTCCTTATCTACTAATTCCATTGGGAGGGAGCTAAATACAGGGCTTGTGGCATTAATTAAACCAGATCTAAAAAATAGTGAGGCGCTAATTACAGCTACAACACTCATACCTGGTATTCCTCCATACCCTATAATAAACATGAATGGAACTGCAGCAAGGCAGCACCAGGCAAGCATATTAATCTGCCCCAATTTTTTAATAAGATATGGTGCAAAAGGCATTATAAGCAGGATTGCAAAGTATTGAGCAGTCATAATAAAAGAAATTGAGGCTCTATTGATTCCCAAAGTTCCTAGGTAAATGGAGACATAGGGAACTATAAGTGATACAGCTATTTTGCAAATTATCATATAAGCTAAGAATATTAGTGCATTTTTACTGAAAAATGCATTTATGCTAAACTTAGTTTTTTCTTCTTGTTGGATTTTTCTATAGTCCTCTTTTGATTCTCTAATTAAAAGTATTGGTATTATACTTATTACTAAAATAAAAACAAAAAACATTAGAACATTTTTATGAGCTTCAATATATATAGTTCTCTGCATAAAGGAAAGAGAGGAGACCTTTGAAGTTAAGACTTTTGCAGCTTCAAAGGCTATATTTAATTTTTTAGCAAAAAAACTTACAATTAATGGCCCTCCAGTTAAGGTTCCTAATAGACAGCCAACCACATTGGTATAAAAAGCTGCTGTAAAATAGAGAGTCCTATTTGAAGCATTGGTATAACTTGATAAGTAGGGACCTAATATCACATCAAACAAAGTTAGTCCAGTAATAAGAAGTAATGCAGATATACTTTTTATAAATACTTCATTTGAAAATATAATAATCAAAAGTGAAGAAGCAGAGACAATGGGGCCAAGGAGCATCAATTTTTTGTAGCCTGTTTTAGGTACCAGAAAAATTAAGCAAGCTCCAATAAAGGAAGCGATTCCTAGAAAAGAGGAAAAACTGTTTGCTATTTCAGAGGATGTCAATTGAAGGAAGGTCATTAAAACATCAAATAGAACACCATTTAATACTCCAATAAAACAATATAGAATTATGAACATTAAGCTATTAAAGGATTCTCTTTTTTTAAAAAGTTCTTTAACCATGATCTGATCTCCTTGCTTATTTTGCACGTAAATATTTTTTGCGGTTTATTTATTTCATATAAGTTCTACAATATTGTTTAGTTATCTATATTATTTTAATGCTTATTAGATACAAATCTAATATTATATTTATTAGCTAAGTATAACTTTAGAAATTCCTTGAGATAATTCTTCTAGTTTAATTTTGTTAAGCTTATAATAGGTTTTATTTCCATCCTTCCTAAAGGTAACTAGGTTTAAATCCAGCAAGGAATTTATATGATAGAAAACTGTTGGTGGAGTAAGATTAAGTTCAGATGCAAGCTCAAGACCGTACCATTCTTTCTTAGCTAAAAGTTCTACCATTTCAAACCTTTTATTATCAGAAAGAATTTTAAGAAACTTTTTAATTCTTTCTTTTTCCATATAACTTTTAGGAAACTGCTCTGTATACATTCCAATATTTATCCATTCACAATTATTGTATGGAGAAATATAAAATGCCCAAGGTCTTACTTGAATAAAATAACCAATATGAATAATGAAATTTCTATCTTTAGCTTCAGAATATCTTTTTAAATATTCCTCAAAAAAATATTTGCTATCTTCTGCAAAAAGCTTTTCATATCTTTCTCTAAAGGGTTTTAGACATTCAAGTATTTCTTTTTCAATAGGTGAGTAGCATTTTTCGTAAAATTGCCTTAGTAAAATACAGAGTCTAAGCTTTAATTCCTCTGGACTTTCTAAGGATTCTAAAAGTTTTTCCTTTATGTCCTCCTGTTTATATACAGTATCAGAGATAACATCCCTTAAATCTTCATTTTCATTTTTTTCTAGCATTGAAATTATAAGTTCCTGAACCTTTGGATTATCTGAGTAGTTTTGATTAAGAATGTAAGAAGATAGAATCTTGCTATCAATTTTTTCTATGAAGCTTATAAATTCATGAACTGAGCCCAAATTATGGTTTTGAGTTGCAATCCTTCCAAGAACATGCTTTATCTCAGGCCATTTGAAGAAGTAAGTTAATTCTGCTGCTATATATTTTGTTAATTTTTTTCTCATAAAGTCTATCTTTTGCTTTACATCTTCTGCTTGAACATAATTAAATTGTAAAAAAAACTTATCCATTTCCTCCATATTTGCAGTAAAGTGAAGGGCATAAATAAATTCTACTGGAGGGTGAATAATAAAGGAAACCTGATTATTTTTTGTTTTCATAGTAATCCTTCTTTCATAATATATGGATTAAATATTAAACGATATTAGATATTCATCTAATATAATTATATTGTCTATTTGAATAATATGTCAATTAAAATTGAAAAATTAATGAGTATTAAATATAATTTAATAAAGCAAACAAAAAATATTGCCTGCTAATGAAAAATAATTGTAGTAAAGTTTAGGAATACTAAAATAATCTATTACTGAATTGTTTAGTAGAAAGGGGGTGGCTATCTTGTGCGGACGCTTTTTCATTGAAAGTGACATAGAAGATATCATTGCTCATTATGGGTTAAAACAAACTTATAATGGTGCCTCTGCAAAAGGAGAAATATTTCCTGGAACTAAAATTCCCATCGTTTTAAATAATAAAACTAAGGAGTTAAATTTTATAAAATGGGGGTTTCAAGTAAAAGGGGTAAATAGAGAACTTATTAATGCTAGAGTTGAAACAGTATCAGAAAAACCAGCCTTTCGAAAAGCATTTATAAATAATAGATGTCTCATACCTGCCAATGCCTTTTTCGAATGGAGTGCTACGGAGAAAAACAAGGTTAAATATAAAATAGAGGTAGAGGAGGAAGGATTGTTTTCCATGGCAGGGTTATATGACAAGTTTGTAGATAGAAATAATAAGGAGTATTTTGGGGTTGTTATTTTAACACGGCCTGCAAACGAAGAAATGTCAAAGCTTCATAATAGAATGCCAGTTATATTAGCAAAAGAAAAAGAAAATGAATGGCTTTCTGCATCAGAGAAAGAAATTTTAAATATTCAAAAGGATATAGAAATGGATCCCTTTGTAAAACTTAAGATTTATCCAGCAGATGGAATTCAGCAGATGTCATTTATTGATAAAATATAACTAACTATATCAAAATTAAACTTAAAAAATGAATACTATTGATGATTATAAGAATTGTAAAAATACTAAAGGAGAAGGTTTAAATGAAACATAGATTTTTAATTTTTTCAGATTACATATGACCATTCTGTTATATCGGCAAGGGTATTGTCGAAAAGCTAAAAGAGGAATTTGACATTGAAGATGAATGGCTTCCTTTTGAAATACATCCTGAAACTCCAAGGGAAGGAATGGAGCTTGCTAAAAAGTTTCCAGGACCATCCCTTAATAAAATGATTTCCAATCTAAAAGCTGCGGGAAAATTATATGGTATCGAGTTTAATGAATTTACTATTTTATCTAATTCACACTTAGCATTAGCAGCAGGTGAATATGCTAAAGAAAAAGGGAAGTTTAATGAACTTCATAAGGAATTATTTAGAGCTTATTTTACCTTAGGAAAAGATATTGGTGACATTAATATTCTTTCATCAATTGTAAAAGACAATGGCGTTGATGATGAGGAATTACTGAAAAGATTTAAAAGTAAATATTATGATAATAAAATGTCTGAAGTTCAGCAAATGGCATATGAGTATAAAATTAATAGCACACCAACCTTTATAGTGGATGGAAAATATGCTATTGTTGGCGCTCAGGGAGTAGACTATTTTAGAGAAGCCCTTCTTAAAATTGGAAAAGAGCAAAAGTAAAATAATTAGTGGAGAAGTTAAGTCACTTAAATCAATATTTATTATATTAAACAGCATTGTGTGATAGAATTATAATATATTTATAGTTTTATGCGTACCTGGGGGAAAATTTCAGTGGAAAGAAAAATAATTCATGTGGATATGGATGCATTCTTTGCATCTGTTGAAATAATAGATAATCCAAGTCTTAGAGGCAAGCCTGTAGTAGTAGGCGGCACTACAGAAAGAGGTGTAGTTGCAACTTGTTCCTATGAGGCTAGAAGTTTTGGTGTTAAAAGTGCCATGCCTGTTTATATGGCTAAGGCAAAATGCCCTCAGGCAATATTTCTGCCAGTAAGATATGGAAGATATAAGGAAATATCAAATAAAATATTTCAAATCTTTTATAATATAACCCCCTATGTAGAGCCTATGAGCATCGATGAGGCGTATTTGGATATCACTCATTTAAATAAGAATACAATAGAAGTTGCAAAGTTCATAAAGCAGGAAGTAAGAAAGGTAACAGGATTAACCATTTCAGCAGGAGTTTCCTATAATAAATTTTTGGCTAAATTAGCTTCTGATTGGAATAAGCCTAATGGTCTTAAGGTTATTGAAAGAAATATGGTGCCTGAAATTTTATTTCCTCTCCCTGTTAATAAGATTTATGGACTTGGAAAAAAATCAGCAAAGAAGCTTAATGACATTGGAATCTTCACGGTGAAGGAGTTATACGACTTACCACAAAGTCTACTTGTAGAGTTCTTTGGAAAGTTTGGTATTGAAATCTACGACAGAGTCAGAGGCATTGATAATAGAGAAGTTCATGCAGCTAGAGAAAGAAAATCTATAGGGAGAGAAACTACATTGAGAACAGATACAGATAATAAGGAAGAGCTTAAGGTATATATAAAAGCCTTTGCTTGCTCAGTTTCAAATACAATGCACATGAAAAATGTAAGTGGTAAAAGTATTACAATAAAGATAAAAACTTCATCCTTTGTAAACCATACAAGAAGTAAGACTTTAATGCATTATATATCTAATGAAGAAGATATTTATAAGGAAGCCTTAATAATTCTAGAGGAAATAGAACTTAGGGAAAAAATAAGACTAATAGGCTTATCGGTTTCATCTTTAAAGGAAAATCATATAGAGCAGATATCCATGTTCTGATTTTATAGCTTTAATATATTATAAAAATAGTCAAATCCACTTTGATCTTAGTAAAAAACTATGAAAGAAGTGGATTTTATTTTTAGCTTATTTTATTTTAAATTTAGCAAAAAATAATATTATTAAAATGTAACATAAAATTAAATTTGGCGTCTTTATTATTGTAATACCTAGCTAGGGAAGAGGAGTTCAAATATTATGGAGGCTGAAAGGAACATTATAATGAAAGTAGATGATGAGGAGTCTATAGGGAAGCTATGTAATTCAACTTGGGAAGCTGTTTATCGTTTTGTATATTATAAGGTTCAAAACCAAGAAGAAGCTGAAGACATAACTCAAGAAACCTATATTAAAGCAATTAGATATATAAGAAATAACAGGGCAAAAATTGATAATACAATAGGATTCTTAAAGACTGTTTCCCTAAATGTAATGAGAGACAGGTGGAGGAAAAATAAACGGCAGGGCACATTAATCAATATTGATGATATAAATCCTAAGGATGCAGCAATAAGAGATTTAACTGAAGATATAGGACAGCAGGACGCTGTACAAAATGCATTGCTTAAGTTAAATGAAGACCAGCGAAGCGTTATAGATTTAAGAATACTAAAAGGATATTCGGTAGCGGATACGGCTAAAAAGATGGATAAAACAGAGGGAAACATTCGTACTTTGCAGTTTAGGGCTCTTCAGAATCTTTCAAAGCTCTTAAAAAATGATTTCAAATAAGGAGGCATGTTAGATGGATAATAAGGATAAGGAAACCAAATTGTCAAGCTATATAGATAGCTTAAATAATGAAAAAAAGCCCATAGAACACGAAAGCAATAGGGAGGAGGATGATCTAGAAGAGCTTTTAGAAACAGTAAGAAAAGTAAAAAGCTTAAATAGACCAAGTCTTCCTGATGATAAATTTAGTGAAAGGCTTAATGAGAAGATTCATAAGGAGCTGTTAAAAGAAAAATCTTCAAGAAATACAAATAAGAGATGGTTCTATGGAATAGCTTCTGCAGCCGCTGCAGCAATGCTAATAATTACTATTAACTTAACTGGACCACTAAGACAGCCTAATATGGTTTATGCCATGGAACAGGCATATAATGGAGTAAAAGCTTATCATGGAACTTTAGAAGTAATGGAAACTAATGCAGAAGGCAAAACCAATATTCAGTCAAAGCTTGAAGTATGGGCCGATAAAGAAGGCCGCTATTATGTTAAAGGTCTTGAAGGAGCACAGAAGGACTTAATAACTGCAAATGACGGAGAAAAGAAGTGGCAGATTAGCAGTTCCAAAAAGGAAGTTGATGAATTTACAGCCTTTCCAGACCCCTATAGATTTACATTTGAAATCGGAAATGAAATTGAAAATGTAAGAAATGCAGTAAGAACAAAGACTATTGGCGAAGAAAATGTTTCTGGGAGAGCTGCAACAATAGTTGAGATAACTCCAAAAGGTGGCAGCCCCTATAAACTATGGATTGATAAAGAAACAAAAATGCCATTACAAAAACAGTCAGCCTTGGAATTTTCACTGCAGTATAAAGTGCTTTACACGAATATAAGTTTTATGGATGCTTTACCAAAAGAACTATTAAGTTTTAATATACCACAGGGATATAAGGAGCTAAAATCTAATACTGAGCTTGTTGTAAATAATTTAGAGGAATCAAAGGCATTAATTGGATTTAGCCCTAAAGAAATTACAAATATACCTAGTTCTTATATTAAAACCAGCACAGCAGTATTTAATAACAATAAGTCTCTTAAAATAAATTATGTTTCTACAGATAATAAAAAGAAAGTTTCTATTTTGCAGCAAAAGGCTGTTGGAGAACTTAAACCTGCATCAATGGCTAGCCTTGGAAGTATAAATAATAGCACTGCTGAGGTACAATCACCAATTGAAGCGGAGGAAGGTGTACTTTTAGGCGGAGGAGCCTATACTGGAGTAACAGGTTTAAGCTCAGTAAGATGGCAGCAGGAAGGATTTGAATATGCAATTGTAGGCAATGTGTCTTTAGTGGAACTAACTCAATTTGTAAAAGGCCTAACAAATGGAACTGTGCAATTATCCTCTTCTGAGCAAAGCATAAATAAACCTAAAGTGGAAGTAAAATATGATCTAAAGGTAGAAGAGGCAGATCAAAAAAGTGTTGATGCCGGACACTCACCTTGGAAGCTTGATCCTATATTTGTATCACAGGTGTTTGTAAGCTTAAAGATTTCACCAGAAGGAATAACTGGAGATTATCCAATTAAGTATGAGGAATTAAAAATGGTTAAAAACAATGGAAAAGAGGCTGTAGTAGAAGTGAATTCAGCTAAGTCTCCTGTTAAAAGAGTATATCTAAAGCGACTAATAAGACAAGATAACACTGGAATATGGACTGTTGTTGGATACGATCCTGCAAAATAAATAATACAAATTAAACTTAAAATAGTAATTAAATAGTGTTGAGCATTAAAAATCACAGTGCATTTAGTACTGTGATTTTCTTTTATTGTTGAAGGAGACACTGGTAGACTCACCTTTCAATGTAGCAGATATAAGGACTTTGTAAGAGAATAAGGTATTGAAACTTGCTAATAAAAAATTAAGATGATATCATTTAGGTACAAATTCAAATAGATTGAGGTGCCTAGAGTGGCTAAAAAAGTTATTATTGCCGAAAAGCCCAGCGTTGCAAAAAACATAGCTGAGGCCTTAAATATTAAGATTAGAAAAGACGGATATATAGAAGGGCAGGACTATTTTGTATCCTGGGCCTTTGGTCATTTGCTTCAGCTTTATGATGCCAAGGATTATGACACTGAAATGGCCCTTTGGAGAATGGAGAAGTTTCCGTTTATACCACAGCGTTTTAAATACAAGGTGAAAAGCGACTCCAAGGACAAGTCTAAAAAGGATAGTGGAGCTAATAAGCAGATAAATATCATTAAGGCACTAGTTTTAAGAGAGGATGTAGATGCCGTCATCTCAGCTTGTGACTTTGATAGGGAAGGGCAAATAATCGGCGATACAATTTTAAAATATTTAAGAATTAGTAAGCCAATTTATAGGCTGCTCCTAAATGAATGGACACCAAAGGAAGTTTTAGCAGGATTAAACAAGTTAAAGCCAAATGAAGACATGAAGCCAATGCAGGACGCTGGAATAAGCAGGCAGTGGGCTGACTGGGTTATTGGAATAAATTTAACTTCAGTTGCTACTTTAAAATATCAAAGAGGCAAGGGCAGGCCCTTAAATATTGGCAGAGTAATTTTGCCTACTCTTAAAATAATATATGACAGGGACAAGGAAGTGGAAAGTTTTGTTCCAAATGATTATTTTAAGCTTCAAGGAACCTTTAAAACAGAAAAAAATGAGGAATATGATGGTACATATACCTTAAATGGTGAAGAAAAATTTAATGATAAAAAAGAACTTGAAGCAGTACTAAACAATTTAACTAATAAAAATGGGACGATAGTAGATAAAGAAGTAGAAAAGAAAAAGGAGTATCCACCTTATTTATTTAACTTATCTAATCTGCAAGGTTTTGTGACAAGCAAAAATAAGGGATGGACATCTGATAAGGTACTTACTGTAGCCCAAGGCCTATATGAGAAAAAACATATAACCTATCCAAGAACAGCAAGTTCAGTTTTAGAAGAAAGCTTAACTCACAAAGCTGAAGAGGTATTAAAATTATTAAAAAAAGGTTTACCCTTTGAAGATGAAATTAAATTTCAAGTTACTAAAAGGATCTTTGATAACTCTAAAGTTGAGAGCCACAGCGCCATAATTCCTACATATATTTTGCCTAAAACACTTACAGGCGATGAGGCTGTGGTTTATAATGCTATTAAAAATAGATTCCTAGTTCAGTTTATGCCTATTGCAGAAGTGGAAGAAACTAAAATTACAACTAAGATAGATGATCCTGTTATACAAGGTATGTTTATATCAAAAGGAAAGGTTCAAATAGTTGAAGGCTGGAAAAAGGTTGAAAAGATTGAATCCAAGGATACTATTTTACCCTTAATTAATATAAAGGAACCTGTCCAATTAGTGGATTCAAAAATAACTTCCCATAAGACTACAGCTCCAAAATATCACATTGAAAAAACCTTACTAAGGGTTATGGAAACCTGCGGCAAGAAGGTTGAGGAAGAAGACAGCAATGATATGATGGATGCTATATTAAGTGGTTTTAGTATTGGCACCCCAGCCACAAGAGCAGAGACTATTAAGAAATTAAAGGATATAGGATATATTTACGGTAAGGATAAATCTTTGTTATGTACTGACTTAGGAAAAAGAATGGTGGAACATTTTCCTATTAAAGAACTATTTGACTTAGAATATACAGGAAGACTTGAGAAGACTTTATCAGATATTGAAAAAGGAAAATTTAATAAAGAAGATTTTCTAAAGCTTATTTTTAAATTTGTAGCAAGCTCTGTGAACACTATAAAGAGAGATAAAACTATTATCCTAAATGATTACAATAATAAGTCAAACTCTTCTAGAGGTAATAAGTCTGGAGTAGTAAAAAAAGCTGCAGTCAACAAAGAAAATGACCTAAATAAAAAGTTAGGTTCAAAGGATGATTCAGCAGTTGAAACCTATGGTAAGTGTCCATTATGTGGACATGATATTATTGAAGGTAAGAAAGGCTTTGGCTGCAGCAATTGGAAAAATGGCTGCAAATTCGTTATTTGGAAGGAAGATGACTTTATAAAATCAATAAACAAAAAAATTACCAAAACCATAGTGAAGAAACTTTTAAAAAGCGGAAAAGCAGAGCTTAAGGGTATTGCAGCTAAAGATGGTACAAAATTTGATGGCTATCTTAGTTATTTAAAAAATAATGTGGATAATAATTTTAGTTGGAAGTTAGTAAGAAAGTAGGAGTTAAGCTTAATTTTTTAAAGCTCTACAAGTTAAATATAGGAAATTATCAATATTTAAGAAGTTGAGGCTGTTGCAAAGTTTGCGGCAGTCTTTTTTATTTTTGAATATTTAAAAATAAAAAGGAGAAAATATAAATCGTAGGCGAAAGTAAAACTAGCTTATAAAAATAAAATAAAAGGAGACAAAATTATGCCTAATAATAATAAAGACTTAGAAGAAGCTAAAAAATTAAATCAGCAATCAAGACAAGGAAACATGACAAGTTCAGAAAGTTTTACTGACTATAACAGTCCAGATACTCAAGAAGCAAGACAGTTAAATTCACAGTCTAAAAGCGGAAGTGCAATGACATCATCTACTTCTAACAGTGGAAATTTAACTAGTTCAACCTCAGGTGATTTAGAGGATGCAAAAAAATTAAATGAGAAATCAAGACAAAACAAAGGTAAATAAGTAATTTATAAAGAAGCATCTTTCTTATAGAGGTGCTTCTTATTTTTACATAATCAATAAATTGCTATGCTGCACTTTCAATGATAAAATGTTACTAAAAGTCTTTAAATTTAATTAAGTAATATTATTATTCGGCAACACATGAATTTATAAAGGATGGTAAAAATGAATATAGACATAAAAGCTAAGGTCCCTGGAAATTTGGAAGAATTAGATGCAAAAGAGATTTGGAAAGTTCTATATGGCAAAGAACTGATTTCTAAAAAAAACATTTTAGAATATATAGATACCACAAAGGTGCTTAAACAAGAGAATATAGCAAGTGAGAAAATACAAGAAACTTACACATTTATATATGACGCCATAGAAGGGATGAGCAGTATTATTAAGGTAAATACAAAAATGTATTTAAAAAATCAACTGAAGGCACAATTGGGAAAGTATGTGAAGGAGAAAGATCCTACGCCAATAAATCACTTTATAGAGTTTTTTAAAGAAGCTTATCCAGCAAATAATAGAAGAAAAGATTTTACATGGGTGCTTATGGATA
The DNA here is from genome assembly GCF_045310675.1 of Candidatus Clostridium stratigraminis. NCBI lineage: Bacteria > Bacillati > Bacillota > Clostridia > Eubacteriales > Clostridiaceae > Clostridium > Candidatus Clostridium stratigraminis. Next base: position 388,310 of record NZ_JBJHZZ010000001.1, read on the forward strand.
TAAATAAAATTACAGATGAACAAATATGGAATACATTAGCTTATATCAATGGATGGTGTTTAAGAAATAACAACAAGCTTGATGATAATCAAAAGAAGGACATTATTAAAATGATAGAGCTGTTGGTTAGCAAAAATAACATTAAATACATTAACAATACGAGAAGTTTAGAAAAGCTTCTTAATAATTTAAATATAAAAATAGTAACTTTTAGGGATGGGTTTAAAGTGAAAACTAGATAAGACTATTGTTCTGTTAAATTCTTAATATACAGTCAGAAATACCATGTGTTTTTGATATGAATTTCTTTATACATAAACAATGAGATATTTATAAATAAATTTAAAGTTGTAATTTGAATGAAGGACCTATCTTTAACTTGCATTTCTTTGTGATATAATAAATTCATACAATGATATACTATTGTAAATGTTTACTATTAATGAGGTGATTGTATTGAACGTAAAAGAAAGAGTTGAAGCACTTAGAAACTTAATGAAAGAAAGAGGCATTGATGCATACATAGTTCCTAGTTCAGATCCACACCAAAGTGAATATGTAGCAGAACATTATGCAGCGAGAACCTTTATAACAGGCTTTACTGGTTCTGCAGGAACAGCTGTTATAACATTAAAGGAAGCTGGATTATGGACTGACGGAAGATATTTCATACAAGCAGAAAATCAATTAAAGGACTCTGGAGTTACTTTGTTTAAAATGGGTGAAAGCGGTGTTCCTACAGTTGAGGAATATTTAAAGAACTCACTTAATCAAGGGGCAAAGGTTGGATTTGATGGAAAGGTTATTTCTGTAGATTATTTTAGAAATTTAAATAAGACTTTAGAGAGCAAAGAGCTTTCCTTCGCACTTGATGAAGATCTTATTGATATGATTTGGAAGGATAGACCTGCTAAGCCAAGCACAGAAGTAATTATCCACGATATAAACTATACAGGGAAGTCAAGAGAAGAAAAACTTCTACAAGTTTCTAAGGAAATTAAGGCTGTGGGAGCAAACTACTATGTTATTTCTGGTCTTGATGATATTGCATGGCTTTTAAATATTAGAGGAAGGGACGTACAATGCAACCCATTAACAATATCCTATGTAGTTCTTTCGGAAAATAAATATTATTTATTCATAGATGATAATAAAATCAATTCAGTAGTTAGAGCAGAGTTAGAAAAGGCAAACATAGAAATAATGCCTTATGACAGCATAGTAAACTTTTTACAAAATATTAATAATGGAACAATATTGTTTGATCCTTCAAAGACTAATACTTTAATTCATAGCGCTATAAAGGTTAAAACTGTAGAGGCTATGGATATTACTACAAAATTAAAAGCAGTTAAAAATGATATACAAGTTCAAAATGTTAGAAATGTAATGGTTAGAGATGGCGTAGCTATGGTTAAATTCATAAGCTGGCTGAAGAAAACTATAAAAACAAAAAATATAACAGAGATTGAGGCTTCAGATAAATTAGAAGAACTCAGAAGACAAGGCGAAAACTTCTATGATTTAAGCTTTGGATCTATTTCAGCTTACAAGGCCAATGCTTCAATGCCTCACTATAGTGCTACTAAAGAAAACCAAGCAACAATTAAACCAGAAAGCCTTTATTTAATAGATTCTGGTGCCCAATATTTAGATGGAACAACAGACATAACAAGAACTATAGTTATGGGACCAATAACTGAGGAAGAAAAATTGGATTTTACCCTTGTACTTAGAGGTATGATTGACTTAGCTAAGCAGAGATTTTTATATGGTGCTACAGGATCAAGCTTAGATATACTAGCTAGAATTCCTCTATGGAATGCTGGTATGGACTTTAAACATGGTACAGGACATGGAATAGGCTTTTTCCTAAATGTTCACGAAGGCCCACATAGAGTTTCTATGGTTCCTAACACAGTAAAGCTTGAAAAGGGAATGATTACTTCAGATGAACCTGGAGTTTATAAGGCTGATAAACATGGAATAAGAATAGAAAACCTAGTTGTTGTTCAAGAAGATGTAAATACTAAAGATGGCGGACAATTTATGAAGTTCGAAACTTTAACTTTATGCCCAATAGATTTAGAAGCTATAGATGTAACTTTATTGACAGTTGAAGAAAGGTCATGGCTAAATAATTACCACAAAACTGTATTTGAAAAGCTTTCTCCTTATGTTGAGGGTGAAGAATTAGAATATTTGAAAACTGCAACAGTAGAGATATAAAACAAACATTAAGTTTATATAATCGGATAAAGGTATAATACATATACTTTTATCCGATTTTTTTCAGTATAAATTTAGGAACATTTTTATATGAAAATTATATTATGTATTAGAAATAGAGATGGACATGCCTATTTCAATGATTAAATCATAAAAATCATTAAGATTGAAATGGTACTTGAATTTAAACTAGAGGAAATTTAAAATGTCCTAAAAGTCCTCCTTGTTCTCCTTTCTAATGTTAAGAGGATATGGTACAAGCCATATCCTCTTATTATAAAGTTTATCTCTCATTTCATATTTTTTGAAAGACTTTCTGTATAGGCTTTTAAATCATATAGCTGACGGTCGGGATCTCCGCCTCTAAAGCCCATAGGATTGTTCTGTGAATTATTAGAATTTGCAGTATTGGAATTATTATTACTACTTGTATTATCGCTTTTCAAGTTATCATTTGCGCCGTTATATTCGCTGGAAGCTACTGCTGTTCCATTTTCTTTAACCCAAGCCATAATCTCACTGCTTGTACTTCCGCCTCCATTGCCACCCTTATCTCCACCAGTCATAACATATCTCACTTCACCATTTTTAACAAGCACTTTAAATTGATCTAAAGTTATAGATTTATCGTTTCCTAAAAAACCGCCAATTGCCATTACTGATTCGCCAGTATTTATTATTATATCTGCAGCATCATTAGCTGAGCTTACTACCAGCAAATATTTTTGTGATGATGTTTTATTTTTAAGGAGATAATTAATTAATACTGAGTTTACACTGCCTTCTGTATTACTTCCCATATTTACATCCATCATTCTGCCTTCAGCTTGATTACTAGACAATAGTTCTAGTCCAGCTGCAGGGAAGGAGCCATTAAGGCTGTAAAACATTGCTGCTGCAGAGCCTACTAAAGGAGTTACTAATAATCCTATTAAGGCTAAACTTACCGCAGTTTGCATTAATTTTAAATTCTTATTTTGTTTTATATCATTAAATTCATTTTCTGCTGCAGAAATATTCTTTTCAATGAATTTAAGTATTGAAAGAACAATAGATGCTCCAAAACATAAAACTGTTAGTAATGTCATCAATACCTTTATAATGTTTGAGTTATCTACAAAATAAGTTAACATTAGAAGCTGAACTGCTCCATTTGCAAATAGTGATGCAGGTAAGAACCATGATTTCCAGCCTTTTTCTATATATAGCTCCCACATTGCCGTAATGCCAATACCAGTTAATGCTGCCACAGGCGGGGCTAGCATAGTTAAGTAATAGGAATGGAAGGTACCTGTATTAAAACTAAAGTAAATAAATACAGGCAAAAACCACATTAGCCAAAAAACTAAAGATTGTTTTCTTGAATTATCAAGTTTAAATTTAAGCTTTTCTTTAATAGCAGCTGTAATAAATCCAATGACTGCTAGTGGTATAAACCAAACTATTTGGTCGGATAAGATATTCTTTGAAAATAGCCTTGTTATACTTGATGGAGTTTGACCACCAAAGGTACCTTGTAATATAGCTGAATTTCCTGTGCCGGGACCACCCATTTGACCACCGCCATTTGGGGGATTCACCTGCATATCTGCGCCATTAGAAGGAGGATTCCCTGGGAAACCTTGATTGTTCCCTCCACTTTGGTTTTGTGATGCTCTTGCAGTTGTATCTGTGGAACTATTTCCTGTGATTGCTTGAGGCTGACTATATTGATCCTGGCTAGCACTTGCTGTAGCATCTGTACTACTATTATTGCTACCTTCTGATGTTTGTCTGCTGCCTGGCATTCCTTGTGGTGCTTGCCCATTCATGCCTGGTGCTCCAAAGGTGCTGTCTCTACGGTTTGAATTACTGCTTAGACTAAGCCTTTCTAGTCCATTATGACCAACAATAAGTTCCATAATAGTATTATTTGTACTGCTATCTACATAGGGCCTATTACTAGCTGGTACTGCATCTACAACTAGAGCCCAAGATAGGGAAACTGCAAGAAGAACGGCAGTTCCTAAAGTTAGATGAAGAAGCCTTTTCTTAAAAGAAACTGCCGAGGTTAATAGGTAAGTTATATAAATTGCAGGAACTATCATATATGCTTGAAGCATTTTAATATTAAAACCTATACCTATGAGCACCATGCTCAAAATTAGATACTTAAATTCCCCTTTTTCAGCAGCAATTGAAAGAGCCCAACAAGCTAAAAGTAATGTTAAGACTAGTACGTTATCAACTGTATTATTTCTGCTTGCTGCAACAAATACTGGGGTAGTAGCAAGACAAAGTGAGGAAATAAGACCTGCAAAGGTTCCAAAGGACCTTTTAACAATAAAATATATAACTATAACTGAGATTACTCCTGCTAGAGCTTGGGGTAAAATTATGCTCCAGCCGCTAAAACCAAAAATTTTTGCAGAAATAGCCTGAAGCCAATAGCCAAGCGGCGGCTTATCAATTGTTACAAAGCCAGAAGGGTCAAAGGCTACGAAAAAGAAATTCTTAAGGCTCATAGTCATACTTTTTACTGCTGCTGCATAATAGGCATTGGCTGTGCCTTCTATGTTTAAATTTACAAAATTCAGCATAGCTGATAAGAGAGAAATTAAGCCTAATGCAATTGTTTCTTTTGTAATTTTTATTTTTTTCAATATTGTTCACTCCTTTTAAACTGTTTATTAAACTGATCTTGTTTAATATTCAAATTTCCCTTGATAATAAGTATAACTGCACAATGTTGTACTATTATCAAGGAATTTTGTGAACAATATGTGAAAGGGTGCTCCTACCTTACTAGTAATAGACTAGCAAAGTATGGAGCACCCGCATGATGGAAAGCTACCACTGACCTGGATAGGCAACAATATATAAAGTCACACTTCGTTTACCCCAGGCATAGCAATCAGCTTCAGAGTTCATATATAAATCAATTATATTCCCTTTTATAGCACTTCCTGTATCAGAAGATATTGCATATCCGTAGCCAGGTATGTATACTTTTGCCCCTAAAGGCAAAACGGATGGGTCAACAGCTATTGTACTTAAACCAAAGGGGTCTCTTACAGGCTTTAATCCTAAGGCTGTTATTGTTCCGCCTGTGTAAGCTGTAGCTACCATGGCAAAACTTGCCTTATAGCTATTGGCGTCGTTTATAACAGGTGAGGTGTTTTGAGCTATTAACTCTGTTAATTTCTTGTTTCCTAAGTTAATATAGCCTCTTGCTTTATTCTTTACAGAAGTAGTACTTATTTGAGAAATTAAACTATTTAAAGTTGATAGGGCATCTTGTACCTCCTGAAACGTAGCAGTATTTGAATCAATTGCTGCAACCGAATGAGCTATTAATTTTTCTTCGTTTTCCTTAATTATTTCTATAGCAGAATTCTTTTCTTTATTAAATTGTACAATTAAGGCATCAAGATTATCTTTATCACTATTTAGTTTATTTAGATTTTCTGACTTTGAAGCTTTTAGTTTTTGAAGTTGTTGTTTTCTAGTATCAAGATTGGCAATGCTTCCATTAAGAGCAGTTTTCTTGTCCTCTAAACCCTTAAACACCTTTGTGTCATAAGAAATAATGCTTTTTATGGCATCATATTTGTAATAGAAATCTGAAAAATTCTTAGATGAAAGCAAAATTGATAAAATACTCTCATTATAACTGTTTATGTACATAGCCCTGAGTCTTGAGTTCGCAAGCATCTGTGCTTGTCTAACCTGCTGAACTAAATATTCCATATGCTTTTTTTCTGTTTCTATTTCTTTATTATTTTTGCTTATTTCTATATTATTCTTATTTATTTCACTCTTAACCTTTGATAATTCAATATTCAAAGCAGTTATTTTTTTATTTGTATCCATTACTTTTTCATTCATCTGCTGAAATTTTATTTTACTATTTGTAATAGTATCCTGTGGATTATCAGCATAACTTTTATAGCTTGGACTAAAAACAAAAGCAATTATTAAAAATATTGATATAAAATTTTTAATCAATAATACTCCTCCTTGCAAACCTTTAACAGTACAGAAACATTATATCATAAAAAAATTATTTTATTGTGAAGGAAAATTAGGAAAATTGTAGAAATTAGTATTAAATTATATAAAGATTTTTTAACAGCATAAAATTTAAAATAACTTTAAACTGCAATATTAAAGTTTAAGAAAGGAATTAAATATGGATTACAAAGTTATAATTGATTCTATGCCTACTGCAGCTTTTATTACAGAAAATAATAAAATTATATATTTAAATAAAGAAGCTGAAAAATTGCTAAAAATAGAAAGCGAGAAACAAATTATTGGCATAAGTATAAAAAAATATATTTTCCATGGTTATTATAATCTATGTCTAAAGTGGAAAGAAAATATATGCAGCTTAAAGCAGAAAACCATATATGTAGATCTTAAAATAATAAATGAAAAAGGTGGTGAATTGGAAGTTGAAGCAGGAATATCACCAATTTTTATTGGTAAAAAAGATATGCAGTTATGCATAGTGAGAGATATTTCAAAACTTAAAAAGGATGGAAAAATATTAAAGGAAATTAATAAACAATTATCACTATATATAAAAGAGAATGAAAATTTGATGTTTCAATTAAGGAGATTTAGACATAACACCTTAAATATCTTACATGGTTTAAATGGATTTATAGAGACAAAAAACTGGCTTGGACTTGAAAATTACTTTAGTGAAGTTCAAGAACAAATAAAGATTTTAAAAGATAATAATCCATTTTCTATAGAAAAAATGTATAATCTGGCAGTAAGGGGCTTATTGTCAGCTAAATTAGTTACTGCTCAAAAAGCAAATATTGAAATGAAAGTTGAGATTGATAATGATATAAAAATAGATGGAAAGGTTATGAAAGATTCGGATTTGTGTGAAATATTGGGCATATATTTAGATAATGCCATTGAAGCAGCTGAAAAAGCTTTAAATAAAAAGGTATCCATATATTTCTTTGAGGACAATGAATGCATTAGTATTATCATTGAAAACACCTATAAGGATAAGCCAAGCCTATTAAAAAAGCAAAGCAGTCATTTAGTAAGTGATAAGGAAAGGGGTTTAGGACTTCAGCTCAGTGAAAATATATTAGAGCAGTATAGAAACATTCTTCATAATACATTTATATATAGACAAGCAGTTGTTCAAGAATTACATATTTTAAAAGTAAATCAAGGCAGGTGGTAGAATGGGTCTAAATTTTATAATAGCAGATGATAAGGAAGAGTCTCTTAAGATAACTGAAAATTATTTAGAAAAGATATTTAGCAATAATACTGTTAATGGAAGAATTGTACTTTTGGCAAAGAATCCAGAGGATGTACTCAATTATTCTTTGAAATTTGAAAATGAAATTAATGTATATATTCTTGATATAAATTTTGATTGTGAAATAAATGGTATTGGGATCGCAAGGAGCATAAGAGAAAGGGAACCCTATGCCTACATAATATTTTTAACTGCATATACACAAAACTCCATGCTTGTTTTTAGGTACAGATTAAAGGTTTTTGATTTCTTAATTAAACCATTGGCTTATTCAGATTTAGAAGATTGCATTATAGCACTGCAGCAAGATTTTGATAATATATCAAATCATGAAATTCCAAGCCTTAAAAAAAGAATAACTATAAAATCAGGATACCAGGACCATGATCTAATAATAAATGATATCATCTACATTGAATCTTATGGACCCAAATTAATAATTCATTTAACACATGGGCAAATAGAGAGCTATGGAACCTTAAAGGATCTAGAAAACATGCTGCAAAAGATAACTGATGTATTTTTTCGCTGCCATAAATCCTATGTTGTTAATTTTGAGCATATTAAAAAAATTGATATTCAAAATCAAGAGGTAATAATGAGTAATGGGGATAGATGCTTGATTTCTCGACCTCAAAAGAAACATTTTAAAGAATATCTAGAAGTTAGAATAAACAAGTTTGAAAAGAATTAAATTTCAGCTCATTTCTAAGGAAAATGCACATCATAAATAGTCTTTAATTATACAATTTATAGATAAAAAGCAGGTATAATCCGCATAATAATACAGCTAATACTGAAATTCCGACAATTTGTAAAATTTTATGGGAAAATATCCTATATTTTGTTAAAATATAGAGAAATACTAATAAATAAGTAATAAATGTATTCTATCAAAAATGAAACTGAGGTGATATGGCTATGAATACTGAAAATCAGCTTTGTGAGGAAGCTATTTATCATGAAGTTTTTACAAATATGAAAAGCGGAGCAATAATTTATGAGGCAGTAAATTTTGGAGAATTTTTTATTATTAAAGATATAAACTATAAGGCTTGTGAAATAATTAAAATCGAAAAAGCCAAAGTAATTGGCAGAGACATTCGTAAGGTTTTTCCAAAAATAATAGAAAGTGCTTTGTTTAATACATTAATGAAAGTATTTGAGACAGGAAATCCTGTGAATTTATCTAGCAGCTACTATGAAGATGAAAGGCTTAACTTATGGAAATCCAATTACTTGTATAAACTTTCTACTACATTAATAATTTCTATTTTTGAAAATATAGATGAATTAATTAAAATTAAAGATAATCTGAAAAGATATTCTGCCTTATTTGAAAATAGCAAAGATATAATTTTATTTATAAATGAAAAAGGGAAAATAATAGATGCAAATCCTTCTGCAATAAAGGCATATGGTTATTCTAAGGAAGAACTTCTTACTAAATACATTGAACAGTTACGTGCGGAAGAAACAATGCATTTAGTAAAGGATCAAATGGGAAAAGCGTACAAAATGGGATTAACTTTTGAAACTATGCATAAATGTAAGGGTGGAAATACATTTCCGGTAGATGTTAGTTCCATTGGCATCGAAATATCTGGAGAAAAGGTATACTGTAGTATTATAAGGAATATATCTGAAAGAAAAAATGCTGAAGCTAAATTTAGAGCTGAAGAAATTAGATATAAGAACTTATTTAATAATGCAAATGATCTTGTTTATACAAGGACAATATACGGGAAAATGACTTCTTGCAATAAAGCCTGTGAGAAAGCTTTAGGCTATAGCCAAAAGGAATTGCTTAATATGACTATATATCAGCTTGTACACCCAGATTTTCATGAAATTATTAATATGCCAGTATATGCAAGTAAACATGATAATTCAATTATAAATTTAGAAATAAAATTCATTACAGCAAGACATGAAGAAATAATTTTAGAGTTAAGCCAAACGGTGTTATACAAATCTGGATATCCCTATGAAGTACAAGTAATAGCTCGAGATGTTACAATTCGTAAAGAAGATGAAATTGCTGTGCAATATCTAACCTATCATGATAAGCTAACAAGCCTTTACAATAGAACATATTTTGAAGAAGAAATCCTTAAATATACTGACAGCAGTAAATTACCAATAAGTATAATAATGCTTGATGTAAATGGATTAAAGCTTGTAAATGATGCTTTTGGACATTTTGAAGGGGACAAACTATTAAAGGCAATAGGCAAGATACTTTTAGACAGCTGCAGAGAAAATTCCATTGTGGCCAGAATAGGAGGAGATGAATTTATTGTAGCGACTTCAAATATTACTGATGAGCTGTCAAGAAATCTTATTGAAAAAATAAAAGAAAAATGTAAAGCAGCAAATGTGAAACCTGTAAATCTAAGTATTTCTTTAGGGTACGCAATTATGAATAATGAAACAGAAAATATTGAAGACATAATAAGTGAAGCTGAAAATAGAATGTACACAAATAAAATGATGGAAAGTAAGAGCTTTAGAAGTTCTATTATTCATTCCCTCCAGAAAACCTTACATGAAACTACTCCAGAAACAAGCAATCACTGTAATAGAATGAAAGATATTTCAATGGAATTTGCAAATTTTATAGGTCTTAGCAGTATAGACATGGATAAATTAACTTTATTAGCCCTACTTCATGACGTAGGTAAAATAGCTATACCAAAAATTATACTAGATAAGTCTGGACCATTGACCGATGAGGAGTGGGAAGTTGTAAAAAGGCACTCACAAACAGGGTATAATATTGCAAAATCATCACAAGAGCTGGGAATAATAGCAGATGCACTGTTATATCATCATGAAAGATATGATGGGGAAGGTTATCCTGCTGGTCTAAAAGGAGAAGAGATACCCTTATTATCAAGGATTATTACAATTATTGATGCCTTTGATGTAATGCTTACCGAAAGAAATTATAAAAAGGCAATTAATAAAAATGAAGCAATAAAAGAACTAAAAAATAATTCTGGAACACAGTTTGATCCAATCCTAGTAAACAAATTTATTGAAATGATAGAAAAATAAACATTTGGGGAGGTTGTGTATTTATGTATGAAAAGTCTAATGAATTTTCATGGGATTTAGGCAGCAATGTTGAATTTATTAGTAATATTTCTCATGAATTAAGAACACCACTTAATAATATTTTGAGTGCAGAACAATTGTTAGCTTTAAATATTAAGGATGTATGCAACATATCACGAAGCCAAACCAATTTTATCAAATATTTAGGATCTATTGAACATAACAGCTATAGACTACAAAGAATTATAGATAATTTTATTAATATTACAGATATACAATTAGGACTCTGCAAATTAAATCTTAAAAATTACGATATTATTCATTTGATTAAAACCATTACCAAACATGTTGGTAATTTTGCTCATAGGAAAGGGATAGATATAATACTACTTACAAATGCTTTTGAAAAGAAAATGGCATTTGATAAGGTGAAATTAGAAAAAGTTATTTTAAATCTATTGTCAAATGCTATTAAGTATTCAGAAAACAATAAAACTATAAAAATTGTTATTTTTGATAAAAATGATAGTGTTTTAATAAAGGTTATTGATCAAGGAATTGGAATACCTAATGAAAAATTATCAGGTATATTTGATGTATTTGTACAAGTTGATAAATCCTTTAACCGTAGCAGGGAAGGCGCAGGTACAGGTCTTGCTATTGCTAAATCCTTTGTTGAATTACATAAAGGCACTATTACAGTTCTTAGCAGTGAGACTCAAGGAAGTGAATTTAAAATTGAGCTTCCAGTAAGTACCATAGCTGAAAATGAAATGAGGATAATGGATGATGAGGAAGGAAACATGATACACAAAATTGAAATAGAATTTTCAGATATATATGAAATAACAAGCTGCTAAAAGTAGTTTTTAAGTGGCGCATGGACACTGAAAGCTATTGCATAAAAGTTTCCTTAAAACATAAAAATAATCTTGAAAGGGGAGATTTTTATGACTAAAAAGCTAACAGCAATGCAGCTTAGAATGGCTGCTCTCGCTAATAATGATATGGAAGCAGGGGCAGAAATTTATAAGAATCCTGAAGTAACTGTGAAGATAAAAAATAATATAAGCAAAAATCAAGGTTTAAGGTCTTTTGATAAAAAGTTGTAGCCTTCATTAACTAATTAAATTGAAGAAGCTGCACATGTTATAAAGAGGATACAGTAAAACAAATAAAATATGCTTATGCAGCATATTTTATTTGTTTTAGTTTACTTTTATTTTATTAAATTAGTTTGAAGCAGCCCATTTTATAAATTCTATTGAGCCTTAGACAATGCGGCGGATACGGCAGCTTTCCAGCCATTTGAACTAGCTGTAGCTCCGCTTATTACATTTACATCAGCAGATTGTTTAGCAATCATAGCACTTGCTAAATCCAGCCTATATTGCTTTAGGTTTGGATACCCATTTTTAGTTCCATCCCAATCATTATAATTAACTTCCTTCTGATTGTCATCCAATCTCTTTAGGTCGATATTAGAAATTTTTCCACCTTTTATAGTTACAACTGCTTCCTCATAGCCAGGTTTAGTGCTCTTGTGTTTCTCGTCATAGGTTCCGTCTTTATAGGTTATTGACTTTCCATTACTTGCTGCGTTTCCGCCAGTTGTAGCATTCTGCCCAGTAACTGAAGGTGTAGGTGCATTACTTCCTGTTGCCGGAGGCGGGGTAGTCTTTGGTGTACAGGCAGACATAGAAAGAATTAAACAGGCTGATAAAATACCATTTGCTATTTTTTTCATTTTAATCCTCCTCGTTTTACTTGTTGGTTTTACTATTTAAAGTTTAAATATACAATATTATTGTCCAAAATAATTATAATTTTATACATTTATTTTATTTTTGCAGCACTATTGAAGGAATATTCAGATAATTGTAGAAATATATTACATATAGGTAAAGTTATATTCAAAATTCAAACTACGTAAATATTTATAAAATTTACGTAAAAAAAGAAGGCCAGGAGGGAAATAAGATGCCTGATAAAGGAAAAAGCAAAAGTGGTTCGACTAAGAAGGGAGACAAAAAAGGCGAAAAGAAGAAGGATAAGAAAAAATGATAAAAAATACAACATGTAGCTTGACTATATGTTGTATTTTTTATGTGAAATTAGACAATTTAATATTGGTCTTTATCATTAAATAATATATAATAATATTCATCTTAGTAAATAGGTAAGTGGGGGGCAAGCTTTATGGATCGTACAAAACAATTAGGTGAAGAAAGTGTTGGGAAATTATTATGGAAATTTTCCTTACCAGCTATCGTAGGGATGTTAGTTAACGCACTTTATAATATTATAGATAGAATATTTGTAGGTAAAGGTGTTAGTGAACTTGCTATTACTGCAATTACTATTGCTTTTCCAATCATGAATATTATAATGGCTTTTGGTATGCTAATAGGAATTGGTGCTGCTGCAACTGTTTCTATAAAACTTGGACAGCAAAATAAGAAAGAGGCTGAACATATTCTAGGAAATGCCTTCGTATTAATAATAATCTCATCTCTATTAGTTACTGTTTTTGGACTTGTTTACCTAGAGCCTATTCTAAGGTTTCTAGGAGCTAGTAAAGAGGTTCTGCCTCTTGCAAAGGATTTTACTACTATTATTTTAATTGGGGTAGTTCTGCAAAATGTTGGCTTTGGATTAAATAATTTAATTCGTTCTGAAGGAAACCCGAAGATAGCAATGATTACAATGCTTATGGGTTCTATTCTAAATACAATTTTCAATCCATTGTTTATATTCGGTATGCATTTTGGAATTAAGGGATCAGCTGCAGCAACAATAGTATCTCAATCAGTGTGTTCTGTATGGGTACTATCATATTTCCTTGGTAAAAAAAGCATATTAAAACTTAAGAAAGAAAATATGAAACTAAATATGCATATAGTAAATCAAATTTTCTCAATTGGTTTATCGCCATTTCTTATGCAGGCCGCTGCTAGTGTAATTAATATAGTACTTAACAATGATCTTGCTGTTTTTGGAGGAGACAAGGCTATAGCTGCAATGGGAATAATAAACAGCGTAGCTATGCTGATACTAATGCCTATTTTCGGAATTAATCAGGGCTCTCAGCCTATCATAGGATATAACCATGGTGCTAAAAACTACGACAGGGTAAGGAAGGCACTTAAGCTAGCTATTTTAGCAGCTACATCTATTTGTGTCGTTGGCTTCGCGGTAGTACAACTCTTTCCGAAAGCTATTATTAACGGATTCAGTAATGCTGATATAGAACTAATAAATATAGGATCGCAAGGCCTTAGAATTTTCTTAGCCATGCTGCCTATAATTGGTTTTCAAATCGTAAGTTCAAATTATTTTCAAGCAGTTGGAAAAGCAAAGATTTCTATTCTTTTAAGTTTATCTAGACAGGTAATTGTTTTACTACCGCTGCTTTTAATACTGCCGAAATTTTTAAATTTAACAGGAGTTTGGATGGCTGGCCCAAGTGCTGATTTCATTGCCTCTTTAGTAACTGGATTATTCTTATTTAGAGAATTAAGGCATTTAGGAAATGCTGCAGCTAAAGCTGAAAATGTTATTTAAGATGGAGTTTAAGGTATAAACTAAAAATAATATAAATATTTGTAGCAGCTTATGGAAAAAATAATTATAGCTAAATCAATATAATTTTAAACCTTATATAAAAATTTATTTATGAGGAGGTTAAAGCCCTAAAATGGGCTTTAACGAGTAGTTTTACGAGCGGAAGCGAGTAGTCTTAAACTACTCAGTGTTCCGACTAAAAGGAGGAAAATATATGAATGTTATAGTTTACACAACACCTTCTTGACCATGGTGTCATAAGGTAAAGGATTACCTAAAAGCTCAAGATATACCGTTTTCTGAGAAGGATGTAACTAAGGATTCTACTGATGCTATGGAAATGATAAACAAATCTGGCCAACGTGGAGTGCCTGTTATTGATATTAATGGGAACATAGTAGTTGGGTTTGATCAAGATAGTATTGATCAATATTTAGGGATATAATAACGAGAATAGCCACAACGCCTTAGTGTTGTTCGTTTGAATAAAATGAATTCAGGTCAACACTTGGGTTTGTGGCTATTCTAAGCTTTGAGCTTCTTTCAAAGAGGTTAACTCATGTTTTATATATTTCTGATATTTGGCCTATTACTAAATTTAATTTAATCCGTTATTTTAGCTTGTCTATATAAATTTTCATATCTTCTATATTCATACTGCCAATATGCTTATCTAGAATATTACCATCCTTATCAATAAAATAAGATGTAGGAATTGACGAAATTTGATATTTTTCTGCAGCTGTATTATTACTATCCAATAAAATTTTGAAATTATAGTTGTTATTATTTATAAAGTTTCTGACTGTTTCTGTAGATTCAGCAAGATCAACTGCTAAAATTACTAAATCACTATCTTTTGTTTCTTCGTACAGCTTCTCCATTTCTGGCATTTCAGATTTACAAGGTCCACACCATGTTGCAAAGAAATTGAGAAAAACTCTTTTGCCTTTGAAATCGCTTAAGGAAACTTCTTTCCCGTTTAAATCCTTAAGTTTAAAATCCAATGCTTTCTGTCTTGGAATGTCTATATTAAACTTTGATGATGGTGAAGCACTATTATTAGAGATATCATCTGTACTTGTATTACTTTTGTTTAATACTTGACTTTCTTTATTTGTATTGCTTAAATTGGTTTTATTGTAATTATAAAGGGTAAACAGGGCTCCTCCTACTACAATAATTATGCTTAAAGCTATTATCCATTTTTTCATATTTATGCCTCCAAATATTCTTATTAATAATTAAATTACTTTAAATTTTTAATCTATTTATCATACTTATTAAAAGTTTATAAAGTTAAAATATTGGCCTAGTAAACTCATCTTATTGGTATAGATTAAAATTCCCATAATTATCATTAGTATTCCGCTAAACACAGAAATTAGCCACAAGTATTTATTTAGTCCCTTAAGGTTAACCCATAAGCTTTTAATGGCTAATGCAGTTAAAATAAACGGTACACCAAGGCCTAAGGAGTAGGCGGAAAGCAGTAAAATACCTTTATTAATGGTTTCAAGGCTGCCTGCATATAAAAGAATCGAGGATAAAATGGGGCCAACGCATGGAGTCCAACCCGCTGCAAAGGCCATGCCCATAAAAACAGCTCCTAAAGCACCATTTGCATCTTTAAAGGATAAAAACTTTTTCTCATAATAAAAAAGTTTAATTTTCAAAATACCCGTCATATGAATTCCAAAAATTAATACAAGCAAACCAGCAATTTTCTTAAAGATAAATTGATTTTTTATAAAAATTTTTCCTAGTGTTGTAATTGAGGCGCCCATAATAATAAAAATAATGGAAAAACCAACAACAAAAGCAAGTGACCTATACAGTACATATAGTTTTGATTTTTCTGATGTTTGGTTCTCTATAGCAGAATCAGTAATATAACTTATGTATGCTGGAACAAGAGGTAAAACGCAGGGTGAAAGAAAGGACGCAAGTCCAGCAGAAAAGGCCAAAATCAATGAAATATTAGTCATATATAGTATCTCCTTATAATATTTTAATTCTACACTTATTCTTTTTAAAATATATTAATAAAAATTAGCAAAATTACAATAAATTCATATTGTTTTTTATACCTATGAGGGGTATATTTATAATATCACATAATTATAAAAAATTAAAGAATAATAACATTATTATAGATTAGGGAGAGATTAAAGTGAATAAAGAAATAAAAGATTTGGATTTGCTTATTATAGGAGGAGGCCCGGCTGGACTCACTGCATCAATTTACGCTGCAAGGGCAAATATGAATATGCTGCTATTAGAAGATGAGGTACTAGGTGGACAGGTGAGAAACAGCTATACCATTGAGAATTATCCTGGTTTTAAGTCTATATCAGGGGCTGAATTATCAGATTTAATGATTGAACAGGCAAAAGAGTTAGGAGCAAACATAGATGCCTTTAGCAGGATAATTAAGGTTGACTTCCGTGATGATGAAAAATTAGTAGAGACAAAGAAAATTATTTATAGACCTAAAACCCTTATTATTTCTACTGGTGCAGCACCAAAGAAAATTCCTATTCCAAATGAAGAAAAGTTTTCAAGTAGAGGAATACATTACTGCGCCGTATGTGATGGTGCAATGTATGAGGATACAGTAGTAGGAGTGGTAGGCGGAGGTAACTCTGCACTAGAGGAAGCTTTGTTTCTTACAAAGTTTGCTTCTAAGGTTGTAATGATAAGAAGGCATGATTACTTCAACGGCGAAAAAGCTACTATAGATGAAGTTTTGAGTAACCCTAAAATTGATGTTTTATATAACTGGGATTTAGCCAATGTTGAAGGTGAACAGTTTGTTAATAAGGCAATTATTAAGAATACCATTACTGGTGAAATAAAAGAATTAGAACTTAGCGGAATTTTTGGATATGTTGGAACTGTCCCTAAAACCTTGCTGTTTAAAGATATTTTAAATCTTACACCAAAGGGTTATATAGTTACAGATGAAAATATGCAGACTAATATAAAGGGAGTTTATGCAGCAGGGGATGTAAGAGAAAAACAATTTAGACAAATTACTACTGCAGTTTCTGACGGGACGATAGCTGCCTTATCAGCAGAAAAGTATATTGCACAAATGTAATTTTATGACAAACATTAAAGCTGCAGGAATATAGCCGTTTAATAAATAGCGATGAAGGGAAATCTGCAGTTTATAAATTATAAAAAATCATTTTGCACAATAATACATGAAAATGTTTACAATAATAAACTATATTAAAATCTTAAATATTGGCTGGAGTTCTTTGAATATACATTGGCGTATAGGAAACGGTAAAATGTAAAAGAGATTTAAGAATATATAATTTGAAGTTATGTATTTGAAAACTTGCAAAATTGTATTGACATCATATTTTTATCATGATATATTATTTATCAATAATACAAGTCATTTGGATTTTAGAAATTTTATATTATGAAACTATGATGAAGAGCGTACTATTTAAAAGTCAATTACAGAGAGCTGAGAAAGCTGAGAATCAGCATTGATAACATGGTAAACAATCACTTCGGAGTTCTATGGCTGAATTTAGTAAGCCGTAACGTAAAGCCGCGTTAAAAGGCAAGGGTTTAAAAAAGGTTTTATATTAAAATCTTTAGAACCTAATGAGTTAATTATCGTGAGATAATTATAAATAGAGTGGTATCGCGGATTACGCCTCTATATGTATAACAATACATATAGAGGCGTTTTTTTATAATATTACGAAAAAAGGGGGCGGTTTAATTGGGGATTATTGCAGATCAGGATGAAGATGGTATTATAAGAAGATTTGTTTTATTTTATGAAGTATCAATAAGGGGTGTTAATTGTGAATAAAAAGTTGTCTTTATTAATAGTTTTAATTTTTTCTCTAAGCATTCTATCTGGCTGTTCCCCAGCAGGTGCAGCTGCAAAATCGGACAAGATTAAAGTAGGTCTAGATTATGAACTTTCTGGTAATGTAGCAACCTACGGCCAAAGCCTAACTGCTGGTATAGAAATGGCTTTTGAAGAAATCAACAACAATGGCGGAGTGTTTGGAAAACAAATAGAAGAGGTAAAGGTAGATAATAAATCAGATAATACTGAATCTGCAAATGTTGCTACTAGACTTGCAACAAGAGATAAGGTAGTTGCTATACTAGGAGCAGCGACCTCAGGTAACACTAAGGCAGCTTCACCAGCAGCTATGCAGAATAAAGTTCCTATAATTTCAGGTTCAGCAACAGCAGATGATGTTACTGTAAATAGCAATGGAAAGGTAAGGGACTTTGTATTTAAGACTAGCTTTAGTGATTCTTTCCAAGGAGTTATGATGTCTAATTTTGCTTATAATGATTTAAAAGTAAAAAAAGCAGCAATGTTAGTAGATACTACAAGTGACTACAGCAAGGGACTAGCAAAGAACTTTAAGGATACTTATAGTAAGCTAGGTGGGTCTGTTGTTGATGAAGAAGCATACCAAGCAAAGGATACTGATTTTAAGGCAGTACTTACTAAAATCAAGGGACAAAATCCTGATGTGCTTTTTGTTCCTGGGTATTATGAAGAAGTAGGCCTTATTGTTAGACAGGCTAAGGAGCTTGGCTTAAATGTACCAATTCTTGGGGGGGACGGTTATGAGTCACCAAAGCTTACGGAACTAGCAGGAAAGGATGCTTTAAACAATGTATATTATACAAGCCATTATTCCTCTAAGGATGATTCTCCAAACGTAGTTAAATTCAGAGATACCTTTAATAAGAAATACGGTAAGGACCCAGATGCCTTTAATGCACTAGGCTATGACTTAGGATACTTCCTTGCAGATGCCTTAAAGAGGGCAGGAACTGTTGATTCTTTAAAGTTAAAAGATGCTTTAGCTGATACTAAAGATTTTAATGGTGTTACAGGAACCTTCTCAATGGATAAGAACCATAATCCAGTAAAATCAGTAACAGTTATACAAATGAAAAACGGAGAACCAACCTTCTTAAAGAAACTAAACCCATAGAATGAAATAATTCATTCAGAGGTACTTCACCTTTGAATGCTTGACCCTTTGAAAGGAGTGAATAAATGGAACAGCTATTTCAACAATTAATAAATGGTATATCACTTGGAAGCATATATGCACTAATTGCACTAGGCTATACTATGGTATACGGCATAATTAATTTAATAAATTTTGCACATGGAGATATTTACATGGTAGGTGCATATGTTGGTTTTGCAGCAACTACATTTTTTCATTTGGGTTTTATAGAAGCTTTAATAATTTCAATGGTAATCTGCAGTATATTAGGAGTACTAATAGAAAAAGTTGCATATAAACCTATAAGAAAATCTACCAGAATAGCTGCATTAATTACTGCAATTAGTGTATCTCTGTTTTTAGAATATGGAATGATGTATTTTGTTAAGCCAGAAACTAGAACCTTTCCTAATGTACTGGATGAAAATAAAACTACATTCTTTCAGGGACATGTAATTATGGATATGAAGAATTTATACATTATTATAATTACAGTTTTTCTAATGCTTTTTCTTCAATTTTTTGTTCATAAAACAAAAACGGGGAAAGCCATGAGAGCTGTTTCTCTTGACAGTGTGGCAGCTGAACTTATGGGCGTAAATGTTAATAAGACTATATCTTACACCTTTGCTATTGGCTCTGCACTAGCAGGTGCAGCAGGAGTGCTAGTTGGTATCTACTATAATTCCATTAATCCCCTTATGGGTATTTTACCTGGATTAAAAGCTTTTATTGCTGCGGTAATCGGAGGTATAGGAATTATCCCAGGTGCAGTATTTGGCGGATTCTTTTTGGGAATGACAGAAACAATGGTAAGTGCCTATGGGGGGTCCATATTTAAGGATGCAGTTGCATTTACTATTTTAATTTTAATTTTATTAATAAAGCCTAATGGTCTATTGGGGAAAAATGTACAAGAAAAAGTTTAAAGTACATTGTTTATTAAATCAAGTATAAGGAAACAAGGGGGTAGGTGCACTTATGAAGCAATTAAAGAAACGCAATATGTTAATTTTTTTTATAATAATACTTGGCTACATTTTAGTTCAACTGTTAACAAATAATGGGACTATTGATTCATATTTAATGCTTAATATTGTGATTATATGTATTAATATTATTTTAGCGGTTAGTTTAAACCTCATTACTGGTATTACAGGTCAGTTTTCACTAGGACATGCAGCTTTTATGTCTATTGGAGCTTACGTATCTGCCATTGTAACAGCAAAATTTGGTTTTACATTTGCTGAAGGAATAATATTCTCAGCCTTTGCAGCGGCCCTGGCAGGAGTGCTTATTGGAATTCCAACTCTAAGGTTAAAAGGAGATTATCTTGCCATTGCAACACTTGGTTTTGGAGAAATTGTTAGAATAGTAGCGCTAAATATAGATTATATTGGAGGTGCCACTGGCTTTGATGATATACCTCAGTTTACTAATTGGACATGGATATTTTTTCTAACTGTGGGAACTGCTCTTCTTATAACAAACTTTATTAAGTCTTATCACGGTAGAGCATGCATTGCGATTAGTGAAGATGAAATAGCTGCTGAAGCTGTTGGGGTAAATACAACTTATTATAAAGTTTTGGCTTTTGCAATAGGAGCAGCCTTTGCAGGAATTGCAGGAGCTCTCTATGCAAATTATTTTTACTTTATAAAGCCTGATTCTTTTGGCTTCATGAAATCCATAGATATCCTTGTAATTGTAGTATTTGGAGGTCTAGGAAGCATAGGGGGGTCAATTGTTGGGGCAGTGGCGCTATCTATAATTTCTCTATTTCTTCAAAATATATCTGAGCTTAGGATGGTAGTTTATTCTTTAATACTCTTTATTATAATGGTTTATAGACCTCAGGGCCTTTTAGGAAAACATGATTTTAAACTATTTAAAAAGGGGGCTAAGCTTCATGTCAGTGCTGAAAGTTAATAACTTATCTAAATCCTTCGGAGGAATTAAAGCTGTTACTGATGTAAGTTTAAATATAGAAAAAGGTGAAATTGTGGGCCTAATAGGACCAAATGGTGCTGGTAAAACTACCTTCTTTAATTTGCTAACAGGCATTTATTCACCAAGCTTTGGAAATATTGTATATGAATTAAATAAAACCGTTAGCGCCAAGGATTTAAAGCCATACAAAATAATTAGTTATGGCATATCAAGAACTTTTCAAAACATTAGGCTTTTTAAAAATATGACCGTTCTTGATAATGTATTACTTGGCTTTCATCATGGTTTAAGATATGGGATTAACACTGCACTTTTTAGACTTCCTCACTTTTATAAGGAAGAAGAGGATGTAAAGAAGAAAGCTCTTAAACTTCTTGAAAAGTTTAATTTATTAGAAATGAAGGATGAAATGGCTAAAAACCTTTCTTACGGGGATCAAAGGAGGGTTGAGATTGCCAGAGCATTAGCAGCAAAGCCTAAGCTTCTTCTACTTGATGAACCTGCAGCAGGTATGAATACAAAGGAAACAAAAGAATTGACCGACCTAATTACCTGGATCAGAAAAACCTTTGATTTAACTGTTATTCTTATTGAACATGATATGTCTCTTGTTATGGGTATATGTGAAAGAATATTTGTATTTGATTACGGAAGTTTAATAGCAAGCGGAAGTCCTGAGGAAATACAGAAAAATGATAAAGTTATTAAAGCATACTTAGGGGAGACGTAACAATTAATAATTGTTACGTACAGAATACAGGAGGCAATAAGATTAATAATCTTATTGTGCAGAATAAGGAATACAGGAGGCAAAAAGGTTAATAATCTTTTTGTGCAGAATAAGGAATACAGGAGGGTTAGAGATGCTAGAAATTACAGATTTAAATGTGTATTATGGTGCCATTCATGCACTTAAAAATATAAATCTCAATATTAATGAAGGAGAGGTTGTAACCTTAATTGGCGCAAATGGAGCAGGAAAAAGTACAACCTTAAAAGCCATTTCTGGTATAGTAAAACCAAGAGCCGGAAAGATTTATTTTAATGGGAAGGATATAAATAATGTGCAGGCTGCTAAAATTGTTAAGCTTGGTATTTCTCATGTGCCTGAAGGAAGAAGAGTGTTTTCCTCTATGAGTGTTATGGAAAATCTTGAAATGGGAGCGTATACTAGAAAAGATAAACTTAAGATAAAGCAGGATTTTCAAAAGGTATTTTCTTTATTTCCAAGGCTTTTAGAAAGAAAAAATCAGCTATCTGGCACCTTATCTGGTGGCGAACAGCAGATGCTAGCTATAGGAAGAGCATTAATGTCAAAACCTAAGTTACTTTTACTGGACGAGCCATCTATGGGACTTGCGCCTATTATAGTAAAAGAAATATTCAGTATAATTAGTGAAATAAATAAAGAAGGTTCAACGGTTTTACTTGTAGAACAAAATGCTGCAATGGCACTTCGAGCTGCTCATAGAGCTTATATAATACGAAATGGAGAAATTGAAATAGAGGGGAATGCAAGAGAACTTTTGCAGGATGAAAAAGTAAAGAATGCCTATCTTGGCGGATAAGCATTCTTTACCTTTTAAATTGCTAGGCATAAATTAGGAATATAATTATTTTTCATTTGATCTGCTGTATAATTTATAAGATCAACTGTCCTACAGGAATAGCCCCATTCATTATCATACCAGGAAACAACCTTTATCATATTTCCATTCATAACCATAGTTGAAAGCCCATCTATTATTGAGGAGCGCTCGTCACCTTTGTAATCAATGGATACAAGCGGCTCTTCAGAATAGCCAAGTATTCCTTTCATTGATCCGGTTGATGCTTCTTTTAAGGCGTTATTAACTTCCTCAGCAGATACCTTTCTTGAAACCTCACATACTAAATCTGTAAGGGATACTGTTGGGGTAGGCACTCTTACTGAAAAACCATTTAATTTTCCACTAAGGCTTGGAATGACTTTACTAATAGCTTTTGCTGCACCTGTAGAGGTAGGAATAATTGATTCTGCAGCAGCTCTAGCCCTTCTTAAATCCTTATGATTTTTATCTAGTAGCTGCTGGTCATTAGTATAAGAGTGTATAGTTGTCATTAAACCTCTTATAATTCCAAAATTCTCATCTAAAACTTTTGCAAAGGGAGCTAAACAATTTGTTGTACAAGAGGCATTAGATATTATAACATGTTTATTTATATCCAGTTTTTCTTCGTTTACCCCCATTACTATTGTTATATCATCATCCTTTGCAGGAGCAGTCAATATAACTTTTTTAGCACCTGCTGTAATATGCTTCATTAGATTTTTTTTATCCTTAAAAACCCCTGTAGATTCTACGACTATATCTATATCAAGAGCCTCCCAAGGTAAATTTTCAGGCTTACTTTCTCTAAATACCTTAATGCTTTTACCATTAATTATAATTGAATCTTCAGTAGTTTCTATTTCTCCCTTAAATGTACCATAACATGAATCATATTTAAAAAGATGGGCCAAGGTTTTGCTGTCTCCTCGTGCATTTATAGCAACTATATCAATATCCTCATCTAAATTCTGCTGAGAGATTCTAAGCACAGCCCTCCCAATTCTTCCAAAACCGTTAATGGCAACTTTTACTGACATTTCGCTTCCTCCTGTATTCTTATTAATAAACGCTAAACAGCATATATACTATACAATATATTTATTAACATATAAATGTGATATACTATATATAGCAATATTGCGCACATATGTCAACCTTGTTTATGCTTGTTAAACTAAATTAGCTTTATTTTTCAGCTTTTTATTCATTTATCCTAAATATTTTAACTAAATATATATAATGGGCTGATTTAATAAATTAACATATAACAAACTTAGAAGAGTTTCTGTAAAACCTTGAAATCATCTAATTTTATTTCACATTACTATGTCCAATTAATAAATGCGGGAATATTATATCATAGGGGTGATTTTATGGAGCTTGACATTGCTGATAGATTGAATATTTTGGGGGCTGAGCTTTCATTTATAGGAGAAGGATTGGCAGTATTAGCAGCAAGAATGGCAGCTAAGCAGAAATTAGAGCAAAATGTAGAGAGGAAAAAGCAATTAGATGAAGAAGCAACAGAATTAAATAGAATCTCAAATTGGATCATATTTCTTGGCGATTCTACTTCTCTATATGCAGCAGAACTTGTGGCCCAGGAAAATATTGTAGAAATAAGCAATAATGAAATAAAATTAGAAGCTACGAATCTAAATTTACTTTCAGGTTGGCTAAATGTCCTTGGAGATGCTTTTGCAATTCAAGCTCAGGCTTTAGAAGAGATTTCAGAGAATGATACCACAGTACCATAAAAGTTATGAGGCTGTGGTTCTTTTTTTTATATTCATATGGTTTTACTATAAAAGTAAGCCAGAAATGGACATTTACAAATAATTATCTAGTGGGAAGGAGAGAGCTTAATTGCTCAGTGTACCCACAAAGGAGGTATAATAATGAGAGTTGGAGTTATTATGGGTGGGACGTCTTCTGAAAGGGATATATCGCTGCTTACAGGTAAGGAAATACTTGAGAATCTGGATAAAGATAAATATGAGGTAGCCCCAATATTAATAAATAGTAAAAAAGAATTAATAGAGAAAACACTAGAGGAAAAAATAGATTTTGCATTTCTTGCCTTACATGGGAAATTCGGAGAAGATGGCAGTGCACAGGCTATCTTAGAAGGACTTAATATACCATATTCCGGTTCGGGAATTTTGGCCAGCAGTCTATGTATGGATAAGGATATCTCTAAAAGATTAATGCAGTCGGAGGGCATTAATACTGCTCCTTGGGTTACAATTAGAAAAAATGATGAAATAAATTACAAGGCTTTGGAGGAACTTGGTTATCCCTTAGTAGTAAAGCCTGCAAATGGTGGATCTAGTATTGGAACAAATATTGTAAAGAATAGCGAAGGGATAATTGATGCAGTGCTTAGTGCCTTTGATTTTGATGATGAGGTAATGATTGAAAAGTACGTTACAGGGAAAGAAATAACTTGCAGCATACTAGACGGGAAACTACTTCCAATTATAGAAATTAAGCCGTCTTCTGAATTCTTTGACTATAAATCCAAATATGCTGATAAGGGCTCGGATGAAACTATAATAGAACTAGAGGCTTCACTTGAAAAGGTGGTTAGGGAAATCTGCATTAAGTGCTGGAACTTATTTAAATGTGATATATATGGTAGAATAGATATGATAATTGAAAATAGCAAACCCTATGTACTTGAAATTAATACTTTGCCTGGAATGACAAAAAATAGCCTGCTGCCTAAGAGTGCTAAGGCAGTAAATATGGATTTTAAAAGCCTATTAGATAATATAATTAGGGCGTCATTAAAAATTAACAGATAAAGAGGGAGAATATGTTTTTATCAGAAATCATTTTTAATAGCAGTGAACCATTATATTTACAAATAGAGACACAAATAATAAAAATGATAGAAGAAAATATGCTGGTAGAAGGTAGTAAACTACCTTCTACCAGAGAACTGTCAGAAATTTTAAAGGTTAGCAGGAATTCCTGTATGCACGCCTATGAACTTCTGGAGGATAAAGGCTATATTAAAGTTATAAAAGGGAAGGGAGCCTATGTTTTTAGCGGCTTTGAGAATAAAAAGTTAGGATGGGTAATTGATTGGAATACAAAGATTAGTAACTATGGCAAAAGGGCTTTGGAATTAGATATTGTTAAAAACGAAGCAGTAACTAAAAAAAATATGATATCTTTTAAAAGTATAGCACCCGATGAAAAATTATTTAATCTTGAACAAATCAGAAGGGATTTTCTAAATAGTATTTCTTTTGAAGGGGAAAAAATTTTTAATTATGGTTATGCAATGGGGTATAAGCCTCTTTTAGATAAATTAAAGGAATATGTGAAAAATAAAGGAATAGATTTATTAAATAAAGAAGTTATTATTACAAATGGCTTTACTGAAGGTTTTGACATTACTTTAGCTGCACTTACCAATAAAGGTGATTTAGTACTCTGTGAAAATCCAACCCATAACACAGCTATAAAGCTAATGAGGCTCCATGGCTTAGAAATCCATGGGGTAGATATTGATGAAAATGGAATAAATCTTGCTGAGCTTCAGGAAAAGCTTGCTAAAAATAAATACAAATTAATTTATCTAATTCCTTCATATCATAATCCAACAGGAACTGTAATGTCTGCAGATAAAAGAATGAAAGTTTATAAGCTCTGTAAAAAAAATAACCTGCCAATTATCGAAGATGGCTTTAACGAGGAACTTTTATATTCATCATCCCATGTAGCTTCTATTGCTGCACTGGCGACGGAAGATAATAGTGTAGTATATATAGGAAGTTTTTCTAAAATACTATTTCCTGGAATCAGGATAGGCTGGATAGTTGCTGATAAAAATCTAATAAGTAGCCTAGAAAGCATAAAAAGAAGCAGGAATATTCACAGTTCGGTATTAGACCAGGCCTTTTTATATGAATTTTTAAAAAGCGGTGATTATGGGGCATATTTAAAAAGGGCACGAAAGCACTATAGGGAAAAATATATATTTATAATGAACTTAACCAAAATCTATCTCTCAAACTGCAAAATTTATGGTGAGGGTGGTCTTCATATATTTATAAAGCTATATAATATTGATGCTCGAAGCCTATTAGATTTGGTTATGAGGCATGGTGCTATTTTTATGCCAGGAGATGTATTTTATGTTGATGAGAAAGGCAAGGATACACTTAGACTTGGTTTTTCTAGATTGTCCCTTCAGGATATAGAAAAGGGAATTAAAATTTTAGGTAAATGTATTGATGAACTTTCTGCTAATCATAAAATTGAATAATTATAATAAAATACTATAATATTTTCTCCTTAGCTTCCTGGAAATACACTTTATTATTTGTGGGAAAAATTAGGCAATATTTGTTGTATAATGGAGAATATAATATAATTATATGTTATAATATTGCTCAGATAAAAAAATCATATTTCTTGAATAAGAAGGAGAAAACTCATGGAGCATTGGGATCTTTTGGATGGAATGGGTAACAAGTTAAATAAGACAATCATAAGAGGAGAAGAGCTTAAGGAGGGGGAATTCCACTTAGCCGTTCACATATGGATTGTTAACGATAACAAGGAATTCTTAATCCAAAAAAGGGCTGATAATTTAAAACATCTACCAGGTGTATGGGCAGTTACTGGAGGGTCTGTTATAGCTGGAGAAGACAGTTTAACTGCTGCCTTAAGAGAAGTAAAAGAAGAAATAGGTATTAATATTGATTCTGAAAGAATAAAAGTGCTTTTTAGAATGAAGAAAAAAGATCACTTTGCAGACGTCTGGATGATAAATAAAAATGTGGCCTTAAATGAGTTGAAAATTCAAATTGAGGAAGTAAGCTTAGTTAAATGGGTGAGCAAGGAAGAATTATTAGATATGATTAACACAGGTATTTTTCATAATTATGGACAAGATTATTTTGAAGCAATTTTTAGGGAATATAAAGTGCTGTAGGGTTTTAGCTTTGTGCTAAAATACTATAGCGTTTTTTTATAATAAGAAATTGTATTGCAGAAATTTTTAATTTTTATAATAATTAAAAATTTAAATTTAATAATTTGCTTTGTTAACTGATTAAAATAATTGATAAATTTTAAAATATATACAATAACATACAATTTTCATCTTACTTCGACATAAAGTGTGAAGTATAATTTATTTGTTAAAATTAATACAAAATAATAGTTTAAATTACATAAGAGATAATATGTAACTAAGGAGAAAAAATGAATAAAAAAATAGGATTAAAAGAAACAGATGATGTACCTTATTTTAATAAGCTAAAAACAAAGACAACCTTTACCTTTTTATTTATCTCAGTAATAATTATTGCAATGTTATCAACCTCCATTTATTTTGTTTGCAGCAATATTATAACAAAAAATATAGCTCAAAAGGCTGAGAATATTGCCAAAACTGCAGTAAGCTATATTGATATAAAAGAATTTGAACAGCTTAAGACCAAAGAGGATGAGCAAAAGGACTCATATATTAAAATGAGAGAGAGTTTAAGTAATATAAGGAAAATTAGTGGATCAAAGTTTGTGTATACATTAAGAAAAAATAAAGATGGAAAATTCACATATGTTGTTGATGGTTCTGAGGAAAGTAATTTATCTCATATTGGAGATGTTGAAAACTCAAGTTCTATTTATGAAAAGGTGTGGAGTGGTAATCCATACACTGATGCAAAGATACGTCAAGATAAATGGGGAACTCTAATAAGCTCCTATTATCCAATAATGGATAATAATCAAACTATAGGTTTTGTAGGAATTGATTATGATGCTTCAGATATATATGCTGGCCTGAAAAATATTAAGTTATTAAGTTTGATATTTTCAATTGCAGCAAGCTTAATTATTTCCTTTTGTGGATTTTTAATGTCTAGTTATATGGTAAAACCAATATTAAAGATTGCAAAAATATCTGATAAAGTTTCTAAGGGAGACTTACGTAATGCTGAACTGGAATTTAAAAGCCACGATGAATTGGGCTTATTGGCAAAATCATTTAATAAAATGATTTTAAATATGAGGAAAATGGTTACTGAAATTAAGGATACCTCAGAAATGTTATTAAATTCATCTAGTGTTTTAACTACTTCTACATCTGAAATTGGTATCTCTAGTGAAAGTATTAATAAAACAGTTTATGAAATTGCTTCAGGGAGCACAAACCAAGCAGAAGAGTCAAATAAAGGGTTTGAATTAGTAAATAACTTGTCCTTAAAAATTGAGGAAGTATTAAAAATAATAAATTCAACAGTTTTAAATACAAATAATATGAAAAACAAAAATGATATTGGAACAGAATCATTAAAAGAATTAGATAAAGATTTTAATGAATACCAAAAATCAGCATTAAATGTAGTTGAAAAGATTAAATGTTTAGAAGAAGCTTCAAAATCAATTGAGAATATACTACAGTCAATAAGTTCTATTGCAGAACAGACTAACCTTCTAGCTTTAAATGCAGCTATAGAAGCAGCTAGGGCGGGAGAAAATGGGAAAGGTTTTGCAGTTGTTTCTGAAGAAGTGAGAAAGCTAGCAGAACAGGCGTCACATTCTACTGAGGAAATTCAAAAAATAGTTGATAACTTAACTAAGGATATAGGAAACATTAGCCTTGAGACTAGTTCAAGCGTACCATTAATTAATAGGGTGAAATTATCCTTAGATAAATCTCAGGAGGCTTTTTCAGAAATAGGATATACTGTTAATAACACAATTGGAGATATTCGAGCGTTAGATGGATATATAAAAGATGTAGATAATGTAAGAATTAATGTATTAAATGCTGTTGAAAACATTGCATCAGTTGCACAGCAGTCTGCTGCAGCCACACAAGAGATAAGCGCTTCAGTAGAAGAGCAGACCTCATCAATAGAAGAAGTTATTACATCAACTAAAAAATTAGATGAGATTATAGAAAGCTTTGATGTGATAATAAAGGAATATAAAAATTAAATGCAGTAATAAACAAACAAAAACAGCTTGAAAAACTTTGGGAACGTAAATAGATTTGTGTAAAATTCAAATCTATTTACGTTCTTTTTATGTATAGCTGGTATTTGTGGTAATAGTAACCACAAGAAATATTGGGAGGAGAAAAAGATGAAACAATTACGAATACCAGATATAGACCTTAATAATGAGTTAAGCAAATGTAAAAACATGGAGGACTTAGTTGGGAAGGATGGCCTAATGCAACGCCTATTCGGAAACATAATCCAGCAATTCCTTGAAGCCGAAATGGAAGAACATCTCGGTATAGAAAAGTACGAAAGAGATAACAGTGATGATAAAAACTATAGAAATGGTTATAGCACAAAAAATATACTAACCAGCTTTGGAGAAGTAGATGTAGATATACCAAGAGACCGTAAGGCTGAATTTGAGCCCAAAATCGTTAAGAAATATGAAACTGTATGTAATGAGCTAGATAAAAAGGTTATTGGGCTTTATGCAAGGGGTATGTCAGTGGATGATATAACTGCTGAGATTAAGGAGCTATACGGTGTAGATTTATCTCCAGCAATGATTTCTAAAATTACAGACAAAGTTATGGAGACGGCTGTCGCCTGGCAAAATAGGTCGTTAGACCATGTATATCCTATAGTCTACATGGATGCAGTTCACTTTAAAGTTAGAGAAGAACATAGGATTGTGAGCAAAGCCGCATACATATGTATGGCATTAGACATGAAGGGCCATAAAGACATTCTTGGTATATGGGTTGGAGAACAAGAGGGAGCTAAGTTTTGGTTGTCGGTCTGTAACGACCTTAAAAATAGAGGGGTTAAGGATATCATACTTGCTTGTATGGATGGCCTTAAGGGTTTGCCGGAGGCTATAAAAGCCGCTTTTCCTGATGTAAATATATAAAGCTGCATAATCCACCAAATAAGAAACTCCATTAAGTATATAGCATCTAAAGACAGTAAGGCTTTCATGAAGGATATGAAGACTGTATACCAAGCTACAAGTGAGCAAGTTGCAATAGATGCTCTGCAATCTCTAGAAGAGACATGGGGAGCGAAGTACTCTATTGTCATACAGTCCTGGAACAATAATTGGGATAAGTTATCTACTTATTTTGCCTTCCCTCCAGAGATTAGAAGGATAATTTATACTACTAACGCACTGGAGGGCTTTAACAGACAACTAAGGAAGTTCACAAAGATCAGAACAACATTCCCTACTGATGAGTCATTGAGTAAATCTCTGTATCTTGCTACTGAGCAAATAATGAAGAAATGGACCTCGCCGGTCCAGAACTGGTCTTTGATATTAGCGCAACTTAGCATCATGTTTGAAAATAGGCTTGAACAGATCGTCTAAAAAATTTGCTCGATATTTTTTAAAATATACATGAATATTTTTGGAAGTTTTGCAAACTATAATAACTAATATTAGCTATACTAATCCATTATTTAGTCATTACCTAAAATCAAAAAAATACAACAGGGACGAACCCTGTTGTATTTCCAAATAAATTTAATCATGTCTATAATATTTTACACAAAACTATGGACGTTCTCAAATTTTCAAGCTGTTTTTGTTTGTTTATTGATTAGTTAAGGTTAAGGTTAAGGTTTGCTCTTTTCCATCTCTGCTTATGGTAACGGAAACCTTATCTCCTGATTTATGCTTGTTTTTTAATGTATTAACCTGATCAAATGTAGTTACCTTTTGACCATCAAATTTTACTATAACGTCTCCTGTTTTAATACCTGCCTTTTCAGCTGGGCTAAAGGTTGTTACATCTTGGACATAAAGGCCGATAGGTAAATTGTACTGACTTGATATAGCCTTATCTATTTCTTGCCCTTGAATTCCTATCATTAATACAGGCTTTGAAAGATCTGGAATCTTATTCTTTACTGCATTAATTGGGATTGAGAAGCCTAAGCCTTCAACACCACTTTCTTTAATTTTAGCTGTGTTTATACCTATTACTTGGCCTCTTGAATTAATTAGTGGTCCACCACTGTTACCTTCATTTATTGCTGCATCTGTCTGTATATAAGATAAGTTATTTGAATCACTAGTTATTTTTCTATTTAAGGCACTTACTATACCAGAGGTTACTGAACCAAAGAAGTCAGTTCCTAGGGGGTTACCTATTGCTACTACTGATTCTCCAACCTGAAGGTTATCAGAATCTCCAAGTTCAACCACTGCAGGTACTTGAACACTATCAGTTATTTTAACTACAGCCACATCATAGCTTGAATCATAGTTTACAACTTTAGCATTTACCTGCTTCCCGTTGCTTAAACTTACCTTTATTGACTGAGCACCTTCTACTACATGGTAATTTGTAAGAATGTAGCCATCTTGATTTATTATCATTCCAGTTCCGACACCTTGTGTTGGTTGATTAAAGTAGCCGCCTGAACTTTGAAGGGTTGAAGTTATGGCTACTACTGCCGGTCCTACCTTTTTTGCTATTTCAGTAGCACTTAGGGCTGAGCCTGTTGAAGCCAGCTGAGTTGGGTGTCCGTCATAAACTGTATTTGAGGTATTGGTGCTAGTAGCTATTGATTTATACAAGTCACTGTTTTTAAAGAAATTAGTATTAGGCAAGGCATATAGCACTGCGGCACCCGAAGCAGCACCGCCTATTACTGTACAAATTACTCCTACTGCCACATAGGAAAATACCTTTTTAAACTTACCAGGTTTATTTTTGAAATTTTGTTTATTATCGCTGTAATTAAAGACATAATTGTCATTATGTTCAGTCTGGTCATTATTACTTAGATTGTCGCTGCTTATTAATTCCTCGGCCTCAATTTTGTTTTCACTTTCTGAGCTGACATTTTGCTCATCATTATTAAGCATATTTTCAGCGTTTATTTCATTATCATTATTGCCTTCACTTTCTGCACTGATATGCACATCATTATTAAGTATATTTTCAGTGTTTATTTCATTATTATTGTTATATTCCATAAAGTTTTCCTCCTTTATTTAAAATCCTTAATTAATTGATTTCGTTTGTAGCATATATATAAAATAAAATACTTTTGTGGCAATTTCATGACAAGGTTGTTACAAATTTAAAAACTTTATTAATAATAAGATATATTACTACAAATTCTAATATTTATAACACTATTAAAAAAATAAAGCTTGCCTCCATGATTGGAACAAGCTTATGTTGATTAAAAAGCTATTACAATACCACCATTATCAGCATAGGAAGAACTTAGGCCCCTCATCTCCACAATAATAATATCTTTAAAATTATATCTCTTTAAAGCTTCTTCCTTTAGCTGCAAAGCTCTATCAAGACAATTACAATGAGCAATTCCTAATATTTTATCCTCAAGGTTCTTTCCTTCTTCACCTATTGTATCAATAAGCCTTATAAATGCCCTTTTATAGCCTCTGACTTTTTCTACAAGTTTTATATGTCCTTTATCTCCACCCATAATTGCAGTTATGGAAAACATTGAAGCTATTTTGGCAACTATGTGGTTCAATCGGCCTGCCTTAGCAAGGTGATCGAGGCTTTCTAAGAGAAACAAAGTTTTCATATCTTTAATATAACTTGTTACTTTATCAACTATTTCTACATCCCCTAGATTTAATTTTGCAAGCTCATTTATCCTAAGAACTACAAGAGTTTCTCCAACAGATGCGCTTAAGCTATCGAAAACATGTATAAACTTATTTTGAGCTTCTTCTAGAAATAAATTTTTTGCTAAAACTGCGCTGTTATAAGATCCGCTTAATACATTAGAAAGTGTCACTACAAAAGTGCTTTCTGAGCCAGCATATCTTTTCATATAATCATCAGGGGAAGGGCAGGCTGTTTTTGGAGCAGTTTCGCTTTGTGCCATTGCCTTTACGTAAGCTTCTACGTCAAGGGTATCATCATCGACAAATGATTTATCTCCAAGCTGCAGAACTAAAGGGGCTATATCTATATTTAAAGTTCTTTTTAATTCATCATTTAAGTCACAGCTGCTGTCAGCTATAATTTTGATTGACATCGTTTGTATACCTCCAATTAATAATAGATTAATTATATCAAAGATAATTGTAAATTACATCAGTGTGAGCAAAAGAAATAAATTTGATAATATAATAGTAGGGCCCTTTCTAAGAATATTAACAAATCTTAGAAAGGGCCCAGTGCTATATAAATTTAAATTAAATTACTTTGTATAAGCTTTAACTTCAACTTTTCCAGTTATTTTAGTTAAACTATCAGCTTTAAATGCATTCTTTAATTCTTCTGTAGCAAAATAAAGGTTTCCGTTAATTGTTGTATCTTTAGTTTTGAATCCCTTAGCTTGTACATAAATATCGCCTTTAACAATACCATCTTCAAGAAGTGTATTCTCGCTGTTTATTACTAACTTTGGTACAGTAACTGTAAATCTCTTGTCAACTTTTTTGTCTGCTCCAGTTGTAGCAAATGCTAGTGAACGGGAAACAACTTCATTACCGTTAGCATCCTTTTTAGTGAATTTTCCATCAACAGTTAAGTCCTTAGTAAAAGTTAGGTCTTTATTAGTAAGAACTATATAGTTACCGTCTTTACCTATCTTTTGCTCAAAAGATGCTTCATCAGTAGCCATTGAAGCTCCTGTTACTGTATCTGTTTTAGCTGGTGTAGTAGCAGCTGGTGCTGGTGTTGGAGCTGCTTGCTTTGCACATCCAGTAAATACTGTAGATACTACAGCTAAAGATAATACTAATGCTCTGATTTTCATTTTTTGTCCTCCTCGAAATTCCTATTAGCGATAAACATATATTTTTGTTTATTACTAAAATGTTAATATATTTTTAATTCGACTTTATTATACCATCATGACAAAAACATAACAAGGTCAAAATTAATAATTTATTAATTAAATTATAAAAAAATGAAAAAATATTATTTAATTGCTAATAAAATGCAAAATAATTGTAGAATTGCGCGAATATTCAAATTAAACAACAATTCATTCAAAGTGTGATAAAATACTTAGGGACGGTTAATTACTGATTCAATTCTTTGGTTTAAATTTATAATTTATGGAGGAGAATATGGAAAACTTTAAATTCGAATTAAATGATAAAACCTATGAACTTAAAGAGGATAACTTAGAGTACTTTGCCAATGATGAAGAGCAGCCTGTTAAAGGCTTTGATAGAGATTTAATATTTTCACTTTTGAACGAAACTGATGATGTAGTTTTTGACATAGAATACTACGATAACTCATGTGAAAATTGCCATGTTGATAAAAAAGAAAAAGTAAAAGCTTATAGATTTCTTGAATATCACTTTTTCATCTTTACTAAAAAAGGTGAATATATTATTAGCAATATATCAAATGAATTCAAAAATACTTCAGCTACTCAACTATTTAAACTAGGCAAGATAGATAATAGCTTTATTGTAAGTATTGCAGTTTGTGAAGATTGTGGAAATTATTCTATAGAAATTGACCAGTGTGACATTTAGAGACTGTTAAATATTTTCAACTTTTCAAGGTTAAGGGACGATTAATTCTTTATGTTAGTTTCAACTTTAACCTTGATTAGTTAAGAATATTGTTTCTAACTTCAATTAATTTTCATAAAAAGTAGTTAAATTTCACCCGTGAAATTTATAATCTGCAACTATTAAAAGCGTAGTTACACCTTTAAAAGGCTTGTACAACAATAAGCATAAAATAATTCATCTAATAACTATAAATTTCTGTAATTATGAACAATTATCAATAAAGTCATACACTATATTTTTATATTTTTTATCGAAGGTAACTAAATCCTTACCAATAAAGGAAAGCCTAGAAACGCGCGATTGTGTTATATTACCAATAATACCACAAATGTCTTTGCAACTTGAATTACACAAATTTCTTAACATTAGAACTAGTAATGCTCTAGCATTAACTACATTCTTATTATATTTTGCATGAAGGTTGGATTTGCTGATATTCATGTATCGTGCTACAAATTCAATTATATCTTCCACCATGAAATCTCTATTTAGTATTCTACGTTCACTTCTATATTCAGTTGGTTCATTTTCAAATTCTGCTTCTTCTTCAGCTATCAGGTACGTTGATTCCAAAACCAATTTTATATATTTCATCTCGGATTTATTAAAAAATAAACCAAAAAGGTTTTGAATAAATCTATAATCAATAATTTGGAAAACATCATTTCTTAATTTTAAATATACTCCAAGGCTTGAAAAGGAGTAATTTTCAATGCTATTTTCATACCCAGGTAAAGATGAAGGATTATTATGTATATAGGCTGTTAATGTAAACAGATATCTTTCATTAAAGACAATTTTGCTTTTAAATCTATCCTGAAATAGATGTCCATGTCTATTATGTTTTCTATTAAAATAACTTGCATATTTGAAATTTATACTATGCATTATTTTAGATATATCCGCACCATTAGAATCAATTATTATATGTAAATGGTTATCCATAAGACAGTAGGCATACACTTTAAAACTATAAATTTTTTGATAATCCTTAATAATGTATAAATATTTTTTCTTATCTTCATCATCTTTGAAAAGATCAATTTCAGAGATGCTTCGGGCCATAATGTGATATATTGCTGTGTTTGACTTTATCCTTGCTTGTCTTGGCATAAAAAATCACCTCAATTATGGAATAATATATCTTGAATTATATCCAAAATTGAGGTGACATAGACAACTAATAATATTTAGCCATTACTTGCCGGGGGTAAAGCTGCAGTAGCCAATATTATCGCAAGCTTCTTTCATTGTAATCCAAAGGTTTTTATCTGAAAGAGTCTCGATTGAAGTAGGATAAAGAATATGATTTTCCTTATAAATATGATCTCTGAGGTTGAATATTAAATATTTAGCTGCCTCATCCAATTGAGATTTAAACTCCATAAAATTCATTGAACCTACATTCTCAGCTAGGGACTTAATTTCTCTCTTTTTAGCTCTTAACAAGTCATGCTCCATTCTCATTACTCTTGTTGGTCCCGTAACTCCTCTTGATTCTAGTTCAGGGAAAAGCACATCTTCTTCTCTTTTATGATGTGGTTCTGCTCCTAGAATTTCAATGGCTACTTCTAAAAGTTCTTTGAACAATCCAGAATTATTATCAAAAGTCTCCATTTTTTGAATTCTACTATTTATATCTTCAAGTATTGTTAATCGCTTCAATATTTCATCATGTTCTGCAATTAATGTAGTTAATACGTGATCTGGTGTTAAGCTCACCTTTAATTTATTTAATTCATCCTTTAAAACCTCCATGTGAATATCACATAGATGCCTCAAATCTTCAGGTTTAGTTCCATTTTCAATTACTTTTTGTTCTGCTAATGATAATTCTAAAGGATCAACAGTTTTAACCATTTCTAAAGCGTTCTGTCTTAGTTCTGGTGTTATATCGCCTGAGTTTAATTTTTGTAATAATTCTACTAAATTATCTATTTTATTCATTCCACAATCTCCTCCAATTCATTTATTAATTAAATTATAGTTTTTTTAATCAATAATATCTGTGACTGTAGTCAATATAAAATGTGATTTCAATCAAATTTAACTAAAATTCTAGTTCCCATAACAAATGAGAACTTTACTCAAGTGAAAGAAGAGAAAATTATTAGCAATACCTAAAGAAATGAAAAACTACTTAACCGTCCCTAATCACCTAATCAAAAGTAAACAGGAAGAAGATGTTAACCGTCCCCAGGACCCAAGGCAAAATGAAAAAAGATGTTAATCTTGCCAAAAGCCAAAAATAAAAACAGGAAGAAGATGTTAACCGTCCCCAAGAACCCAAGACCCGAGAAAAAAGTAATGCAAAAGTTTTGAGGATTAGGTAGAATAAGGATAAAGGGGGAAGGGGAATGAAGAGAATTGAGGTTATTTATGAAAAGCTTAAGGAGCTTATGGCAAATACAAGTTACGATGGGATAAGTGCACTTGAAATTGCTGAAGAATTAAACTTAAGCAGAGCCAACGTTAGCAATGATTTAAATAGATTATGTGAAGAAGGAAAAGTGTCTAAAAGCAGCGGAAGACCAGTGCTTTTTAAAATATTAGAGAGAGCTGAAAGAGAGCTTGAAGTTACTCAAATTGACAAGTTTGCTATGCAAAATCAAAGTTTATTTTCCTCTGTAGAACAAGCCAAGGCAGCAATACTTTATCCTCCAAAGGGGATGCACATCCTCATTCTTGGAGATACCGGCGTTGGGAAATCAATGTTTGCTGGATTAATACATAAATATGCTATCGAGATGAAAAAGATGGAATTAGATTCTCCATTTGTAACCTTTAATTGTGCTGATTATGCAAATACCCCACAGCTTCTAATAAGCCAGATTTTTGGAACAAAAAAGGGTGCATATACTGG
Source organism: Candidatus Clostridium stratigraminis (assembly GCF_045310675.1). Taxonomy (NCBI): domain Bacteria; kingdom Bacillati; phylum Bacillota; class Clostridia; order Eubacteriales; family Clostridiaceae; genus Clostridium; species Candidatus Clostridium stratigraminis. The sequence goes on from NZ_JBJHZZ010000001.1 coordinate 426,368, forward strand.
TGCAGATTCTGATAAAATGGGGCTGATTGAAAAGGCTAATGGAGGAATGCTATTTTTAGATGAGGTTCACAGACTGCCTCCCGAAGGACAGGAAATGTTTTTTACCTTTATGGACAAGGGTAGCTTTAGGAGATTAGGAGAAACAGAACAGGATAGGAAAGCAAATGTACTTATAGTTTCAGCAACAACCGAAAATCCAGATTCAGTCCTCCTACGAACCTTTACTAGAAGAATTCCAATGATAATACGTATTCCTGGGCTCCAAGAAAGAAGTTTGGAAGAGAGATTCTACTTAATAAGCCGTTTCTTTAGAGAGGAATCCTCAAGATTAGATAGAGAAATAATGGTTTCAGTTAATTCTATGAGAGCTTTTCTAAGCTATAATTGTACCAATAATGTAGGACAGCTTAAAACTGATATTCAACTTGCCTGTGCAAAAGCTTATGCTGATTATGTTTCCAGGAAAAAAGGAAGCATAATGATAAATAGCAGAGAACTTCCTAGCTATATAAAAGACGGACTCTATAAAGAGACTGAACATAGACAGATATGGAATAAGCTAATTGGAATAAATAAAAGATACTGTATTTTTGACAATAGCGAAGATAATAGCCTCTTTGAAGAAGACAAGGAAGAAAACATTTATGAAATGATTGATTATAGAGTACATCAGCTAAGAGGCAGGGGTTTAAGCGGAGATGAACTTGAAAAGGAAATGGAAAAAAATATTGAAGATTACTTTGCCAAATATTTGTTTAATGTAAATAGAAAAAAAGATATTTCTTCTCTTGAAAATGTAATTAGTGAAGAAGTTATAGACGCAGCTGTTCAAATCGTAAGTTATAGTGAAGATAGGCTAAAAAGAATTCTAAGTCAAAAGGTATACTATGGTATTGCTGTACATATTTCAAACTCAATTGAAAGAATAAAGAGGAATAGAAAAATAATAAATCCGCAGCTTAATAGGATTAGGACGGAGCATAGTGAGGAATTTGCAGCAGCATTAGAATGCTTGAAAATTATCGAAAGAAACCTAGGAGTTACTATGCCAATAGATGAGGCAGGATTCTTAACCATGTTTCTTGCTTATGATGAAAAGGAAAACATAAAGCTGCAGGAAGAAGTAAGCGTAATAGTAGTAGCTCACGGTAATTCAACAGCAACCTCCATTGCAGAGGTAGCAAATAAATTATTGGATATTAAGCAGGTAATTGGCATAAACGCACCTTTGGAGGAAAAACCTCAGCAGGTACTTCATAGGCTAAAAAATCACATAAAAGCTGAGAACATAACTTCAGATATACTTCTTTTAGTTGACATGGGTTCCCTTACAACCTTTGGTGAGGAACTGCAAAAGGAATTTGGAATTAATACTAAAACAATTCCCTTAGTCAGCACCCTTCATGTTATTGAGGCCGCAAGAAAGTCTATGCTTGGGTATTCCTTAGAGGAAGTGTTTAAAGATACCTTAAATGTCAATAGCCTTATAGAAAATGATTCTATAAGAAATCAGTTTGAAGTGGAATCAGCACCAAAGCTTGCAATATTAACCATATGTACTACTGGAGAAGGAAGTGCGCTAACAATAAAGAGCTTTCTAGAGGAGCAGCTTGAGTTTGATAGAGGGCTTTTAGAAATAATACCTGTAAACTTAATTGATAAAGAAAATATAAATACAAGGATTAATAAGCTTTTAAAAGACAAGAATTTGATCTCAATAGTTAGTACCTTTAGTGTAAATTTTAATGTTCCTCAATTTGGATTATATGATGTGTTAAACAAATCTGCACTTAGTTCTTTGCAGGAGCTTATCGATATGGAAACTACCTATATGAAGATGGGAGATACTTTAAAGCATCAGCTTAGGAATGTAGATGGTAGTGAAGTTTTTAAGGATATAAGGAGAATAATCTTAAAAGTAGAAGAAGAGCTTAATATGAAAATAGATACTGATATTTTAATAGGAATTACACTTCATATGGGCTGCATGATTGATAGACTTAAGATTGGCGGAGCAATTATAGAATTTGAAGAAAGTGAGGAATATATAAAGGACAATCCAGAGCTATATAGTATTGTTAGTAGAGTATGTGATTACTTAAATAAAAAATATAATATAAAGATAGTAGAAGATGAAATTTGCTATATTATGAGCTATTTAAATACAAAAAGTTATACATAGAAAAGTGCGGATATTTCCGCATTATTTTTTTCACCATTCATTTTTTATATATAACCAATTAATAGTGTTTTGGCATACTAATTGCTTATGTATTAATAAAGATAAAAGTTAATATTGAAGGTAAATACCGGATATTAGAAAATTAGCAGCCTATTAATATAATAAAAAGCCAAGTTAAATTTAATTCAAAAGAATTTTTTAAAGCTATCAAGAAAGGAATATTAAAACTAAATATTAATAAATCATAGGGAATTTGAAAGGATGGTAGACATGGATTATCAAGAAATAATATTTAAAATTATAGTAAATGGAGGAGATGCCAGAAGTCACTCCATGGAGGCAATACAATTTGCAAAACAAGGGAAAATAGCTGAGGCAAGAGAAGCCCTTTCAAAAGCATACGACAATTTAGGAGAGGCTCATATGGTTCAAACTGGACTTATTCAAAATGAGGCAGCAGGTAAATCAATGGAGGTAAGTTTACTTATGGTTCATGCCCAGGATCATTTAATGAATGCTATTACAATAAAGGATATAGCTCAGGAATTTGTAGATATGTATGAAAGATTTTTAAAACAGTAAACAGCTTTGCAAAACACTAATCTAAAGTAGCTAAACACTAATCAATAAATAAAACACTAGCTTTAAAACAAAAAACTATGGGTATCAATTAATGTCTAAAGCTACAAAATAAAAAAATTTTTAAAAAACAGTGTTTTGGCACAATAATTGCTAATATTATTGTAAAGTAATATATTACAAAAAAGGGGGATAATGTAATGAAAAGAATTACTCTTGTATGTGGTGCTGGAATGTCTACCAGTTTATTGGTGGTAAAGATGGAACAAGCTGCTGCAAAGCTTGGAGTAGAAGCCAAGATAATAGCAGTGGCAGAAGCAGAACTAAAACATCACATAGATGATACCGATGTTTTACTTCTTGGTCCTCAGGTAAGGTTTTTACTAAACAAATATAAAACTGCTTACGAGCCAAAGGGAATAGTAGTTGATGTAATAAATAGTATAGATTATGGAATGATGAATGGAGAAAAGGTTTTGAATTATGCACTAAGCCTTTTTAAATAGTTAAAAATAGTTATCTAAACAATGGTAAAATTATCAAACTATACTAGAGTTCAAGGACCCAAAAATCCAATAGTTATCATTAAGCCAAGTGCTTATGAAATTATATTAATTAATAAAACAGGGGGAATTAGAATGAAAAAGATTATGGAATTCCTGGAAAAGTACTTTGTGCCTTTTGCAGGTAAAGTAGGCTCTCAAAGACATCTTGTGGCTATTCGTGATGGTTTTGTTGCTATTATGCCTTTGATTATAGTTGGTTCTCTGGCAGTCCTGTTCAATAACTTGCCTATACCAGGCTGGGCTGACTTCATGAAGAGCATTTTTGGGGATCAATGGAATAGCTTTGGCGGCAACTTATGGAATGGTACATTTGCGGTAATGTCACTCTTAGTTGTATTTACTGTAAGTTATAACCTAGCTAAATCCTATGAAAAAGACGGACTCTCAGCTGGAGTTGTTTCCTTTGCCTCCTTATTAATGCTTTATGCTGGATCAGCAAAGGACTGGGCAATACCATTTGCTTTCTTAGGGGCACAAGGACTGTTTGTTGCTTTATTTGTGGCCTTAGTTGCTACTGAAATTTTTGTAAAACTTATGGGTAACAAAAAACTCGTTATTAAAATGCCTGATGGGGTTCCGCCTGCAGTTTCAAGGTCCTTTGCTGCATTACTTCCTTCTATGATTACTCTAGTTGTTTTCTGTGTTTTAAGAATTGTTCTTACAGATATAGGTGTTCCGGATATTCATAATTATATCTTTACTCTTATTCAAAAGCCATTATTAGGACTTGCAAGCAGTTTAGGAGCAGCTTTACTAGTTGTTTTCTTACTTCATCTATTATGGTTCTTTGGCTTACATGGAGCAAATATTTTACTTCCAATTACAACTGCAATATTCTTGCCTTTAATGAGTGCAAATGTTGACGCCTTCGCAGCTGGTAAGCCAGCACCTAATATAATAACATCTTCCTTCTTTGATACCTTTGTTTATATGGGAGGTGCAGGAACTGCAATTTGTTTACTTGTTGCAATTTTTATAGTAGGCAAGAGAGAAGAAAACAAAGCAAAAGCAAAATTAGGCTTGGCTCCTTCAATATTTAATATTAATGAACCTGTACTTTTTGGTATGCCGCTTGTATTAAATCCAATTTACGTTATCCCATTTATACTCACACCTTTAGTGCTAACTATTGTAAGTTATGCAGCAATGGCAGCTCACATAGTTCCAAAGACAATTGCATTGGTAGTTTGGACAATGCCGCCTCTACTTAGTGGATTCTTAGCAACTGGCTCAGTAATGGGAATAATCCTGCAGTTAGTAAATTTAGCAATAGGTATTTTAATCTATATTCCATTTGTAGCATTATCAGAAAAACAAGCAAGGGAGACAGAAGCTAATAAAGCTTCAAACTCATTAAATATATAAATTAAATAACTGTTAGAATAATAACTCATAAGAAATATAGACTTAAACTGAAATAAAGAATTATTAATCTATATAATGAAAAAAGCAGTACGACCTAATTTAAAATATAAAACAATAATGCACAAAAAGTTTTAATTTACTTCTTGCGTATTATTGTTTTTATATATTTTTAACACAAATAATATAAATTTTATACAAAATCCTTGCAATGTTATATAATAATTTGTAATTTTTAAGAAATAATTGTAGTATGCCTATGGTTATTTGTTGCAATATAACTTATAATTATAATACGATTTGGGTATTCATACATTATTAAGCAATTGTTATAATGAATTTGGGTACTATTATTTAATATTGGAGAGTGATATTTATGATACCAACACCTCATATTGGTGTAAGTGAACAAGGAATTATTGCTGAAACAGTGCTGCTACCAGGAGATCCTTTAAGAGCAAAATTTATAGCTGAAACCTATCTGGAAAATCCTGTTCAGTTTAATACAGTACGAAATATGTTCGGATACACCGGTACATATAAAGGTAAAAAAATATCTGTTATGGGAACTGGAATGGGTATCCCATCAATTGGAATTTACTCCTACGAACTAATTAATTTTTATGGAGTTAAAAATGTAATTAGAATAGGTTCCTGTGGATCTATGCAAGAAGATGTAAAGGTTCGTGACATAGTTATAGGAATGTCAGCTTCTACAAATTCAAATTATGCTAGTCAATATAATTTACCTGGTACATATGCGCCAACTGCTTCTTGGGATTTGTTAAAAAAGGCAGTTAAAATAGCTGAAGAAAAGGGTATTGATCCAAAGGTTGGAAATGTATATTCTTCCGATACATTTTATGATGATGATGTAGATTCATGGAAGAAGTGGGCAAAGATGGGCGTTATGGCAGTAGAAATGGAAGCTGCAGCCTTATATATGAATGCAGCTCGTGCAGGTGCTAATGCACTTTGCATATTAACTGTATCAGATTCTTTAGTCACTCACGAGGCCACTACAGCTGAGGAAAGACAAACATCTTTCACTCAAATGATGGAAATTGCATTAGAATTAGCATAAGAAAAAATGGGGCTATTGAAAAATAGCCCCATTTCTATGTTCAAAATTCAATAACACTGTGATTTTTCCAATTGCCACTTTTAAGTCTAATGTAGTATCGTACTAGAGAGTCTTTGTCATACCATAGTAACTCCTCTATACCCACCTTATATGGAACGAATATTTTTATAGTATTGAAAGAGTTTAAAAAAAAGCATAATAATTTGAATTACAAACTTGAAATGATATAATTAAAATAATTATTAATTGCAGTAAAAAGTATAACGCTGCAGATTTAAACAATAGTTATGGTTACGAAAGGGATATAGACACAAATAAATTATAATTACTTTATAATATTCAAGCATGTAAGGCTTAATAATAATTTAGTAAAGAATAGAAGGAGGCTTTTAAATGTCATACATAGCAAGTGAAAATAGGTATGAAAATATGAGGTATAATCGCTGCGGAAACAGCGGCTTGAAATTACCTGCCATATCTCTTGGCTTTTGGCATAATTTCGGGGGAATTGATATATTTGAAAATGGAAGAGAAATAGTTAGGAAGTCCTTTGACTTAGGTATAACTCATTTTGATTTAGCAAATAATTATGGACCTCCAGCAGGCGCTGCTGAAGAGAACTTTGGTAAAATATTAAAACTTGATTTTATGGCTTATAGAGACGAAATGATAATTTCCAGTAAAGCCGGTTATTATATGTGGCCGGGACCTTATGGTGAATGGGGTTCTAAGAAATATCTTGTAGCAAGCTTAGATCAAAGCTTAAAGCGTATGGGCCTTGATTATGTGGATATCTTTTATCATCACAGGCCAGATCCAAATACGCCTCTAGAGGAGACCATGGGAGCTCTAGATCTAATAGTAAGACAGGGAAAAGCACTTTATGTTGGAGTATCAAACTATAATGCTGAGCAGACCAAGAAAGCTGCAGAAATATTAAAAAGACTAGGCACGCCTTTTGTAATTAATCAACCTAGGTATAATATGTTAGATAGATGGATTGAAAATGGGCTTCAAACTGTTCTTAAGGAAGAAGGGATAGGGTCAATTGCCTTCGTGCCTCTTGCACAAGGACTCCTTACAAGTAAATACTTAAATGGAATTCCAAAGGATTCAAGAGCTGCTGGGCCATCACAGTTTTTAAACAATAAGGAAATTACTGAGGAAAAGTTAATAAAGGTAAGTAAGCTTAATGAACTTGCTACGACCAGGGGTCAAAGCTTAGCTCAGATGGCAATTGCTTGGGTACTTCGTGAAGGTCGTATAACTTCTGCACTTATTGGTGCAAGTAAGGTAAGTCAAATTGAAGATAATGTGGCAGCCTTAAATAACTTAGAATTTTCAAGTGAAGAACTTAGTATAATTGATGAAATACTTAAATAAGAAATAATATCATAAGATCATATATTATTAAGTGAGCTTTTAACTATGATTTAAAATAAGTAAATTTTATTGACACTATTTAGAGGTAATGCTATTATTAACTTGTAAACAATTAAATACGATGCCCTAGGTACACTTAGTTTAAAAGGGAAAGTGGTGAAAATCCACTACAGCCCCCGCTACTGTATACGGATACGAATCCTAACCACTGGTTAACAGCCGGGAAGGTGGGAAGAGATTGACCCGTGAGCCAGGAGACCTGCCTTGGACAATACTAATCCTTCGGAGGGAAGGGAAGTGGTTTGAGAAATCTCATTAAGGTTTATTATGCCCACTTTTATGTGGGCTTTTTATTTTAATTAGATTACTCTAGAGTCTTAAGCCATTAAACTTCCTCTACAGGTTTGTAGAGGTTTTTTTATTTAATTGTATTTTAGTATTGGAGGGTCATTTTTATGAAAATAAGGAAGCTTGTTACTTGTGCAATGCTAATTGCACTATGCTTTGTTGGAAGCAATATAAAGATTTTTGGAAGCATAGCCTTTGATTCCATGGCAGCATTTTTAGGAGCACTACTACTTGGACCATGGTATGGAGCGGTTCTTGGAGCTGGTGGACATTTTTTAACCGCGCTTACCTCGGGTTTCCCTCTTACAGTACCGGTTCATATAATTACAATGTTTTCAATGGCTCTTACAATGTTTTTCTTTAATATAGTACAAATAAATTTAGAGAAGAAAATTAACATTTGGGCAGCAAGGGCAGGTGGAATAATAACTGCACTTATTTTTAATGTTGGCATTGGATTATTATTGACAACTCCATTACTAGGCTTTGGCGCATTTGCTTATGCACCACCATTACTTGCAGGAACCCTTGCAAATGTAGTAATAGCAGAAGCAGTATATGTATTTTTGCCAAAACAAATTAAAGAAAGATTCTTATTAAAGTAGGAGGAAAAGGGAATGGGTAAACTTTGTCTAGTAACTGGAGGAGCAAGAAGCGGAAAAAGCAGCTTTGCAGAAAAAATGGCTAGAGATATAAATGAATCTGTGCTTTATATTGCAACTTCAATAGTTTTCGATGAGGAAATGAAGGACAGAGTTAAGAAACATAGAGCCCAGAGACCAAGAAATTGGGACACCTTTGAAGGCTATAAGAATTTAGCACCAGAAGTATTTAAGGCAAGTAAAAAACATAAGGGCATTTTACTGGATTGTGCTACTATAATGATGACTAATCTGCTGTTTGATATAGTTGGAACGACCTTTGATGATGCCGCAGATGCTGCTAACATTACAGAAATTATTACTAATGAAAGATTAGCTGAAATAGAAACAAGAATTATTAAGGAATTTGAGACTTTTATAGATGCAGTTAAAGAAACTAGCCTAACTGTAATAGTTGTTACAAATGAAATAGGCTTTGGTGTTGTACCTGAAACAGTACTTGGAAGAGTTTTCAGAGACATCGCAGGTAGAGTAAATCAATATATTGCAAGTAGAGCAGAGGAAGTTTATTTAGTTGTTTGTGGTATTGAAATGAAAATTAAATAAGTACATTATTTTACAATAATGTATACTGCATGCTGCTAGAAAAATTAAAAATAAATATTTCTGATAATATTAATTTTTACTAAAAAAATTTATCATAAGAATAAATTAATAATATATTTTGGAGGAATAAAAGTAGATATGAAAAAGTTAATCAGTTTAATAATGTCATTAATATTAGTTTTTGCAGTTACACTTACAGGCTGCAGCACTAAAAATACAGCTAATACAGCGGCTGATCAGACTAATAAAGAAGTAAGTAATACAAAGTATCCTTTAAAGATTACAGATGCATTTAAGAGAGAGGTTTCTTTAGATAAGGAACCAGAGAGGATAGTATCTGTTTCACCAAGTATTACTGAGATAATATATTCTCTTGGAAAAGGAAGTAAATTAGTTGGTAGAACAGATTATGACGATTATCCATCCGAAGTAACTAAGGTTAATTCAATTGGAAACTTAACAAATCCTAGTGAAGAAAAGATTATAGACTTAAAACCAGATGTTGTATTTGTATCTGATATAACTTCAAAGGACACTGTAAAAAAACTTGAGGATTTAAACATAAAGGTTATAGTTTATTCTGGAGAACAAAGCTTTGACGCAACTTATAAGAACATTGACAGCATAGCTGAGGTATTAAATGCAAAAGATAAAGCTAATACAATTATTGATGGTATGAAGGCAAAGGTTAAAGAAGTTGAAGATAAGGTTAAAGATGCCAAAAAACCATCTGTATATTATGTAGTAGGTTATGGCCAAAGCGGTGATTTTACTTCTGGGAAAGGTACATTTATTGGTCAAATGATTGAACTTGCAGGCGGAACAAATGCTGCGAATGACGTTGAAGGCTGGAATTACAGCGTAGAAAAGCTTGTTAGTAAGAATCCTGATATAATGATTTGCTCTAAGTTTTTTGATACTAAAAAGGGCATAGAAGCCACTGCAGGATACAAAGATTTAAAGGCTGTTAAGGAAAATAAATTACTTGAAATAGATGATAACTTAATAAATCGTCAAGGACCTAGACTAGCAGATGGTTTAGAAGCAATGGCAAAATTAATTCATCCAGAACTTTTTAAATAAAACAAATAGAAATAGAGGAATCGTAAATGTCTTATGTATACAAAAGGAAATCTTATGTAAATATATTTATTTTATCAATAATAGTGCTAATTGCATTGGCAGTTGGAGCAGTTAATTTTGGGGCTGTAGACATTTCTTTTAAGGATACAGCGAGGATTATTTTTAATAAAATTCCCTTTTTAAATTCCCTTATTTCTACATACGGCATTAAAGAAAGTTCAAAGATAATAGTTTTAAATTTAAGACTTCCAAGAATTATCCTGGCAGCCTTAGTAGGTATGGGCTTATCTGTAGTAGGAGCTGCATATCAGAGTATATTTAAAAATGCTATGGCTGATTCCTATGTGCTTGGAGTTTCCTCTGGGGCAGCTTTAGGAGCTGCTCTTTCCATTGCCTTTGGAGCAGCAGCAAACACCTTAGGCATGGGACTTACAACTGTAAGTGCATTTTTGGGAGCAATACTCACAGCTTTCTTTGTATTAAACATAGCAAGGCTAGGAAACAAGCTATCAGATGTAACACTTATGCTGGCTGGAGTGTCTATGAATTTCTTACTTTCTTCCATAATATCCTTAATTATGATATTTAAGAGAAATGAAATAGAAAAAATTGTAATGTGGACAATGGGAAGTGTTTCTGCAGGAAATTGGAAAAGTATTTATGTACTCGCTCCCATTGTATTTTTAGGTACAGTAATTATTTGCTTTTTTTTAAAAGATTTAAATATGATGATGTTGGGTGAGGAAAGCGCTCAAAATCTTGGGGTAGAAGTTTATAAGGTAAAAGTTATTTTAATAGCTGTTAGTACTATTATAGTAGGTGCTGTTGTATCCTTCAGCGGCATAATTGGTTTTGTAGGACTTATAATACCACATGTAGTAAGATTAGCATTAGGTTCAGATAATAGAATAGTTGTACCTTTTTCAGCATCTATGGGTGCAATATTTTTAATCTTATGTGATACCTTAGCCCGGTCAATTGTTCCTCCTGCTGAAATACCTGTAGGAATAGTAACATCAATATTCGGTGTTCCCTTTTTCCTTTATTTATTAATGAAAAACAAAAAGAAGGTGCTTTAGTATGTTAGAAGTTAAGGATTTAAGTTTTAATTTTGGTAAAGAAAATATACTTAAGCATATCTCCTTAAACATTGATAAAGGAAGCTTTTACAGTATAATAGGGCCAAATGGGTCTGGTAAAACTACCTTATTAAGAAATATAAGCAGGGTGCTGCATCCTATTAAAAATACAGTCTTCATTAATAATTCCGATATTATAAGCTTAAGACAAAAGGAAATTGCAAAGACAATGGCTGTGGTTCCGCAGAATACAAATATTGATTTTGATTTTACAGCACTTGATATTGTTATGATGGGAAGAGCAGCTCATTTAAGAAGATTTGAATCTGAAAATGAGGAAGATTTAAAAAAGGTTAAGGAAGCTATGGAAATAACAAATACCTGGAGCCTTCGAGAAAAAAATATAAATCACTTAAGCGGAGGGGAAAGGCAGAGAGTTATTGTAGCCAGAGCTATTGCTCAAGACACGGAAGTTATTCTGCTTGACGAACCAGTTTCTAATTTAGATTTATATCATCAAATAGAGGTAATGAATACTGTTAGGACTTTAGTAGAAGATAGGAAGATCATGGTAGTTGCAGTTCTTCATGACTTAAATTTGGCTTCTAATTATAGTGATCATATATTTTTAATGAGTGAGGGTAAGCTTTTTTGTGAAGGAAATTCTGAAGAGGTAATTACAGAAGAAAATATTAAGGATGTATATAAGGTTAAAGTAAGTTTAACTCAAAATCCATTTACTCAAAAACCCCATATTATTATTTGTAATTAAAAAAAGTGATACCAACATGTAAAGTACATAGCGGTGTCGCTTATTCTTTTATTTAAAAGTACCAGCATACTTTTTTAAAATATATTTTTAGATATAAATATCCTTGTGTATACTTGAATTTATTAATATCTTATGTATAGATAAAAATTTTAAGAATCAAGAGCATTTTGTAATTATTAAGCTTAAATAAAATTATAAGTAATCTTGGTTTATTAAAATTTTAAGGCAGAACATTAAGAAGTTGTTTAAATATTGACAATTTTTTTTTAATGGCATAAAATTAGATTAACTAGTTAATTAGTAGTTGGATTTTCTGAAATCAATTCAAGGCAAAACACGTAAAACCTATCAATATAGTCCACAATACCATAAGATTACAGCTTTATTTAATTGCTTAAATAGAGTATAATTTAATAAAGAATAGTCTTAATATTTTTTATTATAAAATAATTGTAATCGTTTAAGGAACACAATATTTTTTCAACATAAATATAAATTTATATAAAAATCATTTATGGGGGTGTAACATGAAATATAAAGTAATAGGCAGCAGTGTAAACAGACTTGATGCAGTAGCTAAGGTTACAGGTAAAGCAAAGTATACAGATGATTTTTTTGAAAGAGATATGCTTGTAGGAAAAGTGCTTAGAAGCCCATACGCACATGCCATTGTTAAAAACGTTGATAAAAGTAAAGCTATGGCTCTGCCTGGAGTAGAGGCTGTTATTTGGCACAAGGACTTGCCTAAGATTCAGTTTCCAACTGCGGGACATCCATATTCGTTAGATCCAGGCCATAGAGATGTTGCAGATAGATTAATACTTACAGATAAGGCTAGATTTGTTGGAGATGCTGTAGCTGCAGTAGTAGCAGTTGATGAGCTTACAGCAGAAAAGGCATTAAAACTAATAGAGGTAGATTACGAGGTTTTACCATTTGTTTTAGACCCTGAGGAGGCAATAAAGCCTGGTGCTCCAGTTATTCATGATGAGAGACCTAATAATATAGTAGCTTCCTTTGGAGCTCAATATGGCAACATGGAGGAGGATATTAAAAATTCAGAACATGTTTTTGATGGAGAATTCCAAACTTCTATTGTGCAGCATTGCCATATTGAAAATCAAAATGCCTATGCTTATGTAGATACAGATGACCGTATAGTTATTGTATCTTCTACACAAATTCCGCACATCGTAAGAAGAATAGTAGGACAGGCGCTTGGACTTCCTTGGGGAAGAATAAGAGTTATTAAACCTTATATTGGCGGTGGCTTTGGAAATAAACAGGATGTAATTATTGAACCTTTAACTGCTGCAATGACCTTAGCTGTAAACGGAAGACCCGTAAGACTAGCTTATACAAGAGAGGAAGTATTCGTAGATACAAGAACAAGACATGCTATGAAATTTAATTTGAAAACAGCAGTTTCAAAAGAAGGAAAGCTTTTAGGAATTACAGTTAAGGATATAGTAACACAAGGGGCTTACGCTTCTCACGGACATTCTATTGCTATGAGTGCTGGAAGTAAATTTAGACCATTGTATAATTTTAATTCAGTTATATTTGATCCTAAAACAATTTATACAAATTTACCAGCAGCTGGTGCTATGAGAGGTTACGGAGTTCCTCAAATATTCTTTGCGCTAGAAAGTCATATTGACGATATAGCAAGGGAATTAAAGATGGATCCTATTGATTTTAGGATGCAAAATTTAATAAGTGTAGGACACGCAGATCCGCTTACAAAAAATGTAGTACGTACCTTTGGAATACCTGAATGTATAGAAAAGGGTAAGGAATTAATCAACTGGGATGAAAAGAAGAAAAAATATAAGAATCAAAGTGGAGATAAGAGAAGAGGAATAGGTATGGCCTGCTTTAGTTACCTTTCTGGAACACACCCAGTAGGCCTTGAGCTTGCAGGCTGCAGAATAGTTATGAACCAGGACGGTTCTGTTCAACTTCAAATTGGAGCAACTGAAATAGGACAAGGAAGCGATACTGTATTTGCACAAATGACAGCAGAAGTTCTTGGAATACCAATGGATATGGTTCATGTTATAAGCAGTCAGGACACTGATATTACTCCATTTGATACAGGTGCTTATGCATCCAGACAATCCTATGTTGCAGGAGCAGCAGTTAAAAAGGCAGCCTTAGAAGTTAAGGATAAGGTACTTTCACTGGCAAAGATAAAGACAGGTATAAATAAAGAAGAACTTGATATAGTAAATGCTAATATAGTAGAAAAAACCTTAGGAAGGGTTTTATGTTCCTTAGAAGACATAGCAATGGAATCCTATTATGACAGGGTAAATGCAGCTCCTATAACAAGTGATACTTCAGAAAATGTCAGAGTTAATGCTCCAGCTTATGGAGTTTCCTTTGCTGAAGTTGAAGTAGATATGCTGACAGGTAAGATAGAGGTATTAGAAATTTATAATGTACATGATTCTGGAATCATACTAAACCCTAAGTTAGCAGAAGGTCAGGTACATGGTGGTGTTAGCATGTCCCTTGGCTACGCATTATCAGAGCAAATGATATTTGATAAGAAAACAGGGAAAAACTTAAATAATAACCTATTAGATTATAAACTTCAGACTATTTTAGACACACCAGAAATAGGGACAGCTTTTGTTGAATTAGAGGAACCAACAGGAGGTTTTGGACAAAAATCTCTAGGAGAAAATCCAACTATTTCACCTGCACCGGCTATTAGAAATGCTGTCTTAGATGCTACTGGAGTTGGCTTTAATAAACTGCCTATGAATCCACAAGCAGTATATGAAAAATTTAAAGAAGCAGGTTTACTGTAGAAAGGAGTTTTTAGAATGTATGATATAACAAATATTTTGGAACCAAAAACAATGCAGGAAGCTCTAAAAATGTTTGACAGTAATCCAAAGCTAAAAATAATAGCTGGTGGAACAGATGTGCTTATACGTATGCATCATGGGGATATGGAAGAAGTAGAGCTTTTAAGTATAAGAAACATTAGAGGCTTAAAGGACATCACCTTATTAGAAGATGGAACTATATCTATAGGGGCTATGGCATCCTTCTCTGATGTATTTAGAAGTGAAATTATAAACAAATATATACCAGTGCTTGCTGAAGCAGGAGTATCCATGGGTGGCCCGCAAATTAGAAACATGGCAACTATAGGCGGCAATATTTGTAATGGAGCTGTTTCTGCAGACAGTGCACCTACACTCTTTGCCTTAAATGCTGTCTTAAAGCTGGATAGTATTAGCGGCACAAGAATGGTTTCTATAAAGGACTTCTATGCTGGGCCAGGTAAAGTTAAGCTATTGCCAGGAGAAATGTTATCAGCCTTATTAATAACAAAAGATAATTACTGCAATATGAGTGGTAATTATATAAAATTCAGCAACAGAAAAGCAATGGATATTGCCATGCTTGGAGTGGCAGTTGTGTGCAATACTAGCGAGAATAAGTTTAATGACTTAAGGATAGCTTTAGGTGTTGCTGCACCTACACCAATTCGATGCACTGAAGCTGAGGATTATGCTAAGGGTAAGGAAATAAATGATGAAACTATTAAAGAAATAGGAAATTTAGCCTTAAAATCTTCAAACGCAAGGGATTCCTGGCGTGGTTCAAAAGACTATAGACAGCATTTAATAGTTACCTTAACACAGCGAGCTATAAAAGAATCAATTAAAAGAGCTGGAGGTAGTGTAAATGAGTGAAGCTAACATGAAGAAAATAAGTTTGATTGTAAATGATAAACCCTATTCACTTGAAATTGATATAAGAGAATCACTGTTAGAGGTATTAAGAAATAGACTTCACTTTACTGGTGTAAAGCAAGGCTGCTTAGTAGGTGAGTGTGGGGCTTGTACAGTTTTAATTGACGGAACACCAGTTAATTCTTGTTCTTATTTAGCAGTTTGGGCTGAAGGAAAGACAATTAAAACAATAGAAGGTGTTTCCTCAAAGGATGGAAAGCTAACAAAAGTTCAGCAAGCTTTTATTGATGAAGGAGCAATCCAATGCGGTTTTTGTACACCAGGCCTTGTTCTTACCACCACAGCTCTTGTGGAAAGCGGTAAGGAATATACAGATGAAGAAATAAAGAGGGAAATATCAGGGCATTTATGCAGATGTACTGGCTATCAAAAGATATTTAGTGCAGTAAAAAAGTCTCTGAAAGAAAAATAAAATAATAAAAAAGTTTAAAAAGGTTTTGTCAGTTGACAAAGCCTTTTATTATTAACAAAATAGATGATAAAAAAGATTCTATATGCTATAATCTCAAAATAATGGAGTAAGTAATTATAGAGGTGTATTATGGAAAACATAGATAGTAATAAAGTTTTAAGTATCCTAGCAGAAGATAAAGAATTCTTTGAAACTGGAGAAACAAAAAGTATAGATTTTAGAATAACACAACTAAAAAAGCTTAAATTTGTCATCAAGGATAATGAAGAATTGATTATGGAAGCATTAAAGATGGATTTAAATAAATCACAATTTGAGTCCTATGCTGCTGAAGTAGGATATTTGTATGATAGTATAAGTTATTTTATAAGAAATCTTAAAAAATGGGTAAAAGTAAAAAAGGTAAAGACCCCAATAATACATTTTGGTTCAAAAAGTTATATATATCCTGAACCCTATGGAACAGTACTCATAATAGGACCCTTTAATTATCCTTTTCAACTTTTAATGGAACCACTAGTTGGGGCAATTGCTGCAGGAAACTGCATAGTATTAAAACCCTCAGAATTTACACCAAATGTATCAAAGTTAATAGGGAAACTTATTAAAGAGAACTTCAATGAAAAATTCATTAGAGTTATTGAAGGGGGAATAGACATCACTTCTGCCCTTATTAATGCTCCTTTTGACTATATTTTTTTTACTGGTAGTGTTAAAGTTGGAAAGATTGTTATGAAGGCAGCAGCAAGAAATCTTATTCCAGTAACTTTGGAACTTGGAGGAAAAAGTCCCTGTATAGTTAATGAAGATGCTAATCTAAATGTTGCTGCTGAAAGAATAGCTTGGGGGAAATTTATGAATGTTGGGCAGACTTGCGTAGCTCCGGACTATGTTCTTGTTCATAAGAACATAAAAGAGCATTTTATCAAAAAAATAATAGAAAAAGTTAAAGACTTTTATGGTTATGATCCCATGAATAGTGAGGATTATGGAAGAATCGTTAATGAGAGCCATATGAGGAGATTAATTGACCTAATAGATATAGATAAAGTGGTCTTAGGCGGTAAATACGATATAAATGAGAGATATATGGCTCCTACTATATTAGACAATGTAACCTTAAAGGATAAGGTTATGGAGGAGGAAATATTTGGACCAATACTACCAATTATAGAATACGAAGATATTAAAGAGGCTATAAAGCTGATTAATAAAAGAGATAAGCCTCTTGCTTTATATCTTTTTACTGAGAATAAATTAATTCAGAAAACAGTTGAAGAGAATGTTTCCTATGGAGGAGGCTGTATAAATGATACTATGACTCATTTAGTAACTCCATATTTACCTTTTGGAGGAGTAGGGCCTTCAGGGGTAGGGTCATACCATGGCTATAAGAGTTTTGAAACCTTTTCACATATGAAGAGTATTCTTAAAAAGAGTACAAAGATAAATATTAATTTTATTTATCCGCCTTACAATAATGATAAGTTAAAGCTTTTAAAAAAGGCAATGAAATAGATTTAATAAAGTAAAGATATTTTTAAGAAACAGAAAACCCCATGTTATTATAAAACAATGGGGTTTGAATATATTATAATGAAGTATTATTAATTACATTATCATTCCTTCAGAATGATTTTCAGCAGGTTTTATGCTGGTATCTACTTTTTCACCGTGATTTAACCAGGCATTGAGAATTACTGCTAAAACTGATGCTGAAACTATACCGCTGCTAAAAATTGATTGGAATATTTGAGGAGTATGAGTCAATAATGTTGGAACTGCTGTAATACCAAGACCTAAGCCTATGGAACATGCAACTACTAACATATTTGAATTTTTATTAAAATCAACAACTGAAAGCATCTTAACTCCAGCTACAGCAACCATAGCAAACATTATAGTAGTAGCTCCACCAATAACTGGCTGAGGAATTATTGTAGCTAAGGCAGCAAATTTTGGAATTAATCCAAGTGCAACTAGAATTATACCAGAAGCGACTACAACAAAACGGCTAGCAACTTTACTAAGAGCTAATAAGCCTAGGTTTTGATTAAAAGTTGTATAAGGGAAGGAGTTAAATATACCACCTAAAATAGTAGCAATACCTTCTGCTCTTATTCCTTTAACAATATCTTTTTCAGTTATTTCTTTGTCACAAACTTGTCCGATTCCAAGGAAGGTTCCAGTGGATTCTATCATTACAACCAGCATAACAAAGGTCATCATAATTATTGATCCAATATTAAATTGAGGTACACCAAAGCTAAAAGGTTTTACAAAACTAATCCATTTTGCATTTGTAACTACTGAGAAATCAACCATGCCCATAAATGCTGCAACAATGGTACCTAGAATAATACCATTCAAAACAGAAATAGCTTGGAAAAATCCTTTAAAGTACTTATTTGATATTAAAACTACTATCATAACAAAAGCAGCAAGCAATAAATTTCTCATACTTCCAAAGTCTTTTGCTCCTGATCCTCCGCCAATACTTGTTACACCAACATTTATTAAGGAAAGACCAATCATGGTAACAACTGTTCCGGTTACAACAGTAGGGAAGAACTTAAGTATCTTACCATACAGTGGAGCTATAAGAATTACAATAATCGCTGCTACAATTATTGAACCATAGGCCGTTGGCATCCCAAACTTCTGTCCAATAATAATCAGTGGACCAACAGCAGCAAAAGTACAACCTAATATAGCTGGAAGTTTGATACCTATATATGGTCCAATACCGATGGCTTGAAGTAAAGTTGCTAAACCGCAGGTAAATAGGTCTGCAGCAACTAGCATTGCCAAGTGTTGAGGAGTTAAACCAACAGCTGAACCAATGATTAATGGTACTGCGACTGCACCAGCATACATTGCAAGAACGTGCTGTAATCCTAATGTAGCTAACTGTCCAATAGGCAGTACTTCATTAACTCTGTCTACTTTTTTAGCTTTTTCTTCTGACATTATAATACCCCCTAAAAATTTTTTTATTTTAACGCTTCAAGAAAATATTTTATGAAGCACTAAATTCTAAAGTAATGCAGTAAAACAAAAGTAGAATTTAAAAGTTAAATGGATAAATGATATTGTCAATCTGTTAACATTGACAGCGTTTTCAGAAAAGAATTCAAAATATACTGACTAACTGATTAGTTTAATTTTATTATAATATTTTAAATTTGTAAATATTCAAAATATAAAAATTAAAGATTTTTTGTAGAAAAAAATCTTTATATGTTTGAAAGTACAGAAAACCCCACTATTAAAGTAATATAAGTAGAATAAGGTCAAAAAAATATTTTTTATTCAGAAGTTGTTTGAATATTGACAAAGAAACGCAGTTATAATAAAATTAGATTGACTAATCAATCAAATAGTTATAAATTTCAAAATAATTTGGTTTCATAAAAATGAAATTCAAAGAAAAAAACTTTATCAAATGAATAAAAATTAAGGAGTGGGCTAAATGGAAGAAATTAAAGGCTTGATTCAAAAATTAGGAAAATTAGATCACAAGAACATGTACAATAATGACTTTTTACTTACATGGGAAAAAACAGACGATGAAATCCAATCAGTATTCACTGTAGCAGACATACTTCGTAAAATGAGGGAAAATAATATTTCTACTAAAATTTTTGACAGCGGGCTTGGAATTTCAGTTTTCCGCGATAATTCAACTAGGACAAGATTCAGCTTTGCAAGTGCTTGCAATTTATTAGGACTTGAAGTTCAAGACTTAGATGAAGGAAAATCTCAAATTGCCCACGGAGAAACAGTTCGTGAAACAGCAAACATGATTTCCTTTATGGCTGACGTAATCGGTATAAGAGATGACATGTTTATCGGAAAAGGAAATAAATATATGAGAGAAGTTTCTGAAGCTGTTAAGTCAGGAAACGAAGAAGGAGTTTTAGAACAACGTCCAACTCTTGTAAATTTACAATGTGATATAGATCATCCTACTCAAGCAATGGCTGATATGCTGCACATAATTCACCATTTTGGAGGAGTAGAAAATCTTAAAGGAAAGAAGCTTGCTATGACTTGGGCATATTCACCTTCATATGGTAAGCCACTTTCAGTTCCACAAGGTATTGTTGGACTAATGACTAGAATGGGTATGGAAGTAACACTTGCTCATCCAGAAGGTTATGATCTTATGCCGGAAGTAGAAGAAGTTGCTAGAAAAAATGCAGAACTAAGCGGTGGAAAATTTGTGAAAACAAATTCTATGGAAGAAGCATTTAAAGATGCTGATATTGTTTATCCAAAGAGCTGGGCTTCTTTCGCTGCTATGGAAAAGAGAACTAATTTGTATGGTGAAGGTAAGTTTGATGAAATAAAGGTACTTGAAAAAGAGCTTTTAGCAGAAAATGCAAAGCATAAAGAATGGGAATGTACTGAAGAAATGATGAAGCTTACAAAGGACGGTAAAGCTTTGTACATGCACTGCTTGCCAGCTGATATAACTGGCGTTAGCTGCAAAGAAGGAGAGGTTGAAGCTTCTGTATTTGATAGATATCGTACACCACTATATCAAGAAGCTGGTTATAAACCATATATTATTGCTGCAATGATGTTCTTAAGCAAGGTTAAAAATCCTGTTAATACTTTAGATGGACTTTTAAACAAAAGTACACCAAGATTTTTTCAAAAATAGACTTTAATTTGCGGAGTGTTCCAACTTAAGTTTTGGAACACTCCAAATCATATTTTTAAAATTAATCCAAATAAAACAAGGGGGTAAATTATGAGCGATAGAATGAGACCGATTTCATTTTCTAAAATGATTAATTGGGTTACAGATGAATTAAAGGCGAAAGAAACAATTTTCGGAATTCATAAAGATAAATTTTATAAAAATAATACTGGAAGCTTTATAAAGCTTTTTGGTGAAAAATTAGCTTCTCCAATTGGACCTGCTGCAGGACCGAATTCTCAACTTACACAAAACATAGTTGCGTCTTACTTAACCGGTTCACGGTTCATAGAACTTAAGACAGTACAAATCTTAGACGGAGAGGATTTGCCAGTAGCAAAGCCTTGTATACTAGCTGAGGATGAATGCTACAATGTAGAGTGGTCTACTGAATTAAGAGTACCTGAAGCCTATGATGAATATGTTAAGGCTTGGTTTTTAATTCACCTTTTAATGAAGGAACTTAATATAAGTGAAAATCGAGATTTCATGTTTAACATGAGCGTAGGCTATGATTTAGAAGGTATTAAGTCACCAAAAATTGATGCCTATATAGAAGGAATGCGTAATGCTTCCAATACTGAAATATGGAATGAATGCATGGAAGTGCTTTCTTCTAACTTAAATAAATTTAGTAATTTTACAAAAGAAGATTTAAATGGTATTTCCCCAGTAATTTGTCCATCCATTACACTTTCAACCCTGCATGGATGTCCTCCTGCTGAAATTGAAAGAATTGCAAACTATTTACTTAAAGAAAAAAATCTTCATACCTTCATAAAAATGAATCCAACACTCCTTGGAGAAAAGTTCGTTAGAGAAACCTTTGATTCAATGGGGTATGATTATATAACCTTAAATGGACATCACTTTATACATGATCTGCAGTATAATGATGCAATTGAAATGCTAAAGAGATTAAAGGTTACAGCAAAAGAGCTTGGTCTTGAAATAGGAGTGAAGCTTACAAATACTCTACCAACAAAAATAACTAATAAAGAGCTGCCTGGTGAAGAAATGTATATGTCAGGACGTTCCCTATTCCCCCTTTCAATTACTCTAGCTAGTAAATTAGCAAAGGATTTCAATGGGGATTTACAGATTTCTTACTCAGGTGGAGCTGATTTCTTTAACATAGAGAAGATACTTAATACTGGAATTCAGCCAATTACCTTTGCAACAACTATATTAAAGCCAGGTGGATATGAAAGAATAACTCAAATGGCCAATAAATTAGAATCACTTCTAAAGGGTGAGTTCAAAGGAATAGATGTTAATAAACTTGAAGCATTAGCAAAGGATGCTGCAATTAATAAGCATCATAAGAAAGAGTTAAGGCCTGTAGGAAGCAGAAAGCTTGCTTCAAAATTGCCTGTTTTTGATTGTGCTATAGCACCATGTACTATAGGCTGCCCAATAAATCAGCAAATACCAGAATATATTTCCTTAGTTGGTGCAAAAAAATATGATGAAGCATTTAACGTTATTGCAAAAGATAACACTTCACCAGCTATAACTGGTACTATTTGCGATCATAAATGTCAATTTAAATGTACAAGGCTTGATTATGATGAATCAGTTCTAATTAGGGATATGAAAAAAATAGCTGTTTTAAATGCAGAGGATAATTTTATAGATAATATTAAAATAGCTGATCTTAAGAGCGGCAAGAAGGCAGTAGTTATAGGTGCAGGTGCCGCTGGTCTAGCAGCAGCTCTTTTCCTAAGAAGAAATGGCTTAGATGTAACTGTAAAGGAAAAAAGAGAAAAGCCATATGGCATAGTAGAATATGTAATTCCGGAGTTTAGAATTCCTTCAGACATGATTAAAAAGGATTTTGAACTTGTTAAAAAGCAAGGAGTAAAGTTCGAGTTTGGAGCTGGTGAGAACTTCAATGTAGAGGAATTAAAGAAGGAATACGACTATGTTATTTTAGCAATTGGAGCATCTAAGAGAGGACAATTAAAATTAGAGGAAGGCACTGATAAGGCATTAAATGCAATAGATTTTCTAGAAAACTTCAAGGCTAACAAGGGAAATGTATCCTTAGGAAAGCATGTTTGCGTAATTGGCGGCGGAGATGTAGCAATGGACTCTTCTCGTGCAGCAAGCAGGGCACCAGGAGTTGAAAGTGTTACCATTGTTTATAGAAGAACTAAGAAGTTTATGCCAGCAGATATAGAAGAACTGGAACTAGCTGCAAATGATGGAGTTATATTTAAGGAACTTTTATCTCCTAAAGCTATAAAGGATGGTAAGTTAATCTGTGATGTTATGGCACTTGGAGAAAGAGACGCTTCAGGTAGAAGAAGCTCGGTTAAAACTGGTGAAACTGCTATATTAGACGCTGATACAGTTATTTTTGCCGTTGGTGAACAGGTAGACAGTGAGGTGCTTAGAAATAACGAAATAGAATTAGACCCTAAAGGACATGCTAAGGTTAATTCCTCCTGCGAAACAAATATCAGCAATGTATATGTTATTGGAGATATGAAAAAAGGTCCAGCAACAGTAGTCAAAGCTATAGCTGATGGTAAAGCAGCAGCAAAGGCTATTCTTTCAAAGGAATGCTTAGGTAATGACTTTGACGATAAGAATATAGAATTAAGTGAAAAATCCCTCTATGAAAAGAAGGGTATATTAAAAGATCCTGCTCATGATGAAAAAGAATCAGAAAGATGCCTTGCTTGCAATCATATTTGCGAACTTTGTGTTGATGTTTGTCCAAATAGAGCAAATATGCTTGTTCTGGTAGAAGGTAATTATTTTGAATCTGAGCATCAAATTCTGCATTTAGATGGAATGTGCAATGAGTGTGGAAACTGTGGTGTTTTCTGTCCTCATACTGGTAATCCTTATAAGGACAAAGTTACATTATTCTGGTCAGAGGAAGATTTTAAGGATAGTACAAATATAGGTTTCTTAGTTCTAGATAGAGAAAGCGGCAGCTGCTTAGTAAGAACAGAAGATGGAGCAACAGCTCATTACAGCTTTGAAAATGAAACTGAAGTATCAGAAAAGATGGCTTCTATAATTAAGAGTGTAATTTATAATTACCGCTATATACTATAGATTTGTTTATATATGGTTAAGCAATTAGTTACTTATGGGGAGGGAAAGACATGCTACTTATTGGAAATGGAAAGGTTATAACTAGAGATAACAGTAGACCAATAATAGACAACGGCTGCGTTGCTATTGATGGAAAGAAAATTATAGAAGTAGGTAATACAAAAGAGCTTAAAGAAAAATATAGTTCAGCACGCTTTATTGATGCTAAAGGTAAGCTTATTATGCCAGGCTTCATAAATGCGCATATGCATTATTACAGTACCTTTGCTAGAGGCATGGCAAATGATAGCCCAGCACCTAAAAATTTTGTGGATATATTAAAAGGACTTTGGTGGAGGCTGGATAAAGTATTAACCTTAGAAGACGTATATTACAGTGCAGCTGTTCCTATGATTGACCAAATTAAAAATGGAGTTACTACAGCAATAGATCATCATGCCAGTCCTTTTGCAATTAAAGGAAGCTTATTTAAAATTGCAGAAGCTGCAGAAACTTTTGGCATAAGAAGCAACCTTTGCTATGAAACCTCTGATAGAGATGGAGAAAAGATTTCAGAAGAAGGAATTGCTGAAAATGTAGAATTTATTAAGTACTGCAACAAGAAAGATGATGATATGATGAAGGCAATGTTCGGACTTCATGCCTCAATGACAATTTCAGATAAAACTATAGATAGATGTTTATCTGAAATAAATGGATTAAATACAGGCTTCCATGTACATTGCGCAGAGGGAATTCAGGATGTAGAAGATTCAAAGGCAAAGTATGGTAAAGGCGTTATAGAAAGATGGTATGATGCAGGGGTACTTTCAAATAAAACCATAGCAGTTCATTGTATACACATTACAGAAAAAGAAATGAATATGCTAAAAGAAAAAGATACTATGGTTGTTCATAATCCTGAATCAAATATGGGTAACGCCGTAGGAGCTTCTCCAATACTTGAGATGCATAAAAAAGGAATTTTATTAGGTCTAGGAACAGATGCCTATACTAATGATATGATGGAATCCTATAAGGTTGCAAATATAATTCACAAGCATGTTAAAGGAGACTCTACTGTAGCTTGGGCAGAGGTTCCTGATATGCTTTTCAACAATAATAGAAAAATAGTTGAGAGATTTATAGATGGAAAAGTGGGAATACTACAAGAGGGTGCATTAGCAGATGTAATTGTGGTGGATTATAACCCACCAACCCCAATAAATGAAAACAATATTAATGGTCATTTATTATTTGGTATTACTGGAAAGAATGTTGATACTACAATAGTAAATGGTAAGGTACTTATGGAAGCTAGAAAGCTTGTTAATATAGACGAAGAAAGAATTATGGCAAAAAGCCGTGAATTAGCTGCTAGAGTTTGGGAGAGATTCTAGATTTTACACTATGTCAAAACTTGTTTGCTACAATATTCTGAATTGACTAATAAAGTCTTATGTTGTATTATTTTATTAGGATATTTAAGCTCTCTGGTAAGTTTAATCACAGTCAAAATTTACAAGTTTTGGCTGTGATTAAATTAAAATTAATACATTTCTACGTCATCACCGGATAGTAAATACAATTACAGAAACTTAAATTTCTGAGGAAAGAGGCTTATATGTCTAAAGATATAGAAAAAAAAATTCTTGATGCTACCTTGGAGACAATTGCCAGGGAAAAAATTAGCGGAACAAGAATGCATTTAATTGCTGACGAAGCAAATATGAGTCAATCTAATCTACATTACTATTTTCCAACAAAAAACGATTTGATTATTGCACTTATGGATGATCTGCAAAAGAGATTTTCAAGTAAAAGAACTGAATCTATTGATGTTAAGAATAAATCCTTAAATGAAAATATTCATGGAATACTTGAGGAAAAGAAATATGATATTTTAAATAATAAAAAAGTAGATTATGCTCAGTTTGACTTTTGGGTACAGGGAACTGTAAACCCGGAAATAAGGGTTAAATTTCAAAAAACCTTTGAAGAATGGCGTGAAAACATAAAGGAAGTTTTAGAACACAATAAGGTTCCATCCACTATAGATTCTAAGAATGCTGAAATGCTGCCTTTTATAATTGTATCATTGATGATGGGGGCATCTATGCAGTATCTCATTGATGAGGGAAAGTTTGATTTGGATGAATATTTCACAGCCTGTGAAAAGTTAGTTTTAGAATTTCTTGAAAACATGGCCTAAGGCATGGTGGCTTAAATGAAATTAAGTAAGATTTTAGATATAAAAGTAAACTCTGTTATATCTATTGTTGGAGCTGGGGGTAAAAGTACTTTAATGTACACCTTAGCTCAGGAATTAAGACAAGACTATAAGTGCCTGGTTACAACAACAACTAAAATATACCTTCCATATAAAGAGCAATTTGATTATATGGCAATAGGAACTGAAGAATTTAACAAATTAAAGTATAATCCTAATAAGGGAATATATGTTTATGGAAGTTCAATTAATGATGAAAATAAACTTATTGGAGTAAATCCAGCTGAGTTAGAAATAGATATACCTAATTTTCAATACTTATTGATAGAAGCAGATGGTTCTAAAAGAAAGCCAATTAAGGGCTGGAATAGCACTGAGCCAGTTATGCTTAGCGCAACTACTAATACAATTGGAGTAATAAGTATTGAAGCCATAGGGAATAAAGTAAATAAAGATAACGTATTCCGAGTTAAGGAGTTTCTAAATATTACTAATACATCTGAAAACGATACTATTACTGAAGCTAATATTGTTTCATTAATATTTCATAAATATGGGCTATTTAAAAACTCTACTGGTGAAAAGATTCTATTTATAAATAAAGTAGAAAATGAAGAGCAGCTGATTGAATCTGAAAAACTGATAGATAGAATTCTTAGGGAAAATATGAAACACTTTATATTAGATAAAATTATAGTTGGAAGCTTGTTAGAAAAAAAGTACAAATTATTTAATGTAAAATAACAAAATAAAATATATTCTTAACAGTTAAGGTGATGAGTAGGGTATGATAAAGGACTGTGTAATAGTTAGGGGCGGCGGAGATATTGCAACTGGTACTATTCAAAAACTTTATAGAGGCGGCTTTAAAGTACTTATTTTAGAAACAATAAATCCGACTTCTATAAGAAGGACAGTATGCTTTAGTGAAGCAGTTTATGATGGACAATCTACCGTTGAAGGAATAAAAGCCGTACTTGTTCAAAACCAGGAGGAAATTCTTAGGGCTTGGGAAAATAAATTTATTCCCTTGGTAATTGATGAAAAAGGTATATATATAGATACAATTAAGCCTGAAATAGTGGTGGATGCAATACTTGCTAAGAAAAATTTAGGAACCAATAAAGCAATGGCACCTATAACAATTGCATTAGGACCTGGGTTTTATGCTGGTAAAGATGTAGATATTGTAATAGAGACCATGAGAGGACATAACCTAGGAAGACTGATTTTTGAAGGTCTGGCAATAGAAAATACTGGAGTACCAGGAGAAATTGGCGGGCATTCCAAGGAAAGGGTAATTCATAGTAAAGAATCAGGAATAATTAAAAATATTAAAGCTATTGGTAATGTAGTTAAGGCTAATGAAACTATAGCATATATTGGTGATACAGAGGTAAAGGCAACCATAGATGGAGTACTAAGGGGTCTTATAAGAGATGGAAGCTGCGTAAACAAGGGTTTAAAAATAGCAGACATAGACCCTAGACTTGCTGAACTTGATAATTACAATACAATTTCTGATAAAGCAAGAAACATTGGCGGTGGAGTACTAGAGGCAATATTACTTCTTAAAAATCAGAAGCTTTAGGAGGTTAACATGGAAGAAAAAATACTATTAGCGATTTATGAAAGTCTTAAAAGGGCAGAAGCTGTTGCTATGGCTGTAATTACTAATGATAATGGTTCAACTCCAAGAGGTAATGGTTCAATTATGGCTATTTGGAAGGACGGCAGAACCTTAGGTTCCATAGGCGGAGGAAAAGTTGAATTTCTAGTAACTGAGAAAGCTATAGAATGTATTGAAAAGAAACAGGATTTTAATTTTGAATATAAGCTAAATGATCAAGGTGGACTAGGTATGAAATGCGGCGGAGAAGTAAAAGGATATATTAGAGTATTTGCTCCAAAGTCTAAACTTCTAATTGCAGGGGCAGGACATATTTCTGAAAAATTAAATAAAATAGCAAAAGAACTTGATTTTTATACAGTTATTATAGATAACAGAAAAGAATATGCCAATAAAGAGAGATTTAAGGAAGCTGATGAGATAATAGTAGGGGATATAGGTAAAGCTGTTGAAGAATATAACATTAATAATAATACCTATGTAGTAATAGTTACAAGCGGTTATTCTCAGGATAAAAATGCATTAAAGGCTTCTGCTTTAACTGATGCAGTTTATATAGGTATGATAGGCAGTACAATGAAGATTAAAACTGTTATGAAAGAGCTATTAGAAGAAGGACTCCCAGAGGAGAGGCTTAAAAGAGTTTATGCTCCAATGGGCCTAGATGTATCTTCAAATTTACCAGGAGAAATTGCATTAGGTATTTTAAGTGAAATATTGTTAATAAAAAATAACGGTTCATTAAGTCATAGAAGAGATCTAAAGAAAGTGTGGGGTTAATATGTTCACTGTAGGAATAATTACTGCAAGTGATAAAGGTTCTAAAGGCGAAAGAGAAGATATAAGTGGTAAGATTATTAAGGAATATGTTGAAAAACTAAATTACCAGGTTGTAAGATATGTTGTTTTACCTGATAACCAGAAAGAACTTGAATGTGAAATGAAATATATGGCTGATGAGCTTAATATTAATCTAATTCTTACAACAGGGGGTACAGGATTTAGCTTAAGAGATGTTACACCCGAAGCTACAAAAAATGTTATTACAAGAGAAGCAAATGGTATAGCAGAAGCTATTAGATATTATAGCCTACAAATAACACCAAGAGCAATGCTTTCTAGAGCCGTTTCTGGTATAAGAGGTCAGAGCTTAATTATAAATATGCCAGGTAGTCCTAAGGCTGTTAAAGAAGCCTTAGAATTCATACTTCAAACTGTAGAACATGGATTAGAAATACTTTTAGGAAAAGCTTCTGAATGTGCAAGAAAATAAATTCAATTAGTAAGACTCATAAAGAGTATTTTAAGCAACATGGAGGCATGAACTTATGAAAATTATAAAGGTTCAAGATGCTGTAGGATCAATTCTCTGCCATGATATAACTAAAATAGTTCCAGGAGAATTTAAGGGAGTAGCCTTTAAAAAGGGCCATATAATTAAAGAGGAAGATATTCCTGTACTTTTATCTCTTGGCAAGGAGCATCTATATGTGTGGGAAGAAGATGAAAGATTGCTGCATGAAAATGAAGCAGCTGAAAGACTAAGGGATTTAACAGCTGGAGAAAATCTATACTTTGGTGACATAAAAGAGGGGAAAATTGAGTACTTTGCTTCTTGCAATGGACTTTTGAAAATAGATATTGAAAACTTACTTAAATTAAACTCCTTAGGGGAAATAATATTATCTACAGCATTAAATAATACTGTAGTGAAAGAAGGCAGCAAGGTGGCTGCCACTAAGATAGTACCACTTACGATTGATAAGGAAAAAATAGAAAAAGTTGAAGAAATTATTAAAAATAAAATAGTTAAGGTTATACCGACTTACAGTAAAAAAGTAGCAATTATAACTACGGGAAGTGAAGTATATAAAGGAAGAATTAAAGATGCTTTTGGACCTGTGCTAACTGATAAGTTTAAGGAATATGGCTGTGAGGTTTTAGGTCAAAGCATTCTTCCAGATGACTTAAATGAAATTCAGGCAGCTATAAACCTATGGATTGATAAAGGTGCGGAAATAGTGCTTTGTACAGGGGGTATGTCTGTAGATGCAGATGATTTAACACCTAAGGCTATCAAAGCTACTGGAGCTAAGATCATAACCTATGGAACCCCGGTGCTTCCTGGTGCAATGCTTCTCTTAGCATATAAAGAAAATATTCCTATACTTGGTCTTCCGGGGGCAGTTATATATTCTAAAAAAACTGTTTTTGATTTGCTGCTGCCAAGGCTGCTTGCTAATGAAAAACTTGATTATATTGATATAGCCACTTATGGACACGGTGGACTGTTATAAACTGAAGTAACCGTTTTAGTTAGTAGTTGAATATAGGAGCTAGGCAATTTATAGTTATTCAGTGCATAATAAGAAGTATAAGGTGGTATAAGAATGGGAAACGTTTTAAGCCATATTGATGAAAATGGAAAAGCAAAAATGGTAGATGTAAGCAATAAAAATGATACAAATAGAACTGCAGTAGCCTGCGGAAAAGTAAAAATGAAAAAAAACACATTACAATTAATCATGGATGGAAAAGTGGAAAAGGGTGATGTACTGGTGGCAGCAAGAATCGCTGGTATAATGGGCAGTAAAAGGACTTCAGAATTAATTCCAATGTGCCACCCATTAATGATAAATAGCTGCAGCGTAACTTTTAATATAGATAATAAGGAAAATGCCATTTTAATTGAAGCCACCGTTAATACTACTGGTAAGACCGGAGTGGAAATGGAAGCCTTAACAGCAGTATCTATTGCCGCACTTACAATTTATGATATGTGCAAAGCCGTGGATAAGGCCATGATAATAGAAGACATTCACTTATTAAAAAAAACAGGCGGGAAAAGCGGAGACTTTACTTTTAATAATAATCTTTAAGGGGGAGAGCATCATAATTGATAAATGGGGTAGACAAATTGATTACTTAAGAATTTCAGTTACAGACAGATGTAATTTAAGATGTACATACTGCATGCCAAAAGACGGTATTAAATGTACCCCGAAAGAGGAAATATTAACTTTTGAAGAAATGTTTAGGATATCTAAGATTGCTTCTGAAATTGGCATTTCTAAAATTAGAATTACTGGAGGAGAACCACTCGTAAGGGAAGGCATAATAGATTTTATAAGCAAGCTAAAGTCCTTACCCAAAATAAAGGAAGTATGTATTACTACTAATGGTATCTATTTAGAAGAATATCTTGAGGATTTAATAGCTGCAGGTTTAGATAGAGTAAATATAAGTCTTGACACTATGAAAGAGGATGTATTTAAAGCTATTACTATAAATGGTGATTTAAATAAAGTTTTAAGAGGCATAGAAAAAAGCCTTCATTTGGGCTTAAAGGTTAAGCTTAATACTGTTATAATACCGGGGATTAATGACTCAGAGATAATGGACTTCGTAAGATTTACTGAAGAGAAGCCTTTGGATGTAAGATTTATAGAACTTATGCCTATAGGCGAAGGTAAAAAATATGCCACAATTAAAACAGATGAAATACGAGACATAATAACTCAAAATAGGACTTTAGTACCCTGTGGTGCCCAAAGTAAACTAGATGGCCC
Organism: Candidatus Clostridium stratigraminis; assembly: GCF_045310675.1. Taxonomy (NCBI): domain Bacteria; kingdom Bacillati; phylum Bacillota; class Clostridia; order Eubacteriales; family Clostridiaceae; genus Clostridium; species Candidatus Clostridium stratigraminis. Next base: position 457,390 of record NZ_JBJHZZ010000001.1, read on the forward strand.
TGCAGCTTACTATAAAACAGAAAAAGGTATAGGCAGAATTGGTTTTATAAGTGCTATGAGTCATTCTTTCTGTCAAGAATGTAACAGAATAAGACTTACCTCTCAAGGATTTTTTAAGCAGTGCTTGTTCTTAAATTCTGGGAAGGATCTTAAAAAGCTAATTCGAAATGGAATTACTGATGTCGAATTAAAAACTATTATGGAAGACATTATCATGAGAAAGCCGCTTAATCATGATTTATTTGATGATAACGTTACTAATGATTCAAAATTTATGAACGAGATCGGAGGTTAATGAAATAGTAAAATTCAAGTAATTATTTTATATACCTTAAGGGAGGTGATGCGAAAAAGCAGCAAGGATTCTTATAAATAAGCTAAATTAAATAACTTAGAAAACCAAATAATCAAAATGATATAATTACTAATTAATTTTGTCATTTTGATAAAAAAAGCAACAGATTTGATTGATTAGTTAGTATAATAATAAAATTGGAGGATTTAAAAATGGCACTAAATATAAACAATAAGGAAATATTAAAAGCAGCTGAAAGCTACAAACCAGCGATGACTAAATTTTTGAGAGACTTAATTGCAATTCCAGGGGAAAGCTGCGGAGAAGAAGGAGTTATAAAAAGAATTGAAGCTGAAATGAAGGCTGTAGGTTTCGATAAAGTTGTAATTGATCCGCAGGGAAACGTACTTGGTTACATGGGAACTGGAGAAACATTAATTGGATTTGATGCACATATAGATACTGTAGGTATCGGAAACAGAGCTAACTGGAACTTTGATCCATATGAAGGCTATGAAAATGATATAGAAATAGGTGGAAGAGGAGGATCAGATCAGTTAGGCGGAATAGTTTCATCTGTATATGGTGCTAAAATAATGAAAGACTTAAATCTCTTAAGTGATAAATATACAGCATTAGTAGTAGGATCTGTACAAGAAGAAGATTGTGATGGAAACTGCTGGTTATATATAATCAATGAAGATAAGGTAAGACCTGAATTTGTTGTAAGTACAGAGCCAACTGACGGTGGTATATACAGAGGACACAGAGGAAGAATGGAAATCCGTGTTGATGTTAAGGGAGTTTCCTGCCACGGTTCAGCTCCTGAAAGAGGAGACAATGCAATCTACAAAATGGCTGAAATATTACAAAATGTAAGAGACCTTAATACAAATGATGCAGCTGATGCTACAGAAATAAAGGGCCTCGTAAAAATGTTAGAAGAAAAGTATAACCCTCAGTATAAAGAGGCTAGATTCTTAGGAAGAGGAACATGTGCAACTTCAGAAATCTTCTTTACTTCACCTAGCCGCTGTGCAGTTGCCGACTCTTGCTCAATTTCAATAGACCGTCGTATGACAGCAGGAGAAACTTGGGAAAGCTGCTTAGATGAAATTCGTGCACTTCCAGCTGTTAAAAAATACGGTGCAATAGTTAGCATGTACGAATATGAAAGACCAAGCTGGACAGGCCTTTCCTATCCACAAGAATGCTACTTCCCAACATGGGTTATTCCAGAAGATCATGCAGTTGTAAAAGCAATGGAAGAGTCATATAAGGGAATGTACGGTGAAGTAAGAAGCGGTGCACCTGCTCAGGATGCAATGAGAAAAGCTCGTCCACTTACTGATAAATGGACTTTCTCAACAAACGGTGTTGCCATAATGGGACGTAACGGAATACCATGTATAGGTTTTGGACCTGGTGCAGAAGCTCAGGCACATGCTCCAAATGAAATAACTTGGAAAGAAGACCTAGTTAAATGTGCTGCTGTATATGCTGCACTGCCAACAATATACACTGCAAATAAGTAATACATCATGTGGCAGGGTGACGTTTCTTGTGGCACATATATGTGGCACAAGGACGTTTCAAGCGGCCTATAAATATTAAAAAAGGAGGTTAAAAGGTGGAAAAAATTAAACATCTTAAATGTTCAAAATGTGGGGCTACCTTTGGAGAAGAGGTTATGTATCATTGCCCTCACTGTGGTACTGAAGGCACCCTTGATGTTATTTTCGATATACCTAAGGTGAAGAAAACCTTAACTAGAGAATATCTTAGAGATAATAAAGATCCTAATGTATGGAGATATTTGCCTATTCTCCCGCTAGAAGGATTAAGCGGTGCTGCTCCATTACAAATAGGTTCAACACCCTTATATAAATCAAAAAGATTAGAAGAACTATTAAATATAAAAAATGTGTATGTGAAGGATGAAGGCAGAAACCCTACTGCATCCTTTAAGGATAGAGCCTCAGCAATTGGCGTTGCAAAGGCTATTGAGCTTAAAAAAGATGTAATTTGTGCAGCTTCTACTGGAAATGCAGCTTCTTCTGTTTCAGGCTTCGCAGCCTGCATGGGTATAGAAAACTATATATTTGTACCTAAGACCATACCTGAAGGAAAGCTTGCTCAACTATTAGTATTTGGAAGTAAAGTAATACTTGTGGATGGAGACTATGATACAGCCTTTGATTTTTGCCTAAAGGCAGTAGACCATTTTGGCTGGTACAATAGAAGCTGTGCTATTAATCCTTATTTAGTTGACGGTAAAAAGACAGCTGCCTTTGAAATCTGTGAACAATTGGATTTCAAGGTGCCAGATAAGGTAATAATGTCAGTAGGTGACGGCTGCTCTATCTCCGGAGTTTGGAAGGGCTTTAAAGAGTTTTATGAACTAGGGATCATAGACAAGCTTCCTGTAATGGTTTCCGTACAGGCAGAGGGCTCTAATCCGGTTAATAGAACCTATAGAAGAAATTCAAGGAATTTTGATTATATTCCGCCGGTAACTATTGCAGACAGTATTTCTGTAGGTATACCAAGAAATGGTTATAAGGCATTAAATGCCTTAAAGGAAAGCAATGGAATAACTGTTGATGTTAGTGATGCTGAAATATTAAATGCTATGACGGTGCTTGCAAGACATACAGGTGTATTTGGAGAACCAGCTGGAGTTACAGCTTTTGCAGGTCTCTTGAAGCTAGCTAAAGAAGGCGCAATAGGAAAGGATGAAAGTGTAGCTTTTGTTGTTTCTGGAAGCGGCTTAAAGGATGTAAGATCAGCACAAAAAGCTGTAAATAGACCTGAGGAAATAAAACCAGATTTAGACGTGCTAATAAATTACTTAAACAAGCAGAAGTAATGGAGGAATTTAAAATGGGAAAATCAAAGTTAGTTGTTGCTCTAGGTGGAAATGCTCTTCAAGAAGCAGGAACTCCTGCAACAGCTGAAGCACAATTAGACGTAGTAAAAAAGACTTCAGATTATCTCGCTGAACTAAGCTGCAGAGGCTATGAGTTAGCAGTAGTTCACGGTAACGGGCCACAAGTTGGAAGAATAGTACTTGCTTTAGAAGCTGCAGCAAATGTTACACCAGCTATGCCTTTTGATGTTTGCGGTGCAATGAGTCAAGGCTATATAGGCTATCATATTCAACAAGGCTTAAGAGAAGCCTTAGCTAAAAGAGGCAAAAAGGTTCCTGTAGTAACTCTAGTAACACAGGTAGTTGTTGATAAAAATGATACAGCCTTCAATAATCCTACAAAGCCAATAGGAGCTTTCTACAGTGAAGAAGAAGCTAGAAAACTTGAGGCTGAAAAAGGCTATGTTATGAAGGAAGATGCAGGAAGAGGCTGGAGAAGAGTTGTAGCATCTCCTATGCCAAAGAGAATAGTTGAACTTCAATCTGTTAAAGAATTATGGGATACAACTATTTGTGTAACTGCAGGCGGCGGCGGTATTCCAGTTATAGAAAAAGAAGATGGCTCCTTTGAGGGAGTTGCTGCTGTAATTGATAAGGATCTTGCTGCTGAAAGGTTAGCTGAGGATGTTGATGCAGACGTGCTTATGATATTAACAGAAGTAGAAAAGGTATCACTTAATTTTAAGAAGCCTAATCAATTAGACCTTGAACACATTACAGTTAAGGAAGCAGAAAAGTACATTGAAGAAGGGCACTTTGCACCTGGTTCAATGCTTCCTAAAGTAAAAGCTGCAGTTATGTTTGCTAAGGCAAATCCAAAGCATAAGGCAATAATAACTTCACTTTACAATGCAGTGGATGCATTAGAAGGTAAGACTGGAACAGTTATAACTTTAGATAAATAATATTATTTAATAAATATAAAGGGGTGGTTTTTAAGTGCATAACTTAATAGATTTAAAAATCAATGAGGAACAACTTAATAAAACCGTAGAAAGTATTAAAGAGAGGAATATTGTTATTCCTACTTTAGCACAAATGAAGGATCCTAATAAGATTCCTGAAAAAGTAAAAGAAAAATTAAAGCATACTGGCTTAATGGATATCGATCCTATTAATTTGTTCAGAATATCCTGGAAGAATGAAGCTGTAAAAGAAGGAGGTCTATACAACGAACTGCCAAACTATGTTGAAATTCCTTCTGAAATAACAGGGGTAAAGGCTAGAATTTTTGCAATGGCTGGTAAGTTCTTCCCTATTGGGGCACATAAAGTTGGAGCAAGCTTTGCTTGTTTAGTACCTAGACTTGTAACTGGCCAATTTGATCCAAAATATCATGAAGCTGTATGGCCTTCAACAGGCAACTACTGCCGTGGTGGTGCTTACAATTCAACATTACTAGGCTGCAAATCTATAGCTATATTACCTGAAAACATGAGTAAGGAACGTTTTGAATGGCTTAGCAAGGTAGCTGGTGAAGTTATAGCAACTCCAGGCTGTGAAAGTAATGTAAAAGAAATATATGATAAAACTTGGGAACTTAGAAGAACTAGAGATAATGTAGTTATATTCAACCAATTTGGAGAGCTAGGAAACCACTTATGGCATTATGAAGTTACAGGTAATGCCATGAATGAAATATTCAAGGCTGAAGCTGGTCCTAATGGAAAGGTAGCAGGTGTATGCTTAACTTCTGGTTCTGGAGGAACATTAGGAAGCGCTGATTTCATTAAGGATCAGTATCCAAATGCTAAATTTGCGGTAGGAGAAGCTCTTCAATGTCCAACACTTCTTAGCAACGGTTTTGGAGATCATAGAATAGAAGGAATAGGTGATAAGCATGTTCCTTGGATTCACAATGTAAGAAATACAGATATGGTTATTGCAATCGATGATAATGATGCATTAGGTATGTTTAGACTATTTAATGAGCCAGCTGGACAGGAATACTTAAGAAAACTTGGTATTTCTGAAGAAGTTATTGAAAAGCTATCATGGGTTGGAATCTCAGGTGCAGCTAATATTATTTCCTGTATTAAGTTTGCAAAATACTATGAGTTAACAGAAAATGATATGGTAATGACAGTTCTTACTGACTCTGCAGAAATGTACAAGTCAAGGCTTGAAGAAATGGAAGCAGAAAGAGGCAGAAAGTATGAAATGCTTGATGCAGCTATAGATCATAATAGAAATGTTCTAGGAGTAAGAACAGACAGTATGGAAGAACTTACTTATCAAAGTAAAAAGCGTATTCATAATCTTAAGTATTATACTTGGATTGAGCAGCAGATGTATGATTTAGACGAATTAAATGCTCAGTGGTATGATTATGACAATTATTGGGGTAAGCTTCATACAATGGGACCAGAGTTAGATAAGCTTATTGAAGAATTCAATGAAAAAACTGGACTCACGAAAGATCTTTAAAATGTAACAATGTGCAAAGGCATTGCAAAGGGAAGTTTATTCAGTACACATAAATAATAAATGATTAACAATTTATAAAAATTAAATGTAATAATGATAAGGGATAAATGAAATCCAATTAACAATTAACAATTAACAATTAACAATTAACAATTACAATCAATAATGAAGAATGAAGGATGAAGAGTGAACAATGACTATTTTGGCCAAAGTAACAACTCTTCCTTCATCATTCATTGTTGTTCTTTCATGGCTCATTTTTATTAAAACTAAAAGTAAAGTATATTGCCCAAGTAATTTATCAACTTGTATCATTATAATAAGTAGATTATCATATTTTCAATGTAATTATTGTATCTATAATTATATTGAAAATATGATAAATTAATACACTTTGTAAATTTTATCAAAGTTAAGTACCATTAGCAAAGCAAACTACATAAAAGAATAAGGGAGGAATACATTTAATGGGTATAGTAATTAAAGGCGGTAAAATAGTAACAGCATCGGATATCTATGAAGCTGACATAAGAATTGAAGGAGAAAAAATTGTTTCTATAGGTACTAATCTTGAAAATCAAGGTGATGATATTGTAAATGCTAAGGGCTGTATTATTATGCCTGGTGGTATAGATACTCATACCCATTTCGATTTAGATGTAGGTGTAGTAACAGCAGATAACTTTCTAAGCGGAACTAAGGCAGCATTAATGGGCGGAACTACAACAATATTAGATTATGCTTGCCAAAATAAAGGACAAACCTTAGAAGAAGCACTGAAGGATGAACATAAAAAGGCCGACAACCTTTGCTATTGTGATTACGGTATTCATATGGGCATTACTGATTGGAATGAAAAGGTTTCAAATGAAATAGATAATATGATCAAAGAAGGAGTTACTTCTTTTAAATTATATATGGCTTATAAAAAGACACTACAGGTTGAAGATGGAGTTATTTTTAAAGCCTTAAAAAGATGCAAAGAAGTAAATGGACTTATAGGCTTTCATTGTGAAAATGGAGATATTATTGAAAACTTAGTAAATGAAGCGATTGAGTCAGGTAATACTAGTCCGTATTTTCATGCTGCCACACGACCAGCACTAGTTGAAAATGAAGCTATTACTAGAGTACTTCAGCTTGCGGAATTGGCAGAAGCTCCTGTATATGTGGTTCATTTGAGCACTGGAGAGGGACTTAAAACAATTATGGAAGCAAAGAAAAGAGGAGTAAAAGTTTTTACAGAAACCTGCCCTCAATATTTATTACTTGATGATTCATTATATGGTGATAAAGATAGCAAAAGCTTTGAAGGGGCAAAATATGTTATGTCTCCTCCTCTTAGGAAAAAAGAGGATCAGAAAGTTCTATGGGATGGAATTATGTCACATGAAATTTTAACCATAGGCACTGACCACTGCTCATTTAATTTTAAAGGACAAAAAGACTTAGGAAAAGATAACTTTAGTAAAATTCCAAATGGCTCACCTGGAGTTGAAAATAGAATGGCTCTTATGTATACCTATGGAGTTATGGAAGATAAAATTAACTTAAATGAAATGGTTGCCTTAACTTCCACCAATGCAGCAAAAATATTTGGTATGTTCCCACAGAAGGGAACCATAGCAGTCGGCAGTGATGCTGATTTAGTAATATGGGATCCAAGTTATACTACCATAATAACTGCTGAAAAGCAGACTCAAAATGTTGACTATAATCCATATGAAGGCTTTAAACAAATAGGAAGACCTTTACATGTGTTTTTAAGAGGAACTAAGATGGTTTCTAATGGAAAGCTTTTCACGGAAAAACCTGAAGGTAAATATCTATATAGAAAAACATTCAATGGGAGGGAATAGACATGTTTCATGTAAATATTAATGGCAAGGATTATCAATCAGACACTGATAAGGTATTAATGGATTTTTTAAGAGATGATTTAAAAATTACGTCTGTTAAGAATGGTTGTAAAGAAGGTGCCTGTGGAACTTGCAGCGTAATTGTTGATGGAAAGACAGTTCGTGCATGCATTCAAAGACTTTCAAAATTATCTGGTAAAAAAATACAAACTATTGAAGGTTTTACTGATAGAGAAAGAGAAGTATTTGTCTATGCTTTTGCTGCAGCTGGAGCTGTACAATGCGGCTTCTGCATTCCTGGAATGGTTATTTGCGGTAAATGTTTAATTGATCAAAATCCTAATCCAACTAGAGATGATGTCAAACAAGCTATACGTACTAATATATGCCGCTGCACTGGCTATGCTAAAATAGAAGAGGGAATTTTACTAGCTGCAAAAATGCTAAGAGAAAACTTAGAAATACCAGAGCTTAAACAAACAGGAAAAGTAGGAGAGAGAACCTGCAGAGTGGATTCCCCTAAAAAGACCCTTGGAACAGCAAAATATGCAGATGACTTTGAGTTTAGTGGCATGCTATATGGTAAAAATGTATTCAGTAAGTTTGCACGAGCAAAAGTACTCTCTATAGATATAGATGAAGCACTAAATATGCCGGGAGTTATTGCAGTATATACTGCAAAGGATATTCCAGGTAAGAGATATATCGGTCACTTAGCACAAGATTGGCCTGGTATGATTGATACGGGAGAAGAGACGAAATGCATTGGAGATACTCTTGCAATGGTTGTAGCAGAAACAAGAGAACAAGCAGCTGCAGCTGTAGGTAGTGTTAAAGTAGTATATGAAGAACTAGAACCAATAAAAACTCCACAGGAGGCTGCTCAGAATGGAGCGCATCAAGTACATGGTGAAGGCTTTATGCTTTTTGGAAAGTTTAGAATTCCAGAAAATAATTTATTTGACCATGAAGAGGTAAAGCGAGGGGATGCAGAAGCTGCTCTTAAAAATTGTAAATTTGTAGTAGAAGAAACATTCCATTTTCCTCCGACAGAACATGCCTTCATGGAAACAGAAACTGCTATTGGTATCCCAGATGGGGATGGTATTAAGGTTATAACAGGCGGTCAAGGTATTTATGATGAATACCATGAAATTAGTAATTATCTGGGGATTTCTTTAGATAAGGTAAGAATTCAAAGCGCAGTTGTTGGAGGGGGTTTTGGCGGAAAGGAAGATATGAGCGTTCAGCATCAAGCTGCATTGTGTGCATACCTTACGAAGAGGCCTGTTAAAGTATCCTTTACTCGTCAAGAGAGCATAAATTATCATCCAAAACGCCACGCTATGGATATTTACTGCAAAATTGGCTGTGATGAAAATGGTATAATTCAAGGAATTAAGGCTAGAATCACATCAGATACTGGGGCCTATGCCTCACTTGGAGGACCAGTTCTACAAAGAGCTTGTACACATGCCGGCGGTCCTTATAACTATCAAAACGTGGATATTGAAGGTAATGCTTACTATACAAATAACCCTCCGGCTGGGGCTTTTCGTGGATTTGGTGTAACTCAATCCTGCGCTGCTGTAGAATGTCTTATTAATCAGCTTGCAGGAAAATCAGGACTTTCAGGTTGGGAGTTTCGTTATAGAAATGCCATTAGGCCTGGACAGGTTCTTCCAAATGGACAAATAGCAGACAAAGGGACTGCAATGGCAGAGACTTTAGAAGCTGTAAAAGATGATTTTGAAAAATACGAAGCAGATCCAAATTATTATGTAGGAATTGCTTCAGCTATGAAAAATGCAGGTCTTGGAGTGGGTGTTATTGATGTAGGGCGCTGTAACCTAAAAGTAGTAGATGGAAAAGTTCATGCTAGATCCTCAGCTGCAGCTATAGGTCAAGGGGTACAAACTATACTTTTACAAATGGTATGTGAAACTACAGGCTTAAAACCGCAGGAGATAGTGATAGAACATCCTGACACAAACTATACCCCAGACTCTGGAACGACTACTGCTTCCCGTCAAACAGTATTTGCTGGAGAAGCAGCACGTAGATCCTCTAGCGAGTTAAAAGCTGATTTAAACAGCGGCTATACATTAAAGGATTTGGAAGGAAAAGAATATATTGGTGAATATGCACCTCAAACTGACCCTATTGGTTCTCCAAAACCTAATCCAGTAAGCCATGTTGCCTACGGATATGCAACACAACTTTTTATAATGGATAAGGAAGGAAAAGTTGTAAAGGTTATTGCAGCACATGATATAGGAAAAGCTATCAATCCTCTTTCTGCAGAAGGCCAAGTAGAAGGCGGAGTTGCAATGGCTCTTGGATATGCCTTAACTGAAGACTTTCCTCTAAAAAATGGTGTGCCTCAGGTAAAACTTGGAACCTTAGGTATATTTAAAGCACCTCAAATGCCAGAGGTTGATGTAAGGTTAATAGAAAAAAATACTTCTGATATAGCTGCTTATGGTGCTAAGGGGATTGGAGAAATTGTAGTTACAATGGGTGCTCCGGCATGTCAAAATGCATACTATAAAAAAGATGGTATCTTTAGATTAAATTATCCACTTGAAAATACTTACTACCGTAAGAAAAAATAATGAATATACAGAAAATACTAAATTTTGTTGAAATATTCCGTATTATAATATATAATAAAACTAACTGATTAGTTAGTTTTATTATTTTTTTGAATTTTATTAGATAGGTTTATTTAAAGGGGGATTTGTAATGAAAAATATGTTTGCTGTTAAAGGCAATATTATTTTTACAAAGGAATTTGGGGTTTACGAGGTTCTCGAAAACGGTTTCATAGTTGTTGAAGACAAGTATGTTAAGGGTGTCTATTCTAAATTAGGCAAAGAGTACGATAATATCAAAATTATTGATTACGGAAACTCAATTATAATACCTGGCTTTGTTGATATTCATTTACATGCACCGCAATTTGCAAACCTAGGTTTGGGACTAGATAAGGAATTAATGCCTTGGCTTGAATCCTATACTTTTCCTGAAGAGGCTAAATACTCAAATATTACCTATGCAAAAAAGGTCTATTCTAGATTAATAAAGGAACTTTGGAAATTTGGAACAACTAGAGCCTGTGTTTTTGCAACAATACACAAGAATTCAAGCAAACTGCTAATGGACATGTTTCATGAAAGTGGGTTAGGTGCTTTTGTGGGTAAGGTAAACATGGATAGAAATTCCCCAGATTATTTAGTAGAGACAACAGAAGCTTCACTTTTTGATACGGAAGAAATATTGAAGGAGTATTCTTCTAAATATAGCTTAGTCAAGCCAATAATTACCCCTAGATTTGTTCCAACCTGCAGCACTAAGCTGCTTAAAGGACTTGGGGTTTTAGCAGAAAAATATAAGGTTCCAGTGCAATCACACTTATCAGAGAACATTGGAGAAATAAGTTTTGTAAAAGAGCTGCATCCAGAGGCTAAAAATTATGCAAGCATCTATAATGATGCTGGTTTATTTGGTAATACTCAAACAATAATGGCTCACTGTGTTTTAGTTGATGATAATGAAATAGATTTAATGGTTAAAAACAAGGTTTTTGTTGCCCACTGTGCTAATTCAAACTCTAATTTGACAAGCGGCATAGCACCAGTTAGAAAGTTTATCAATAAGGGTATTCCAGTAGGCCTTGCGAGCGACGTATCTGGTGGACACAGCTTATCAATGATGGATGTTATTGTTAGTAGTGCTCAGGTATCAAATTTGAAATATATTGAAAGTGATAGAAATGATAAACCTCTTAATACAGCTGAATTGTTCTACTTAGCTACAAAGGGCGGTGGAAAATTCTTTGGCAAGGTAGGAAGCTTTGAGGAAGGCTATGAATTTGATGCATTAGTAATTGATGATAGCGATCTTCCAATCTTTAAAGCTTTAAGTATAGAAGAAAGATTGCAGAAGTTTATTTATACTGGGGATGACAGGAATATTAAGGAAAGATATGTGGCAGGCGATAATATTAGGGAGCCAAAGTTTATTTAGCCTAGAATTCCTAGAATTAACGGGTTTTAGGGATTAAAATATAATTTATAGGGGGTTATTTTATGAAAACAGACTTAAACGAAAGTCAAAATTCCTTCTTGGAAAAATTTTTCAAGTTAAAGCATTATGGTACTAACGTAAAAACCGAAATCGTAGCTGGTCTTACTACATTCTTTACTATGGCCTACATTATATTCGTAAATCCGAGTATTTTGAAGCTAGCAGGAACAGCAGACAACCCTTTTAACCCAGCAGGTATTTTCGTTGCAACAATTATATCAGCTGCTGTGGGTACACTTGTTATGGCTCTTTTTGCCAACGTACCTTATGCACTTGCACCGGGTATGGGACTAAACGCATTCTTCACATTTACTGTTTGTGGCATTATGGGCTTCAGATGGCAGGAAGCTTTGGCAATGGTATTTATTTGTGGTGTTGTAAACATCATCATAACTGTAACAGGTCTTCGTAAAATGATTATTCGTGCATTGCCACCAGTGCTGCAAAAAGCTATAGGTGGTGGTATTGGGCTTTTCATAGCTTATATTGGTATTAAGGATAGTGGTCTTTTAAAATTTACATCTGATCCTGGCACTTACCTTTTCCTAGGCAAAACTCCTGCAGATGCAACTGTAATTGCAAATTCATCTGCTGTTCCAGCACTTGTTAACTTCTCCAATCCGTCAGTACAATTAGCACTATTAGGAGTTATTATAATTGTTGTACTTATGATTTTAAGAGTTAGAACCGCAATTTTAATGGGTATTATATCTATAACTGTTATCTGTTATATTGAAATTTTAAGTGGTGTTAACCCTACAGTATTTGGTTTCCATGCACAAAACGCTCATGACTTTTTCTCATCAGCAAATATTACACTAAGTGGTATTGGAAATTCTATCGGGGCAGTTAAAGACACAGCTTTTAAAATGGATTTTACCGGATTATTTGCTAATGGCACTAAAACTCTTCTAGCAATAACTGCTATGGTTGCTTTTATACTTACTGATATTTTTGATGCTCTTGGAACATTTATTGGTACAGGCCGTCGTTCAGGTATATTTGATGCAGAAGATGAAAAGCTTATGCTTGAAGGCAAAGGAATTAAATCACGTTTGGATAAAGCTCTGTTTGCCGATCTTAGTGCAACAATTGTAGGTTCACTTTTCGGAACTTCTAATACTACTACTTATGTTGAAAGCTCAGCAGGTATTGCTGCTGGTGGTAGAACAGGCTTAACCTCAGTTGTAACAGCAATTATGTTTGTTGTATGCCTCATTTTGGCTCCTATAGTTGGTATTATTCCAACAGTAGCAACATCTCCTGCATTAATAGTTGTTGGTATTCTAATGATGTCTTCAGTTGGAGAAATTGATTGGAAGGACTTCAGTGTAGCAGCAGTTGCATTCTTAACAATGGCACTAATGCCATTTACTTATAGTATAACAACTGGTATTGCCTTTGGATTTATAAGCTATGTTTTAATAGCTGTCCTTAAAAAAGAAACAAAGGATGTCCATCCTGTCATTTATTTCTTTACTGCTCTGTTTATTTTGAACTTTATATTGTTGGCTGTTAGAAATATATAAAGAATTATTCAAAGACAGATGTAAGAACTGCATCCTATTATATATGTTTTAGCGATGTTGTTTACCTTAAGATTTATTACTATCGCTTGAATAGGTAAGTTCTATATATAATTTAAACTGTGGAGGGAATGCATCTCGCATGTCCCTCTATAGTTGTATCTAGGAAAATTAAAAGGGGGAGTCTACTTGGTAAGAATGCTAATTCTTATTGTATCCTTTGGAGTATCTTTTGCTATCACTTCACTGCTTAATTTAAAAGATACAAATGCTCTGCTAGTGTTTGGTATATTAAATTTTATTTTTTCTTTAATTTTAATGTATGCAAATGATAAAATCCTTAGTAAAACTAAAACTTTAAATGCAAGCAATACAACTCAAGACACTTCTTTCATGGAGGATAAGGAACTTAGAGAGCACTTTAAAATGATACTTCATAATAGTATTGATCTAAATAACGCTATGATAGGTATTAAAGCTGCATCAACTGAAGGTGGCAATGCAGCTGAGCAAATAGCAGAAAACACTTTAAGTATAGCTCATGAAAATAAAGAACAATTGATTATTGCAGATGAAACCTTGGACAATTCTAATAATATAGCGGAAATGATTTTATCTGTATCAGAATTTGCAAGTAATGCCAGCAAAGCTTTCGGCAATTCTACAAAATCTTCAGTTGAAGCTGGGACTTCAATAGAAAGATTAGTTAAAACTATGCAGGAAATTGAAAAAACCTCTAAACAAGCCTCAAATAAAATTAATACATTATCAGAAAAATCTCAAAGGATAGAAAATATTATTTCCTTCATTACAAGTATCGCAAGTCAAACAAACCTTTTATCTTTAAATGCAGCTATTGAAGCAGCAAGAGCAGGTGAACATGGAAAAGGTTTTGCTGTAGTAGCAGATGAGGTTCGTAAATTATCCGAACAATCAAATAAAGCAGCTATAGAAATCAGCGGCATTATTGAAGAGATTAAGAATGATATAAATTCCTCTACTATATCTTTTGAACAGGTTACAGACTATGTTTCAGAAGGAGTGGAGGCTACATATAAAACTGGAAGCTTATTAAAGGAAATGCTGAAAGATTTTAAAGATACTGGAAAACAGACGGAGGAGATGCAAAGCTTATTGCAGAATGCTGTTATGAGTAGTAAAACTGTTCAAGGCATTTCAAAGAAAAACAGAGAAATGGCACATACTACAGCAGAGGCAACCGAACAAATTGCAGCTGCATCAGAGGAACAAAACAGTTCCTTAGAGGAAATTAATAGCAATATTGAAGTCATTACACAATTATCAGAGGAAACAAAGCAGCATATTGCTTCTGCTGTAATGGATAAAATTATGTACAATAAGACTGTAGAATTTATGAAAAGAGTTAAAAATAAAAAGGATTTTGATGACTCGCTTTCAGGAATGCAGAAGCTTGCAGTAGAATTTGGAGTTGATGAAATAGATTACTCTGACACAAAAGGAGTTTTAATCTGTTCCAATCTTGCTTCTGGCGTTGGGCTTGATATCTATGATGTTTTATTAAAATATGAGAACTTTGATTTAGAAAAATATTTATTTAAAGACAGGAATCCCTATTCCGCAAGTGCCTTAAGAATTAGCGCAAATACAGGACAGTTATTTAAGTATATGATGGTTCCAGACTTTGATGAGAAAGTAATTTATCAGGTTGGATTATCCTATGAATCTCTGCTTAAACTTTTAAATTAGTATTAATAAAGTTAATGTATATTATACCAATAATATACATTAACTTTTGTTAAGTATATTGATATTTCTAACCACTTATTTTAAAATAGTTATTGAGACTGACCGATTAGTTAACGAAATGAATACATAGGACAATATAGAGACATATGGAAAAGGAGTTACTTATGCCAAAGGATATTGAGAAAAGAATATTAGATGCTGCTATGAAAGTAGTAGCCACGGAAAAAATAAGTGGTACACGAATGCATATTATTGCAAAAGAGGCTGAAATGAGCCAAGCAAATCTGCATTATCATTTTTCCTCTAAGAATGATATAATGATGGCCCTATTAGAGAACCTACAGGAGAGGTTTTCTGAAGAGCGTAAAAATTATATTGATATTGAGAATAAAACTGCAATTGAGAATATAAGAGGTTTTTTTAATCAAAAGAAAAATGAAATTTTAAATAAAAAAGAACTAGATTATGCACAGTTTGATTACTGGGTACAGGGAACCGTAAATGAGGAAGTAAGGGAAGAGTTTCAAAACACCTTTAATATATGGCGTAAATCTATTAGTGATGTTTTAGTAAAGGGAAATACAAAAGGTGAAATCTTCTTAAAAAATATAGACATGTTACCTTATATTATGTTGTCTTTGATGCTAGGCGCATCACTTCAATATCTTATTGATGAAGGGAAATTTGATTTAGATGAGTATTTTAAACTAGCTGAGAAACTTTTATTAGATGAAAATTAATTTAAAGTCTATTGCACTGAATAAACGTATACCATTATCAGCAAAGGGAGTGTTAAACTTTTATTAACTGATGTGTTATGGGTGTATTCAGTGTTTTTTATTTTTATAAATGTGAAAGGATTTATTGACAAAATAGATGTAAAAACTTAAAATATAATTAGATTAACTAGTCAATCAAATTTTAAGAATAAAGTGACTAGTTATACAAAATTACGGGGGTGGCATTAATGAAGTGGGTAGTAAATAAAAATAAAAGCAACAAAATAGAAAAGCCAATAATAAATGGAAATACTCTATTTGAGGTTAAAAGCTTTCATGAAAGTATTAAGGAATATGAGCAAACACCACTAGTTAGATTAAAGAAAATGGCTGGATATTTAGGCTTAGCTGAAGTGTTTGTTAAAGACGAATCCTTTCGCTTTGGGTTAAACTCTTTTAAGGTGCTTGGCGCATCCTATGCAATAGGGAAGCATTTGGCACAAAAATTAGGAAAAGATATTTTTGAAGTTCCTTTCCCAATATTAAAATCAGATGAAATAAGAGAGGAACTTGGGGAATTAACACTTACAACTACTACAGATGGAAATCACGGCAGAGGAGTTGCTTGGATGGCTAAGCAGCTTGGGTACAAATCAGTTGTTTTTATGCCTAAAGGAAGTACTCAAAACAGAGTAAATCATATAGCTGAAATGGGAGCAGAAGTAAGCATTACTGATTGGAATTATGATGATACTGTTAGATATACCTCAGAAGTTGCTCAAAAAAATGGCTGGGAAGTAATTCAAGATACTGCTTGGGAAGGCTACGAAGATGTTCCAAAGTGGATTATGCAGGGGTATTCTACAATAGCACAAGAAATCATTGAACAGCTACAAGGAGTAAGACCAACACATATATTCTTGCAGGCTGGTGTAGGAGCTTTTGCTTCAGTAATTGCAAGTATATTTATATCAATATTTAGTAAAAATCCACCTAAAATCATTATTGTAGAACCAGAAAAAGCTGATTGTTTCTATAAGTCAGCACTAGCTGGAAAGGTTGAGCCTGTAACTGGTGAACTTACAACCATAATGGCTGGTCTTGCTTGTGGAGAACCTAATCCATTAGGCTGGGAAATTCTAAAGGAATGTACTGATGTTTTTGTATCAGTTCCAGATTGGGTAACTGCAAGAGGAATGCGTATTCTAGGAAATCCTTTAAAAGGTGATGCAAGAATTATCTCAGGAGAATCTGGAGCAGTTACTGCAGGATTATTATCAGTTATTACAATTGATGATAAATATAAGGAGTTAAAAGAAGCAATAAATTTAACTAGTGATTCTAGAGTATTAGTAATAAATACAGAAGGAAACACAGATACAGAAGTATACAGAAGAATTGTATGGGATGGAGACTATCAAAGCATTCTATAATATTAAAATTAGACCTTTCTTAAAATAATAGATTTTGAGAAAGGTTTTTGTATATACATAATATATACAATTTATAAATTTTATAATGTTTAGAATATTGACTAAATTGCCTCATTATTATAGAATTAGATTGACTAGTTAATTAGGTGATAATTAGTGATAATAAAGGATACCGGCACATAATTTATATTAAGATAATAAAGGCTATTTAAAGTTTTTAAAGGGGGTAAGAATTAAGGTGCTTAATTTTTTAAAGCCAAATTCTATTGAAGATGCTAAAGCTATGCTTAATGAATATGCAAATTCTAAGCTTTTAGCAGGGGGCACAGATCTGACACTTGATCTAAAACGAGAAAAGCTTACCACAGAAAATATTATTGACTTAGGTAAGATTACTGAACTTAAGGCAATAACTGAGGATGCAGCTAGTATAACGCTTGGAAGTATGGTTACTTTTACAGAAGTTTTAGAAAGCAGTATTATTAAAAATAATTTTAATTCACTTATTGAATGCGCAAAAAATATGGGATCTCCTCAAATTAGAAATGTGGCAACTATAGGCGGAAATATAAGTAATGCGGGATCTGCTGCTGATGTAGTTCCATGTGTAATATGCCTTAATGGAATACTTGAAATAGAGTCTATAAATGGGACAAGGCGTATAAGCTGTGAAGACTATTTTAAAAATTATAAAACAGAAAAACTAAAGGGAAATGAAATATTAATAGCCATAAAAATTCCTAAAACAAAAGAATTAAGCGGATTTTATAAACTTGGTAAAAGAAACTCCTTAGCCATTGCAAGAGTAAGTGCAGCTTTGAGTTTAAAAATAGAAGAAAATACTATAAAAAACATTTCAATATGTCTTGGTGCGGTTGGAAGATATCCTTTTAGAGCGGCAGAGCTTGAAAGACAAGCTTTAGGGAAAAACAAGGAATGGTTATATTCTGAGGAACCTTTAAGTCTTCTTGAAAACGATGTCTTTGAGAGTATTAAAGGAAGGGCTACAATGCCCTTCAAAAGGGAAGCAATAAAAGGGGTATATAAAGAAGCACTTAGAACAGCACTTGAAAGCAAATAAGTATGCTTTTAATAATCCGAGTGGGGTGAAAATAATATGAAGGTAACTATAAAAGTTAATGGAAAAGATTATACTAGGGAAATTGATCCATTACTAAGGTTAATAGATTTTTTAAGAGATGAAATTAAGCTAAAGGGTACTAAGGAAGGCTGTGGAGAAGGTGAATGCGGAGCTTGTACTGTAATTTTAAACGGTAAAACAATAAATTCTTGTATTATACTAGCAGCAGCATGTGATGGTGCTGAAATTATTACAATTGAAGGAGTAAGTGAGGATGGCATGGATCCTATTCAACAAGCTTTTTTAGAGGTTAACGCTGTTCAATGCGGCTATTGTATTCCAGGAATGGTGCTAAGTACAAAGGCCCTACTGGATAAAAACCTAGATGCTGATGATGAGGAAATTAGAGAAGGTATAGCAGGAAACCTATGTAGATGTACGGGGTATGAGAAGATAGTAGAAGGCATTAAACTTGCCCAATTAAAGATTAAGAATAGTTAGGGGGGATTTCTTTGAGAGCTGTTGGAGAAGGTTTTATAAGGCCGGATGCCTTAGATAAGGTATTAGGAAAAGCTGTTTATCCTGATGATATAGAATTTGAAGATATGCTTTATGCTGGAGTTAAAAGAAGCACTATAGCCTATGGAAAGGTGCTTAGCATAAATATTGAAGAAATAAGAAAGCTACCAGGTGTAGAAGCTGTTATTGATTACAGCATGCTTCCTGGAGCAGATTCTCATGGGGTTATTTTTAAAGACATTCCAATTTTAGTAAAAGATACAGTTAAAAGAGTTGGAGATGCATTGCTCCTTGTTGTTGCAAAGGATAAGCAATCCTTAGCAGCTGCACTTAAAAGTGTGAAGGTTGAATATGAAGAATATAAAGGCATATTTACAATAGAGGATGCATTAAAAGAAGATGCGCCAATTCTTGGTGACGGTAGTAATATACTCTATGACATAAAGGTTAAAACTGGGGATGTTGAAGAAGGCTTTAAAGAAGCAGCATACATTGCTGAAAATTGGTACAGCACACAAATGGTGGAACATGCCTTCCTTCAGCCAGAGGCCTGTGTTGCAAAATATGATGAAGCTGGGGTTATGGAAATTTACGTAGCAACTCAGTATCCTCATTATGACAGAGAGGAAGTTTCTAGATGCCTTAAGCTTACAGAGGATAAGGTTAGAGTAATTAATACTTCTATAGGAGGAGCCTTTGGAGCGAGAGAGGATATTAATCCTCAGTGCCATGCAGCTGTGGCAGCTTACATTACAAAGAAGCCTGTTAAAATAGTTTATTCAAGAGAGGAATCTACAACGTCTCACAGTAAGCGCCACCCAGTTAAAATGTATTATAAAACTGGGGTAAGATCTGATGGAAAGCTTTGTGCCTTAAAGGCCAGAATATATGGAGACACAGGAGCTTATGCTTCCTGGGGCATGAATATATTAAGAAAATCTGCTATGCATGCCACAGGACCATATGTTATTCCTAATGTTGATATAGAAGCTATGGCAATATATACAAATAATCCATTTTGCGGTGCTATGAGAGGTTTTGGCGCAGCACAGGTCCCAATAGCCTATGAAGGCCAAATGGATATACTAGCAGAAAAGCTTGGCATGCACCCGCTTAAATTTAGACACATCAATGCCTTTGAGGTAGGAAGTATTACTGCTTCAGGGCAATGTTTAAAAAGCAGTGTAGCATTAAAGAAGTGTATAGAAAAAGTAGCTGAAATAGACGATATAGATTTGTAAGATATATTAATAAGAAGGGGGCAGTTAAATTGAAGAGAAGAGGAGTTGGATATGCTTCTGCTTTTTATGGAACTGGCTATGGTAATGGCTTTCCAGATGAATCAAGAGCTACAGCCGTTCTTAATAGTGATGGGAAAATAATAATATATGTAGAAGTATCAGATGTAGGTTCAGGCGGTATAAGCGTCATGTGGCAGATTGCAGTCGAAACCTTAAAGATAAGTGAGGACTTAGTTACAATTAAGTATAATGACACTAACTTAATGCATGATTCAGGAACAGCAGCTGCAAGCAGACAAACATATAATACTGGTAATGCAGTTTTAAACGCTTCAAGAAAGTTAAGGGAAAATATGGAGCTAGCTATTAAAGACAGTTCCATAAAGATAGAAAATACAAACTTAGGTTTAATTTACAAAGAAATGACAAAGAAGGGGATAGATACAAGAGCTGAGGGGTACTTTAAAGCAACTACTTCACAGGTAAACCTAGAAACGGGACAAGGTAATCCTTATTGGCCTTATAGCTTCGGAACTCAAAAGGTAGTTGTGGAGGTAGATGACGAAACTGGAAAGGTAGATGTAATAGAAGCTGTTGTTGTTAATGATGTAGGTAAGGTTGTAAATCCGGTATTAGCTGAAGGTCAAGCTATCGGGGGCCTAGCTATGGGTATTGGATATGCAATTATGGAAGAGGTTAATGTAAATAAAGGAGAAATTAAAAACAAGAATTTCTCAGATTACATTATACCTACCAGCAAGGATATTCCTAAAGTTAAATCTTATTTCGTAGAGGAAATAGAAGAAAGTGGACCTTATGGAGCTAAAGGATTAGGAGAACCTGCTATGATACCTACTGCACCTGCAGTTTTAAATGCTATATACGATGCTGTAGGTGTTAGGATATATGACATGCCTGCAACCTGCGATAAGTTATTGCTAGCTATAAAAAATAAAAACAATAAATAAT
Organism: Candidatus Clostridium stratigraminis; assembly: GCF_045310675.1. Lineage (NCBI taxonomy): Bacteria > Bacillati > Bacillota > Clostridia > Eubacteriales > Clostridiaceae > Clostridium > Candidatus Clostridium stratigraminis. Next base: position 478,205 of record NZ_JBJHZZ010000001.1, read on the forward strand.
GATGAAAGTGAATTAAAGGTTATGATACAATAGTTTCATAATCTTTATTTTTATTAACTATTATGAGGTAATTATATGTTTAAAATAGAAGATATCCTTATTGGTGATTTTACTTCCTATCCAGAAGAAACCAGAAAAATTATGGAAGAATATACTGAAAAGCTTAGAGAAGCCATTAAAGAAGAATTAACAAGGGATTTAGCCGACAAAATGCTGAAGGATGTAGATAAAAGTAATGAGACCTTTATGAATATTTTAACTGAGATTTTGGAAAAGGGCTGTAAGGGTTATAATAAAATGCCAACTAGAACACTTTTAAATCTGTTCTTAGAAAAGAAAAGCAATGAAGACTTTATGAGGCTTTTAGAAAATATTAATTAATTGGAGGCTGCTTGCTATGTTAGAGAATTCTGCATTAACACCTGTAGAAGTTGCTGAAATATTAAAAATATCAAAGAATACAGTTTATGAACTAATAAAAAGAGGGGAACTTAAGGGTTACAAAGTAGGAAAAAAAGTAAGAGTTGATTTAAAGGATGTAGAAGAATATAAAAACAGCACCAAAAATTCTTCTAGGAATAATACAATAGTCGGCAAGTCAGCTTATTTTCCGGAAAAAATAAATAACTATACCTCTAATGAAAATACAAGCCTTGTAATAAGCGGACAGGATATAATGCTCGATATTCTTGCAAGATACTTAGAAGGACATCCTAATGGATGCCAAGCATTAAGATCCTATGAAGGGAGCTACAACGGCCTATATGCACTTTATAATGGTAAGGTTTCAGCAGCTACTACTCATTTGTGGGATGGGGAAACGGGTATTTATAACATACCCTATGTTAAAAGAATGCTTCCTGGTACACCCGCTGTAATAATTCATTTAGCTGAAAGAATGCAGGGGTTTTATGTAGCAAAAGGAAATAGAAAGAGCATTATTGGCTGGGAAGATATTTCACGGTCTGATATTACAATTATAAATAGAGAAAAGGGCAGCGGAGTGAGAATACTTTTAGATGAGAAATTAAGAAAGCTAGGCATTAGTACTTCTGAGGTAAATGGATATACAAAGGAAGCTTCCTCCCACCTTGCCATCGCAAGTGCTGTATCTAGAGGTGCTGCAGACCTTGGAATAGGCTGCGAAAAAAGTAGTCTTCAGGTAAAGGATATAGATTTTATACCTCTTCAAAGTGAGAGATATGAAATGGTAATTAAAAAAGAAGATTTTATAAAGCCTCATCTTCAAGCTATATATGAAATTTTAAATTCTGCAGAGTTTAAAGCTGAAATAGAAGGTATTGGAGGCTATGACATTAAAGATATGGGGAAAATAGTTGGAGAGACATAAATGAAATCTAAAATTCCATAAATGTAAAAGTACTAATATTTATATGCTTTTTAAACATGTTTTAAATATTGGTACTTTTTAATTTTTTTCATTTATAAATATTATTTTACTTTCATCTAAGTGTATCTTCCATGGTTTAGACATGCTTCTAATATTTTCCCACTTATCTATTGGTACTTCCCACACTAGATGATAGTCACTATTTTCTGAGACCTTTTCATCAAAACTTAAGTATACAAGCACACTAAAAGGTGTTTCAGAAGTATACAAGGGCCAGCTGTAAAAATTATTATAATTCTCACCATTATAAAATTGAATAAGGTTTTCCTTAATTCCAATATGAGTTATGCTTTCATTAATATGATTAGGAACCTTTATTTTAAGGCCCCAATCCAAGGCAGCTATATAATCAGAGGATACTTTCTTTGCAGCTGAAATATTTTTGTAGCCTAATAGTTTTGCTGTCTCGGCACTGGGCGGCTTTTTAAATATTTCTTTCTTATTTCCAATTGCTGCAATAGAGCCTTTAGATATAATCATTATATCCTCACATAGCTGATAGGCCTCATCTAAATTATGAGTAACATATAATGTGACTCCTTTGTATCTTGACAGCGTATTGCTCATCTCCCTAAGCATTACCCCTTTTAAATGATTGTCTAGTGCTGATAAAGGTTCGTCTAGAAAAAGTGCTTCAGGGTTTACTGCTAACGCTCTTGCAATTGCAGCCCTTTGCTGCTGGCCACCAGAGATTTCATGAGGATATCTTTTTCTTAATTCTTCGATGTGCATTAAGCTTAACAGCTTATCTACAATATTATTTTGTTCTTCTTTAGTTTTCTTATATAGTGCATATTTTATATTATTTTCTACAGTCATATGAGGAAAAAGTGCATAGTTCTGAAAAAGGAAGCCTATCTTTCTATCTTTTATAGGAACATTAATGTTATTACTTGAATCAAATAAAGTTCTGCCATTTAGAATTATCCTACCTTCGTCAGGTGTTACAAGTCCAGAAATACATTTAAGAGTCATGCTTTTGCCAGAACCAGATTCCCCTAGTATACCTAATCTAGAATTTTTACATTCAAAATTAACATTGAGTTTAAAATCTGATAAGTTCTTTTTAATATCTACTATAAGTTCCATTAATTTTTAGCTCCTGTATTCATATGAGTTGTTCCATGATTTGACCAGTAGTTGGTAGAAAATATAACAGCCAGTGATAATAGAAAAATAATCAAAACCCAATACATAGCAGTTTTCATATCTCCACCTTCAACTGAAAAAAATATTGCAACAGGTATAGTTTGAGTTTTGCCAGGAATGTTTCCAGCCATCATAAGAGTAGCACCAAATTCCCCTAATGACCTAGCAAAGGAAAGTACAGTTCCAGCTGCTATTCCAGGCCATGCTAGAGGTACTATAATGGTCCAAAATATTCGACCTTCAGAAATTCCAAGAGTTCTAGCTGCATTAGATATATTCTTATCAAGCTGATGAAAGGCTCCTAAGGTGGTTTTATACATTAGAGGGAAAGAAACAACCGTTGCGGCAATAACTGTTGCAGGCCAGGAAAAAATAAGATGTATTCCAATTGAAAATAAAACTTTTCCTATTGGCCCATTTTTTCCAAAAATCAATAGTAAAAAAAAGCCTAGGACCGTGGGAGGAAGAACCATAGGAAGTGTAAAAAGGGCATCAAGAAAAACCTTGAATCCGCCTTTCCTCCTCGACATGAACCATGCTGTGCCAATACCTAAGAAAAAGGTTATTAATGTTGAAGCTACAGCAGTTTTACATGATATCCATAAAGGTGAAAGATCAAAATTCAAGGTTTATCCCCCCAGTATTCCTTAAAAGCACAGAACAATTATTAATTATTCTGCCCCCAGTATTCCTTTTAAGCACTCAAGGATTACCAATCATTGAGCCTCCAGTATTCTTATATGCCTGCTAATTTAAAACCGTATTTTTCAAATACAGCTTTAGCTTTATCATCACTTAAATATTTAAGGAAAGCTTTAGCTGCATCAATATTTTTACTATCTTTAATTACTGCTTCCGGATATACAATTTGAGAATGTAAATCTGAGGCTGCTTTTTCAACTACCTTAACCTTTGTTGAAGCCTTGGCATCAGTTGCATATACTAACCCTGCATCAGCATTTCCTGTTTCAACCCAGGATAGAACTTCTTTTACATCCTTACCGTATACAGTCTTTGCTTTAACTTTATCAAGAATTCCTAGCTTTGTAAATACTTCCTCAGCATATTGGCCAGCAGGTACACTTTTTGGTTCACCAAGTGCTATTTTCTTTACTTTATCTGTTGTTAAGTCCTTAAAGGAAGTAATATCAGTGCTGTCCTTTGGAGCAACTAATACCACATCATTTAATAGTAAGTTTTTCTTAGTATCTTTTAACAATAAATCCTTGCTGTCTAGAGCTTCCATCTGTTTAGTTGCAGCTGATAAAAATATATCTACAACTGCACCTTGTTCAATTTGCTGCTGTAGTGTTCCAGATGATCCATAGTTAATTGTTAATGTAACATTAGGATTTGCAGCAGTATATAGAGTTTTAACTTCATCTAGTGAGTCCTTTAAGCTGGCTGCTGCAGAAATTGTTAAATTTACCTTGGCTGCTTCCTTTGTATCTGCAGCTGGTGTTTTAGTGGTATCTGCATTTTTTGTGCATCCTGAAAATAAGAATATTGAAGCAGCAATAAGTGATGTTGTAATGATTTTTAGTGACTTATTCATATAATCCCCCGAATAGCTTATATTTACAAAACAACACAAAACACAATAAAACATTACATTGTATAACGTTTTATATTGTTATATCTATTTATATTTTCTCATAAATATGATTTTTGTCAATACTCATAATATTTTGTATTTACAATTTAAATATAATAAAAAGCTTTAGTATTATGAATTTGAATTATTGAAATATATATTTTTAATTTGATAAAAAACCATTTTAGCATTATTATATAATTAAGAATATTTCGTTATTTTTGATATTTAAGGGGGTTAATGTAGAAATGTATAAAATTATTGACAAAAGAATATTGGCACCTAATATTTATTTAATGGATGTACAAGCTGAAAGGATCTCCAAGTCTGCGAAGCCAGGACAATTCTTGATAATTAAAATGCATGAGAAAGGTGAGAGAATACCTCTTACAATCTGCGATTATGATGCCTCTCAGGGTACTGTTACTATTGTGTTCCAATCTATGGGAACGTCTACAAAGGAAATGGCGAACTTTGAAGTTGGAGATAGTTTTTCAGATGTTGTGGGACCACTAGGGCAACCATCTGAAATGGTACATGAAGATTTAAATGATTTAAGAAATAAAAGTATAATGTTTATTGCAGGTGGAGTCGGCACGGCTCCAGTATATCCACAAGTTAAATGGCTTCATGAGAGGGGCATAGATGCTGATGTTATTGTTGGAAGCAAAAATAAAGAAATGCTTATATTAGAAGATGAAATGAAATCAGTAGCTGGAAACTTATATGTAGGCACAGATGATGGATCATATGGCTTTAAGGGAATGGTTACTGATCTATTAAGGGATTTAGTTGAAAATAAAGGCAAGCATTATGATCTAGTAGTTGCTATAGGGCCAATGATAATGATGAAGTTTGTAGCAAGGCTTACAAAGGAACTTGGAATACATACTATAGTTAGCTTAAATCCAATAATGGTAGATGGAACTGGGATGTGCGGTGCCTGCAGAGTAACAGTAGAAGGTAAAACTAAGTTTGCCTGTGTTGATGGGCCAGAGTTTGATGGCCATTTAGTTGACTTTGATGAGGCAATGAGAAGACAAACTATGTATAAGACTGAAGAAGCACAAGCGCAATTTAGAGAAGAGCATCGTAATAATGGCGGCGGCTGTTGTGGATGTGAGAAATAACGGGGAGGATTAAACAGATGGATAAAATGAAGAAGACACCGATAGCTGAACAAGATGCGAAAGAAAGATCAAGAAACTTTAAAGAGGTTTGCTTAGGATATACAGCTGAAGAAGCTATGCAAGAGGCAAGCAGATGTTTAAATTGTAAGAAGCCAATGTGTGTTACTGATTGCCCGGTAACTATAGGAATACCAGAATTTATACAGCATGTTAAAAATGGTGAGTTTGAGGAAGCAGCGAAGGTTATAGCAAGGCAAAGTGCACTTCCAGCTGTATGTGGTAGAGTATGTCCACAAGAAACCCAATGTGAAGGAAAATGCATACTAGGAATAAAAGGTGAGAGTGTAGCTATAGGAAAGCTTGAAAGGTTTGTAGCAGATTGGTCTAGAGAAAATAATATAGACCTAACTGAAAGAGAAGAAAGTAAAGGTAAGAAAGTAGCAGTTATAGGAAGCGGCCCTGCAGGGCTTACTTGTGCAGGAGATCTTGCTAAGCTAGGTTACGAGGTAACTATTTTTGAGGCACTGCATGAACCGGGTGGAGTTTTGGTCTATGGGATTCCGGAATTTAGGCTGCCAAAAGACACTGTAGTTAAGCATGAAATTGAAAATGTTAAGAAGCTTGGAGTAAAAATAGAAACCAATGTTATAATAGGAAGAACAGTAACTATTGATGAGCTCTTAAATGATGAAAAATTTGATGCTGTATTCATTGGATCAGGTGCTGGGCTTCCAAAGTTTATGGGGATACCTGGAGAAAACTTTAATGGAGTCTTTTCAGCTAATGAGTTCTTAACAAGGAATAATCTAATGAAGGCTTTCAAGGAAGAATATGATACTCCTATAAAAGTTGGGCAAAAAGTAGCTGTAGTTGGAGGTGGAAACGTGGCTATGGACGCGGCTAGAACTGCACTTAGACTTGGCTCAGAAGTGCATATAGTTTATAGACGTTCTGAGTCTGAGCTTCCAGCTAGAGTTGAAGAAGTGCATCATGCTAAAGAAGAGGGAGTAATATTTGACCTTTTAACTAATCCGACAGAAATCCTTGCAGACGAAAAGGGATGGGTTAAAGGTATGAAGTGCATAAAGATGGAGCTTGGAGAGCCGGATGCCTCAGGAAGAAGAAAACCTGTTGAAATTAAAGACTCAGAATATATCATGGATGTTGATACAGTAATAATGTCATTAGGTACTTCTCCAAATCCATTAATATCTTCAACAACTAAAGGCTTAGAAGTGGATAAGAGAAAGTGTATCATTGCTGATGAAGAAACTGGCCTGACAACTAAGGGAAAAGTGTATGCTGGTGGAGATGCAGTGACAGGAGCTGCTACAGTTATACTTGCAATGGGAGCAGGTAAAAAGGCAGCAAAGGCTATACATGAATTCTTAAATGCCTAATTAAATGCATCAATTTATAAAGGGGTTAAATAGGGTTTTATTTGCTGCTGAAAAGGTTTATGATAGCATTGAGCTATACTTATAACCTATGAAAGGATGATGACCTTGATAGACCTTATAATTAGTAATGGAACAATTGTTGATGGAACGGGAAAGCCTTCTTATAAGGCTGATATAGCTATTTCAGAAGGTAAAATAGCAGCTATTTCAGAAAATATGAAGCTTGAAGCTAGAGAAACCATTGATGCAAGTGGTTTAATTGTAACTCCAGGTTTTATAGATGTTCATAGTCATAATGACCTTGTACCATTTATGGGAGATAGTCTAAAAGTTTTAAAGCTATATCAGGGAGTTACAACTGAGCTTGTAGGACAATGCGGACTTGGAGTTGTTCCTATTGCTGAAAATGAAAACAAAGTTTGGAAGGACTACGTAAGAGGTGTTGTGGGAGATCCTGATATTAAGTGGAATTTTAATAATATGCAGGACTATATGGATAAAATAAGTAATGAAGGACTTAAAAACAATTATGCTGTACTTATTTCCCATGGTGCTATTAGGACTAAAGTTTTAGGCTTTGATAATAGAACGCCTAATGAAGCTGAACTTAATAAGATGTGTTCAATACTTAAGGAAGCTATGGAAGATGGAGCCTATGGAATGTCTATTGGCCTACAGTATATGCCAGCTATTTTCAGCAATAAAGAAGAGTTAATAGCAATGTGCAAGATAGTGAAACAATATGATGGGATTATTATGGTTCACTTAAGAAATCATGATGACTCAATAATAAATGCACTTGATGAAATTATTGAAATTGCAGAGACTTCTTCAGTAAGACTTCATATTTCACATTTAAGGTCTTATGCATCAAAGGCTTTAGGCTGCAGTGCTGACACATTAATTGCAATTGTAAATAAGGCTTTTTACAGAGGTGTAGCTATTACCTATGATGAACATCTTTATCTTTCGGGAAGTACACTTATGACACAGCTTTTGCCTCCTTGGGTAACGAAGGGAGGAACTGAAGTCATGCTTCTTAGGCTTAAAGATAAAAATGTATTGGACAAGCTTAAAAAAGAACTTTTCAGTAGTAAAACCCATTATACTGGCTGGGATAATTACAGTTATATTACAGGCTTTGATGGAGTGCTTATTACCTCAGTAAATAAAAAAGAAAATTACAGATATATTGGCAGAACTGTTGGTGATCTAGCAAAAGAATTATCAATACATCCAGTAGATTTCTTAGCTAAGCTTTTAGTAGAAGAACAAACAGGTGTAGGAATAGTTACCATCAATGTGTTTTCCTATGAAGATACAGTTAAACTAATAAATCATCCTCTTCAAATGGTAGGATCAGACAGTATACCTGCTGGTGTGCCTCATCCTCGTCTTTATGGGAACTTCCCATTATATATAGGGAAATTTGTTAGAGATAGAAAGGCCTTAAGTTTAGAAGAAGCAATATACAAGTGTACGCTGCTTCCAGCTAAAACCTTGGGGCTTAAGGAAACTGGAGAGCTTTCCATATATAAGAAGGCGGATATTACAATATTTAATTACAATGAAATAAAAGCCTATGAAGATTATAATAATCCTACGAAAGCACCCAAGGGGATTAAATATGTTATTATTAATGGCAACATAGCACTTAAAAATGGTGAGGTTTGCAGGGAAAGCTATGGCAAGGTTCTTAAATATAACTAAATTATAAGAGGTTTAAGCCTTAAATGGGCTTAAACGAGTTGTTTGCGAAGGGGAATGAGTACGCTAAACAACTCTGCGTTCCGACTAAAGGAGGATATTTTTATGCCGCAATTAAAATTTAAAGCAATAGAGGCAGAAAAGCTGCGCAGTATAAGTAAGGAACTAATAGATGAATTAGAAGAGCTTCTTCAATGTCCTAGAAGCTACTTTTCACTAGAAATACCGCAAGTACTATTCATTAAGGATGGTGAGTATGATAACGGAAGTCCTGTAGTTGAGGTTTCATAGTTTGATAGGGGGCAGGAAGTTCAAGATAATGCTGCACAAATTATAACTAAGTATGTTAATAATATAGGCTATAGGGATGTTGATGTAATATTTACAAAGCTTAAAGAAAATAGATATTATGAAAATGGAGAGCATTTTTAGTTAAATGAAATAAGAAAAGCTATGTTTTAGTATAGGTATTAAATCTATCTAAACATAGCTTTTTTTATAAAAAATGAGATGTTTTAAAACAAAATAAATAAAGAGTTAAATTGTAAAAACGATAATAAGAACATAGTTGAATATGAGAGGATGTGTAGGTCGATTGAGTAAGATAAACAATTATTGTAATAATAATTACTTAAACAAGGATAATTTGATTGATAGTAACTTATGCAATCCAAAGCCTACTGAAGTTATTTTGAGCTGTGATAATGGGAATGAATTGGTATGTAAAGCTAGACAATTTTCTATAGATTTAGTTGATAATGGAGACCTATTCGTAAATATATGGAAACTAGATGGTACGTTAATAAAATTTAATAACTTTGCTCAAATGAAAACTGGATTTAGAGAAGAAGAAGTTTTAGGAAATAGATGGGTTAATACATTATTACATCAAAGTGATGCAGTGGAACTTTTAGAGATGTTTGATAAAGTGAAAAAAGGCTATATACCACCTTCAATAGAATGTGAGCTTTATTGCAAAACTGGTAATGCTCTAAAAATAATTTGGTCTAACTACATAATGAAGGATAAGTTTAATAAACCATTTCTAGCTGTATCAGTGGGAATGGATGTTACAGAGTTAAAAGAGACAACCAATAAACTAAAAATAAGTAATAGTAAGCTGAAAAATATGAACAATAAATTAGAATTATCACATAAGCAGTTAGAGAGACAACTAGTAGAACAAAAAAAGATTAAAGAATCTATTTATAGAATGGCATACTACGATGAGCTAACTGGCTTATTAAATAGGACTATGTTTTTAAAAGAACTTTCACTGGAGCTAACCTTGGCTAAAAAAAGCGGTGGTAAAGTTGCTTTATTATTTATGGATATTGATAACTTCAAGAATATAAATGATACTCTAGGACATAACAATGGAGATATATTATTAAAAGTTATTGGAGATAATATTGGATCTTTAACTAACGAGGATTTTATAGCTGCTAGATTTGGCGGTGACGAATTTGCTATACTAATTAAGAATATAAAAAGTAAAGAAGACATTCAAAATGCATGTACTAAAGTAATAAAAGAATTTAAGAGGCCCATAAATATTAAAAATAGAGAATTTAATATAACAATAAGTATTGGGGCTGCAATGTATTCTGATGACATTCAAGATGAATATACTTTGCTAAAAAATGCGGATATTGCTATGTATTATTCAAAAGAGCATGGTAGAAATGAATTTGCTTTGTATAATAATGATATGAAACTTCAAGTGTTAGAGAAATTAGAACTAGAAAACGGCCTAAAAAACGCATTAAAAAATAATGAATTTTGTATATATTATCAGCCTCAAATAGCAATAGATAAAAATGAAATTGTTGGAGTAGAGGCATTAGTAAGATGGGTCCACCCAGTGAAAGGGATAATTTCGCCTATAAAATTTATAAAAGTAGCAGAAGAGACAGATATAATAATACAAATGGGTGAGTTAGTACTTCTAAAGGCATGCGAGCAATTTACCGAATGGAAGAGAAATGGTATTGAACTGAAGCGGCTAGCTGTTAATGTTTCTGCAAGGCAGTTTGAACAAAGTAATTTCACAGCAATTATAAAAAAAATAATAGAAGAAACAAATATGAATGGTGAATATCTGGAATTGGAAATTACAGAAAGCATAGCAATGAAAAATTTAGATTACACTATAAATGTTATAAATGAACTCAAAAAACTAAATATTAAAGTATCATTAGATGATTTTGGAACCGGATATTCCTCCCTGAATTATTTAATGAGATTACCTATAAATACATTAAAAATAGATAAGTCCTTTATAGAAAATATTAAACTAAATTCTAATAAGGAGATTATTGCAAAAACAATAATTACTCTTGCAAGAAATATGAACTTAGATGTTATCGCTGAAGGTGTTGAAACTTATGAGCAATTAGAATTTCTCAAAAAAAATAAGTGTGATATTGCTCAGGGATATTTATTTAGCGAACCAATACCAGAAGATAATTTTATTAAAATGATTAAAAATAAGATAATACATTGGTAACAAAGTCTAGTAACCAATAACTCTAAATTTTCATACTATAACATTGTAACACTATTTGGAGTGATAGTTATTGATATATGCCTTAATATTAGCTGGTGGAAAAGGACTGCGATTGTATCCTTTATCTAGAGATAAAAAACCAAAGCAGTTTTTAAAAGTTATTAACAACAAAAGTTTTTTAAGGAACACCGTAGATAGAATTAAGCCTCTGATTAATAAAGAAAATATATATGTTGTTACAAATGAAGAATACTTAGATAAAATCTATGAAGAACTTCCTGAAATCTTGAAAGAAAATATTTTTGTGGAACCTGCAAATAAGGAGACATCTACCTGCATAGGGTTATCTGCTGTAAAACTTCTTAAAATGGACAAAGATGCCGTTATGGTTATACTACCTTCAGATCATTATATTGAGGGTGATAAATTATTTATTGATACACTTTCACAGGCTGTAGAAACTGCTGAGCATAGAAGGGGACTTATAACCATTGGAGTAACCCCAACAAGGCCTGAAACTGGCTATGGCTATATAGAAATGGGTGAAAGAATTAATGGTGATATTGCAACCTTTAAAGTAGAAAGATTTACAGAGAAACCTAACATTGAAGTAGCTAAAGACTTTCTTCTAAAAGGCACTTATCTTTGGAACAGTGGTATGTTTGTGTGGAGAGCAGATGTGTTCCTAAGAGAAATGGAAAAATATCTACCTAAAATGTATAGAAACATGATGAATATTTATCAAAGTATCGGCACAGAAAATGAAGCTATAACTATTAAGGAACAATACGATCTTATAGATGGAATTTCAGTGGATTTTGGAGTTATGCAGAAGACCAGAAGGGCTTATGTTATAAAATGTGAATTTGCCTGGGATGATATAGGTACCTTTGCTTCCATGGGTAGGTTTCTTAATATTTTTAGAGGTAATAATGTTTCAGGAACTACCTATATGGAACAATGTGAAAATTGTTTTGTTTTTGGGAGGGATAAGCTTATAATTGGTTTTGGAATTAAAGACTTAGTAATAGTTGACGCTGGAGATGTAATTTTGGTAATGGATAAAAACAAAGATCAGGAAATAAAACATCTTGTTAATGGCCTTAATGACCAGGAAGGCTTATCCGAATTTCTATAAAGTATTTAAAATTACAGGTGTTTTAATAATGCACCTGTTTTTTTGAATAATTAAGCAATGTAAGTAATTAAAATTATTATGAAAACGGTATGATAAATTGATAATTAAAACAATAATTTGTATAATTAAGTAAATAATATTTTTATAGGAGAATAGTATGGATACAAACTTATTTCATGAATTAAAAGGCCCAAAAGTCTATTTTAAACCATTAAATATTGGAGATGCTCAAGAAATACATAATTATGCTTCAGATGAAGATGTTTCACGCTTCATAGGGTGGAATTTAATGAATACCTTAGATGACACTTGTAAATATATTGAGATCATGTTAAAACGTGAATCAGTAGGTACTCATTTATATGCTTCCGTTGCTCTAAAAACAACTCATGAAATTATTGGCACAGCTATGATTTTTAATTTTGACAAAGAAGCAAACCAAGCAGAAATAGGTTATGTATTTCATAAAGACCATTGGGGTAAGGGTTATGGAAGGGAGTGCGTTGCTTTGATAAGCGATTTCGCCTTTGAATCACTTAAACTGCACAAACTACATGCCACTGTTGTTGATGTAAATATTGGTTCTTCTCGAATATTAGAAAAGAACGGATATTTGCTGGAAGGAAGATTAAAAGATCACTTTTTTATTGAAAATAAATATTATGATGCATTGTTATTTGGTAAAATTCAAAATATGAAGGATAGCAAATAAGAACTCTTTACTTTTAATTTTAGATCTGCATATTTAAATGACAATTGAATGGAGGTACTAGCTATGTTTAGAAGAAAATATGCACAGATGTCAGAATCATATTTCCTAGGAGTATTACTTACAATGGTAGGCGGATTTTTAGATGCTCATACATATATTTCACGAGGAAATGTTTTTGCCAATGCCCAAACTGGAAATATTATTTTGTGGGGCTTAAATCTAGCAGAAAAAAATTGGACTAAGGCATTTCATTATATGATTCCTATATTGGCATTTGTTTTTGGAGTTTTTATTTCAGAAAAGATTAAAAGTAAATTTAAACATAATTCTAGTATACATTGGAGACAAATTGTAGTTGGAATAGAAATTATAGTTTTAGCTATTGTTTCATTTATTCCACCAGGAAATATGAATATTATTGCAAATTCAGCTGTTTCTTTTGTCTGTTCTTTGCAATACGATAGTTTTCGAAGATATACAACAACCTTTTGCACCGGCAATCTTCGTATTGCAACAGAGCAGTTATTTATATACACACATACAAAAAATACTAATGCTAGAACTAAGAGTATACAAACCTATGGTATTATCTTCTTTTTTATTGTTGGAGTTGTTTTAGGAGCCTTTTTAACAAAAGTTTTTATTGAAAAAGCTCTGTTATTTAATTGTGCTTTATTAATTATTATATTTTGCATGATGTTTATTAAAGAAGATAATGTAAAAAAATAAGCCGCGAGTTACCCGCGGCTTTTTTTATAATTCTACTGTATAAGTCTCATTTTCATTAATTACACAATATACCTTATTATCTTCAGGTTTGTAATATAATTTTAAACTTTTAAGCTTTAGCATTTCTACTTTAGTTTCAAGTTCCGTATATATTTTTTCAAGTATTTTTTCGTAAGATACTTGTTTGCCATAAAATTCTATAAACAATTCTGGTTTTAAGGATTTCTTCTTTACTTTTTTAGTTGTTTCTAAAACTATTTTTTCCCCGTTGTCAACAATAGTTACAACCTTGTCTTTTAAGTCCCTTGTAGCTTTACTAACATTTTCCTTTGTAATAGTTTTTGTTACATCCTGGGCAGCTTTTTTAGCTGCGTCAGTAACATCGTTTATTACCTTGTTGATATCCTTTTTTTTACTTACCATTTTCATCCCTCCATATTTTTTATAATGATTATACCATAAATATCCATAATGTTTGGGAGAAGTTTCTAGAGACATCGTTTTCAATTTAAAATTTTTAACTTTCATTTTCATGTGAATAGTAAAAGTTTTGAGAATAACAAGCTATAATAATAAAATTATTATAGCTTGCAAAGGAGTTTCTTAATAATAATTAATAAAAAAGTTGACAGAAATAGTCGGATTATATATAATTAGCTCATCGAGATTGTTTCTTAAGTATTATGAAAATAAAAATGCTGTGATAAGAAATAGTAGCATAGGGTAAGCTGACAGAGAAGAATCCTCTTAGCTGAAAGGGATTCTAAGTGTAACTTGTGTGAATGCGTCTTTGAGCACTGCCTCGAACAAAGTAGACGGCAGCGTGTACGCACGTTAAAGCGTTAAGGTATGTTAGTACCTGATTATAAGATATCATTATATTTTATTTATGTTAATGATAATTAGAGTGGAACCGCGGAATATAACTCCTGCCTCTATGTATATAGAGGCAGGAGTTTTTTGTTTTTAATCCAGAATTTTCATTTTGATATTTGCTTAGGAATAAAATCTTTAAATTAATTTAATTTGGAGGTGTTATTTTGAAAATTGAATCATTATTAATTCATGGAGGAATAGATGGGGATGAGCATACTGGTACTGTTAATGTGCCAATATACCAGACCTCTACTTACAAATAGCCAAAGTTTGGAGTAAACAAGGGCTATGACACATGGCTCCTTACCATATGATTTAAGACAAAAGGTTGGAATTGTAGATAATTTAATAAGGTTATCTGTGGGCATAGAAAGCTCAGAGGATATAATTAAGGATTTGGAAAATGCATTTAAAAATAGTATTTTAAAAGAAACAATAAAAAAATATAATTTTGGAGGAATAGTAATGAAAAAAAGAAATTTATTTATTAGCGCAGCATTAGCATTAGCAGTAGTTTTAGGTGTTACAGGCTGCACAACAAATACACAAAGAAATAACGCAGCATCACAAAAAACACCAAGCAATTTATTAGAAACAATTAAGAGTAATGGTAAAATTCGAATAGGTACTGAAGGTACCTATGCTCCTTTTACTTTCCATGATAAAGATGGCAAGTTAACTGGTTTTGATGTAGATATAGCAAATGAGATTGCAGCTCGACTCGGAGTTAAGGCGGAATTTGTTGAGACAAAATGGGATGGAATGTTTGCTGGTCTTGATGCAAAGAGATTTGATGCGGTAATAAATGAAGTTTCAATTAGACCTGATCGTGAAGCTAAATATGATTTTTCAACTCCATATATAGTTTCAAGAGCAGTACTTGTTGTAAGAAATGATAATACTGATATTACAAAGTTTGAAGATTTAAAGGGTAAGAAATCTGCACAATCTTTAACAAGTAATCTTGCAGATATAGCAAAAAAATATGGTGCTCAAATCGTAACAAGTGATAGCTTTAATCAATCTGTGGACTTATTAACCTCAAAGAGAGTAGATGCTACTATTAATGATAGCTTATCTTACTTAGATCTTAAAAAGCAAAAGCCAGATGCTCCTATAAAGACTGTTGCTGATTACAACAATGCAGAGCAAAGTGCCATTTTATTTAATAAGGGCAACAAGGAACTAGTGGATGCTGTAAATAAGGCCCTTGCTGATATGAAGGCAGATGGAACCTACTTGAAGATATCAAATAAATGGTTTGGTACTGACGTTTCAAAATAAAGTGGTGATAAAATGAATTTCGATGATAATACCTTAAGAATTATAAATATACTAAAAGACTCCTTTTTTCCAATGTTAAAGGCGGGACTGCAGTTTACAGTTCCCCTTACCCTAGTATCTTTTATATTAGGATTAGTTCTTGCACTGCTTACAGCTCTAGCAAGATTATCAAAATTTAAGCCCCTTGCATTAATTGCTAGATTTTATGTTTGGATAATAAGAGGAACTCCATTATTAGTTCAATTATTTATTATATTTTATGGGCTTCCTATGGCTGGCATAACACTTAATGAATTAACAGCTGCTATAATAGGATTCACTCTAAGTGTAGGTGCATATAATTCTGAAGTTATAAGAGCAGCAATTTTATCTATTCCTAAGGGGCAGTGGGAAGCTGCTTATTCTATTGGTATGACAGATAATCAAGCACTTAGAAGAGTAATTTTACCTCAAGCAGCCAGAGTATCAATACCGCCCTTAGCAAATTCTTTTATTAGCCTTGTTAAAGATACCTCACTTGCAGCTGCCATTACTGTTGCTGAAATGTTTCAAATAGCACAGAGAATAACAGCTGCAACCTATGAGCCGCTTTGGATATATTGTGAAGTAGCAGTAATCTATCTTATATTCTGCAGCATATTATCAGCGCTTCAGAATAAATTGGAGAAAAGACTTGCACGTTATGTGACAAAGTAGTGGTAAAGGAGAGAGTTCTATGATAAATATAAAGAATCTGCATAAAAGCTTTGGAAGTAATGAAGTTTTAAAAGGGATAGATTTACAGATAAATAAAGGTGAGACTGCAGTTATAATAGGGCCTTCAGGCTCAGGAAAAACTACACTTCTTCGCTGCATAAATCTATTGGAAATTCCCAGTGAAGGATCCATTTCTATAGGTAAAAGCGAACTTGATTTTAATGGAAGCAAGAGGATACCAAATTCTGAGGTAATAGCACTTAGAAAGCAGACTGGAATGGTATTTCAAGGCTTTTATCTGTTTCCTCACATGACAGTTATTGAAAATATTATGGAGGGACAAGTTTCAGTATTGAAACTATCAAAGAGTGAAGCCTGTGAAAAAGGTTTTAAACTTCTTCAAAAGGTGGGACTAATAGAGAAAAGTGAATATTATCCTCATGAGCTTTCTGGAGGGCAGCAGCAAAGGGTAGCCATTGCTCGTGCCATGGCTATGGAGCCTGAGGTGCTGTTATTTGATGAACCAACCTCTGCCTTAGATCCAGAACTTGCTCAGGAAGTATTAAATGTTATGAAGGAACTTTCTAAAGAAGGAATGACTATGGTAGTAGTTACACATAAAATGAGCTTTGCAAGAGATGTTGCACACAAAGTAGTTTTTATGGAACAGGGAAAAATTGTTGAAAGCGGTGCCCCTAGTTTCGTATTTGAAAATACCAATAATGTTCGGTTAAAGAGCTTTTTAAGCTTGGTTGAGGATTAAAAATATAATATTTTTTATGAGGATAGTTTTTATTATATAAAAAAAGAAAAGCATTCATATTTTATTAAAATGCTCTTTGATTTTGAACTGAACCAGTTTATGTCTAAGAGTATTTTTTATTTTTAAATTATATTAGCAAACTAATTATAATTAGAATACTGTATATACTACCATTAAATAAATTTAACTTTTGTTTTAGTAATAAACGTGGTAATATAAGAGATATGTGTATCCATAGGAGTTTTATGGAAATATAATGGGTTGATTTATAACTTAGTTATCAATCAAATTAAATAGAGATTTTTATAATATGAATTAGAGGTTGTAATAATGAATATAAATTACGTGTTGTTAGTAAGGGCAATATATACAGGATTATTTACTGGAATTGTTATAGCTATTCCAATGGGACCAGCCGGTTTTGAATCTGTACGGTGGACAATTACTAAGGGCCTTAAGTTTGGAGTAGGAGTGGCGGCAGGGTCTTTAATAGCTGATGCTATAGATGTTATGCTAATAAATTTTGGACTCTTAGAGCTAATTGAAACTAATAAGCTTTTAGAAATATTTTTTTGGGAAATTTCAGGAATAATTATATTTTATATAGGTTATAGGGCCTTAAAAAATGGTAAAAAAGACTTAGCTGAGAGGGAAAGAGAAGAGAATAATAGAATCGAAGAGGATATAAAGAAATCTAAAGCCGTATTTACAGGTTTTTTAGTTAACATTTCTAATCCTATGACTCACTTTTTCTGGCTTACCTTAAGCAGCACTGTAATAAGAATATGGAGAAGCTACGGCAGATTAGTTTATTTTGTCTTTGCTGTTCTAATGCTTTGTGGTATGTTTTTAAGTCTCTTTGCAATTAATTATTTAGCTTCCCATGGCAAGAAATTTGCAGCACCAAAGGTATCAGGTAAACTTTCATCTGCCTTAAATTATGTGATATTAGCCTTCGGAATTGGCTTTTTTGCAAAAGGAATTTATACCTTAGTTATGTATTTAAAATAATATAGTAAATTTAATATGAAATTTTAGCTGCAGTGTATAAATAAATATATGCTGCAGCTTTTTATATTCCTTTTTATATATTCTTAGATTAGGATGTTTCATGAATTTATTAAAAATGAATAATTTTTTTCAATATAGGTTAGTATTTTGTCTGCTATGATTTTATGACCCTTTTCATTTGGATGAATCCCATCCTTACATAAATATGTTGTATAATTATCCGTATTTAAAAAGCTGCTGCGTACGTCAATAAGATTTGTCTTTGTTTCCTTAGCCAAGTTAATTATTGCAGTATTATAGCTTTCATGCCAAGAGTAAATTTTATTTACGCTGCCAAGCCAAGTAAGTATGTTTTTAGCATATACATCGCTTTTCTTGCTAATCCATTTATAATATTTTTCAGGATCTAAAGGCGGTAGTGTCATTAAAACAGGAACTATTTTTTTTGCATTTAGATTTTCTATAATATTTTTTAAGGTATTTTCAAAAACAGCTAAATTTGTATTTGGTTCATGTGAAGTATAAGGACTGTCAGCTACTTCTTCCCAATTAAAATCGCAGTCATTTCCGCCAAATTCTATAATTACTATATCCGGAGTAGTTTTAGTTAAATCCTCGTATAGCCTTTTGGAGCCTTTAATTATTGTGCTGCCAAATTTCCCTGCATTATTTACTACTCCCTTTAACTTTTCTCCAACTATATTACAAAAGCTATTTTTAATAATTACATATCTGCCTTTATCCTCGTCGTAAATAACACCTTTAGAAATGGAATCTCCTAATAAGGTAATATTGTATTTTTCTTTAACCATTTTATTCACCATCCTTGCTTATAAAAAATATATTGACAATTATTTTAGTAATATTTATTAAGATAGTTATGTAACGATACATAGTTTTAAAAACTATATTACGTTATATTATTATTTTAGTATATATAGTTTAATATATCAAGAGCATATTAAAAAATTTTTTATAAAAAAGAGGCTATCAAATTAATATAATTTGATAGCCAGCATAATTATCTATTATGGATTTTTTCAGGGTACATATCATGGTAGAAAAATCTTTTTTCTGCAAGCTGAGTCCATTTTGTATTTTCTTTCCCATAATTGCAATATGGATCTATTCTAATAATTATGTCTACTGATAAACCTCCAAGCATGTCAGGAATACCAAACCCACCCATCAGAATATTTCTAAGCATATTGCTTAAGCCTAATGGTAAAATGGCTGTGGTTTACTACAAGTATTATATTTGATAAAATTAAAAATGAATATATGAAAAATTTAAATAGAAGATAAATTTCTAATTTAATGTAACAATGAAAATAATAAGAAAGAAATAGGTGAAACAAATGAAAATTCTTTATTACGATTGCTTTTCCGGAATAAGTGGAGATATGAATTTAGGCGCATTAATAGATTTAGGAGTAAATAAGGATTATATTATAAATGAACTTTCTAAATTAAATATATCTGGATATAAAATTGAAGTTTCCATAGATAATAGGAAAGGTATTACAGGAACAAGGGTAGATGTGATGCTTGATATTGAAGAAGCACATCACCATCATGAACATAGAAATTTAAATGATGTAGAGACTATTATTGATAAAAGTTTTTTAAGTGATAATGTAAAAAGCTTATGTAAAAAAATATTTTTAAAAGTAGCTGCAGCAGAAGCTAAGATTCATGGAAAACCTATAAATGAAGTTCATTTTCATGAAGTAGGTGCCCTTGATTCCATTGTAGATATTGTAGGAGCAGCTATTTGCTTGGATTATTTAAAGGTTGATAAGATTTTATCTTCCCCTGTAGAGCTTGGAGGAGGCTTTGTAAAATGCGCTCATGGGATTTTTCCAGTGCCTGCACCTGCCACTGCAGAAATATTAAAAAACGTTCCTGTAAAAATGGGGGCTGTGAATTTTGAAACAACAACCCCTACAGGAGCAGCAATTTTAGCAGCATCCGTCACCGAATTTAATGAAAAAAAGGAATTTAAAATTAATAAAATAGCCTATGGTATAGGGCATAGAGATACAGAAATTCCGAATGTTTTAAGAGTATATCTTGGTGAAGTTAAAGCTGAAGATATTTCTAAAAAAGAAGAAAATACTTCAAGAGGAAAAGAAATAGAAGATGCAGTAATGATTGAATGTAACATAGATGATATGAATCCGGAACTTTATGATTTTACAATGGAAAGATTATTTAAAGCTGGAGCCATGGATGTATTTTTAACTCCAATCATAATGAAAAAGGGAAGACCTAGCATAAAATTAACGGTGCTTTCAAGCGAAGATTTAGAAGCGGAGCTCACTAGTATTATACTGAGAGAAACAACTACACTTGGGGTTAGAAAATATTTAGTTAAGAAAACAATGCTTAAAAGAGAGAGCTCAATTATTAATACTAGATTTGGAGAGATTAGAATAAAAACTTCCTTTTTAAATGGGGAAATCATTAAAATAAAGCCAGAATATGAAGACTGCAAAAGAATAGCTTATGAGAATAATATCCCAATAAGACTAGTATATGAAGAAGTAAATGATAATTTATAATTTAATTAAGAATGATGAATGAAAATTATAGTAGTTCACATTTAACATTAAAAGGAGCTTAAGCATGAATACTGAAGAATTAAAGAAGCTACTTGAAAATATAAAAAACGGTAAAGTATCAGTTGAGGAAGGCACAGCAAAACTCAGTGATTTGCCTTATAAGGATCTTGGTTTTGCGAAAATAGACAATCACAGAGAATTAAGGGTTGGATATCCTGAAGTAATTTATTGTGAAGGAAAGACGGTAGAGCAAGTTAAAAGTATAGTTGAATTTATGCTTACAAAAAATAATAATATTTTAGGTACAAGGGCAAGCGAGGAGATGTATAAGGCAGTTTTAGAAATATGCCCTGAGGCTGAGTATAACAAGCTTGGAAGAACAATAACTGTTAAGAAAAAAGATGTGCAGTTACCTGATACCTATATTGCAATAGTAACTGCTGGTACTTCAGATATACCTGTGGCTGAAGAAGCTGCAGTCACTTTAGAAGTTTTAGGTAATAAAGTTCTAAGGGTTTTTGATGTTGGAGTTGCAGGTATTCATAGATTATTTAATAGACTTGACATAATTCAAGGTGCAAAGGTAGTTATTGTTATAGCCGGCATGGAGGGTGCCCTTGCAAGTGTAGTTGGAGGCCTTATTGATAAACCAGTTATTGCTGTTCCTACCAGTGTTGGTTATGGAGCAAATTTTGGAGGATTAGCTGCTCTTTTAACAATGTTAAATAGCTGTGCCAGTGGTATAAGCGTTGTTAATATTGATAATGGTTTTGGAGCAGGTTACTTGGCTAGTATGATAAATAAGCTTTAGATACATTAAGTACATAAAGTGGTAAATTTTTTAAAATATGTTATACTAATATAGATAAGTAACAAATGTTTTCCTGAAATGAGGAGATATGGATGAATTTTAGAAAACTTACAGCCCTTGTTTTAAGTTTTTCTATGGTTTTTATAAGTGGATGTACGAATTTGAAAAATGAAGCTAAAAAGCCTGTTGATAATATACAAGGGAAGATTACGGTTTGGACAGATAAGAAAAATATAGAGGGCATGAATCTTTCCATTGGTGGTTTTAAAAAATTACACAATAAGGCAGTTATTCAAATAGTTGAAGTTAGTGACTCAGATTTAAACAAGAAGCTTTCTGATTCATTAAATTTACATTCCGGGGTGCCTGATATAGTTGTTGTGGAGGATGAAAATGCACAGCTATTTCTAAAGAACTTTTCAGCTGCTTTAGAAGATACTAGTGGTGATATTAAAAAGGATAATTATTTGAAATATAAAATTGACAACTTAACGAGAGATGGTAAATTACTAGGTATTCCTTTGAATTCTAAACCTGGAGTGCTCATATATAGGAAGGATTTGTTTCTATCTGCAGGTATTAACACTGAATATATTAAAACTTGGCAGGACTTTATAACAGCTGGAAAAGGTATTATTAGCAAGGATAAGGTTCCTATATTGCTACTACCACTAGAGAACGAAGAAACTTATAGGATTTACTTAAATCAGCTTGGAGGTTCTTATTTTGATAAAACCGGAAAAGCAGCAGTGAACTCTGCCACAGCTATAAAAACCTTTAATATGTTAAAAAATTTATATGCAGATGGGGGTATTGGGAATACTGAAAGCTTTGCAACTGCATTAGAATTGTTTTCTAAGGGTAAGGCAGCTAGTGCATTAGTAAGCATAGAAGATTTAAATAAACTTACTAGTAATCCAGAACTTAAAAATAAATTAGGTATTATGAACTTACCTGCTTTTGAAGAGGGAGGAAACGTGTCTGTCACTACGGGTGGTACTAATTTATGTATTTTAAATTCCAGTTCAAATAAAAGTTTAGCATTAGAGTTTTCAAAATACGAAGCTGAAAACAGAGATAATATAAAGTCCCTTCTAGAAAAAGGAATGATGTTCCCAGCCTATAATAATTTTTATACTGAAAATTGGTTTTTGAAGACTGATGCTGCTTTAGGTAATATTAAGTTATGGAAGTTATTATCTGATGAAGCAGATGATATTTATACCATAAATTACACTGATAAGTTTAATTCTGTAAGTTCGGCAATTATCCCAGTGCAGCAGTCAATCATATTAAAAGGAGCAGATAGTAAAAGCTCATTGGATGATTTACAAAAAAGACTTGAAACTTTAAAATAAATAACGCGAGAAAAGTGAAGTTCACCTGCAATATTTAGATAAAAAACTAAAATCAGAGGTGAACTTCACTTTTATTAAGTCCATTTTTAATTTTCATAAACAGCTTTATAGGCTTCTAAGGTTTTTTCAGCCGTTTTTGACCAGGAAAAATCTTTAGCTCTTATTAAGGCCTTATCACTATATTCTTTTCTTAATTCATCATTATTAACAAGCTTTATAATAGCTTCACTTAGCTCACCTTCAACATAAGGGTTTATGAGTATTCCTGCATCCTTTACTACTTCAGGAATTGAGGTTAAATTAGAAGTAATAACAGGGGCACCGCAGCTCATAGCTTCTAAAGGCGGAAGCCCAAAACCTTCATACAAAGATGGATAAACAAATACTTCACAGGCATTGTATAATAAAGGAAGATGTGCTTCTGGAGCAAATCCTGTAAAAATAATTTTAGAGGCTGCCTGAAGGTTACAGGAAAACTCATTTAATAATTGACCCTCATCTCGTTTCTCGCCTACAATTACTAAGTTTATATCACTATTAAATTCTTTATATATTTTAGAAAAAGTAGTAATTAAGGCCTTTACATTTTTCCTTGCACTAAAGCCTCCTATATATAGTATAAAGGGCTTTGTAATATTATAAACTGATGATAAAAGTTCTTTGCAGTAATTTTTATTTAAGGGCACATATTTACTGTCAGCAGCCAGTGGAGTGACAAAAACCTTTTTTTCATCAATAGGAAAAAATCTCAATATATCTCTTTTCGACCATTCTGAAACTGTTAAAATCCCATTACTCATATCCAAAACCTTTGGGACTTCCTTTAAAAATTTAAGCAGATAGCCTTTTCCTACTGTTTCAGGCATTATATATGGAATTAAATCATGAATGGTAACTATCCTTTTGCAGCTAATATTTTCACTTAAACCTATACCGTTTTGGGGGACATGAAAAATGTCCATTTGCTCCTCCTTAAGATTATGAGGAAAGTAATATTGCTCAAAGAATCTATGATGCTTTTTTGACGCCATTATAACATTTGTATTATTATATTGAAATTCAGAATAATTTTCTCCGGACCAATATATATGATAATAGTTTTCTTTATCTTGTTTTAGCAAATATCTTAATAATTTATCTGTATAAGTACCAATTCCAGTTCCGTTATACCAATTGATACCTCGAGCATCAATTGCAATCCTCATCAAACCCTCTCCCATAAATTGTTTAGAATCTATATAAAAAAGTATATATATTATAAATATTAATCTCCTATAAAAAGAGTTCCAAGTGACATAGCTTAATTTTTATTGAATAAATGAATTAAAAGCAGGTATCACACACTTAAATGTAAGCTCATATAATAAAATTAGAATACTATTTTGGAGGAACTTTTTTGAATATAGAAGAACTCAGGCAAACTATAGAAAATAGCTATGGACTGAGTATTAATGACATTGAAAAAATAAAAAATGTTTATAGAATCAGGACAGCTGACAATGTGTATTGTCTTAAAATGATTAAATACTGCTTCCCTCATTTTTGGTTTATTTTAAGTGCAATTAAACATCTGCAAAAAAATGGTTTTGAGAAAGTTCCAGACATTATTTGTAAGTTAGATGGTACTGATTATATTAGTCTTGATAACTACAATGCCTATTTAACAAAATGGATTAGTGCTAGAGAATGTAATTATGATAATCCCCTTGATGTAGCAAAGGCTTCAAGAAAATTAGCAGAACTTCATGACAAAAGTCAGGGATTTTGTGTAACGGATAAGATGCAGCCAAGAGTGTATTGGTATAAATGGATAGATAATTTTAAAACTAGGAAAAATGAAATACTGGATTTTAAAAAAAGAATTGAAGTTAAAGGAAAGAAAAGTGAGTTTGATTATATATATTTATCAAAAATGGAAAATGAATTAATAAAAGCAGATAGTTCTATAGAAAATTTACTTAAAAGTTCCTACTTTGAAAAGGTAAAGGAAGATGAGACTAAAAAAGGATTTTGTCATCATGATTACGCCCACCATAATTTACTAATTGAAGATTTAGGAGCTATAAATATTATTGATTTTGATTACTGTATATTGGACATTAACCTTCATGACTTATCAAGTCTTCTTTTAAGAAAGATGAAAAACGGAAAGTGGGACATTGCTGAAGCACTTTTTATTCTAGATAACTATAGCGATGTTAAAGAAATAAGTAATAATGACATTCCAATAATGAGTGCCTTTATGGAGTTTCCACAGGATTATTGGCAGACGGGAATCCAATATTATTGGGAAGAACAACCTTGGGGGGAAGACTTTTTTGTTAAGAAATTAAAAAAAATCTATGAGGATGAGGAAGAAAAGCAGGATTTTCTAGATGAGTTTTGTGATTTAAGTTATAATGTATAACACTTAAAATTGGAGGATTTTATGGAGAATGAGATTAGGGAAGAAATAAATAACGTAGATAACCTTATAGATAGAGATATTGATTTGGATGAATATGATTTTAGGCTTGATGAGCTGAAGAATTCAATTAAGAAGCTTAAGAAACTAAAGAAGAAACATGAAAAATATATTAAGCTTGAGGAAGAAAAGGAAAGTATACTGAGAAAACTTGAAAAAGAAAGTAAAAGTAATAAGCATAGACATAAGTAGAGGTGTTTATTTTGATAAGAGATGAGCTTTATAAATCATTTGTAGATTTTCTTTGCGTAAAAGATATTAGTGTATTAGAAAGTGAGAAAAGTGAGTTAAAGACTTTAATTAACATAAAGGAAGAGGAGCTATTAAATCAACTTTTTATAATTAGTGAATTTCATAAGAAAGCTATGGGATATAAGGGTTATATGGGACTTAGACTAGATAACAAAACAGGAAGTCAAGTTGAACAATATAAAGTTAGCACTAAAAGGTTAAAGAGATATCTAAAGAATATACGAATAAATTCTGCAAGCAGTGATTTTGAGAGAAAGCTTTTAAAAGTTGGTTTTGAATATATAAAAAGGTGTGATGGATGTATAAGTGAAATAATGAATGCAGGTTATATGGACCTTATTGAAAGAAGTATGAAACGGACTGAAATTTGTATAGGTAATCCTAATTTCAGTAATTTAAGCAAAAAGGATAATTTTATTGAAATCGTAACCTTAAGTAAATGCAGCTATAATAATGTTGAAATGGATTGCTTTTATCTTCTAAATAAGTTTAGAAAGAGAAATTTAAGTCTTGATTACAAAGCTTTAGTAAAAAAATTTTGCGAATATGAGGACTTAAATGAAAAAAGCTTAAGATTTATTTTAGCCCTTTTATCCTATCCATCTGAATTTATAAGATGTTGTAACAGATACAGGGAAAAGTCAAAGGATTGGAGTGAGGAAGAATATGGAGAAAGGCTTAATGCAGCAATATTAAAGGATGGGGAAGTGCTATTTTAGAGAGGTGTTATAATGCTAGAAACTAGATATAGAGATAAAGGCTTTTTATCAAAATATGATCTTTCCATAGAGCTTTTTAACAAGTTTAATTTAAGTGTAATCGATGTTGTACCCTTAAGAAATGTATATATTATCTCAACAGATAAAGGGGAGAAAGTCTTAAAAAAAATCGATTACTCCCTTGAAGATTTGGTATTTATTCAAGATGCATTAAAGCAAATAAAAAATAATTTCAAAAGAGTTATTGATTTTGATTTAAATAAAGATGGTAAACCCTATACTAGATGGAATAAGGACATATATTGTATAATGGACCTAGTACCAGGAAGGGAATGTGATTTCAACAATCTTATTGATTTAAGTGTTGCTTCAAAGGGACTAGGAGAACTTCATAATGCAGCAGCAGCAGTAGATAAAACTTTTCTTAGAAAAAATGCTGTAGGTAAATTAATAGACACTTTTAAAAGAAAGCTTCTTGAGCTAGAGCTTTTTAATTCAATAGCACAGATGCATGAATACAAAACAGATTTTGACAACACTTTTTTAGATAATTACCTATATTATATTAAACAAATAAAAGAAAGCATAAAGTTTTTAGAGTATTCGCCTTATAAAGAATTGTGCGGAGAAGAAAAAAACATAGTCCTGTGCCATCATGACTTAGCCTATCATAATATTATTATTAATGAAGAAGAGGCTTATTTCATAGATTTTGATTTTGCAGTTGTAGATCTAAAAATCCACGATGTATGTAATCTTATGAATAAAGCTATTAAAAATTTTGCCTTTGATATGGAAAGAGCCGAGTCCATTTTAAAAAATTATAACAATAGTAATTCCTTAGATGAAAAGGAGCTTAAAGTGTTATATGGGATGCTGCTTTTCCCTGAGGACTTTTACAGCATTTCTAAAGATTATTATACAAGGCGTAAGGATTGGGAGGAAGAAGTCTTTCTTGATAGACTTAATAGAAAGGTATCCTATAAAGAAGAAAGAGACGAATTTTTAGAAGAATATAAAGAAAAGTTTGCAATCTAACTAACGTGGCTGGTTCAAAGTATATATTTTGAACCAGCCACCTTCTAATTTAGCTTATTTCTAATAATGTGTCCAAGTTCTCAATAGTAATAATGTTCTTTTGAAAATTTATAATACCTTCTTCTTTCATCTTTATAAGTTCTCTTGATAAAGAGGGTCTTTGAACGCCGATTTTATCTGCCCAATCTTTTTTTGTCATGGTAAGTTTTATGCTTAAGGAATTTTGTTCTTTGTATTGCGAAATAAGATATTCACAAATTTTTTGTCTTATGGTTTTAAGTGTAACTTCTTTAAGCTTTAAGTTAAGAATCATGGCCTTATTAGAAATAATTCTTAAATATTCACTTAAGAAACTTTCACTTTTTTGACATAAGCTTATAACAGAGGCTTTACTTACAAGTAAGACAGTGGATTTAGTTTTAGATATTGCATTTATCGGTGCTGCATTCGAATCTGCAAATATGAGCATTTCTCCAAAAATATCTCCTCTTGTAAATTCAGCGATGGAGAGAACTTTTCCTGAAGCGTCTATTTTTTGAATCTCAATATTGCCTTCAAGTATTAAATTCAAGGTACTGCAGGTATCCTCCTCTGCTAAAATAACATCACCTTTTCCATATTGTTCAAGTTTATAAGGTATTGAGTTAAAGAGCCTTTCTAAGTCCTCCTCAGAAAAAGACTTAAATAAAGTTGCATTTTTTATAACCGCTATATAATCATGTATACTCATAAAATATCATCCTTTAGCAATGTTGTATAATAATTATAAACATAAAAGGATATTGTGGCAAGTATGCGTAACCTTGGTTACCGATTGTTTGTTAAAAATAGTCTATAATTAGATTATTAAATGAAAAAATGTTTTGGAGGGGTTTATTAATGGCAATTAGAAAGATTGTTTCTATAGATGAAAATAAGTGTAATGGCTGCGGGCTTTGCATTCCAAATTGTGCTGAAGGAGCTCTTGCAATAATTGACGGAAAGGCAAAGCTTATGAAAGAAATATATTGCGATGGTCTAGGAGCTTGCCTCGGACATTGTCCTCAAGATGCAATTACAATAATAGAAAGAGAAGCAGATGACTTTAATGAAGAAGCCGTAGAAGAAATGCTTAAGGCACAAGGTAAAACTTTAAATAACTCCCATCAGGATGTAAGCAGTGGGTGTCCAGGAAGTGCAGTAAGACAATTTGGTCATGCTGAGCCCCATAGTCATGAGGGAGGCTGCCCAGGAAGCAGAATGAGAATGATTCAAAGAAAAGAAGTAGTAGAGGATGACATGGTTAAATTGACTTCCAAGTTAAGACAGTGGCCAGTTCAGCTGCAGCTTGTACCAGCTTCAGCTCCATATTTAAAGCATGCTGACCTTTTAGTTACCGCTGATTGTGTTCCTTTTGCTTATGCAAATTATCACAATGATTTTCTTAAGGATAAGGCTGTTGTAGTTGGATGTCCTAAGCTTGATGACTCTATGTATTATGCAAAAAAACTTCAAGATATTATTAGCTTAAATGATTTAGAAAGTATTACAGTACTTAGGATGGAAGTCCCATGCTGCAGTGGAATTGCTCAGGCAACAAAAATAGGCAGAGATAATTCAGGAATAAACATCCCAATTAAGGTTGTAACAATCAGCATTGAAGGAGAAGTTCTTAGAAAAGAGTATATTTAAATTTAAAAAAAAGACAATCTCAAATTTAATTATGTTTGAGATTGTCTTTTATAATTCTAAAGGGAATTATAAAAAGCCAAGTCTAGGATAACTTTAAAAATAATCCATAGATTTTTTAATTCTACTTTTCAAATTCAGTTAAGTGCTTCCAGTATCTCTTTGGCATGTTTCTTTTTTGATAAGCTGGATTTGTTCTGTCAACAATAGCAATAGTATTAAAGAAATCCTTCCAAAGACTTTCATAAAGTTCAGATTCTTCTTTTATTGTTAAAGAATCAATATTTTTTGAAGTAAATGTCGTTAAAATCCACTCCTTTTTATTATAGAAAACTGCTAAATTTCTTTTGAGGTCATGAATAATCCACCTCTCTTTGGGGAGCCTTTCGGAAAAATGCGGTGCTATTAAACCTACAATATTATGATCAGGCTCAATAGAAGAGTAATATATATTGTCTATAAATTTAAATCTAACAAAACCAAGCATTCTATGACATTCATTGGTAACTTTATTGCTTATATTATGAATATTTAGTACAGTATCTTCATGTAAAAAGAGATTGATTTTACTTCCTAATTTAAAACCAAGCCTTACATAATTATAGATTAAACTGCAACAGCCATCTATTTCTGAAAGATAAACATGATATATTAGTTCTAAAGCCTTCGCAGAAATTTTATTCTTAATGGCAGCATATACTTTGGAGCTTTTTACTTCGTTAGTTTCTATATACTTAGGCTCTGTAAGAAGAGTCGGTTGAAACTCACTCGAAGGGACTATTTCTTCGATTCTTTCTTTAGTGTAATAGGCCTCATAAATAGAAGTTAATAGACCTTCAAAGCTTCCATCAAAAACATAACATATCATAACTAAATTTCTCCTGTAATACTAGAAAATGAGTCCTCAGTTTTATATATGGCAGGAACACCTGTAAAAAATGTTAACTGTTCATACTTAGGATTTTCTAAATAATTTAAATCAATCTTTGGAGCAAGTCTCTTTCTTATAAAATCTTCCTTAAAAGCTATATCTCCATAATATTTACCACTACAAGTAATGAAATATTGAGCCCTTTTAAGAACTACTCCTAATTTTCTTAAATCCTCAAAGGTCAAATTATGAACTTTCCTTGCTGCGGCAATCCTTTTTACAGATCTTACACCAATACCTGGTATCCTAAGCAGCAGTCTTTGAGAGGCAGAATTAATTTCTATAGGAAAATGTGATAAGTTATTTATGGCCCAATCAGTTTTTGGATCAAAATTTATATCTAAGTTTGGCTTATTGTCATTTAATAATTCTCCTGCAGAAAAGCCATAAAATCTTAAAAGCCAGTCTGCCTGATATAGCCGGTGCTCTCTTAAAAGTGGAGGATTTATTATGTAAGGAAGTTTTGGATTATTATTTACTGGAACATAAGCTGAATAATACACCCTTTTAAGATTATAATTATTATATAAGTTTTCAGACAGCTTCATTATTTTTAAATCTGAATCCTTAGTTGCACCAATTATAAGCTGAGTACTTTGACCAGCAGGTACAAAGCTTGGAGCATTCCTAAAAAACTTCTTTTCTTCAACATTAGAAATAATCTGGGAATCAATATAAGCCATTGGCTTTAAAATAGAATTGCTGCTTTTTTGTGGAGCTAAAAGCTTTAGACTTTCATTAGAGGGAAGCTCCACATTTACACTTATTCTGTCAGCCAGCTCCCCAGCCCTTTTAATAAGCAGCTCATCAGCACCTGGAATAGCCTTTAAATGTATATAACCATTAAAATTATAAGCTTCCCTTAGAAGGGTTACAGTTCTAACTAAAAGTTCCATTGTATAATTAGGATTTCTAAAAACCGCAGAGCTTAAAAATAAACCTTCAATATAATTTCTTTTATAAAAATTTATTGTTAAATCAGCTACTTCTTCAGGTGTGAAGGCGGCCCTAGAAACATCATTTGACCTTCTGTTAATGCAGTAAGTACAATCATATATACAATAATTTGTTAAAAGTATTTTAAGTAGAGAAATACATCTTCCATCTGCCGCGAAGCTGTGACAAATGCCGCTTTCACTTGCATTTCCTATTCCATTAGCCTTGTTCTTTCTGCTGCTTCCGCTAGAGGAACAGGAGACGTCATATTTAGCTGCTCCAGAAAGTATTTTTAATTTTTCACTAAGCTCCATACTTTTCATCCCTTAAAATTAATATAATACAAATAGTATAACAAACATGTGTTCGTGTGTAAAGATTATTCTATTTATAAATTTCGGTGAAGTAAAATGTAGGGTAAATTTCGGATGTAAGATTAAATTCTATTTAGATAATTAAGTTTCGTATTTAAGATAATTATCACATCTGTAAAAAAATATGGTAGTATTAGAATAAGCTTCATATAACTTTTATATAAATTAAGCTGTATATTAAATTTCACTTAAGAAATTAAATTATCTATGGGGCCAAACAATTGATAAATGTTTGGTTCAGTATAAGAAATGCTAGGGGCTCAAGCATTAATAATGCTTGAGTACAGGTAAAAGTCCTAAATGGACTTTTACGGGCAGTTTGCGAATGGAATGAGCAAGCTCAAACTGACCAGTACAAAAGGAATACAAGGGGCTCAAGCATTAATAATGCTTGAGTACAGTATAAGGAATACAAGGGGGTTAAAATGAAAAAGTTAACTTTTAAAAACATATCTGGTGTTTTATTAATTTTGCTTGGTATTTATAGTATTGTTTACTGCTTTAGTATTATGATTTATAGGGTGAATTTTTCGAAATTTTTCCTTTTACTTGGAGTGGCTCTGGTAATACTTGGATCAATCATAGTATTGTTTAAGGAAATATATTTACCTCAAAAGTTAAAATTCATAATTAAGCCAATTAAAACTTTTATTATATTTGTAATTGCGGTTTTCATCATTATTGAAGGCTTTATAATTTATAATGGAAGTAAAAAAGATACAGCAGCTGTGGATTATTTAGTTGTTTTAGGTGCCGGATTATGGGGAGATACCCCTTCCTTGGCTCTTCAAGAAAGATTAGATGAGAGCATTAAGTTTATTAAGGAAAATCCCAATATTAAGGTCGTCTTATCGGGTGGTAAAGGACCTGGAGAAACTATTACAGAAGCAGAAGGCATGAGAAGATACTTAATAAGAAAAGGCATTGATGATAAGCTTTTGATCAAAGAAGAGAAATCAACAAATACAAAAGAAAATATGCAGTTTACTAAAAGCCTTTTAAAGGAGATTGATGGTAGAGAAAATTTAAGAATTAAAATTGTAACCAAT
The DNA here is from genome assembly GCF_045310675.1 of Candidatus Clostridium stratigraminis. Taxonomy (NCBI): domain Bacteria; kingdom Bacillati; phylum Bacillota; class Clostridia; order Eubacteriales; family Clostridiaceae; genus Clostridium; species Candidatus Clostridium stratigraminis. Next base: position 510,478 of record NZ_JBJHZZ010000001.1, read on the forward strand.
AACTTTCACATGTTCAGAGCAGAGCTTATTGCACGAAATAGCGGATTTACAGCTTTCGGAGAGCCAGCTGAATTATTTGCGCCACTTATTCCTATGTACTATACAAGGGAATGTTTAGCGGTTATTAAAACCTTGATTTTTGATTTAAGGTGAGTATAAATTTAGGAATTAGTTAAACTACTGCTTTCTGTAGTAAAGCATAAAATTCTATTGTATAATTATCTAGTTAAATACTCGGAAGTTGGGAGAACAGCAATGGGGGAAAATACTAATAAGAAAGCCTTGCAGGAAATACGAAAAAAGATTTACACGATGATCTTGCCGATAACTATAGCAAGCGTACTTGAAATGGCAACAGGACTTGTGTCAATGGCCATGATAGGAAGAATTGGATCAAATAGTTCTATTGCAGTAGATGCAATAGGTATTAGCTCAAGAATTACCCAGATTGTTTGGGCACTATTTAAGGGAATAACAACGGGTACGGCTGTATTCGTAGCTCAAGCCTATGGTGCCAATAATCATAGAAAGCTAAAACAGGTTATAAAACAGACAATAATTTCTTCAATTTTTTTAGTTATAATACTTCAGCTAATTATTTATTTTAATGCAAATCTATTATTGGGTATATTTAATCCAGGTGAGAATCTAATGCAAAATGCTGTATTATATTTAAAAACGATCTCTTTCGGATTACCATTTCTAACAATAATGCTTGCAGTAGCTGCAAGTCTTCAAGGGATGGGGAATGCAAAAACCCCAATGATAATAGGTTTTATAGTGAATATTATAAATATTATTCTTAGTTATTTATTAATATTTGGACACTTGGGAATACCTGCCTTAGGACTTAAAGGTGCAGCTATTGCTACTGTTTGTGCTCAAATTTGCGGTGCGTTATTAGGTCTTTATGTACTGCTAGGTAAAAATGGAGTCTTAAACTCTGAGATAAATAAGAATATTTTTATGGTGGACATAAAGCAAGTAATTGAAATTTATAAGGTAGGTATTCCAGCGTCTATGGAATCAATATTTTGGCAGATAGCAGCAATAATACTTACAAAGGCAATATTAACCTTTGGTGAAACCACCTTTGCAGCACATCAGTTTGGACTTCAGGCTGAATCTATATCTTATTTGCCTGCAGCTGGCTTTGGAGTAGCAGCCACCACCTTAATTGGACAGGCATTAGGTGCGAAAAATAAAGAACAAGGGAAATCCTACTTTAAAGAGACTCTTAAAGGAGCTGTTTTGATAACTTGCTTTTGTTCAGCAATTTTAGTTTTCTTTCCAAAAGTTTTAATGTCTATGCTGACACCTAATGAGGAAATTATTAATTTAGGAGCAAAATATCTATTTATAATGGGCTTAGTACAATTGCCTCAGAATATATCTGGTGTTATTAATGGTGCCTTAAGAGGGTCTGGTTATACTAGAATACCTATGTACATTGCAGCAGTAGGACTTTGGGGAATAAGAGTACCATTTACCTTGGCCTTTACTTATATATTTCATCTTTCTATAATAGTAATTTGGATTGTTATGGGCATAGATTTAATTTTTAGGTTTTTGTTAAGCCTAATTTTATATAGAAAGAAGGATATTTATAATAGAGAATTGGTTTTTAAAGAATAAAAGAGAATGCAGGAGTAGATTTTATATACTCCTGCATTCTTTTATATTATTTTATTTTTAATGGGAGAATAGATTAATATTTTGAAATTATAATTTAATTATTTATTATCTTATTATATGCAAGTAAGGTTTTCTCAGCAGTTTTATTCCAGCTTAACTCTGAGCTTCGTACAAGGCCTTTAATAATAAGGCTATCTCGAAGCTTTTCATCATAAAGCACTTTATACATTGAGCTGCATAAATCATCTACATTATAGGGATTAATAAATACTGCAGAGTCTTCTAAAACCTCTGGAATAGAAGTAACATTTGAAGTAATAACAGGTATACCACAAGCCATTGCCTCAACAGGAGGAAGTCCAAAGCCTTCATAAAAAGAAGGATAAGCCAGAAGTTTAGCAGCGTTATAGAGATAGGGAAGATGTTCAATTTCAATAAAGCCTGGGAAGAGTACCTTTTCTTCAAGGCCTAAATCGCTTGCTCTTTTTTTATATATGCTATAGGATTTGCCTTGTTTACCTGCTATAACAAGCTTTATATCCTGTTTATATTTAGTTACGAGCATACTAAAGGCTTCGATTAGTCCAACTATGTTTTTTCTTGGACTAAAGCCTCCTACGTATAATATATAATCACCAGTAATTCCATACTGAGTTTTGATAACATTATTTGATATATTCTTATCTATTGGAAAATATATATCTTCTGCAGCAAGATAGGTTACATAAATTTTCTCTCTAGGGAAGTTAAAGTAATCTGCAATATCATTTTTGGAATATTCAGAAACAGTTATTATTCCATCACATCTTTTGACTATATCAGGCATTTCTTCATTAAAGATCCTTAGATATGTGTCTCCAACAGTTTCAGGCATCTTATAGGGTATAATATCGTGTAAGGTGATAGCAAAAGGCAAAGTCTTTTCTGCTGGTAGTCCAACCCCATTTTGGGGTATATGATAAAGTTCCATATCTTTATCTACAAGTATATTTGGAATATTTACCTCATCCCAAAAGCTATTTTTATTTCCTTCACTTATATTTTTAATATGAAAATTATCTTTAAAAAGAATATCACAATTTGAACTCTTAGGCATAAAAAGCAAATATTCATTTACCTTTTTTAAAGAATTTAAAGCTGAAAGGAGCCTATAAGTATAAGTGCCGATTCCTGTTCCTCTATACCATTTAGCTGCCCTTCCATCTATTCCTATTTTCATATGAGTTTCCTTTCAAAATGATTATATTTTATTATATTAAGAACCTGTAAAAAGTGTTAATAATTGAGTAATAAGCTACATATAAATTATATAGAGGCTTTGATTTGAGATATAAATACAAAATGGAGAAGGAGGGCGGTGAGCAAAATGATGAGAGAATTTGAACTTGAGAGGCAGTTTAATATTGAAATTGAAAGCATTAAACCAAATAAGGGAGTATATTTGCTTAAAACTAATAAGGGAATAAAATGTTTAAAGAAAATAAACTATGGCACTCAAAAATTACTTTTTGTTTATGGTGCAAAAGAACACCTTATTCAAAATGGTTTTCCAAGAGTAGATAGATACTGTTTGAATATAGACGGCAATCCTTATGCCCTGGTTAATGAAGATATATATACTCTGTCAGAATGGATAGAAGGAAGAGAATGTGACTTTTATAATAAGGATGACTTAGTGATTGCTGCCAAAAACTTAGCATTAATGCATATAGCATCAAAAGGCTTCGATCCACCAGAAAATAGTAAGCTTAAAAGTGACTTAGGCAGATGGCCCCATCTAATGGATAAGAGAATAAAATCCTTTGAAAAAATGAGGGATATGGTTAGGAAAAAGAATAATAAAACAAACTTTGATATGAATTATATTAAATCCATGGACTTTTATAAAAATTTAAGTAAAAAGGCTATGAAGGTTCTTGATAATTCTGACTATATGGAATTATGCATAATCGCAGATGATGAAAAAGGCTTTTGTCATCATGATTATACCTACCACAATATAATAATGGATAATGAAAACAGTGTTCATGTTATAGATTTTGATTATTGCAAAAAAGAGATAAGGGTTTATGATCTTTCACTGTTTATAATTAAAGTACTGAAAAGGTTAGATTGGAATATAGAATATGCTCAGCTTATTATTAACGCCTATAATGAAATATACCCATTGAAGGATAATGAATACAGAGTATTATTTGCATTCTTGCTATTCCCTCAAAGGTATTGGAGGCTTGCTAACAGATATTATTATAATGAAGTAAACTGGGCACAAACAACCTTTAATAATAAAATAGAGGAGCTAATTTTAGAGCAGGAAAAGTATATTAATTTTATTGAAGAGTTCAAAGCACTATATGATCAAAAGGATTAATTTGAAAATAAGTACCGCCTAGCTGGACAAAGATTATTTAAGGTAGGTCTTTAGCAGCAGGGCGGTATTTTATGTTTTTATTTTATGCAGTGCACAACTACAGCCAGCATCTCATAATATATAGTATTAAGCTATAAAGTGGAGATGAAAGTATGGAAATAGGCGATACAGTGGTTAGAAAATCCTATGGTAAAGATATTACCTTTAAAATAATAGATATTAAAAAAGATGAAAACCAAATTATTTATACACTTAAGGGTATTAATTTAAGAGTAATTGCAGATGCTCCCTTAGAGGATCTAGAAGAAGTTATGGAAAATACACTAGGTGAAAAAGAAAAAGTTTTAAACCGAAGGGTAAATACTTCTATAAAAAACATAATGATTGGCAGAATGGACATAAGTAAGTCCTACAGAAGCCCCAAAATAGCTGTAAATAAGGAATTGACCTTTGGCAGGCCAGGTAAGATACTCCATATTGATGGTGATGCGGAATACCTAGAAGTCTGCCTTAAGGTTTATAAAAAGTTAGAATTAGAAGCAATCGGGACGGTTATAGCCGAGAAAGATCAGCCTACAGAAGTATTGCAGCTAGTAAAAAAAATAAGACCAGATATTGTAGTTATAACCGGTCATGATGCAATTACTAAGGGAAGTTTGGATTTTTCTGATATAAATAACTATAGAAATTCTAAGTTTTTCGTTGATACCGTAAGTGAACTTAGAAATTATGAACCAAATTATGATGATTTAGTCATTTTCGCTGGGGCTTGTCAAAGTCATTATGAAGCAATTTTGGATGCAGGTGCTAACTTTGCTAGTTCTCCTTCTAGAGTTCTAATCCATTGCCTTGACCCGGTATTCGTTTGTGAAAAGGTGGCCTACACAAATATTGAAAAGGTGGTTTCTATACAAGAGGCATTAGAAAATACAATAACAGGAACTAAGGGAATAGGGGGACTGCAAACTAGAGGAAAATATAGAGAGGGTTTTCCTAAATCTTCATATGCATAAAAAAGAATAAAAATCTTGCATATATCTGTAAATTGCGGAAATAATATTATTGTACTTATGTAATTTATTTTTGTAAAATTTACTTTAAGTCATAAGTACGGATGCTATTTAACTTATAGAATCCTTATGACTTGAAGTATTATTTTTTCTGTTTACAGAAATTTAATATTGACAAAACAGATTGCTAACTGCTAAAATATTTAGTTCATTTGACAAGTAATGTGTTTTACGGTATAATTACAATGTAGAAAGAGGGTGTTTAATGTGGAAAAAAGAAATGTGCTAGCTTCTATAAGAATGGACATTGAAAACCATATTGGCGAACAGGTTACTTTAAGAGCAAATGGCGGTAGAAGAAAGGTTTTAGTCAATAAGGGAACTATTGAAAAAACCTATCCAAACATCTTCGTCATTAGATTAGATCAGGACACCCAAAGGACAGTGACATATAGTTATTCAGATGTTTTGACAAAAACAGTTCAAATAGTGTTTGCAGGATGAGCGGGCTAATTAATTAGTACCGCTTAAATTTTATCTGTTACTTATTCTTTTAACAAATTGTTTTAATTGTGTATATATTTAGTTAATATGTAAGACTTATAATTAGAACATAAAAAAATACGAAATGCTTCCCCTATAGATTAGATATAAGCAGTTGGTTGCTCCCCCTTCCAGCTGCTTATATTTTTTATATGATATAAAAAAAGAAAGATGGTGGGTGCCCATCTTTCAACTATGGTATAAAAGGGTATTGAGAATTTATGAGAGGTTATATGGTCAATAACCAAGTAATATATTATGACAAAATAGATAGCTTGTCAATATTAATGAGTTGGAAAAGCAGGTAATTTATCATTAAATTATTTTTAATTGTCATATTTTTATTCTATAGTTTATATAAATTAATAGTAGGTATTTTATGGGAGGGATAATTTAAATGGCTATAGACCTTGTTAAGGAAAGCATAGAGTGTGAGCAGCTTCTGGGAGAGAATACTGCTGATACAGTCATAAAAGGAGAATATGTAATTCCTGATACGCATCCAGATGTATATCGAATATTAACGCTTGATGCTAATCCAAGCATTGTAACTAAAGAAGTAATGCAGGACAAGATATACCTTGAAGGACAGATGCAATATAATGTGCTTTATCTAGCAAAAGAGGACGAAAATAGAAGCGGTGTCCATAATGTTTCCTATACCTCAAAATTTTCAAACAGCATTGAACTTGATGGTGCAAACAGAGGTATGCCTTGTGAAGCAGAATGCTACATAGAGCATATGGAGCCGGTTATTATTAATGAAAGAAAGATTGGAGTAGAGGGAATAATTAAATTAAAATCATCTGTATACAAGAATTATAACTTTGAAATAGTAAAGGAATTAAGGGGACTTACAGATGTACAGGTATTAAAGGATACAGCTTCTGTGGACAAAATCGTAGGCAGTGTGGATGGCGAAATGGTAGCTAAATCCCACTTACAGATACCTATGGATAAGCCTCAAATTGGAACTGTTTTAAAGTGTGATGTTAACTTGCATAAGAAAGAAACAAAGTTATTAGAAGGAAAAGTTAATTTATCAGCCTTTGCTCGCTTTGAAATTCTATATAGGGGAAAGGATTCAGAGGATATTTTCAGCATTCAAGATGATGTCCTTGCAAGTAAAGAAGTAGAGCTTGAAGCTATAAATTCTTTTATGCAGAGTTTTACCGACTTTAATGTTGATGATATGATTTATGATATTAAAGAAGATGACTTAGGGGAAAAAAGAATAGTAGATATTGAAGCTTTACTAAAAACTAATACAAAGGTTATGAGTAAAGAGCATATGGATACTATTGAGGATGTTTATTCTCCATCCATGGTTATGAATATGGAAAAGAAGAATTACGACCTTAATGTTATGCATGGCCATGCCTCAAATGAAGCTATAGTTAAAGGAAACATAGAAATTCCAGATGACTATCCAAAGCCTGCTTCAATAGTACTAACTACAGGTAATGTGTGTGTAACAGATAAAAAACTGGTGGAAGATAAGGTTATTGTGGAAGGCCTTTTAAATGTGGAAGTACTGTATCGAACAAATGAAGATGAAAAAGCTGTCTTTGTAATAAAGGATGAGATCCCTTTTACCACTTCAGTTGATGTCCCAGGGACTAAAATAGATATGCAGTGCATGGCTAAGGCAGGTCTTGAGAATATTGAATCTCAAATTGAAGCAAATACAATTGGAGTTAAAGCTATAGTTAGTGTTTATGGAAGAGTAAATTACTTAGCTAATAAAGAGTTTCTTGTTAATGTTATTCCAAACGAAGCTGAAAAACCAGTAAAGAGAGCTAGTATTACTATATATGTTATACAAAACGGGGATAACCTTTGGAAAATAGCAAAGAAATATAATACTACCGTTGATGCTCTTATCCAAATAAATGAGCTTGAAAATTTAGATAGTTTAAAGATTGGTATGAAGCTCATTATTCCAGGAAGAGCTCTAATATAAAATTTATAAAACTAGGCTTTAGATATACAATATTATGTTATAATATAGATAAATTATAATAACCTTCTTTGATAAACGAAGAAGGTTATTTATTTTTAAGTAGAGGGTGGAAATTATGAGTCTACAATTTATTTTTGGCCGGTCTGGATATGGCAAGAGTACATATTGTCTTAAAAGCATAAAAGCAAAGCTTGTAAGTTTACCAGAAGATAAAAAATTTATTTACTTAGTTCCAGAGCAATTCACACTAGAAGCAGATAGAGAACTAGTGGAAATAATTGGAGAAAAGGGCTTGCAAAGAATACAGGTACTAAGTTTTACAAGGCTTGCCTATGTGGTATTAAGTGAAGTTGGTGGAATTACTAGACCTCACATGAATGCCTCAGGTAAAAATATGCTTTTATATAAGGTTATTGAAGAGGTAAAAGATGACCTAAATGTGTTATCAAGGGCAAGTAAACAGACAGGCTTCATAAAAATAATTTCAAATCTAATTACTGAGTTTAAAAGATATAATATTAATCCGGATATTTTAAGTGAGGCTTATATCAAAATACATGAGGAGAATATACTTAGTAATAAGCTTCAAGACATTACTTCTATATACAGCAGGTTTGAGACTTATCTGCATAAAAATTATATAGACACAGAAGATCAGCTTTATATGCTCTATGATAAACTAGATGACTATCATAGCCTTAAGAATACGGAAATTTGGATAGACGAATTTTCTACTTTCACTCCAGTACAATATAAAGTTATTGAAAAACTTATGAAAAAGTCAATTAGAGTACATATTGCCTTAACTTCGGATTGTACTATAAGCGGCACAACTATAGACAATATAGATATTTTTTCTCCTATAAAAAATTCAGAGGAAAAATTATTAAAGCTTGCTAAATTAAATAATATTTTATATGAAAAACCTGTTAATTTAAATGACAAGGAAGCTGTGAGATTAAAAGGCGATTCAGAATTAAAGCATCTTGAAAAAAATTTCTTTAGCTATCCTTACAAAACATACCAAGGAAATATAGAAAATATTAAAATATTTAAGTGTTTAAGTGTCTATAGTGAGGTTCAAAATACAGCAAGGGAAATAATAAGGCTGTGCAGGGATGAAAAGCTTAGATTTAAAGATATTGCTGTAATAACTAGAGATCTTATAAGCTATGAAAAGTTAATAGAAGTAATTTTTTCTGAATTTGATATTCCGTATTTTATTGATAGAAGAAGAGATATAAACAGCAATCCATTAATTATATTGCTAAATTCGGTTCTTGAAATATTTACTAAAAACTGGTCCTATGAAGCTATGTTTAGATACTTAAAAACAGGCCTTGTAAATATTGAAAGAGATAGCTTAGATTTAATTGAAAACTATGTACTGGCTAATGGCATTAAAGGTAAGAAGTGGCTTGAGGATAAATGGCAGTATAGTTTAACTTATACCTATGAAAATTCAGATGAAGACGAAAAGTTAGAAAAAATAAATGAAATAAGAAGTATTATAACTAAGCCGCTTATAAATCTATCTAAAAAAATAAAAGGTAAAAAGAAGATAAAAGAAATATGTACAGCTTTATATGAATTTTTAATTGAAATAAACGCTGGAGTAAAAGTAGAACATTGGGTCCTGGATTTTAAAGATAGGGGGGAATTGGATACTTCCAATGAATACAGCCAGGTTTGGAATATTGTAATTGACTTTTTTGATCAGATGGTTGAGGTATTGGGAGAAGAAGAGGTAAAGCTTGAAGAATTCATTAAGCTATTTTCTATTGGGATAGGTGAATTTGAAATAGGTGTCATACCTCCTAGCTTAGATCAGGTTTTAATTGGAGATATAGAAAGATTTAAAAGCCATGAAGTTTCTGCAGTTTTTATTATAGGAGTAAACGATGGCATATTTCCAAAAAGCTCTGATGAAGAGGGAATTTTAAATGATAAAGATAGAGAGCTATTAAAGAATCTAGGAATCGAACTGGCGGAAGATACGAAAGCTAAGGCTTTTGAAGAACAGTATTTAATATATAAAAGCTTAAGCATTGCGGGGAAATATTTAAATTTAAGCTACCCAATTGCAAATTTTGAAGGAAAGAGTCTAAGACCTTCTTTTATAATTTCAAGATTAAAAAAACTTTTTCCTAAGGTAGTAGAAAAAAGTGATATTGCAAATGAAGATGAAGATCTAGGAAAAATCTCCGGCGAAAAATCCAGCTTTAATGAGCTAATAGCTGCTGTCAGAAATAAAGTAGATGGCAAGGAAGTAAGCTCGCTTTGGAAGTATACCTATAATTGGTACATAGAAAAACCAGAGTGGAAAGAAAAGTGCCAAAGAGCTTTTTCAGGAATAAATTTTAATAATCAAACACAAGAAGTAGGTACTGAAAAAATAAAGAACCTCTATGGGATGCCCCTTAAACTTAACATCTCCAGGCTAGAAAAATATGTGGAATGTCCATTTGCGTACTATGTTCAATATGGTTTAAAAGCAAATGATAGAAAAGTTTATGAGTTTAGTATGCCGGAACTAGGTACATTTATTCATGAGGTATTAGATGATTTTTCTACCGTCCTAGAAAAAGAAAAATTAACCTTCAGAGATATAGATAATAATTGGGCAAAGGATGCAGTATCCATATTGGTAGACGAGAAAATAAAGGAGAAAACTGGTTTTGTTTTAAACAGCTCTTCAAGGTACAAATATATGGCAGTAAGGTTAAAGAGAATATTAACTAGAGCTGTGGATATAATAGCTACCCAAATGAAAATGAGTTCTTTTAACCAGGTTGGGCATGAAATTGAATTTGGAGTTAAAGGAGATTACCCTCCTATTACTATAAGTTTACCTTCTGGAGATAAGATTGATTTAATTGGCAGAATAGATAGAATTGATGAACTTGAAACTGAAGAGGGTACATATATAAGGATAATTGACTATAAATCTGGTAACAAAAGCTTTAACCTTACAGATGTTTATTATGGCCTTCAGCTTCAGCTGCTAGTTTACTTAGATGCTATATTAGCGAATAAAGAGAAATACTCAGAAAAGAAAGTATTCCCTGGGGCTATATTCTACTTTAGAGTGGAGGATCCCATAATAAATGGAAATGGAGAGCTTTCAGATGAAATTGTAGAAAAGAAAATATTAAAAGAATTAAAACTTAGAGGGCTTCTGCTTAAGGATATTAAGGTTATAAAAGGGATGGATCGCGAGCTTGATAATGGTTATTCCCTGATAATACCTGCACAAATTGTTAAAGGAAATGAGATAGGTGATAAAACCTCAGGAGCTACTTTAGAGCAATTTGAGCTTTTACGTAAGTATGTAAGAAAGGTTGTTATTGCTCTTTGTGAAGATATGCTTAATGGGAATATAAGCATTGTTCCCTATAAAAAAAAGAAGAATACACCTTGCGAGCATTGCAAGTTTGCGGCAATATGTCAGTTTGATCCAAGTATTAAAGATAATAGTTATAAGTATTTAGAGGATAAAAATAAGGAAGAGGTTTGGAGGCTAATAGAAACAGAAGTGAAAGGAGTTAAGTAGAATGGGAGATACAAAATGGACCAAGGAACAAGAACAGGCTATAACTACAAAAAATTGTAATCTTCTAGTTGCGGCTGCTGCAGGCTCAGGTAAAACTGCTGTTTTAGTTGAAAGAATTATAAGAATAATAACTTCTGAAGAAAGACCTGTAGATATTGATAAGCTTTTAGTAGTTACCTTTACAAATGCTGCAGCAGCAGAAATGAGAGAAAGAATAGGGGAAGCTATTAGTAAGGCAATAGACAGCAATCCAAATTCAAAGGCTCTTCAAAGGCAGCTTATACTATTAAATAAAGCAAACATCACTACTATGCATTCCTTCTGCTTAAATATTATTAAAAACAACTTTCATAATATTGATTTAGATCCAAACTTTCGAATAGCAGATGGAACAGAAGAGATACTTTTAAAAGGTGAAACCCTGCAGGAGCTTTTTGAAGAATGCTATGAGGATAGTGAAAAAAGCCATAATAAGGAATTTCTAGATTTAGTAGAAAGTTATGGCGGCGGAAGAGATGATATAAAGCTTCAAGAGCTAATATTAAACCTTTATGAGTTTGTTATCAGCAGCCCATGGCCTGAAAACTGGCTTAAAGGTATGTGGTCAGAATTTATGGTAAGTGAGGATTTTGATTTTGGAGAATCAAAATGGGGACATGTAATTATAGAAAGCATAAAAATTGAACTAAATGGAATTGCAGCCATTATTAATAAGTGTATTAATACCCTGCATGGAGTTTATGGATTAGAGCCCTATGAGGAAACTTTTAAGCAGGATTTGAAGCTTATTTTGAAATTGCTTTCTGCGAGTGACAGTACATGGAATAACCTCTATGAAGAGTTTATAAATAACAAGTTTACAACTATTGGAAGATTAAATAAAAAATCAGATTATGATAAGGAGCTCTCTGAAAACATAAAAGCCATTAGGGATAACAAGATTAAGAAGGGACTTACTGCTTTAAGAGATGAGATATGTAGATTTAAGCCAGAGCAGATTAGAGAGAATTTAATAAACCTTCATCCATTAATGAAGGAATTAGGTGGGCTTGTAATTAAGTTCATGGATAAATATGAAATTAAAAAGAGAGAGAGAGGAATATTGGATTTTAGTGACTTAGAGCATTTTGCTTTAAATATATTAACTGAGGTTAACGATAAAGGTGAAAGAGTTCCATCTGAGACCGCTGTGAAACTTAGAGAAAATTTTCATGAAGTATTGGTAGATGAATATCAAGACAGCAATATGGTACAAGAAGTAATAATAAATATGGTATCGAAAAAGTATTCAGAAACCCCAAATGTGTTTATGGTAGGAGATATAAAGCAGAGTATTTATAGATTTAGGCAGGCTGAACCTATGCTTTTTTTAGGTAAATACGAAAGCTATTCTTTAAAAGAAGGCTCTCAGGAAAGACTTATAAAGCTTTTTAAAAATTTCAGAAGCCGCGGTGAAATTATAAATGGAGTAAATTATATCTTTAAATGTGTGATGTCTAAAACTGTAGGTGAGCTAGAGTACAATGAAGATGAGGCTCTTAACTTAGGAGCTAGCTATAAGCTGCCAGAGTATGAAGATACTATAGTTGGTGGCCCATTAGAGCTTCATTTAATTGAAAAAGTTGAAGCTTTGAAGGATGATGAGGAGGAAGACGAGACTTACGAAGGGGAGATTTCAAAGGAATCATTTGAAGAGGAGAATATAGATAATATCCAGTTAGAAGCAAGGGTTACAGCTAGACTTATAAAAGATTTAATGGAAACTAAAGAAGGAAAAACATTTAAGGTTTTCGATAAAAACATTGCTTCATATAGAAAATTGGAATATAGGGATATTGTAATACTTATGAGGGCAACCAAAGAATATGCTCCTGCTTTTGTACAGGAACTAGGGAAACAGGATATACCAGTATATGCAGACGTGGTGGGAGGGTATTTTGAAACTATTGAAATTAAAACTATAATGTCCCTGCTTCAGATAATTGATAATCCTTTGCAGGACATTCCAATTCTAGCTGTACTTAGATCACCAATTTTTTCTTTTACCCCTGAAGAATTAATAGACATTAGGCTCATAGATAAAAATATACCTTTTTATGAGGCTATTAAATTATGCAGCGAGAGTAACGAAAATTTAGAAATGAAAACAAAGCTTTTATCCTTTTTAAATTCTTTTGATATCTGGAGAGAAAAATCCTTGCATATGCCTATAGATGAGCTTATTTGGTATTTATACAGTAATACAGGTTATTTTGCTTATGCAGGAGCCATGCCTCAAGGATCCCAAAGACAGGCAAACTTAAGAATTTTATTTGAAAGAGCAAGGCAGTTTGAGCAAACAAGTTATAAAGGACTCTTTAATTTTGTAAACTTTATCAACAGGCTGAAAAGCAGCAGTGGGGATATGGGCAGTGCTAAAATATTAGGAGAAAATGAAAATGTTGTTCGAATAATGAGTATTCATAAGAGCAAGGGGCTTGAATTTCCAGTAGTTATACTTTCCGGAACGGGAAAAAACTTTAACCTCATGGACATTAATAAAAATATTTTATTTCATGAAAGTTTAGGCATAGGACCTGAATTTGTTGATACAAAACGAAGAATATCATACCCTACTATGCTTAAGTTTGCCCTAAAGAAAAAAATTAAATTAGAAACCCTTTCAGAAGAAATGCGTATTTTATACGTTGCCTTTACAAGGGCAAAAGAAAAACTAATTATAACAGGAACAGTAAAAAGTCTAAAGGAAAGCTGCAGGAAATGGTGCGAAGCTATTGAAGATAAAGGAGAAAAGATTCCCGAATATTCAATACTTAAGGGTAAAAATTATCTTGATTGGATTGGACCTGCTGTTGCAAAGCATGTAGATGGTGAAATTATTAGAGATATTTCAGATATAGAAGCCTTTAGTGAGAAAAATATAAATACTGATGCTTCAAATTGGTTTGTTAAAACCTGGACTAAAAATGATGTCATTGATGTTATTATGGATGAAGCTGATTTAACTTATAGTAATATTAATACTATTTTATTTGAAAAGTTAAGTAAGGAAAATCAGGATAGTAAAATGAAAGAGGAAGTAGAAAGAAGGCTTAACTGGAGGTATTTACAAAAGGAGGCTTCTAAAATACCTGCAAAATTAACTGTAACAGAACTTAAAAGATCTCAAAATCAACTATTCTCAGATGAAAATACTGTAAATATATTTACTTCAAGGCTTTTAAAGAAACCCATGTTTCTAGAAGAAAAAAAAGGCCTTTCTGGTGCAGAGAAGGGAACTATAATGCATTTTGTAATGCAGCATATAGATTTTAATAGAGTTAATTCTTATGAGGCAGTAAAAGATCAGCTTTTAGAAATGATTCAAAAGGAACTATTAACAAAAGAACATGCCATGTCAGTAAATGTGAAAAAGATTACTAGTTTTTTCAGTTCAGAAATAGGAAAGAGAATGCTTGCACTTAATAATATAGAAAAAGACATTAAAAAAGAAACTCCGTTTTTTATGAAATTAAAGGCTTCTGAGGTTATAGAAAATCTGTCTGAGAAAGTTTATATGGATGAAGTTATTATTTTGCAGGGTGTTATTGATGTTTACTTTTTGGAAGAGGATGGTATAGTATTATTAGACTATAAAACTGATTTCGCAACTGAAGAAAACATGATGGATATAAAGAATAGATATGAGAGTCAGCTTTATTACTACACTGAAGCTCTTGAAAGAATGACAGGACTTCCTGTAAAAGAAAAATATATTTATCTTTTTAGTAACGGAAAGATAATAAAATATTAGTTGTTAAAGGTAAGCTTTAATTAATTAAGGAGAGACGAATGGAATTTAAAAAAATTAATGAAATTAATGCAGGTGAAAAGATAGAGGGTTTTTTTCTACTAAAATCAATAGATCTTAAGACATCTTCTAATAATAAAAAGTACTTAGATTTAAACTTATGCGACAAAACAGGTGAGATGAATGCAAAACTTTGGGAATACGAAGAAGGGGATGAAACAAAGTTTTCTTCAAGCAGCCTTGTAAAGGTTAGAGGCAGCGTAAGCCTTTGGAATAATACTCTTCAGTTAAAAATAGAAAAAATAAGGGAGAGCAATAATCAAGATAATGTTAACGTAGAAGATTTCGTACCTGTGGCACCGCTTCAAGCGGATTTTATGTATAATGAAATACTTAAATATGCTGATAATATGACAAATATGTCTATTAAAAATATAGTTATAGCAATATTACAGGAAAAACAAAGCAAGCTGATGCACTATCCAGCAGCTAAAAAAAATCATCATGCAATTAAATCAGGGCTTTTATTTCATGTTCTTACAATGCTTCATGCCGGTGAAAAGCTTAGTGAGATTTATTCCTTTTTAAATAAGGATTTACTTTATGCAGGTATAATGCTCCATGACATAGCCAAGCTTGAGGAAATGGAAGCTAACGAGCTTGGCATAGTAAGTGAATATACTGTGGAAGGGCAGCTCCTAGGACATATTACCCAGGGAATAAAAAAGATAGAGCTTGTAGCTGAGGCTGTAGGAGCAGATAAGGAGTCTGTGATGTTATTACAACATATGCTTTTATCCCATCATTATGAGCCAGAATATGGAAGCCCAATAAAACCTATGTTTCCTGAAGCAGAACTTCTTCATCATCTTGACATAATTGATGCTAGGATGTATGATATGAAAAGGGTTACAGGTGAAGTGGAGGCTGGGAGCTTCTCTGAGAAGGTATATTCACTTGATAACAGAAAGATATATAAACCTTCAATTTAACAAAATTTTTATCTTAAAGGAGGACAAAATATGTCTAGTGTAGTTGAAAGATTAATAAAATACGTAAAATTTGACACAAAGGCAGATGAAAATTCAAGCACTGTACCAAGTACAGCCGGTCAATTAGTATTAGCAAAGGAGCTTGGTAAAGAATTAGAGGAACTAGGATTAATAGATATATCCGTTGATTCAAATGGCTATGTTATGGCAACTCTGCCAGCTAATATTGATAAAAAGGTTCCTGTTATGGGTTTAATTGCACATATGGACACAAGTCCAGATATGAGCGGAACAAATGTTAATCCTAAGTTTATTGAAAATTATGATGGAAATGATATAAAACTTAATGATGAGGTAACCCTATCTACAGAAGATTTTCCAGAACTTAAAGATTACATAGGAGAAACTTTAATAACAACAGATGGTACTACTCTTCTTGGAGCTGATGATAAGGCTGGAATAGCAGAGATACTTACAGCAGTTGAATATCTTGTAAATCATCCAGAGATGCCTCATGGAACTATTAAAATAGGTTTTACTCCTGATGAAGAAGTAGGGCGTGGACCAGATCACTTTGATGTTAAAAAATTCAACGCTGATTTCGCCTATACAATGGATGGTGGAGCAGTTGGTGAACTTGAATATGAAAACTTCAATGCTGCAGCGGCAAAGGTTACTATAAGCGGGAGAAATGTTCATCCTGGTTATGCAAAAAATAAGATGGTCAATTCAATGCTTATAGCAAATGAATTTATTTCAATGATGCCAGAAGATGAAACTCCACAAGCAACAGAAGGCTATGAGGGTTTTTATCATCTAAATACTATGGAAGGTAATGTAGAAAAATCAGTACTAAACTATATTATTAGAGATTTTGACATGGACTCTTTTGAAAATAGAAAGAAGTTTGTGAAAGATGCAGCTGAGAAATTAAACAAGAAATATGGCAACAGGGTTACTATTGAAATAAGAGATCAGTATAGAAACATGAAGGAAAAAATAGAGCCTGTTAAATATGTAGTAGACAATGCTATAAAAGCTATGGAAGCAGCTAATGTTAAGCCACTTGTTAGGCCAATAAGAGGAGGAACTGATGGAGCTCAGCTTTCATTTAAGGGACTTCCTACTCCTAATATTTTTGCAGGTGGACTAAATTTCCACGGTAAATACGAATATGTTCCTGTATCTTCAATGGAAAAGGCTGTTGAAGTAATACTGAAGCTAGTAGAATTAAATGTAAATAAGTAAAAATAAAGGAGCGTTTAAGACGCTCCTTTGTATTAAATTAATTTTGATGGATAATAACTTCCCTTTTCCTTAGTAACTCTATCACCGACATTAATACTCTCGTAAACGGTTTCATCAACGTCAAATGTCAATTTCTCACCATCATCCTTAGTTACATAGAGGATATAAACGCTGCTGTGATATCCTTTGTAGAAATAATCTGAGATTGCTTTATTTTCAATGGTTCCCGCCCAAGTGCAATTTTTCTTGCGATTCTCTGTGTAATAAGTTAAAAATGTTAAAAATACCACTAAAATAAGAATTAATAAGAAAGTAAAAGAATGCATTTAAATACCCCCTTCATTATATTTTAGTACTGTTAATGGGGTAAACTCATAAGTTTTCATATGATTGACATCTTTCCCATACATTTATTATAACATAACAATGTTTGATATTATAAATTAATATTTATTAAGTATATAAATATTAATTTTCAAGTAAGACATAATGTTATGGAATATAATCGTAAGCTATTTGAAACCAGCCTTGTGGATATTTACAAGCTGGGCATACTTTAGGGGCTTCAAGACCTTCAAATATAAAACCGCAGTTCATGCATTTCCAATATTGATTATTATTCTTTTTATACAATGTACCATTCTTTAAAGCATTCATTAGATCTAAGTATCTTTTTTCATGCCAGGTTTCTATTGCTACTATTTTTTTTAATGCAAATTCAATATCAGCAAAACCTTCTTCCTTAGCTACAGTAGAAAATTGGGGGTATAAGGTGCCCCATTCTGCTTTTTCTCCTTCTGCTGCATATTGAAGGTTTTGCTCTGTGTTTCCAAGACCAATAGGGTAATCTGCATCTACCTTGATGTCGGTTTTACCAAGCCCCTGTGTTAAAAAGTCAAAGAAAATTTTAGCATGTGCTCTTTCTTCATCTGCAGTTTCTCTAAAGATTTCTGCAATATACTGATGTCCTTCATCTTCTGCAACCATGGCATATATGGTATACCTATTTCTCGCCTGTGATTCACCAGCGAAAGCCTTTGACAGGTTTTCTGCTGTTTTAGTACCCTGTAAACTTCTCATATTTCACGCCTCCAAAATATTATTCAACAAATAATATTATTAACAAAATTTACATGAAATATGTATTAAATTTAAGCTCCTTTTTTAGATGAATCACTTTCTAACAAATTATTAACCACCTTGAAAACACTTTCAATGGCTAAAGTGCCATCAATTGCTGTTAAGAGGTTTTTGCCTCTATAATAATCTATTAGAGGCAGCGTTTCTCTTTTATAAAGCTCTAATCTATTGCTAATTGTCACCTCAGTATCATCAACTCTTTGAGTTAGTGCACCACCGCAGCTGTCGCAGATATTTATAATATGTGGTGGATTATAGCTAATGTGATAGCTAGCACCGCAGCCTAAGCAGATACGTCTGCCGGTTCCCCTTTCAATAATGACCTCTTTAGGCACTTTAAACAAAATAACATTATCAATTGATTTATTATCTGATTCCAATAATTTTTGAAAGGCTTCAGCCTGCTTTAAAGTTCGAGGGAATCCATCTAATAAATAGCATTTTCGGCAATCTATTTCCTTTAGTCTGTCATAAACGATTCTTAAGGTTAGCTCATCTGGTACGAGCATGCCCTTATCCATATATGACTTAGCCTCAATTCCAAGTGAGGTGTTTTCTCTTATGTTTTTTCTAAAAATATCCCCAGTTGAAATATGGGGAATATTGAATTTTTCAGATAAAAGCTTTGCCTGAGTTCCTTTTCCTGCTCCAGGCGGCCCAATTAGTATAACTCTCATAGAAAAAACCTCCATTTAATATATGATATTTAATAAGTGTGCTATACTATATAATTTATTTTATATAATATTATATGAAAAATCAATATGTTAATCTACAAATCTTGTAAAATGCAAATTTATATTTTTAAATCTATTTTCAAACATTATAAACATTAAAATACCATCTATACACCATTGAAGATTTGTTATCCACCAAACATAAACAACTGGCAGTTTAATGATATATATAAAATAAAACATAAGCGGCAGCCTAATGAACCAGCTAGTGATAAAAGATATATAAAATGGTGACTTTGTATCACCTGACCCTTTCATGGCAGCAGCAAATACAAGTGATAATCCTATAAAAGGCTGTTCCACAGCGGCGGTCCTCAAGCATTGAGTAGCATAAATTACAACTTCCACTTCGGTTTTATCTACAAAAAAGCTTATTAAAACTTCTGGAATAACTAAAAAACAAATGGAGCAAATAATCATTGAAATTGCACCAAAAGAAGCACATAAATAGGCATATTTTTTTGCTGTTTTATAATTTCTTTCTCCAACCTTGATGCCTACCAGAGTGGTTGCTGCTACAGAAAAGCCATAACCTAGCATAAAGGATATATTTTCAACTGTGGTAGCAAGTTGATTTGAAGCAAAGGCTATTGTGCCGTTATGCATTATTATAAAAAGAGATAACAGCCTGCTGATGTTAAAGGAGGCATCTTCTAAAGAGGTAGGAATACATAAGGCTAAAAACTCTTTTAATTTATGTATTGAAATAAATAGCATATATTTTAGTCTAATTTTAATTTTCGATTTTTGGATAATGTATGTAAGCAAAAATAAGAAACCAAAGATTTGAGCATAGTTATAAGCAATTCCTGAACCTCTTATTCCAAGCTCCTTAAAGCCAAGTTTTCCAAAAATAAAAAGCCAATCAAAAAATAAGTTTATCATAAGTACAATAAGTGCAGTATATAGAGGTATTATAGTATTTCCATAACCTCTTAAAATGCCGCTTAATATACCAGAAAGCATTTTAAAAAATAACCCTACACTAATAACTCTGATATATATATTTCCTAATGCAATTACATCAGAACTTGCACCTGCAAAATTCAATATTTCTGAATTAAACTTAAATAACATAAAACATACTATTATAGAAACCAAAAAGCCTAAATAAAAACCTATAGCAGCATATTCTTCGGCGGCTTTAATGTTTTTTTCTCCAAGCATTCTTGCAATAAAAGAAGTTACAGCTACTGCAATGCCTACATCTATAATTATACCGCTGATAGAATAAATAATTTCTGAACTTAAACCAACTGTACTAACTGCTATGTGACCACCATATATAGAGACCATTGCTGTGTCTAACAGTAATATAATCATATAAAGAAGCATTTCAGCAATAACAGGCAAAGAAATAGAAAATACTTCTATAATTTCTTTTTTATTAAGCATATTCACCTCATTTAAAGGGTTTTATTTGTTAAACTTAACTTATACATGCCATAAAATAGGCAGCTTAAGCCTTTTTAGGACATGTAAAAGTTATTAGTTGAACTTAAAACCCTATAACCTTGCTTAAGTTTATTTTATGCATTAATTTTTAAAGTAAGAATATATAAAAAATAAAAATTACTTTTTAGGGTAAAATATTAAATAGTTAAATTAAAATTCTCAATAATAAGAAACTGAGGTGAAAAACTTAGATGAGAAAACATAAGATGTTCTTAACATTCTTAGTTGTTTTGTTTTTGTGTTCACTAGAAACAGCTAAAGTAAGTGCAAAAGGTCAATGTAAAATTAATGAAGAAGAAAAAAGTATCTTTCTTACCTTTGACGACGGACCTAGTTTCATTGTTACTAATAAGATACTAGATATATTAAAGGAAAAAGGAGTTAAAGCTACATTTTTTGTTGTGGGAAATAAAATACAAGGAAGAGAAGATATTTTAACAAGAATAGACAGAGAAGGACATTCTATAGGGTTGCATACTTATACACATGTGTATAAAAAAATATACTCAAGTCATGATAGCTTTATAAATGAAATGGATGAAACCCAAAAGGAAGTAAACCGGGTTTTAGGCTATAATCCCAAAGCCATAAGATTTCCCACAGGAAGTAAACCGCATTTAAATAGTTCACTTTTAGAAAAGCTTCATAATAAAAATTATAAGATATATGATTGGAACGCATGCCTTTCAGATGGGTTAAATTACAATACTCCAACCGATAGATTAGTAAGGGAAGCACATAAAATTATTGGCAAAGGGAATTCAAGAATATTTATGCTGCTGCATTGTGATCAGACAAATAAGAATACTGCAAAAGCCCTACCCTTTATTATAGACTATTATAAGGATTTAGGTTATCAATTTAAAACTATTACAGAAGATACTCCTGAATATTACTTTAGATTTAAGAAATAAGCCCTAGGTTATCCTAAGGCTTTTTCTAGTAAAGTTAACTATTAAATTTCCTTCTATAATCACATTTCTTGCACAAATCTTCAATTACCTGCCTATTAGAAAAACCATCATATATGGTTGCTGCTCTAGAGCCTTTAATAATATCTTTAAAGTTTGTAGTGTGAATATTACCTAAGTTTATAATCCCTTCGCCATCAAGGCAACAAGGCACTACTGTTCCATCTGCAAGTATTGCTATTTGATCTCTAAGACCATAACAAAAGCCAGTGGTGTCGCTTTGCTCTAAGTCATTTTGAGGCCAATTAAACCTAGAAGCTGCATTTAAATATACATTTTCTAAGAGTTTAACTCCTCTGCTTTCCAAAAGCTTTTCTTCAATTTTATAATCCAAATGGAAAGCTTCTTCAATAATATTAAGAATGTGTCTGTTCTTTTCAAGGCTTTTAACCTCTTCCTCTAAGTTCCATAATCTATAGGAGACTATAATGTTATTCTTAACAGCCTCCAAGGTAAAGGATATAATAGAGTTAAGATAAGCTTCTAATGTAAAATCCGTTTCATTGGCGTCAAAGCTGTGAAGTGAAAAGTTTATTTGCCTTAGGGCCTTCTTATTAATTATTTTATTTTTAACCTTACCAATTAAGGTACCATTGGTAGTAAGGTTTACCTTAAACCCGTAGGCCTCAGATATTTGCAAAAATTCATCTATTTTAGGATGTAAAAGAGGCTCTCCTTTTACATGTAAATAAATAAAAGTTGAATAGGGTTTAATGTCAATTAGTATTTTTTCAAAGGTTTCAAGGCTCATAAACTCTGGTTTTCTCTCAGTTACTGGACAAAAATCACAGCTTAAGTTACATACATTTGTAATTTCTATATAAATTTTCTTGAATCTCTTCATGCTTATCTCCTTAAGGCTTCTACTTATATATATGGTAGTATTATAGCAGAGAATAATTAATAAAGGAAAGGAATACAATTAGAAAAGAAATTAAAATTGTTGTAGGTGGCGCAATTATGGTTATAGTAAGTAAAAAGAACATAATAAGAATATTAATAGCTATACAAATAGTTATTTTTCTTTTATTTCTATATACAGATCTTTATTTTATAAATAGGTATAATAAAATTTCCGTAAACTTAAAATTTAGCACAATCGTGCTATGCTTTATATTTACGCTTTTAATTGGGAAAGACTGCTATAATAAAAGAGATAGATGCCTAGTTCAACTTGCAAGATTTTTTACAATTATAGCAGATTACTTTCTTTTAATAAAAGAGGATTTTAAATTAGGCGTTATATGCTTTTGTATTGTGCAAATAACATACATAATAAGGCATAGCCTTATGGAAATAGAGGCTTATAAGAATCTAATTTTTTTATTTTTCTTTTTATTAATTTCTATATTTACTTTAACAGTAATTAATATTAATAACTTTGACAGAAAGCTTTTAGCTTTAGGTATTATATATGCAGTTTTTCTTATTACTAGCGTTTACTGCGGAGTAAGTACATTAAAAAGAGGAAAGTTCCCTAAGGAAGGAGCTTTACTTATTTCTATTGGAATAATATTATTTCTTTTTTGTGATATAAATGTAGGGCTATTTAATATAGTTGACTTTATAGGATTTGCCCAATACGAAAAATTAACTGGCTTTTTAATCTGGGTTTTTTACTTTCCCTCCCAGTTATTGCTATCCCTTAGCGGTTTTAATTTAAAATATCTAAAAGAGCTATTTAAAGAATATATATAAGGTATGGATAAAAAATATATTTTCTTTCAATACTATTATTGTATAAAAAGAAAGGGGATATGTCATGAAAACTGTTCATTATAATATTTCAGGAATGGCAAGCCGTAAAAATAAGGCACAGGTTCTAAATGCATTAGATAAAATAAAAGGGGTTCAAGAAGTAGCTGTAGATGTGGCAAGAGGTACTATCGAAGTTCAATATAATGAACCAGCAGAGGAAGCTGCCATAATGGGATGTATCGAAAATACAGGGTTTAAAATTCAGCAGTAGAAAAATGAGCAAAATAGCTTTAGTTTTTTAACTATTTTGCTCCATGCATTTTTTTGCAGTAATATTTTTATATAATTCTTCTCGTCTATCTTTTTTTATTGGAAAGTGGTCTCTAAATCGTAAAACTGTATCTATATCTATTTCTCCAATTAATAACTCTTCTTTTTCTTCTACTTTTGCTATAACCCTTCCTATTGGATCTATAATAAGTGAGTCTCCGGAATATTCATAGCCATTAATCATCCCTACTACATTTACACCAGCCACATAGCATTGGTTTTCAATTGCCCTTGCTTTTAAAAGTGTAATCCAATTATCTCTACGGGATTTTGGCCAATTAGCAGCTACTGTTATTAAGTGGCACTCTTTAGAGGCTATTTGAAAAATCTCTGGGAATCTTAAATCATAGCAAATAAAGGGAGATATCATAAAGCCACTGATTCTAGTTAATAATATAGAATTACCGCCTTTATAATACTTATCTTCAAGGCTGTAGGAAAATGGATGGATTTTAGCATAGCTTAGAATTTCCTTATTATCTGGAGAAACTATTGTAAATCTATTTTCGCACTTTTCGTTCATTCTAACTACATGGCCAAAACCAATATATAGTCCATAATTTATGGCCTTATTTTTAAACCAATCTATAGTATCATTATTATCTTCAGCAATTTCTTTAGTATTCATAGAAAAACCGGTTAGTGTCATCTCAGGAAATATAATTAAATCACAGGCCTTATCTTTAGCCTCTTTTATAAAGCTCCTGCACTTTTCTTTATTTTTTTCTTTATTTTCAAATTCAACGCTCATTTGAGCTAGGGCAATCTTCATTACACACCTCCTAGGAAATCTCTATTTCCATTATATCAATTTATATGGGATATTTATATCACTTTCATTTCCTCTAAAAAGGATTTATGATATAAATAACGAACATATAATCTATAATGGATATGGAGAGTGAGCCTTATGAAAATAATTCACACAGGGGATTGGCATATAGGAAAGATCGTTAATGAATTTAGTATGATAGAGGATCAAAAATTCATATTAAAAGAATTAATTGAAATAGTAAAGCAAGAAAAGCCAGATGCATTAATAATTTCAGGGGATTTATATGATAGAAGTATACCTCCGGTAGAAGCAGTTGAGCTTTTAAATGATGTGCTAAACAGGATATTACTAGAACTTAAAGTACCAATATTAGCTATAGCAGGCAACCATGATAGCTCTGAAAGGCTATCCTTTGCCAGTGAGATACTAAGTAAAAATGGACTATATATTGCTGGATTATTTGATGAGAATATTAAATCCGTAACTATAGAGAAGGAAGATGAAAAAATAAATTTCTTTTTACTGCCCTATGCTGATCCAAAGGCAATCAAGCATATTTACAAGGATGAAGAAATTCAAACTCATGATGATGCAATGAGAAAAGTTATGGAAACTATTAATGAAAAGCTAAATAAGGATGAAAATAATATTCTAGTTGCCCATGGATACGTAACTTTTATGAGTGAGGCAGCATTTGATACAGAAAATTACGAGGAAAATAAAAGAGCTGGCCTAGAAATTTCTAGCTCTGAAAGACCCTTAAGCATAGGAGGAACAGATTTAATAAATGGAAGGCACTTTAACGTCTTTAATTATACTGCTCTTGGACATTTACATGGACCGCAAAAGGTGGGCAGTGATAAAATGCGATATTCTGGCTCTATATTAAAATACTCCTTTTCAGAGGTTAATCATAAAAAAAGTGTAGCTGTTGTGGAAATAAATAAATCTGGTGAGGTTGCAGTAAAAAATAGGGAGCTTAAACCTAGACGAGATATGAGAATTATAAAGGGACCAATTAATGAGTTAATTAATCCAAATGTTTATATGAGAGACAACGTGGAAGATTATATTTATGCTATTTTAACTGATGAAGAAGAATTAATTGACCCTATAGCTAAGCTTAGAGCAGTGTACCCCAATATTATGGGTCTGCATAGAGAAGAAGGAAGAGAAAAGGAAGAGAGTAAAACCTCTGCAGCTATAGGCTTTCAAAATAAATCTAAGGTTAAGCTATTTGAAGAGTTTTATGAATCAATAACAGGAAGAAAGCTAACGGAAAACAAACTGAGCTTAATAATAGAAATTATTGAAGATGCTGATAAGGAGGTAAATAAATGAGACCAATTAAATTAACCTTAAGTGCATTTGGACCCTATTCTGGGGTTCAGGTTATTGACTTTACTAAGCTTCAGTATAAAAATATATTTTTAATTACCGGTCCTACAGGTGCAGGGAAAACAACAATTTTTGATGCAATAAGCTTTGCACTTTTTGGAGAGGCTTCAGGAAGCAGCAGGGATAAGGATAGCCTTAGAAGTGATTTTGCATCTATAGAAACTCCCACCTTTGTAGAGCTTGAATTTGAACTTAGGGGAAAGAGATATACTGTAACCAGATTTCCTTCACAGGAGAGAAAAAAGCAAAAGGGTGAAGGAACAGTATTTAAAAATGCTGAAGCCACACTAATCACTCCAGAAAGAGAGATTATTACTAAGACAAATGCGGTAGATGAAAAAATTAATAATATTATGGGAATAAATAAAAATCAATTTAGACAAATTATAATGCTTCCTCAAGGGGAATTTAGAAAGCTCCTTGAAGCTGAAAGCAAGGAAAGGGAAGTAATCTTTAGAAAAATATTTGGAACTGAAGCTTTTCAGCTAATTCAACAAAAACTTGATAATATGCAAAAGGATTTTTATAAAAAAATAAAGGAAGAGGAAACAAAAAGAGCAGTTCACATAAAAAATATTGATCCAGGCATGGTTGAGGACTTAATAAAATTAGTTAATGCTGATTACTTAAATATTATTGAAATAATAAATAAAACTAAAGAGCTTATTGCACTTGATAATGAGGAAGATAAAAAATTAAATGAGAATATAAATCTCATAAAACAAGAAGAGATTAATTTTCAGCAAAAAATAAATAAAGGAGAGGAAATAAATAATAAATTAAAAGAAAAGCAGGAAGCCTATAATTCCTACATAATTCTTAATTCACAAGAAAAGGATTATAAACTAAAGGAAGTAAAATTAACTAAAGCAAGAAAAGCTTCTCAAGTTAATTTGGTAGAAAACACCTTGTTAGATAGAGAGAATAACTTAAGGATAAGAGAGAATGATTATAGAAAATCAGAAAACAACTTAAAGGAAGCAGAGAAAAAGGCTGCAATATTAGAAGAGAAACTAAAGCTTGAG
Organism: Candidatus Clostridium stratigraminis; assembly: GCF_045310675.1. Lineage (NCBI taxonomy): Bacteria > Bacillati > Bacillota > Clostridia > Eubacteriales > Clostridiaceae > Clostridium > Candidatus Clostridium stratigraminis. The sequence goes on from NZ_JBJHZZ010000001.1 coordinate 537,112, forward strand.
GAAGACAAACAGAAGGATAGAACAAGTATTAGTGAAGAAATAGTAAAGCTTAATGATAGGGAAGGAAAGGTTAAAGATTATGAAACAAAGTGCTTTAACATTAATAATATAAAAAAAGAATTAGCTTTAAAAGAAGGCACTCTAGACAAGTTTAAGCAGGAATTAAATAAAAATAAGCTGGAATTAGAGAGCTTAAATAAAAATTTATTAGAAATTAATAATTGTGAAATAGAAAAAGCAGAAAGCTCAAAATTAGTAGATGAAAAAAAAGCAGTTATGGATAAACTTAGAGACCTTAGGAATAAAATAAATGAATTTGCATCAAACGAGAAAGAGCATAAAGCTGAAGCAGAAAGCTATAATAGCTTTGAAGCAAAGTTTTTAAAATACAAGGAAAATTATGAAACAATGCAGGATAAGTATTTTAAGGCTCAAGCAGGCATTTTAGCGAAAGACCTTAAGGAAGGTAATGAATGTCCAGTCTGTGGTTCTACTCGACATCCAAGACCAGCTGTACTTATTTCAGAGGTTCCTTCTTCTGAAGGTTTAAAAGAAGTTAAAAGTATTTATGAGAGTAAACAGCAGGAAAAACACGAAAAACTTAAAAAGCTTGCTACCTTATATGGAAAACTTGAGTCCAGCCTAAAAGAATTAAATGAAACTAAGGAGAATCTAAAAAATATTTTTCTTAAGAATATATTTGAATTTACAAATGAGGAAATAAAGAAAGAAATTAATGATAAAGGTCCAAAATTGAAATTTGAAATTGAGAAGCTAGAAAATAGAATTATAGAATTAAAGACCAAAATAGATAAAAAGGCAAAAACTGAAGATAGTATTGCAAAACTAATGGAAGGTGTTAAGCTTAGTGAGAAAAAACTTCCAGAGCTTGAGGAGGATTACAAATTTTTATTTGTAAAAGCTTCAAGTGAACAGGAGCTTATCAATAATCTAGAAAGGGAAATTCCTTCAGAGCTTCGTTCCAGCAAAAGATTAACTATAAAGGTTGATGAATTAAAATTACAATTAGAAAGCTTAGAAAAGTCCTATAAGGCAGCTCAAGAAAGGCTTAATGAATCAAAAAATATATATCATTCATGCAAAGCTGATATGGAAGGAAAAGCAAATAACATAGAGCAAGCTAATGAAGATGTATTAAAATGGAGAAAAATACTTAATGAAAAATTGCTGGAATATGATTTTTCCTCCTATGAAAAATATAAAGAGTATAAAATTTCAGAAAAGGAAATAGATCTATTAGAAAATGATATAAATAATTTTTATAAAAAGTTGCAGTCTGCAGGTGATACATATAAAAATTATGAATTAGTATGTAAGGATCTTCCTGAGGTCGATGTTAATTCCTTAAAGAAAGCATTTAGTGAGCTTACCGAAAAGGAACGTAACATAGCAGATACTGAAAAGAAAATATATGCAAGAATAAAGAATAATAAAGGCGCTCTTATGGAAATCGAAGAAATAACAAATAATATTAGCAAAGACGAAGAAAGATGCAGCATAATAAGTGATGTATCAAGAACTGCCAATGGCTTTAATGAAGAGAGAATTACCTTTGAAAGATATGTACTCGCTGCATATTTCGATGAAATAGTTTCCGCGGCTAATATTAGGCTTAATAAAATGGCTGGTGGAAGATTTATTCTTAAAAGAAAAGAGGAGAAAGGTAAGGGAACTAAGCAAGAAGGACTTGAATTAGAAGTCTTTGATAACTATACTGGTAAGTCACGTCATGTAAAAACTCTTTCGGGAGGTGAAAGCTTTAAGGCTTCCTTGGCACTAGCCTTAGGCCTGGCAGATGTAGTTCAGGCACATGCGGGAGGAATAAGTCTAGATACTATGTTTGTAGATGAAGGCTTTGGAACCTTAGATCCAGAGTCCTTAGATAATGCTATAGAGTGTCTTATAGACCTGCAAAAGGGCGGCAGATTAGTTGGAGTAATATCCCATGTCCCTGAACTGAAGGAAAGAATAGATGTTAGACTAGAAATTACCCCAGCTAAAGAAGGAAGCAAGGCTGAATTTATTATATAAGAACTCTGTAAATTGGTATAAAAATCAGGCTTAAAATAGTTGTAATGGCAATCATAACTGCAGCATATTCATAATCGGCACCATATTCATTTGTGACTATAGCTGCATTTGCCATTACAGGAAGTGCTGCTTGAATTGTAAATACATCCTTCATTATAAGGGGAGCAGAAAAAAGCAGGGTAAAGCCATAAGTAACTATAGGAGAAACTAAAAATCTTCCTAATATTATAAACAGCATATCTTTATCAAATTTAAAGCTTTTAAAACTAATTGAGCTTATAACAATACCAATAAATAGCATGGATAATGGTGTAGTTAAGCTCCCTAGATACTTACAGCTGTCAATTATAAATTTTGGCAGGTGAATATTTAAAATTATAAGTATTAGAGCAGAAATAAATCCAATCAGGGGTGGAGTAAGAATTCTTTTAAGAGTTTCTTTGTTAAAAAGAGACTCTTTCCTAGCTCCTCCATCCTTACTTATTAGATTTACACCTAAAGTCCAGAATATTGTTGTATTGGAGAAGTAATAATAGAGAACATATGGAACACTTTGTTCTCCAAAAAGAGCAAGGTTTACTGGAAGACCAATAAAAATAGTATTAGAAAGAAAGAACATGCATTGAAAGGTGCCTCTTCTTTCAGGCGCTACTCTTAAAAGCTTTGTAAACACAATGCTTATTAGAAAACACACAATCATTGAAACAAAAGGTATAATAAAACCTTTTCCTGCATGAGTTATATTTTCCTTTGTGAAGTTATCCAGCATATTTGAAAGCATAAGCGCTGGTAATGAAAGATTAATTACAATCTTTGAAAAAAGTTTTGAGTCTTCTTCCTTAAACCAGCCTTTTAAGGCTAAAATATAACCAATGCTTATCATTAGTAAAATACTTAAAATACTCTGCATAGCATTTAATAAAACCATGTTAGTTACCCCCTAACATATTAAGTAAAAAGTTTATAAGGATTTCCTTTTTATACGTTGCGTCCACATTCATTATGTCATAGTTTTAGGCTTATTGTACAGTAAAAATAAGGAACTGAATTATAGCTTCATTTATTGGAAGTAGTTAAATTAGATAAAAAAACATTGATAAATTATCTTAATTGTAATACATTTTATATATAGAAATTAAGTTATTGGGAGTGATAAAAATGATAGAATTATCAAATGGTATGGATTTTAATGGATACTTAAATAAAAATTCAAAAGAGGAAAGTGAAAAACTTATTAATAATTTAGATAAAATTGAGCTTTCAAAGGAAGGTTATGAAGCAGCAAAGGAAATTAAGGAAAATGTAAATGTTGTGGTCTTTTCTGAGGGCTACTGTCCTGATTGCATAGCTGCTCTTCCTTTTATAAAGAAACTAAGTGATGCAAATGATAAGATTAAAGTTTTTTATTACGGCTTAAAGGGCAATGAGGGGCTCTTAGAAGAATATACTGGAACCTCTAGAATACCTACAATAATGACTTTTACTGAAAATATGGAACCAAAAGGAGCTTACGTAGAAGTACCAGCAGAACTTTCTGAAAAAATGGCTAGACTTACTAATGAAAAACAAAAGGAAATTGTAACAGAATACAGACAGGGTAAATATAATGATCTTATAGAAAAAGAGCTTATAGGAATTTTAAAATAATATGATAATTAAAAACTAATTTATAATCATAGTTTTATTGACAAATAGTATTTCAGATGATAGAATATTTTAAAAATAACAATAAAGCAATGATGATAGGAAAAGTAGTGTACCAAATCTCAAAAGCGAGCTGATGAGGGTGAAAGATCAGCAGAGGAAGTATAATGAAAGACATCCTTGAGTTGATTATCTGAAAATCCATTGGATAACTAGGATAAAACGGAAATCCACCGTTAAAAGGATTAAAGCGAATCTATTTAATGATTAAGCAGGATGGTACCGTGGGTATTTGCACTCACTCCTACATGGAGTGGGTGCTTTTTAATATTCAATTCTGCTTATAATTAAAGATTAAGAAGGGTGGCACCGCGGATTTATTCGTCCCTAAGCATTATGCTTAGGGACTTTTTTTTATTTCTTCTTGGCCAAGAGTAATAAAAAATAACAGCCTAAAAAAATGAAAGGAAGGATTAATAATGGAAAGAATCTTAATAAAGGAATTAAGAAATTATGATGACAAAATAGTTATGGTATCTGGGTGGGTTCATAGAATAAGAAAATTAGGGAAACTTGCCTTTATTATTATTAGAGATAGAACTGGAATAGTTCAATGTGTTATTGATACTAAAACCATTGATATTAAAAGTTTAAAATTAGAAAGTGTTGTAGGCATAACAGGAGTGGTACAAAAGAAAACCGGAATTGGTGAGGATGTGGAACTTTGGACACATTCCTTAGTGATTTATTCAGAGGTCAAACAAGATTTGCCAATTGAAATAAATAAAGAAAATCTGGAAGCAAATATTGATACCATTTTAAATAATAGGGTCCTAGCTTTAAGAAATTTAAAAGCAAATGCAATATTTAAGGTTCAGGCTGTTTTAGCACAAGCCTTAAAGACCAATGTATGCCATGCCTGCAGAAGAAAACTTAACTCATAGCTTTGACCTTTTATTTAGAGGTCTTGAGATAACCACTGGAGGGCAAAGAATTCACAATTATGAACAACTTAAAGAAAGTATTGCTTCAAGAGGATTAAAGGTAGAGAGTTTTAAAGATTATCTTCAAGTTTTTAAGTTTGGAATGCCGCCTCATGGTGGCCTGGCAATCGGTTTAGAAAGGCTTACAGCACAGCTTTTAGGAATTAAAAATATTAGAGAGGTAACACTTTTTCCTAGAGATAGGGATAGAATTAGACCTTAAAAGATATAAAATTTAAAGTGTTAAATTTAATTACCGTGATATATCTAGTATTTATATATTGGATATATCTTTTTATTTTTTGCATATTTTTTAAAAAAAATATGCAAAATAAATGAGTAATGTAAAAAAAAATAATTTGAATAATGTGTAAATTGGTGGAAAGAATAACAGATACATGTGATTGGGGAAGTGGTTATGTTTGGATGAAGTTATAAAAGGTAATCTAATAATAATCGGAGGAGCTGAAGATAAAAAAGGCGGGAAAAACATTTTAAAAGAAGTTTGCAGCAAGATTGATAAGGAAAAGGATGAATTAGTTATTGCTACCATTGCAACACAATTTCCGATGGAAGTTGGAGCAGAATACAGAAATATCTTTGAGAGTCTTGGAGTAACTAATATTAATATTCTCGATATACAAGACAGAAAAGATGCCTGTGAAAGAAACAATATTGATATTATGCAAAAGGCGTCTCTAGTTTTTTTCACTGGTGGTGATCAGCTTCGTATTACCAGCTTATTAGGGGGTACACCTTTATTTAAGGTAATACATGAAAGACATGAAGATGGTTGTGTATTCGTTGGCACCTCTGCAGGAGCATCTGTAATGAGTGACACTATGATTATTACTGGCGTGGATGAAGAGGCCCCTAAAAAATGTACATTAAAAATGGCACCAGGACTTGGCCTTTTAAAAAATGTTGTTATTGACCAGCATTTTTCACAAAGAGGAAGAACAGGAAGGATTTTGGTTTCTATAGCTGAAAATCCTGAAAGTTTAGGTATTGGTATAGATGAAGATACTGCTATTATGGTAAGCAGTAAAGGCGAATTCCAAGTTATAGGTTCTGGAGCAGTTTATGTTTTCGACGGAAGTTCAATTACATATACCAATGCGTCAGAACAATACCCTGATGAAATACTATCCATGTTTGATGTAAAAATGCATGTTCTTAAAAACGGCGATAAATATATCATAAATGCAAAACAGCCTATTAAGGAGGAAATACAGCGTAAAAATGAAAATAGCAGACGTTAACATTTTTGAAGGGAGAAATATATATTCTCATAAAAAATGTATAAGAATGGATTTGGACTTAGAAGGCTATTGTGAGATTCCCAGTAATAAAATTGAAGGCTTTAATGAAGGCTTGCTAAAACTGCTCCCTGAGCTACTCACTCATAGATGCGGAATCGATGAAGAAGGAGGCTTTGTGAAGAGACTTTATGAAGGAACCTATTTAGCTCATATATGCGAACATTGCATTATTGCTCTTCAAAATAAAGTTGGATTAGATGTGGTTTATGGCAAAGCAAGAGAAATAGAAAAGGATAATTATTATGTAATATATCAATATGAATATAAAAATACAGCCATAGAGGCTGGGAAAATAACTGTAGATATGATTAATTCACTTGTTAAAGGAAAAGACTTTAACTTTGATTTTAGACTTCAATCCTTAACTGATATCCTGTCAAAGGAACAATTAGGACCGAGTACCTTAGCAATTTGTGATGAGGCAAGAAAATTAGGAATACCTGTACTTAGGCTTGGTGAAAAAAGCATGTTTCAACTTGGATATGGTAAGTACAGTAAAATGGTGGAAGCAACTATTTGTAACGAAACTAGTGGTATTGCTATTGATATAGCTTGTGATAAACTTCTTACCAAAGAAATTTTACTGAACCAATGTATTCCTGTAGCTAGAGGTGGTAAAGTTGAAAATACTTTAGATTTGCTTTTAAAAGCAGATATTATTGGTTATCCAATAGTTGTTAAGCCTAGATTTGGAAATCAAGGTAAAGGTGTTTTTGTTAATATTAGAAATGAGAAGCAGGCATTAGAAGCCTATAACTTACTAAGTACAGATTATGAAGATATAATAATTGAAAAACACATTACTGGTAGAGATTACAGAGCCTGTGTTGTTGATGGAGAAGTTGTGGCTGTAGCTGAAAGAATTCCACCATTCATTATTGGAGACGGAATTAGTACTATTAAAAAACTCATTAATGAGATGAATCGAGACGAAAGAAGAGGCATCGGGCATGAAAAACCACTAACAAAAATTAAGATAGATGATGCTCTTATTAGCTATATCTCCAAAGAGAATTATGAATTGGGTTCGGTATTAGAAATAGGCAAAAAGCTTGTTCTTAGGGAAAATGCTAATCTTTCAACTGGTGGTAATTCAATTGATTGTACAGATGCAATATGTGAAGAGAATATTGATATATGTAAAAGGGTAGCTCAGGCTATTGGATTAAATATTTGCGGCATAGATTTATGCTGTAAGGATATTAGTTCACCTCTTACCTTGGAAGATGCTGTAATTGAGGTTAATGCAGCACCTGGCATCAGGATGCATCATTATCCATGCAATGGTGATGGAAAGAATGTTGCTAAAGCAATAGTTGAAATGATGTTTAAGAATAATAAAAGGAGTATTCCAATTATCTCGATTACGGGAACAAATGGGAAAACTACTACAACAAGATTAATTGCACATACACTTTCACTTATAGGAAACAGTGTTGGTATGACCACTACAGGTGGAATATACATAAACAATAAATGTATATATAAAGGTGATACAACAGGATATACAAGTGCAATGACACTTTTAACTAATAAGGAAATTGATGTTGCTGTTTTGGAAACTGCTAGAGGCGGCATTATTAGAAAAGGTCTAGCTTATGATTTGGCAGATGTTGCTGTAATTACAAATATTACAGAGGATCATTTAGGCATTGATGAAATCAATACTTTAGAAGATTTAGCATATGTAAAATCCCTTGTAGGAGAGGCAGTTAAACAAAATGGATATGTTATTCTAAATGCGGATGATGAAATAAGCAAAACTATAGTAAATAGAATGAAAAGTAATATTATTTTTATATCAAAAGATAAAGATAATGAACTTTTAAGAGAGAATATTTCAAAAGGTGGTTATGGTGTATATACACATAATGGATATATTTATATTGAAAAGGATGATAATGCTGTCCCATTAATAAAAATAAACAAAATTAATATAACCATAAATGGCAAGCTGAAGTATAATATTGAAAACTCAATGTGTGCCTGCGCTGCGCTTATTGGTTTAAATGTAAATTATACCACTATTCGAAAGGGGTTATCTACCTTTTATTGTAATGAAGAGCAGAATCCAGGAAGATTCAATATGTATTCTGTTAATGGTGCTACAGTTATTCTTGATTATGGACACAATATAGAAGGCTACAAGGCTGTATTAGAGGGAATAAAGGCAATAAAGCATAATAGACTTATTGGAGTAATTGGAGTACCTGGTGATAGACTTGATAGTAACGTTCTTCAAGTAGGAAATATTTCTGGAAGCTATTTTGACTTCATATACATAAAAGAGGACATAGATAAAAGAGGAAGGAGAAATGGCGAAATTGCTAAGCTCCTTGAAAAGGGTGTGTTAAGTTCCGAGTTTAATCATAAAAATTTAGAGATTATTCTAGACGAAGTAGAGGCATTAGAAAAAGCTATTGATAAATCAAAGCCTGGAGATATTATTATTATCTTCTTTGAAAAATATGAACCATTATTAAATTTAGTAAAAGAAAGAATAAATATAACAGAAAAAGAGGAAAGTGCTAATTAAATTATTTTAGGATAAAGCTAGAAAATACCTAGCTTTATTTTTTTTATTATATTATACTAAATAAGAATATTGAAGTGGGTTACTAAAATATGACCTAAGTTTTGAATTGGAAGGAAGAATATAAATGCTTATTAAGGCTTATGCTAAAATTAATTTATCCTTAGATGTTATAGGCAAAAGAGAGGACGGATATCATTTGTTAGCAATGCTTATGCAGACAATTGATCTTTACGATATTATAAATATTAATAAGGCTTCTAAAGGAATTAATTTAACGTCAAATAAGGCCTATCTTCCTAATGATGATAGAAATCTCTGTTACAAGGCAGCAAAACTATTTATAGAAAAATATGAAATAAAAGAAGGAATTGATATTTATATCAAGAAAAATATACCTGTAGCAGCAGGCCTTGCCGGTGGCAGCACCGATGCGGCGGCTGTACTAAAAGCCATGAATGATATTTATGAGGTTAACGCAAGTAATGAAGAACTAATGGAGCTTGCTTTAAAAATAGGAGCTGATGTACCCTACTGTATTATTGGGGGGACTGCTCTTTGTGAGGGAATAGGAGAAAAAGTTAAAAAGCTTCATAGTTTTAAAAATCATATTATTGTTATAATTAAACCACCTTTTGGGGTTTCTACTAAAGAGGTTTATCAAAACTTAGATTTAAGTAAAGTTTTTAAACATCCTGATACTGAACATCTTATGGCAGCCATAGAAAATGATGATTTGAATTATATTAGCAAAAACATGAAAAATATTTTAGAAAATGTAACTTTAAGAAAACATAATATACTGAAGGATATTAAAAATAGCATGTTAAAATATGGAGCATTAGGTGCAATGATGAGTGGCAGCGGCCCTACCATATTTGCCTTCTTTGAAGATATGCTTAAAGCTCAATATTGTTTTGAAAAATTAAAACTAAAATATAATGAAGTATTCATTACCAGAACAATATAATATTTAATTAGACAGGTTATAATCTCTTATTTAGAGGGTATACCTGTCTTTTTTATATGCATATTTTGACTTATATATGAGAAAAATATGTCAGTAATAAAGAATACTGGAGGCAGATTATGCTTATTGTTGGTTTATTTACAAAGTATTTTTTAATATTGATGTTAGTGGAAGGCTACATAGTTGGTATATTGGATGCAAGATTTTTTTATAAAAACAATATGAAAAAGACTGCCATGAAAGCTAGAATACTGGGTGTTGGTTTTATGGTTTTAGGCATAGCATTATTTGCTTTAAGTGAAATGATGTGAAATATAAGGTGTAGAAGGTAGAAGGTGTTATAATTTGAAGGAAATAATTAGAGACTTAATTTCTCCAAAGGTTGATGAGAATGTTGCCTATATTAAAGATCTATTAAAGGATACATCAGACATAGTTTATAGAGAATTTAATATAGCAGATTGGAAGGCAGCTATTATTTATATAGATGGAATGGCAGACAAGGTTATTTTAGATAATTTTGTGCTTGAATCTGTAATGCTTAAAAGTGAAAGAGTAGAAAATATAATGCAAATAAAAGATAAGATACTTACAGTGTCTGATATGAAGCAGGTAATGAAGCTTTCTGAAGGTCTAAACGCTGTACTTTCAGGTGATTCAATAATGTTTATTGAAGGTTTGTCTGCTTTATATGTTATTTCAACTAGAGCTTGGCCAACTAGAGGAGTAAGTGAACCTTCTGGTGAAAGTGTTATTAGAGGAGGACGAGATGGCTTTACAGAAACTATAAGATTTAATACTGCTTTAATTAGAAGAAGAATAAGGGATACCAGACTTAAGATAGAGTCTAAAACTGTAGGTACTAGATCCAAAACAGATGTGGCCATTCTTTATATAGATGATGTAGTTAACAAAGATGTTCTGGAAAAGGTTAAATCAAGAATTCAAAACATAAAAATTGATGCAATTTTAGATAGCGGATATATTGAGGAATTTATTGAAGACAATAAACTGTCTCCTTTTCCCCAATTACAAAGTACTGAAAAACCAGATGTTATTGCTGCAGGTTTGTATGAAGGCAGAGTAGCTATATTAGTTGACAACTCTCCATTTTGTATACTTGCACCAGCAACTTTGCCTAGTCTTTTTCAAACACCCGATGATTACTATCAAAGATGGATAAATTCATCAATACTAAGACTTGTAAGATTTACTGCAATTGTTTTATCTATGCTTTTGCCATCACTTTATATTGCAGTGACATCTTTTCATACATCTATTATACCTACAAAGCTAGCATATTCCATTGCAGCATCTAGAGAGGGAGTTCCTTTTCCGGCCTTTATTGAAACCATAATCATGGAAATGGCCTTAGCTTTTATATTAGAAGCAGTTGTAAGATTACCAAAGGCAATAGGTTCAACAATTGGTATTGTAGGAGGACTAATATTAGGGCAGGCCGCAGTCAGTGCTGGGATTGTAAGTCCTATAATGATTATTATTGTGTCCATTACTTCTATTTCTAGCTTTATTACACCTAATTATGAGGTTAGCTCAGCTTTAAGATTATCTAGATTTTTTCTTATAATATGTTCATCAATAATTGGTCTGTATGGTATAGCTATTGGTTCAATAATTATAATAGTACATTTAGTAAAACTTAAAAGCTTTGGAATCCCATATTTATCACCACTAGTTCATCCTCATAAAAGAGATATGAAAGATACCTTCATTAGAGCTCCTATAAATCTATTTAAAAGAAGACCTGAATTTATGGAAACTAAAGATAAAATAAGGCAAGAATAATTTATTGCTTATACTAAAGATACAGGAAAGTGAGGACTACTCTATATGAATGAAAAAAGGCTAGTTGGCAAATATGGATTATTTTCAACTATAGTAGTAACGGTAATAGGCGTAGGGGTGTTTTCCTATCCTAGTTCTATGGCTGAAGAAGTTGGAACTGATGGATGGATTGTAACAATAGCTGCAGGTTTTATATGCATGGCTTTGTTATTTATAATTTATAAAATAGTAAATAAAAATGGTTTCATATCTTTTTATGATCTTACTATAAATACACTAGGTAAACTATTTGGAAATGTCATAATATTATTACTTTGTTTTTATTTTATTTTTTCAATCTCAATTGGCATGAGAATATTTGTTGAAGTAATAAAAATGAACTTATTATTAAAAACTCCAACAGAATTTATATTATTGGTAATGATTTTTACTGGGCTCTACATAGTACGTACAGATATTTCTGTATTAGTTAAATTTAATGAAATATCCTTTATAATTATGTTTGTACCAATGATAATCCTTTTATTGTTTTCAACTAAAAATGGTGACATAACTAATGTGCTGCCTATATTGCAGCACTCTCCAAAAGAATATTTAAGTGCACTAATAACTTCCACTTATGCTTTTGGAGGATTTCAAATAGCATTTTTAATTTTGCCATTCATGAAAGATGTAAAGGAAATTAAAAAAACACTCATCAGCAGTATATCATTTATAACAATATTTTATGTTGCGGTTGTAATCTTATGCTTAATGTTTTTTACAAAGGAGCATACTAAAGAGCTTATTTGGCCTACTATTGCATTGGTAAGAGCTATAATGATACCAGGATCATTTATTGAGAGATGGGAAGGCATAGTAATGGCATTGTGGGTTTTTTATTATTATACAACCTTTGTAAACGTATTTTATTTTTCGGCAGAATTAATTAAAAAGAGCTTTAAGCTTGATGAAATAAAATTAACTGCTTTAATACTCTCACCAATTATATATTTAATAGCCTTATATCCTGAAAATATTGCCGAAATTAATGATATATCTAATAAGACCACCTTGTTTTTTGTTGTTTTGAGTTTCATAATTCTACCTTTTGTTTTATTGATATTTAAAGGAGGCAGAAAAAGAGGTGAGAAAAGTGAAGTATAAAAGAATACTGCCTATAATCTTGTGCAGTTTATTCTTAAGCGGATGTTGGGATAAAGTTGAAATTGATAGAAAGTTATTTATAACAACTATAGGAATTGATCCAGGTAAGGATGCGGGCAATAATAAGGAAGCAAAGGAAATTAAGCCAAATGACCCATTTCAAGATAGAATTTCTGAAAGAAAACTTTCAATAACCTATAGTTTTCCTAATATAAGTGCCCTTGGGCCTGGAATAACTAGTACTGCTGAGGACAAATATATTAACGTGGATGCTTCATCTATGGAAGACGGAATAATGGAGGCTACTGGGCGAAGCAGCAGAAGTATATATTTAGGACAGACAAAGCTTATAATGCTAAATAGTGCGATTTTGGAACAGCCAGATATTTTCAAAGAAATATTAGATTATTTGGAAAGACACCCTTATTTGAACAAAATGATGAGGATTGTAGTTTCCGAAGGAAAGGCCGAGGAATTTGTAAAATTTAAACCTACCATGGAAAAAAGTATAGAGAATTATTTAACTGGACTTATGGAAAGCAGTGAAAGTAATGCCTCAATTTTACCAATTACCTTAAATGAAGTAATAATCCTTCTAGACCAGAATGGAAATGCAATTATACCTAAAGTTAGCATGGATAAAGAAAAAGATGATATTGTGCTTTCAGGGGTAGCAGTTATTAAAAATTATAAATTAAAAGGCTTTTTAACACCTGTAGAGGTTGCAGATTTAGAAATAATGAGGGGTAAAATCAAAGGTGGAAAAAGAGTGATTTATATGGATGGCCACCCAATTGATATAGAAATAAGTGATATTCAAAGAAAAATAAAATTAAGTGGTGATAAAAATAAACTTTTCTTTAATATTAATTGTAGGTTGGAAGCTCAGCTTATGGAAGATTTTAAAGGAAAAGAGATACTATCAAAGACAGAACTTAATTCTATTGAAAAAAATTTTAGCGAATCTATTTCTAAAGAATGTAATATTATAGCTAAACTGATGCAGACTGAGTTTCAGGTAGATCCCATAAATTTAAGGGAATATGTGGAGGAATATAAGCCATCTCTTTGGAAGGGAATTAAGGATAATTGGGATGAAGCTTTTAAAAGTGCAGAAATTACAGTTAATGTTGATGTAAAAATTAGAAGAATCGGCATTACTAAATAAATATTTATGTATAATTAGGGAATTAATGGATATAATTACAGACAAATAAACAATCAGGGGGATAAAAATGAAAAAATTTATATGTGTTGTTATTTGTCTATGTATAGGATATTCAATATTCTGGAGTGGTTTTTCGGTTAAAGGTCTGAAAGCTAATAATGTAAATAATATGTCACTCCAAAATTCAATTGAAAATAAAATTATACGATTTCATGTTATAGCAAATAGTGACAATGCTGAAGATCAAGCTTTGAAACTAAAGGTAAGAGACAAAGTGCTTGAATATATTGCTCCAAAGTTAAAGACATCTAAAAGCATAGGTGAATCCAGGCAAATTCTTATGCAAAACGATAAAGATATTCATGAAATAGCTGATAAAGTTATAAAGGATAATGGATACCCTTATAAATCAGTTACAATGTTGTCAAAGGAAAACTTTCCAGTTAAGACTTATGGAAATATAACTCTTCCCCAAGGTGAGTATGAAGCCTATAGAATTATTATTGGGAATGGTTCTGGTCAAAACTGGTGGTGTGTGATGTTTCCACCCCTCTGTTTTATAGATATAACTAAAGGTGAAGTTTCCTACAAGGATACAGAAAAAGCTATGAAAGAGGTACTTACACAAAATGAATTTGAGGAAGTTGACAATACAAATTCACTTTCTAAGTCTGGAAACCTAGGTAAAAAGACAAAAGAAGATTTAGGAAAAGCTACCACTGAAAGTTCAGGAAAAGATAGCACAGAAAAGTTGGAAATAAGATTTAAAATTTTTGATGAACTTAAAAAATTATTTTCATAGGTAATTATAAAACTCGACATTACATGTCGAGTTTTTCTTTTCTTGGATGAATAATAAGAATATAACTACAAATACTATGTGAAGAAATTTATGGGAGGTAAAGCTCTATGCAAATGACAAAAAAAAGAATTATATATACTATTGCTGTAACCCTAATTGTTGTATTCTCTACAACATTTGCTATTTTAATGACCTTAGAGAGGACTGATTATAGAAACTATCTTCAAAGCGAGTATAGTAAGAATATGCATGAATTAATAACTTCAGTAGAGAATATTAGAGTAGATTTAAGTAAAGCAGCTATAACAAATTCCAGGGAAAAAAAAATAATAACCTTTGAAGAAATTTTTAGATATAGTGCTACAGCTAATGATAAGCTGCATTCATTGCCAATTCCACAGCAAAATATTGAGAGTACCAGTAAGTTTTTGTCTCAAGTAGGAGATTTCTGTTACAGTCTAGTTAAGGCTTCCTCTGAGGGAAAAGATTTAAGCGATAAGGATTATAGCAATATTGACAATTTGAAACAAGAGGCCTTAAAACTACAAAATGATTTAAATGTGGTGTTAGCTGATATAAGTGAAGGCAGGGTAAAATGGGGAGAAATTAGGCAAAAGGCAACAGGCGTATTAGCAAGCCAAAATGCAGAAGCAGTTTCCACCCAATTTGCAAATATACAAAAGCAAATTGCTGCATATCCATCATTAATCTACGATGGCCCATTTTCTGATAATATTATGAATATAAAACCTAAAATAACTGCTCAAGCAGAAGTTTCTTTATCAGATGCCACTAATGTTGTTTATAAGGTTATAGGAAAAGAGAATATTGAAAAGATTGATAATGTTTCTAATGAAGGGAAAACAAAGATTCCTTCCTATCGCTTTAATGTTACAATGAAAAATAGAAATGCAAAACAGAATATAGTTATTTGCGAAATTAGTAAAAACGGAGGCAGGGTTGTTTATCTATTAGATAATAGATTAATTAATAATCCAACAATAGATTTAAAAAAAGCTGCAGACATAGGTGCTAAATATTTGCTTAATTTAGGCTATAAGAATATGGTTACTGCTTATACTTTAAAATATGATAACACTGCTATTATAAACTATGTATTCAAACAAAATGATATAGCAATTTATCCAGATCAAATTAAGCTAAAAATTGCTTTAGATAATGGAAATATAATAGGAATTGAATCCGAAAAATATTTAGTTTCTCATGAAGAAAATAGAAAACTTAATACCCCTAAAATTTCTGAGGCAGAAGCTGAAGCTAAAGTTAGCAAAAGATTAAGCATTTCTACCAAAAGGCTTGCAGTAATTCCAACAGAAACTAATACAGAAATTCTTTGTTATGAGTTTACGGGAAGTTATCAAAAAGATAAATTCATAGTATACATAAATGCCCAAACAGGTTATGAACAAAGAATATTACAGATAATTAATACCCCAAACGGAGAACTTGCAATGTGAGATATGATGAGCCACGGGGACGTTTCTCGTGGCTATTTTTATGTAGCAATCTACTTGTATTATGATATAATAATTAATGAATAAATATTAAGACATACAAGGAGCTGAAAATATGAAGAAAAAGATTGCAGTATTATTTGGTGGTCAATCTACTGAACATGAGGTTTCAAGAGTTTCTGCTGCTTCTGTAATTAGAAATATTGATGTGGCTAAATATGATATATATCCAATTGGAATATCAAAAGAAGGAAAATGGTTTGAATATAATGGAAAAGTAGATTATATAGAAAATGGTAAATGGGAAAGCGATGAATTTTACAAAGTCCCAGAAGGACAAAAAATATTATTTAATAATGAAGTTGATGTAGTATTTCCTGTATTGCATGGATTATATGGAGAAGATGGAACTATTCAAGGTATGAGTAAACTGTTAAATATACCATGTGTTGGGCCTGGAGTTATGTCTTCCGCTATTTGCATGGACAAGATTTACACAAAATACCTTTTAGAGGGGTTTGGAGTAAGGCAGGCTGAATATGTTGTTGTGAATGCCTATGAGTATGAGGTAGATAATAAGAAAATATTAAGTAAAATTGAAGATAGACTAAAATTCCCTGTATTTATTAAACCTTCTAACAGTGGATCTTCTGTTGGTATAACAAAGGCACATAGCTTGGAAGAATTAAAGGAAGGTATTATGCTTGCATTAAAACATGATAGGAAGGTTCTAGTTGAAAGAGGGATAAATGCAAGGGAGGTAGAAGTTGCTGTATTGGGTAACGATTACCCTGAAGCGGCTGTTCCTGGAGAAATTATTCCAGCAAAAGAATTTTATGATTATGAGGCAAAATATAATAATGTGGCTTCAAAACTTTTAATACCTGCAGATTTAGAAGAAGCAAAATTAGAAGAAATAAAAACAGCAGCTATAAATATATATAAAATATTAGATTGTGCTGGAATGGCAAGAGTGGATTTTCTTGTGGATAAAGATACAAAGGAAATTTATTTAAATGAAGTTAATACTATACCTGGTTTTACTAGCATTAGTATGTATCCTAAAATGTGGCAGGCTGCTGGTAAAAGCTATAGTAAGCTTATTGATGAATTAATAGAATTAGCAGTAGCTAGGAATAACTGTTAGTAAAAGGGAGGTAGTAAAATATTGAATAAAAAGGCCATAATAACCATTTCAAGTCAGCAAAATAATGTGGAAGACAGTAGAATTGAAGTAGTTTCTCCTGGTGAATTTTATAAAGAAAAGGAAGCTTATTGTGCGGAGTATAATGAAACTGAGATTTCTGGCATGGAGGGCACAAGGACTACTTTAAAAGTTAGTCCTGAAAAATTTACATTATTAAGAGTTGGTACTACAAATGCAGAGATGAATTTTGAAAAGGATGGTAATGCATTAACTATATATAATACTCCATATGGTGTTATTGAAATGAAAATTGAAACTTTAGATTTAAAAGTCAATATAGATGAATTTGGTGGAGATATATTAGTTAATTACAATCTAATTATTGGTGGAGAAAAACCTCAAAGCACAATATTGAAGGTAAATATTAAGGCGTAAAGTTACACAAAGTATTATTTAGAATATGCAAAGGGGGGAGCACATGAGGACAATAACTACTGCCAAATACAATTTTCACCATATTATAGGAAATAGCGAAAATTTAATATGTTGCAAGGATAAGGCAGTAAGAGCCTCTAAAACTTCTTCCCCTATACTTATTTATGGAGAAACAGGTACAGGAAAAGAATTATTTGTACAAGCTATACATAATAATTCATATAGAAGTAATAAGCCCTTTATAGCTCAAAATTGTGCAGCTATTCCTAGCAGTTTACTTGAAGGAATACTTTTTGGAATAACAAAAGGGGCATTTACAGGTGCAGAGGACAAAAAAGGTATATTTGAATTAGCAACTGGCGGTACCTTATATTTAGATGAACTTAATTCAATGCCTATTGAACTTCAAGGAAAACTTTTACGAGTATTACAGGATGGTACTGTTAGAAGATTAGGCAGTTCTATAAATAAAAGCGTAGATACTAGATTAATAGTATCATTAAATGAATGGCCAGAGCTATTAATTGAAGAAGGAAAGCTTAGAAAGGATCTATATTATAGGCTAAACGTAGTAAGAATTGATTTACCCCCCTTAAGATATAGAAAAGAAGATATACCTTTAATTACTGAATACTTTATTAAAAAATTCAACAAAAAATTTCATGCCTCTATTGATGGAATAGATGGATCCTCTTTGGAAAAATTAATCTACTTAGAGTGGCAGGGAAATGTAAGGGAGCTTGAACATGTAATTGAAGGTATTTTTAACCTAAAGCAAAAGGGCAAAATAAATGAAAATGATTTAGAGTATGTTGGACTCAACATAGTAAATAAAAATATATCCCTTAAAAGTAAAATGGAAGAAATAGAAAAATCCTATATTAAAGAAGCACTTATTATTAATAAATATAACATTTCTAGGGCTGCTGATTTTTTACAAGTACCGCGGCAAACCTTACAGAGCAAGATAAAAAAATATAATATTCTTACTTAGGGAAGAAAGCAACTTCCTTTTTTGTTTTTAAATTTTCAATTAATTCGAATTTTAATATTTTCATAGTTTATTGGTGAATAGGGTATATTATTTGATGATAATAAAATGAATAATAAGAAATATTAATAATTCTAGAAACATATAAAGAGCTGTTAAAAGAATTGATAGTAGGCTTTAAAAAAATTTGACGAAAAGCAAAAAAAATATAGCATAAAATGAAAAGATGTGCTATCATATTATAGTGTTTTAAAAAAGAAAACAATAATTCCATTTTATAGGGTAATTTCTATTATAATATGTGAAAAAGAACTTGTCAACAAATTTTTAAAAAATATTAGGGGGTGAATATTACTTCAAAATACATTTGAAGTAATAGCTTATGAAAAATACAAAATATATATTCGTCACTGGTGGAGTAGTTTCATCACTTGGAAAAGGGATAACTGCAGCATCCTTAGGAAGACTTCTTAAAAATAGAGGAATAAAAGTTTCAATTCAAAAGTTTGATCCATATTTAAATGTTGATCCGGGAACCATGAGTCCTTATCAGCATGGTGAGGTTTTTGTAACAGATGATGGAGCTGAAACAGATTTGGATTTAGGGCATTATGAAAGATTTATCGATGAAAATTTAAGTAAAAATAGCAACGTTACAACAGGAAAGGTGTATTGGTCAGTTATTTCTAAGGAAAGAAAAGGAGATTATCTAGGTGGTACAGTACAAGTAATTCCACATATAACAAATGAAATAAAACAAAGGGTGTATAGAGTTGCTAAGGAAAGAGAAATAGATGTAGTTATTACTGAAATTGGTGGAACTGTTGGCGACATAGAATCACTTCCTTTTTTAGAAGCAATTAGACAGATTAAATATGAAGTAGGAAGAGAAAATGTATGCTTTATTCATGTTACTCTTGTTCCATTCTTAGGAAAGGCCGGAGAACTTAAAACTAAACCAACCCAACATTCTGTTAAGGAATTAAGAGGCATAGGTATTCAACCTGATATTATTGTTTGTCGTTCTGAAAAACCTCTATCTGAAGATTTAAAAGGCAAAATAGGATTGTTCTGTAATATTGATGGTAGATCGGTAATTCAAAATCTTGATGCAGAAAATTTGTATGAAGTACCTCTAATGCTTCATGAGGAAGGTTTAGATACTCTCGTTTGTGAAAAGCTTAGTCTTCCATGTGGCGATATAGATAACAATGAATGGACAGCTATGGTAAAGAAGTTAAAGAACCTTTCTAGCACTGTAAATATCGCATTAGTTGGAAAATATGTAGAGCTTCACGATGCTTACATATCAGTTGTAGAAGCACTAAATCACGGCGGATTAAGTAATGATGCAAATGTAAATATAAAATGGATAAATTCAGTAGATTTAGATAAGGAAAATGTAGGTAACTTACTAGCAGATGTAGATGGAATTTTGGTTCCTGGTGGTTTTGGAGATAGAGGCATTGAAGGAAAAATAGAAGCCATAAAGTATGCTCGTGAAAATAAAGTACCTTTTCTTGGGATATGTCTTGGAATGCAGTGTGCAGTAATTGAATTTGCAAGAAATGTATTAGGCTTTAAAGATGCACATAGCTCAGAAATAAATCCAGAGACAAACTACCCAGTTATAGATTTAATGCCAGATCAGAAGGACATAGATGAAATGGGAGGAACTATGAGACTTGGTTTATACCCATGTAAACTATCTAAGGAAAGCTTTGCTTTTGAAGCATATAATGAAGACTTAATTTATGAAAGACATAGACATAGATATGAATTTAATAATGAATATAGAAAACCTCTTACTGAAGCTGGTCTAGTACTTTCAGGAACAAGTCCTGATGGAAGACTTGTGGAAATAGTAGAACTAAAAGATCATCCTTGGTTTGTGGGCGTTCAATTTCACCCTGAACTAAAATCAAGACCAAATAGACCCCACGCACTTTTTAAAGATTTTATAGAAGCTGCTATGAAAACTAAGGTAAAATAATAGGAAAAAGATTCACCTGGGTGAATCTTTTTTTAAAAAATTTCAAAATTACATGTCGAATTAAAAATATGCCTTTTGGAAAAGTGCGGTTTTATTTTTGAAGGAATTCTTTAAGATTTATAGAATAATAATATTAAAATAAATATAAAATATTTGGAGGCGAGAAAGGTGCTGATTAATTCTAAAATAAGCATTGCATTAAAGAACGCCTATGAGCAATATGAAATTAAAGAAATATCTATTTTCGAAATTGAGAAGCTGAAAATGGCTTTCCCGTGCATTCATATTAATTCTAAAGGACATAAGCAATTAAGTTTTACAATTAAGTGCCCATTATGTGGAGAGGTACACTATTATAAATATAATATAAATGATTTTCTTAAAAGAGAAGTTATTATTGGCGGCTGTGAAACTTTAGGAGTACCAATTTTTTATATTGGTAATGAGAGTAAGGTACATGAAAGAGTTAACAAAGTAAATGAGCAAAAAAGTGATTTGATTGTTATGTTTTGAGTGAGTAAATTCACTCTTTTTATTTTAAAATAAAAAAATGGATTAAAATTATAAAATAGTATATAATGTATAAGGTATTACATTTCATGGTAGTTCTTTTTGAAATCCCAATAAATTATTAAATATATAAGTGAATATTTGGAGGTGTATTGTTTGCTTAGCAAAGAATTAGAAGTTAAAACTCTAACGGAGCTTAGAGATATTGCTAAGGAACTTGGTATTAAAAACATATCAAAGTTTAAAAAAGCAGAGCTTATTGAAGAAATTAGCAAGGTTTCTCCTGCGTCCATTGAAACGAATGGAGTAGTTCTTAGAGAAAAGATAACTCCCAAAAAGGATGAAGTTAAAGAAGAATCTGAAAAATCTTATGTAAAGAGTGAAGAAATTAAAGCTGTAACTACGAATTTAAACACAGCTTATGAACCTGCCCCAAAGTCTGAGCCTATCATAGAAAAAGTTTCCTTTGAAGAAAAAAGAGAAAGACTTAAAGAAATGATAGATGAATCTGATACTGCTAGAGGAGTATTAGATGTTATTGAAAATAGTTTTGGCTTTTTAAGAGGACAAAATTATCTTTCTGGACCAAATGACATTTATGTATCTCCTTCACAAATTAGACGCTTCAATTTAAGAACAGGTGATATGGTTGAAGGTAAGGTAAGAACCCCTAAAGAGGGAGAAAAGTTTAAAGCTCTATTATATGTACAAGGTGTAAACGGTGAAAACCCTGAAAGAGCTGTAGGAAGAAAAAAATTTGAAACTTTAACCCCTATTTATCCTGAAGAAAGAATCAAATTAGAAACAAGTACACTAGATTTATCCTCGAGATTAATGGATATTATTTCACCATTAGGTAAAGGACAAAGAGGTATCATAGTTGCACCTCCTAAGGCTGGTAAAACTACTCTTCTTAAAAAAGTTGCCAATAGTATTAGTAAAAATCACCCTGAAATAAAATTAATAGTGCTTTTAATAGATGAAAGACCTGAAGAGGTTACTGATATGCAGCGTTCTATTAATGGTGAAGTTATATTTTCAACCTTTGATGAAGAGCCAGATCATCATACAAAGGTTGCAGAAATGGTACTTGAAAGAGCAAAGAGGATGGTAGAGCAAGGTCAGGATGTGGTTATTTTATTAGACAGTATAACAAGACTTTCAAGGGCCTACAATCTTACAATAACTCCAACTGGGCGTACACTTTCTGGAGGATTAGATCCTGGAGCACTTATAAATCCTAAAAAATTCTTTGGTGCTGCAAGAAACATTGAAGAAGGTGGAAGTCTTACTATTCTTGCCACAGCTCTAGTTGAAACAGGAAGCAGAATGGATGATATGATTTTTGAAGAATTTAAGGGAACAGGAAATATGGAAGTTCACTTAGATAGAAAGCTGCAAGAAAGAAGAATATTTCCTGCTATTGATATTTATAAATCTGGTACAAGAAGAGAAGACTTACTTTTAACTTCTAAAGAGCAAGAGGTTATCTTTAATATCAGAAGGGTTATGTACAAAGAAAATAGTGCAGATCTAGTTACAGAAAAGCTAATAGAACATATGGCTAAAACAAAAAATAATGATGATTTCTTAGAAATCTTTATGAAAAACGATATTTTAAAAAGAGATAATGGAAAAGAAAAATGGGAAAGGTAAATCCTTTCCCATTTTTTTATTCTGTAATATTGAACTTCCTTCTAAATTTCTCAACTCTTCCACCTACGTCAACAATCTTTTGACGTCCAGTGTAGAATGGATGGCATTTAGAGCATATTTCTACTTTTAGTTCTTTCTTAACAGAACCAGTTGTAAATGTGTTTCCACATGCACACTTAACCACAGCGTCTTGGTGGTATTCTGGATGTATGCCTTCTCTCATTTCATTCACCTCTTTCAATTATCGAATATGTTTCCATATTCTCAACTACTAGATTATAGCATGCAAATATTTTGTAGTCAATCTTTAATAAAAGGCTGTTTTTTGATACAATATATTTGTTTAGTTTAATTGCTAGTGTTCCGAATAAAAGGAGGTAAAAGGTCTAAAAGGCCTTTTACGAGTAGTTTTCGAGCGGGAGCGAGTAGGTCAAACTACTCGGTGTTCCGAATAAAAGGAGGAATGACATGAGTAAATTATATTTTAGATATGGAGCAATGAATTGCGGTAAATCAACAAATCTTTTACAAGTTGCATACAACTATGAAGAAAGAGGAATGAATGTAATAATAATAAAACCTAAGACTGATACAAAGGGTGGGCATAAGGTTGTATCAAGGCTTGGGGTTACAAGGGAAGTAGACCTTTTAATAAGTGAAGATATGAATATATGTACTGAGGTGGAAGCCTTACTTAAGAAAAATATCAGGATAGATTGTATTCTAGTGGATGAAGCACAGTTTTTTAAAAGCAGGCATATTGATCAGCTTTTTGAAATAGCTGTTTTAATGGATATTCCAGTTATATGCTACGGCCTTCGCACGGATTTTCAGATGAATGGCTTTGAAGGAAGTTCAAGATTACTACTATTAGCACACAGTATAGAGGAACTAAAGAATATATGCAACTGCGGTAAAAAGGCTCTTTTAAATGGAAGAATGATAAATGGGAAATATGTGTTTGAAGGAAAACAAGTTGCTATTGATAAACAGGATAATGTAGAATATCATGCACTATGTCCTAAATGCTATTTTCAATATAAAAAAGAATATGAAAATGAAAAATTAAAGATAAAGAAATAAAGTGGGGAATTGTATGAATAAAAAGGTTTCTGTTGGTGGACAAGCTGTTATAGAAGGTGTTATGATGAGGGGCAGGAAGGGAGTTTCTACTGCAGTTAGAACTCCTGAGGGTGAAATTGTAATAGAAAGATTAGATTTAGTACCATATTCTAAAAAATATAAGCTTTTAGGGTTGCCTATAATTAGAGGCTTTGTATCCCTTATAGAATCTCTTGTTATAGGAATAAAGACCTTAAACTTTTCAGCTAAATTTTTTGAAGAAGAAGAGGAAGTCTCTAAATTTGATAAGTGGTTTAAAAATAAATTTAAAGATAAAAGTGATGATATTATTGCAGGAATTTCTCTTATATTCTCGTTAGTAGCTGCTGTATTATTATTTTTCTTAATGCCAACCTACGTAGCTAACTTTTTTAAGAAACTTACTTACATAAATACAGTATGGCTCAATGTAATTGAAGGGATAATAAGAGTTATATTATTCTTATTATATATATATTTCATTGGTAAGCTAGAGGATATTAAAAGAGTATTTGAGTATCATGGCGCAGAACACAAGACTATTTTTTGTTATGAAAATGGCATAGAGCTTACACCAGAAAATGCAGAAAAATTTAGAAGATTACATCCAAGATGCGGTACAAATTTTTTGTTTTTGGTTATGATAGTAAGTATAATTATTTTTTCCTTAACAGGATGGAATTCCTTACTTCAAAGACTTCTATATAGAATAATACTACTGCCAGTGATATCAGGAATTACTTATGAACTTATTAGATGGATGGGCAAGAGTAATAGTAAAGCAGCAAATATATTAGCTTTTCCTGGGCTTATGCTTCAAAAGCTTACAACAAGGGAGCCAGATTTATCTGAATTAGAAGTTGCAATAGCCGCATTAAAGTCAGCAGAGGGATTAGAATAAATCATAAGGATGATGGAAATGAAAATACAGCAATTACTAACTAAAGGTTATGAAATTTTAAAGTATAATAATGAAAATTATATTTTAGATTCTCAGCTGATTTTAGGTAAGGTTTTAAATTTGGATAGAGTGTCTATAATTATTAACAGGGACAAAGAAGTCAGTGAGAAAAGTGTAATTGAATATTTTCGATTAATTGATTTACGAAAAAATAAGATGCCTATAAAATATATAATAGAAGAAACCGAATTTATGGGAATATCATTTTTTGTAAAACAGGGAGTTTTAATACCTAGGCCTGATACAGAAATATTGGTAGAAGAGGTTTTAAAGCTTACAAATAAAAAAGACAGTTTGAAAATATGTGATGTCTGCTGCGGCAGCGGAGCAATTGGTCTTTCAATAGCAAAAATCTTAGATAACTCAGAGGTTTATTGCAGTGATATATCCGAAATAGCATGCGAGGTAACCTCTAGAAATATAGAGTTACTTTCATTACAACATAATGCTCATTTTTATAGAAGCGATTTACTTCAGTTTGCTATAGATAATAAGCTTAAGTTTAACATAGTGGTATCAAACCCACCATATATAAGAACATCTGTGATACCAACTTTAATGGAGGATGTAAAGGACTATGAGCCATATATTGCCCTATGGGGAGGCGAGGATGGATTAAATTTTTATAGATCCATTACAAAACAAAGCCTTCAGGTTTTAAATGAACATGGGGTTCTAGCTTATGAAATAGGGTATGACCAAGCTGAAGAAGTTAAGGGAATCCTTGAAGAAAATGGCTTTAGTAATATTAAGATTATTAAAGACCTTGCAGGGCTTAATAGAGTAATAATTGCTACTCTTAATTAATAAAAAAATTCCATCGCTATTTTTTGAGGCTTGTGTTATAATAATAAATTGTGAAAATAATATATGGAGTGATTATATAAATGTTAGATAGACTTAATTTTATAGAAAATAAATATGAAGAGCTTTCTAGAAAAATAAGCGATCCTTCAGTTATGGCTGATCAGAAGGAATGGCAGAAGCTCTGCAAAGAACATGCTGACTTAGAAATAATAGTTAATAAATATAAAGAATATAAAAAAACTATAGAAGATATTGAAGCCAATAAGGAAATGCTTAATGAGGACATTGAGAAAGAACTTAAGGATATGGCTCAAGAAGAGATAAGGGATTTAACTTTAAAATCAGAAGAGCTTCACAAAGAATTAAACATTTTACTTCTTCCAAAGGATCCTAATGATGAAAAGAACGTATTTATTGAGATCAGAGGTGGGGCCGGTGGGGAAGAAGCTGCTCTTTTTGCCTCAAACCTTTTTAGAATGTATACTAGATATGCAGAACGTCACAGATGGAGAATTGAACTAATGAGTGCCAATGAAACTGATATTGGCGGCTTTAAGGAAGTTGTATTTATGGTTAGGGGTCAATCCGCTTATAGTAAGCTTAAATATGAAAGTGGAGTTCACAGAGTACAAAGGGTTCCCGATACTGAATCCAGCGGACGTATCCACACATCCACAGCAACGGTAGCAGTTTTGCCAGAAGTTGATGATGTAGATGTAACTATTAATCCAAATGATATTAGAATTGATGTTTTTAGAGCTTCTGGTCACGGTGGCCAGTGTGTTAACACAACAGATTCAGCAGTAAGAATAACACATATTCCAACAGGTCTTGTAGTGTCTTGTCAGGATGAAAAATCCCAGCTTAAAAATAAAGAAAAAGCTATGAAAGTTTTAATGTCAAGGCTTTATGAAAGAGCTGAAGCTGAAAGACATGCTGGAATAGCTGAAGATAGAAAGAGTCAAGTTGGAACTGGAGATAGAAGTGAAAGAATTAGAACCTATAACTATCCACAAGGTAGAGTTACAGATCATAGAATAGGGCTAACACTCTACAAGTTAGAAGCCTTTCTAGATGGTGATATTGATGAAATGTTAGATGGTTTAATTACAGAAGACCAAGCTAGAAAGATGGAAGCAATGGGAAGTAATGAATAATCAAAATTGCACACAAATTTAGAGGTGAAATATGGACATAAATAAAGCTATTAGGAAGCAAAAAAAATCTAATATTGGGTTTTTGCTATTCTTAAGCTTTATTTTTTTTATGCTGCCATTAATTTTATTTTTAGCACACAAATCAAGCGTTTTCTTTATAGTTTATCTTATAATAATTGAACTGCTTATATTAATAACAATATTAATTAATATAAGCAATAATTATATAAAGTTCAGCAGTGATAGCTACAGATTAAAAATAAAGCTGCTGCATTTTGGCGAGGAAATGAATATTATTTGTGATAAAGTAAAATTTGTACATGCTGAAGGAATAGGTGTGCAGATGTCAATAATCTTTATTATGAATTCTAGATTTAGAAACAAAAAAATTATACCAGTAGACAGTAATTTTATAAGTAAACACCCCTATTTGGCTCAGCAATATTATTGGTTAAAGGTGCAGAACCCGGAAGATAACTATTATTATCTTATTATAACTAAAGGGGGCTTTGAGAAATATAAATTATTAGATATGATTTATAGAAATTGTGTAAAAGCCGAATATACAGAAGAGGCTGTGGAAATTATTAAGGAATATAGAAGAAGTAATAATGTATAAATTTTAGACATATGGTTCTTCACTCCGAATTTCATAAATAAAATGTATAGAGTTAATTTATGGAGTAGGAGTGATAACTTGCTTAGAAATAATATTTATTTAATTGTTGCTTTTGGAAGCATAATATCTTTAATTGGAACTATGCTTGGAGCATCCTTAGGAATAATAGTGAAAAAGCCTTCAAATAGACTCTTAGGTGCTATAATTGGCTTTGCAGGAGGCTTAATGCTTTCCATTGTTGTCTTTGATTTAATACCTGAGGCTATTGACAACTGGAGCTTTACCGGAACTTTGATGTTTTGCATTATAGGGATTCTAGTTATATCTATGTTAGATAGAATTATCAATATTACCAGCAGCTTTGCTAAAAATAAACATATTAAGGTTGCTTTTATGGCTGCAATTGGATTAATGCTGCATAATCTTCCTGAAGGGGTTATTATGGGTGTTGGTTTTCTTGCCGGACAGAGCCTTGGCTTTAAGATGAGTTTAATAATTGCTATACATGATATTCCGGAAGGTATCGCAGTTTCTGCTCCACTGATGGCATCGAAGGTGAGGGTGAGAAAAATTTTATTTTTTGCCTTCTTAACGGCTTTTCCAACAGCCATAGGAACCATTATTGGAGCATACCTTGGAAGCATTTCAGATAATATATTAGGTGCATGCCTTGCACTTGCTTCAGGAATAATGATGTATGTAGTCTGCGGAGAGATGTTTCCCGAATCTTCAAAGCTTTGGGATGGAATAACAAGTACAGCCGGTATCTTGACTGGAATCATTTTAGGGCTTATAATGACTAAAATGCTCTAATGTACATATAAACAAAGGAGAAATTTTTAATGAATACGAAAGTTATATTAATAGATGAAGATAAAATAGATGAAGATAAAATAGTCTTGGCAGGCAAGGTAATAAGTAAGGGTGGACTTGTTGCATTTCCTACTGAAACTGTCTATGGGCTTGGGGCGAACGCGCTTGATTCTAGTGCTGTAAGAAATATATTCGAAGCTAAAGGTAGACCTCAGGATAATCCATTGATAATTCACGTATCAGATTTTAATATTAATTCATACGTTAAACATATTCCTGAAGTAGCTGCAAAATTCATGAAAAGCTTTTGGCCTGGACCTTTAACTCTAATATTTAATAAGACAGAAGTGATTCCAGAAGTGACTAGCGGAGGACTCTCTACTATCGGCATAAGAATGCCTTCTAATGTAATAGCTAGAGAACTAATTAAAGCCTCAAAGGTGCCAATAGCCGCTCCATCTGCAAATATATCAGGCAGACCAAGTCCTACTGAAGTTAATAGATGTATTGAAGATTTAAATGGGAAAGTTGATATAATACTTGGAGGCGGAAGCTGTGAAGTCGGGCTTGAATCCACTATTGTAGATTGTACAGTAATTCCACCTTGTATTTTAAGACCAGGGGGTATAACCTTGGAGATGCTTAAGGAAATAGAGCCATCAATATATATGGACCCAGCAATTATGAAAAAACCAAATGCAGATCTTAAACCAAAGGCGCCTGGAATGAAGTATAGACATTATGCTCCTAATGCGCCAATGAAAATAATACAGGGAGATATAGAAAAAACTATTGCAAAAATTAATGAAATAGTGCAAAATAATATAGGTGAAAAAATAAGCGTAGGAATTTTAGCTACTGATGAAACTAAAGATAAATATGTAGATGGCATAATTATTTCATTAGGAAGCAGAAATGATGTAAGCTCTATTGGAAAGAATTTATTTGAGGCTTTACGAAGCCTAGATGATCAAAAGGTAGACTTAATTCTTGCTGAGGCCTTTGAAGAAGATGAAATAGGGACAGCCATTATGAATAGGATGAGAAAGTCAGCTGGTTTTGATATTATTAATGTTTAAGTTTATTAAGGAGGGTTGAAAATGGAAGTGTTATTTGTATGTACAGGTAATACCTGTAGAAGCTGCATGGCTGAAGCCATTTTTAATAGTCTTTGTACTCTTAAAAATGTAAAAGCTTCATCTGCTGGACTATCTATTGAAAAAAACAGTATAGCTTCCATTTATTCAGCTCAATTAGTTAAGGAAAATTTATCCTTAGATATTAGTAAAAGGTTGGCAATTCAGCTTACTTTAGAAATGTTAGATAATGCTGGCTTGATATTAACTATGACCACTAATATTAAAAATATAATCACTTCAAGATTTCCTAAGCTTAAAGACAAAGTATTCTCTTTGAATGAATATGTCGGCATGAAGGGTGATATAGTTGACCCTTATGGCGGCGATTTTCCTATTTACAGTAAAACTTATAACGCTTTAAATAATAGTATATTATTATTGTTAGACAAAATAAAAGAAGATAAAAGCATTTAAAAAAAGTGCTATTATCTTCTTTTTTGTAATAAAAAATTATAAAAATTCTAAAAATAGTATAAGGAAAACAAGGAGGAAAGATATGAAAATTGCAATAGGCAGCGACCACGCTGGTTTAAGTTTAAAAAATGAAGTAGTAAAACATTTAGAAAAGATAGGTATAGAATTTAAGGATTTTGGAACTTTTTCTGAAGATTCAACTGACTATCCTGATTATGCTCAGGCTGTTGCAGAGGAGGTTACTGCAAAGAATTTTGATTTTGGTATTTTAGTTTGCGGTACAGGAATTGGTATAAGCATTGCTGCAAATAAAGTTCCAGGTATAAGAGCAGCACTGTGCTCCGATACCTTCAGTGCTCACTCAAGTAGAGAGCATAATAATGCAAATATTTTAGCATTAGGAGCAAGAGTATTAGGTACTGGACTTGCACTTGATATTGTTGATAACTTTTTAAATGCTAGCTTTTTAGGAGATAGGCATTTAAAAAGAATAAATAAAATAACAGCAATTGAAAATAAATATATGAAATAGGGGGAAATAAAATGAGTAAAGTTACACAAATTGCACATCCATTGATATTACACAAATTAGCATTTATTAGGGATAAAAACACAGGATCAAAAGATTTTAGAGAACTTGTAGAAGAAGTAGCAATGCTTATGGCTTATGAAGTAACTCGTGACTTACAGCTGGAGGAAGTGGAAATTGAGACTCCTATATGCACAGCTAAATGTAAAATGCTTTCAGGTAAAAAAGTTGCAATAGTCCCAATTTTGAGAGCTGGACTTGGAATGGTAGATGGAATGCTTAAACTTATACCCGCAGCAAAGGTTGGTCATATTGGATTATATAGAGATGAAGCTACACTAAAACCAGTAGAATATTTCTGTAAGCTTCCACAGGATATTGAAGAAAGAGATGTAATTGTAACTGATCCTATGCTAGCTACTGGAGGATCAGCAGTAGATGCAATAGCTTTATTAAAGAGAAAAGGAGCAAAATATATAAAATTGATGTGTTTAATAGCAGCTCCTGAAGGCATAAAAAATGTTATGAATGCTCATCCAGATGTAGATATATATGTGGCAGCTATTGATGAAAAGTTAAATGAACTTGGTTATATTGTACCAGGACTTGGAGATGCAGGAGATCGCCTCTTTGGTACTAAGTAAGACAAAGCTTTAAACTTCAGTAAATTTCATTTTCCTTAATAAGTTAAAAAATAATTATATAAAAAACTGATTTCAGCATAAGCTGGAGTCAGTTTTTTATATTTTATATTAAATTTTTGGCTTTAGAGAGCACTGGAATCAGTGCACAGTAAGGAATGTTTAAAATTAGTTTTGTATTATTAATATAAATGACTTATAATATTAGTGATTAATGTAGAAATGAGGAATACTGATGGAACGAAGAGATAAGAATAATTATTATCTTGACATAGCTGAAACTGTTCTTGAGAGAGGAACTTGTTTAAGGAGAAATTATGGATCAATTATTGTTAAAAATGATGAGATAATATCCAGCGGATATACGGGAGCCCCAAGAGGACGGAAAAATTGTCAGGATATAGGGATTTGCCGTAGAGAACAGTTAAATGTTCCAAGAGGTACCCAGTATGAATTATGCCGTTCAGTACACTCTGAGGCAAATGCAATTATTAGTGCTTCTAGGCGTGATATGATAGGTGCCACTATATACATAGTTGGTAAAGAAACTAGAACCTTAGAGCTTGTTAGGGATGCAAATTCTTGCACAATGTGCAAAAGGTTAATTATAAATGCAGGTATTGAAAAAGTCATTATTAGAGATACAAAAGACAAATATCGTATAATTCAAGTACAGGACTGGATTAATGATGATGATTCATTAAGCAATGAATTCGGGTATTAAATGGTACTTAATATACAGGAAAGGATTCTTACTAATCGATTAAATTAGGAAGGTAACTTATGAATAATTATTTTTTAATTTTAGTATCGGCGGTTATATCTTTATTAGCAACCCCATTAGTAAAAAAGTTTGCAGTTAAAATTGGGGCAATAGACGTTCCAAAGGATGAAAGAAGAGTACATAAAAAGCCAATTCCATTATTAGGTGGTTTAGCAATTTATATTGCATTTATGATAACTATAATTTTAAAAAAGGGCAGCCTTGAAATATCTGAATTAGGAATAATCTTAGGTTCTACAATAATAGTTATAGGCGGGGTAATTGACGATATTAAGGATTTAAAGCCTTTAGTGAAACTTAGCATTCAAATTGTAGCTGCTCTTTGCCTAATTGTAAGTGGAGTAAGTATTACAATACTGACAAATCCTTTTGGAGGCACAAATGGACTTATATACATAAGCTGGTTGTATATACCTTTCACAGTAATTTGGGTTGTAGGCATTACTAATGCGTTAAATCTTATTGATGGCTTAGATGGTTTGGCTGCAGGGGTGGCGCTTATTTCTACAATAACAATTTTTATTATTGCTATAATTCATAATAGATCTGAAGCTGCCGTTCTCACTTCAGTGCTTGGTGGAGCTATTATTGGATTTTTGCCATATAATTTTAATCCTGCAACTATATTTATGGGTGATACTGGAGCACAGCTGCTTGGATTTCTACTAGCGGCAATATCTATGGAAGGTACAATTAAATCAGCTACAGCCTTTGCTGTATCAGTTCCAATTCTAGCTATTGGGCTGCCAATCTATGACACTATTTTTGCTATGATTAGAAGAAAGGTAAATGGGAAGCCAATATCTCAAGCAGATAGAGGGCATTTGCATCATAGATTGTTAGATCTTGGACTTTCACAGAGGCAGGCTGTTATTATAATGTATTTACTTAGTGCAATTCTAGGAGGTATTGCTATTATAGCAATGCAAATAAGTACCGTTCGTTCTTATTTCTTAATGGCTTCAGTGATAACGATTATTGTATTCGTTGCTTGGAAGATGGGCTTTTTTAAACATGACTAGCATATTACTTAGGAGGAAATTAAATGGAGAAAATTAAAGTAATTACCATATTCGGAACTAGACCTGAGGCGGTAAAAATGGCTCCGCTGGTAAATGAATTACAACAAAGAGAAGAGATAGAATCTTTGGTTTGCGTAACAGCACAACATAGACAAATGTTAGATCAAGTCCTTGAACTTTTTAATATAAATCCTAATTACGATTTAAATATTATGCAAGCAAAGCAAAGTTTAACAGGTATAACTACTAAAGTATTAGAAGGGCTTGAAGAAGTTTTTGAAAAAGAGAAACCAAACTTGATTTTAGTTCATGGTGATACAACTACTACCTTTGCTGGATCTCTTGCTGCTTTCTACAAGCAAATAAAGGTTGGTCATGTAGAAGCTGGTCTTAGAACCTTTGATAAATACTTTCCTTTCCCTGAAGAAATGAATAGAAAGCTTACAGGTGCCATTGCTGATCTTCATTTTGCGCCTACTGCAGGAGCAAAAGAAAACCTTTTAAGAGAAGGAATTAAGGAAAGCGACATTTATGTAACAGGAAATACGGTAATAGATGCTATGAATTATACTGTTGAAGATGAGTATGAATTTACTAATAAAGAATTAAATGAAATAGATTATAAGTCTAAAAAGGTAATTATGGTTACAGCTCATCGAAGAGAAAATTGGGGCGAAGGTATAGAAAATATATGCAAGGCTCTAAAAAATATTGTAGAAAACAATAAAGAAGTTGAGCTTGTTTATCTAGTTCATTTAAATCCTATAGTCAAAGATGTTGTTTACAAATATTTAGATGGTGTTGAAAGAGTACATTTGCTGCCGCCGCTTGATACAAAGGAAACACATAATCTGATGAATAAGTGTTATATGATTATGACTGATTCCGGCGGTCTTCAAGAGGAGGCACCACATCTTGGAAAACCAGTCTTGGTACTTAGGGATGTAACTGAAAGACCTGAAGCTGTGGAAGCAGGAACTGTAAAACTTATTGGAACAAACATGGAAGTTATAATAAGTAATGCTAATGAGTTAATAAGAGATAAAGATGAATATGATGTTATGAGAAAAGCCATAAACCCCTATGGCGATGGTAAAGCTTCTAAAAGAATAGTTGATGCTATATTATATAATTTTGGTTATAACAATAAAACCTTAACTGAATTTAATGTAAATGAGAAGCATTAATTATAAAATATTTACAGACACAAACTTTTTAAAAGCTTGTGTCTTTTTCTTATGTAAAAGTTGATAAATGCAAAGTAATCGAATATAATGAAATTGTTTACATGGGTATTTTAAATTTAATAAATGGGGGAATAAGAATGAGAGATGTAGTAATTGTAAGTGCAGTACGAACTGCAATTGGTTCTTTTGGGGGGAGTTTAAAAGATATACCGGCTCCGGAACTTGGAGCAATAGTTATTAACGAAGCTCTTAAAAGAGTTAACTTAAATCCTGAAATGGTAGATGAAGTTATACTAGGAAATGTGCTGCAGGCGGGACTTGGACAGAATACCGCAAGGCAAGCTGTAATAAAAGCAGGACTTCCAGTTGAGGTACCTGCAATGACTATTAATAAGGTATGTGGTTCTGGCCTTAGAGCAGTTGAGCTAGCTGCACAAATTATAAAAGCCGGAGATGCTGATATAATTATTGCAGGCGGTATGGAAAACATGTCTAGGGCACCTTATATTTTAAATGATGCTAGATGGGGATACAGAATGGGCGCAGGTTCCTTAGTAGATTCTATGCTTAGTGAAGGACTTACTGATATTTTTAATGGATATCATATGGGAATAACAGCTGAAAATGTAGCAGAAAAGTGGAATATATCAAGAGAAATGCAGGATGAATTTGCACTTGATTCACAATTAAAAGCAGAAAAAGCAATTGTTGAAGGTAAGTTTAAAGAAGAAATTGTTCCAGTAAGTATCCCACAGAGAAAAGGGGAACCTATTATTTTTGAAGTGGATGAATTTCCGAGAAAAGGCAGCACTATTGAAGCACTAAGAAAATTAAAGCCTGCCTTTAAAAAAGATGGAACTGTTACTGCAGGCAATGCTTCAGGAATAAATGATGGTGCAGCAGCTTTAGTAATAATGAGTTTAGATAAGGCAAAAGAGTTAGGTCTAAGTCCTATGGCAACCATAGTTTCATATGCTCAAGGTGGGGTAGATCCTTCAATTATGGGCTATGGACCTTATAGCGCAGTGAGAAAGGCTTTAGAAAAAGGAAAGCTTGAAATTAAGGACATTGATTTGATTGAAGCTAATGAGGCCTTTGCAGCTCAAAGCTTAGCAGTAGCTAAGGATTTAAAGCTTGATATGAATAAGGTTAACGTAAATGGAGGTGCAATTGCTTTAGGACACCCTATTGGAGCATCTGGAGCACGAATACTTGTTACTCTTATTCATGAAATGCAAAGAAAGAATGTTAAGAATGGATTAGCTACATTATGTATTGGTGGCGGAATGGGAACTGCAATTATAATCCAGAGATAGTGCGAAAACACAAAGAGGCTTAGGCCTCTTTTTTTTCACACTTTTTTAAATTTCTTATATATTAATAGTATATTTATGGAATAAAAGTTAATGGTTTTGTCCATAATCAAAAGAGAAAGGTAGGGGGTCTCTTTGAAAAGCAAAATCATTATATTAGTTTTCTTATTTATTTTATCATTGTCAAACTTAAGTAATTTATCCATTGCAAAAAAAAATACTCATATATTCAATAAAATAATCGAATCAGCTAATGGAAGTATTGTTGAGTATGGTATCAGAGCAAATTTCGAAATTGATGAAAATGGTGAAAAGTATTGTCTTAATTTATTAAAAAAATTAAATTTATCAGATAGCAATATAAAGATTTCAAAGGATGGTAAATATTACTGTGTGGATTTTAAATCAGAAGCAGTAAATGGCTACATAGAATATTCGGATTATGATAATTATAATCTTGTGAGTTTAAATATTGTTAGAACCAATAATGAAAACAGACTAGATGAGTTAATAAACAGAATTGATTCAGCTATTAATAAAAAAGATGTTAAGTATTTTCAGTATTTAAAGGCAAAGGTTCCGGAAAGGGATAATGAAAAATTAAATAATGAAATTATAAATATGTTAATGATAGAAAATACAAGTAATATCTCAACGGTTAAGTTAAAAAATGGTACTAGTACTGTGGCATATACAAAGCAATTTATCCCAATAAAGGATAATGGAAAACTT
Source organism: Candidatus Clostridium stratigraminis (assembly GCF_045310675.1). Lineage (NCBI taxonomy): Bacteria > Bacillati > Bacillota > Clostridia > Eubacteriales > Clostridiaceae > Clostridium > Candidatus Clostridium stratigraminis. The sequence goes on from NZ_JBJHZZ010000001.1 coordinate 572,964, forward strand.
GTAGATTTAAATTTTGCTGTCTGCAGTTATGGAACAGGAACATATTTAATAATCGGTACACCAATCATTATAGAAGCTTATTAATAAGAAGTGGGGGAATTGTATGGATAAAATAGTCATTAATGGAGGAAGTAAGCTTAATGGAAAAGTTAAGGTAAGTGCTGCAAAGAATTCTGTTTTGCCTATTATAGTTTCAAGCATTTTAAGTGGTGATAAATGTATCATAGAAAATGCACCTATGCTTGAAGATGTTTGTGTTATAGTGGATACCTTAAGGTCCTTGGGAGCTGAAATAAGCATTAACAAAGAAAGCAACAGAATCCTTATTGATACCACTAAACTAGTATATGGTGAGCCTTCAAGTGAACTTGTTAGAAAAATGAGAGCATCTTTTCTTATTATGGGACCTATGATTGCAAAGTTTGGAAGGTTTAAAATATCTCTTCCAGGAGGCTGTAATATAGGAACAAGACCAATCGATCTGCATTTAAAGGGCTTTACTGCCTTAGGCGCAGAGGTTAATGTTGGCCACGGTTATGTTGAGGCTAAGGCAAATAAACTTATTGGTAACAAAATTTATTTGGATTTTCCTTCAGTGGGAGCTACTGAAAATATTATGATGGCGGCAATTTTTGCTGATGGGGAAACTATAATTGAAAATTCTGCAGAAGAACCAGAAATTGAGGACTTAGCAAAATTTCTAAATAGTATGGGAGCCGAAGTTATAGGTGCAGGTAGTGATACAATTAAAATTATAGGAGTAAAAAACTTAAAAGGGACCGTACACAAACCAATTTGTGATCGGATAGAAGCTGGTACCTATATGGCAGCTGCGGCTATAACTAGAAGCAAAATTGTAATTTCAGGAATAAATGAAGAACATATAAAGCCAATAATCGCTAAACTCACCGAAATAGGTGTTTCAATGGAGGTAAACGGAGATGAAATAATTGTAGATGCTAATAGAGATTTAAGACCAGTAGATATAAAAACAATGCCATATCCAGGATTTCCAACTGATATGCAGGCACAAATGATGAGTCTTTTGTGTGTGTTAAAAGGAACAAGTATAGTAACAGAAACCATATTTGAAAACAGATTTATGCATGTTCAGGAACTGAAAAGAATGGGTGCTAATATAAAAATTGATGGTAGAACTGCAGTTATTGAAGGAATAGAAAAATTTAGCGGTTCTGAGGTAAAAGCTACTGATCTTAGAGCTGGAGCAGCATTAATACTTGCTGGCCTAGCAGCAGAGGGAACAACGGAAATAAGTGATGTTTATCATATAGACAGAGGTTATGTAGATATCGAAGGTAAACTTAAGGCTTTAGGTGCTGATATAGAAAGGAAATATTTTTAAAGGGCTGTGAGTGCAGCTCTTTTTTTATGCTTAGAAAGTAATATTCCTATAAATAGCTAAATAAAATAGTATAAAAGCTTTTAGAAAAAGGCAAAGCATAATGCTTAGCTTAACAAATGAGGGGGATTGCATTGCAAAGAGTATTTGTTTCTCTAAGACTTGGAAAGTTAGTGGTTTTTTTTATTTTTTCAATTTTACTACTTATTATATTTTCTATATTAATTATTGGAATTGAAAATAAAGGTATTAATTTTGGTAAAGGCGATGAAGGTATATCTAAGTATGATCTTACTAAAGAAGATATTTTACAAAATGATGACAAAACTCCAATTATTAAGCTCTATTTGTCAAAGGAAAATAAAGTTGTGGATATGAATCTTGAGGAATATGTAAGGGGTGTAGTGGCTGCAGAGATGCCTGCTGAATTTAATTTAGAAGCTCTTAAGGCCCAAGCAGTTGCAGCAAGAACCTATGCCTTAGCACATATGGAACAGTTTGGAGGAAGGAAATGCTCCTATGCTAAAGGCGCTGACATTTGCGATACTGTTAATAGTCAAGCATATATGAGTAAAGAAGAAAGATTTAAATTATGGAAAAGCAGCTCAGCTATAGGCTATTGGAATAAAATTACTGATGCAGTAAATCAAACCGAAGGAGAAATATTAACCTATGATAGTAAACTAGTTCTTGAACCATATTACTTTGCAGTAAGCAGTGGAAAAACTGAAAATGCTGCAGAAGTTTTTGCTTCTAGTGAGCCTTATCTTAAATCTGTGAAAAGTCCTGGGGAAGAGGCATCACGTAATTATAAAACTACTCATAAATACAGTATTAATGAATTTATTAATATTGTTAATTCAAAATATTCTAAGGCAAAGCTTAATTCCAAAAATATTAAAAATCAGATATTTATAGAAGAGAGAACCTCAGCAGGAAGTGTAAAAAAAATAAAACTTGGAAATGCTGTAATATCTGGAGCAGACTTTCGAACAATGCTTAATTTAAATTCTGCAAATTTTAAAATTACTATATCTAAAGATATACAAGTCGACTGTTTTGGTTATGGTCACGGAGTAGGGATGAGTCAATGGGGAGCAGAAGTTATGGCAAAGGCGGGAAGCAGCTTTCAAGAGATTCTTTCTCATTATTATCAAGGAATAAAGATAGATAAAATAAAAGATTTAAAATAAGTATAAATATAAATTCAATGGGATGGTGAAGACCATCTCATTATTTTTGAAAAAAATGTCGAAAAGTAAGGAAAAAAATTCTAGTATAATTTCATAAAATATGTATTTTTTACTAACCTCTGGACAAACTACAAAAAGGAGGTGTTTGTATGGACAAAAAATTATTCAGCAAAACGTCAAATTTTTTTAAGAAGGAAGGCTTCTATGTAATACTGTTTGTATGCTTATGTATTGTTGCAACAGTAGCAGCAGTTACATCGAAAAATGCAAGAACAGTTAAAAAACCACCTGTTGCTAATGAACAAACAACAAGTGAAGCTGATAAGCAAACAGCATTAATAGATGAGCTACCTAAAAATGGCTATCAAAATGCCCTTGAAGTAAAAGGAAATACCAATACTGGAATTACCGTTCCTAGTAATGGAGCAGCTGCAGTGGTAAGTACTGTGGATACGAAATTTGCAAAACCTGTAGAGGGAACTTTAGCAAGAGCATATTCAGAAGATCCTGTTTGGTCAGATACTACAGAAACTTATAGACCTAACTTTGGACTAGATATCAAAGCTGATCTAGGAAAAGATGTCTATGCTGTCCTAGATGGAAAAGTTGAAGAAGTAGGCGAGAGTAAAGAAGGCTATGGTATTCAAGTTGTTATAAATCACCAAAATGGGTTAAAGACAATATATGCAAATCTTGATCCTAATAGTACAGTAGCAAATGGTAAAACAGTTAAGAAGGGTGAAAAAATCGGAAAGGTTGGAAACACAACCCTTAGAACATCCTATGAAAAGTATGGTAGTCACTTACACTTTGCAGTTATGAAGGGTAAGGAATATGTTGATCCAGCAAAACATATAAAATACGACTCTAAATAATGGAAACATATAAACTTACTACATTGAGAGTAACACTTAAAATAATAGGATTTGGCATTACAGGATAAATCATATTTTTCAAGGTTACTATTTGTTAGTATTTGCAGAATAATTCTTATCTGCAAATAAAACAAAACTAATGATGTTTCATTAGCCATTTTGCGAAATTCATATCGGAAAATGGCTAATGAAAGTAATTTAAAGAAATATAAATGCATATTATTAATATAGAAGGGTTAAGGAGGTAGCACTTTGAAAGACTACATTGAGGAGAGAGTTCTTGAAGTCGCAAACTATATTATCGATTCAAAAGCTACAATAAGAAAAACAGCCAAGGTTTTTGGGGTTAGTAAAAGTACAATTCACAAAGATATGACTGAAAGATTACCTAAAATAAATCCTCAAATAGCGGATGAAGCTAAAAATATTTTAGATTACAATAAAGCTGAAAGACACATTAGAGGTGGAAAAGCTACTAAGTTAAAATATAAAGCTATTGAAGGTTAAAAACATTCCTATTATAATAAGAATTAGAGATTAATATAATTCAAGTTTAGTACAACTTGTTTTAAAGTATTACAAAAGAGCAGGAGAGTTGATAGGAATGTGTTTTAGAATTGGTATGGATATGGGGATTGACTTAGGGACAGCTACAGTACTTGTTTATATAAAAGGAAAGGGTGTTATACTTAAAGAACCTTCTGTAGTTGCAATTGATAAAAGTTATAATAAAGTTAAGGCTGTGGGTGAAGAAGCTAGACAAATGATTGGTAGGACTCCTGGTAATATAGTGGCAATTCGTCCATTAAGAGATGGAGTTATTTCAGATTACGATGTGACCGAGACAATGCTTAAACATTTTATTAGAAAAGCCTGTGGAAATAGAAGAATGTCTGCACCAAGGGTCATGGTATGTATTCCCTGCCAGGCAACTGAGGTTGAAAAAAGAGCAGTAAGAGATGCAGCGGTAAATGCTGGAGCAAAAAAAGTTTTTCTAATAGAAGAACCATTAGCAGCTGCAATAGGAGCTAATTTGGATATAACTGAAGCAAGCGGAAGTATGGTTATAGATATTGGCGGAGGAACAACAGATGTTGCTGTTATTTCTTTAGGAGGCATTGTAGTTAGATCTTCAATTAAAGTTGCAGGAGACAAGTTTGATGAAGCAATAGCAAGATATATTCGAAAAAAACACAAGCTTATGATTGGAGAACGAACAGCAGAAGACTTGAAGATAAATATTGGATGTGCATTTAAAAGAGAAAATGAAGTTGCTATGGAAATAAGAGGAAGAGACCTGATTACTGGCCTTCCCAAGAATATAACTGTATCTTCAGAAGAAATGAGAGAAGCACTAAGTGATACAGTAAATAGTATAGCAGACTGTACACATGCTGTACTTGAGAAAACTCCTCCTGAACTTGCTGCTGATATTGCAGATAAAGGTATAATTATGACTGGTGGAGGATCACTTCTAAATGGGCTAGATAAACTTATTGCTAGCGTTACTAAAGTACCAGTATTTGTTGCTGAGGAACCTGTGTCTTGTGTGGCAAAAGGGACTGGAAAAGCTCTAGAATATCTAGATAAAATTGATATTAGTTCAAATGGTTATGATGTTTCATTAATTGATAAATAAATTTACGGTTCTAAAATATAACATAAATTAGCCGCGTAAAAGCATCTGTTTTATAATAAATATGAGATAATGCTTATACTGCGGCTTTTATTTTGATTTTTATTATTTACTGGTAAAATTTATTCTATTTCCAGAATAGAGGTAATATGAATGAATAATAGCATGTGTTATTACCTTTGAAAGCTTCATTATCAAATCCAATCTTATATTTCTTGTAGTAAACAATTCATTACTGTCGCTTGAATCAACTATACCTATAATAGAGGCTCTGCCAACCTCAGGAAGCGATTTGCCAACTCCCTTACCAGGATGGATAGGATAATCTCTAACCTGGATCTCACCAATACTTTCAGTATCTCCCAAACAAGCATCAATACCTATAATATTTGCTTTAGGATATATACTTTTTATTTCATTTAGTTTTCTATCAATGTTTAGCGCATGAATTGGTTCTGAGATGGTACCAAATACCGGGAAGGGAAAAAAATTATCCTTCAATAGAGTACCTACTAAGGGACCAAGACAATCTCCAATACATCTATCTGTTCCAATACAAACTATAATTGTATTATCATCAATATAATCTTTTAGAAAGGTTGCAATTTCATAATATGCTAAAGGATTATCATAATGGGATCTAACTTTACTCAAAATATGCCCTCCTTGCAAAAAATGTTTTTCCCAATTGTTTTAGGCCAAAGTTTAAAATTAAAAATGAAAATTATTCAATAATATATATGCTTGAAATCCATTAAATATAAGATGAAAAATGTATTATTAATTTAAAATAATTTATTGACAGTTTTAGTTTCCTATGTTATTCTAGGTTAGAATTAAATTATTAGCTCTTATCAAGAGAGGTGGAGGGAAATGGCCCTATGAAACCCGGCAACCAAGTACTATACTAAGGTGCCAATTCCAGCAGAGTTATATCTGCAAGATAAGTGATGTGTTAAACACGCCTCTTCTTGTAGAAGAGGCTTTATTTTGTTAAAACATACTTGTAACATATAGGAAGGAGTTATAAAATGAGAAGATTATTTACTTCAGAATCAGTTACTGAAGGGCATCCAGATAAAGTTTGTGATCAAATTTCAGACGCAGTACTAGACGCTATATTAGCCCAGGATCCAAATGCAAGGGTTGCCTGCGAAACAGCAGTTACTACAGGCATGGTATTAGTTATGGGAGAAATATCAACTAATTGTTATGTAGATATACCTAAGGTTGTAAGAAAAACAGTTGAGGAAATAGGGTATACTAGAGCAAAGTTTGGTTTCGATGCTGATACTTGTTCAGTCCTCACTTCTATAGATGAACAATCCACAGATATAGCTATGGGTGTTGATAAAGCTCTTGAGGCCAAAAATGGACAAATAGAAAATATAGGGGCAATAGGTGCTGGTGACCAGGGTATGATGTTTGGTTATGCTACTAACGAAACACCAGAATATATGCCGCTTGCAATTGCAATGGCTCATAGACTTGCTAGAAAGCTTTCAGAGGTTAGAAAGGATGGTACATTTTCATACTTAAGACCAGACGGAAAAACCCAAGTTACTGTAGAATATGAAGATGACAAGCCTATAAGAATCGATACTATTGTAATATCTACACAACATAATCCAGAAGTAACTCGTGAGGAAATCGAAAGAGACTTAATTGAACATGTTGTAAGAAAAGTTGTTCCAGTAGAACTCTTAGATGAAAACACAAAGTATTTAGTAAATCCAACTGGCAGATTTGTTATTGGTGGACCTAATGGTGACTCAGGACTTACTGGCAGAAAAATTATTGTAGATACCTATGGCGGATATGGAAGACATGGTGGCGGAGCATTTTCAGGAAAAGATCCAACAAAAGTTGATAGATCTGCAGCCTATGCAGCTAGATGGGTTGCTAAAAATTTGGTTGCAGCTGGTGTTGCTGATAAATTAGAAATTGAGCTTGCCTATGCTATAGGAGTTGCAAAACCAGTTTCAATTGAAGTTGATACATTTGGTACAGGAAAAGTAAAAGATGATAAAATAATTGATATTATTAACAAAGTATTTGATTTAAGACCAGCGGCCATAATTAAGGCTTTAGATCTAAGAAGGCCAATATACAAACAAACAGCTTCATATGGCCATTTTGGAAGAACTGATATTGATCTTCCATGGGAGAAAAATAATAAAGTAGAAGAAATAAAAAAATATTTATAGTTATTTTATAAGACTACTGACTAAGTCAGTGGTCTTATGTTCTGTTTAAGACTTTTTGTTTAAAAGAGGATGTAATTACAAATAACTATAATACATGAATAATATGTATTTTAATTGTAAAAACTATATTTATCAAAAATTTAAATAATGCTATGTTCTGAAAAGAGGTAAAAGTCCTAAATGGACTTTTACGAGTAGTTTGCGAGCGGAAGTGAGTGGTCTTAAACTACTCAGTGTTCCGACACAAAAGGAGGAATATTATGAAAAGTGAATGGAGAGAAAGAGTTATTACAATTTTAAAAGGAATTAGAGTTTTATTTAATAGAGCATTAGTTTTGATAGCAGTTATAGCTATAGGAAGTGCTATGCTTTCAGCTTATTCGTTTATTCATTTCATAAATAAGATGGCTCTTATTTATAAGGGTAATCCTAATACTATTTTACTAGGGCTGATAATTTTGATTATTATTCCATTAATATCATTTTTACTAGAAAAAAGCTTATCATCAAGGTTAAATAACTAATAAAAAATCTCTGGCTATCATAAGCCAGGGATTTTTTATTGCTGAGGAATTGAATTTTAAAGATTACATTAATTATTATTGGACAATAATATAGACAACAGAATTATTAAGTTAAATAAAGTTGTTTAAAGTAATTCAATAATGTATCCTATAATTATAGGTTATATATTTTTATAGAGTTTAGGAGAGATTTTATGCCAGAAATTCAAGGCGTAGTTGAGGATATAATATTTAAAAATGAAGAGAATGGCTATGTCGTTTCTATTATTAAGGATGCAGATGAAAAATATACAATTGTAGGTTATATTCCATATTTAACTGAAGGCCAAAGCCTAAAGCTGCAAGGGATATGGGTTAAACATCCTCAGTTTGGTGATCAATTTAAGGTGGAAGGCTATGAGGAATTATTACCTAATTCTATAGTTGGAATTGAAAAATATCTATCATCTGGAATTATTTCAGGTATTGGACCAGTTACAGCCAGAAAGATAATTGATAAATTTGGAGATAAAAGTCTAGAGCTAATGGATAATGATATAGATTGTCTTAAAGAAATAGAAGGGATTGGAGAAAAAAAACTTGAAATTATTAAGGAGTCCTATTTAAGACAAAGAGAAGTAAAAAATATAATGGTTTTCCTGCAAACCTATGGTGTAACTACAAGTCAATGTGTTAAAATTTACAAGAAATTTGGCGAGGACTCCATAAATGTGGTTAAGCAAAACCCATATATTTTAACAGAAGAAATTAATGGAATAGGCTTTAAAACTGCAGATAAAATTGCCAGGAGTCTAGGTGTAGAGCTAAATTCTACCTATAGAATCAGCAGTGGTATTAACTATATTATCAATGAATTCTGCAGCCTTGGAAATACATATATGCCTTTAGAACTTCTTTTAAAGGAAGGAAAGAATATCCTTACCATAAAAGAAGAGGACATAGAATTAGTATTATATGACAGCACTGTTGAAGGGAAGATAAAGGTTGAAGTTATTGAGGATAAAAAGTGTGTATTTTTGTTACCCTTTTATTATTCGGAACTTGGTGTAACTAAAAAAATATTAACTCTTGCCTTAGATACTTATGAACCTATTAATACGGATGTAGAATTTGAAATAAAGCAATTTGAAAAGGATAGGAATATTGATTTTGAAGCATCTCAAATAGAGGCTATAAAAGGTGCAATAGAAAACGGTATAGAGGTTATTACCGGAGGGCCTGGCACAGGCAAAACAACAATTATAAATTGTATAATTGATATTTTTGAGAAGGCTAATATGAAGGTGTTTATGGCTGCCCCAACTGGCAGAGCAGCAAAAAGAATGTCTGAAGCTACAGGAAGAGAAGCAAAAACTATTCACAGGCTTCTAGAAATTGGCTTTAATGAAGAGGATACCTTAGAATTTGTGAAAGATGAAGCTTCAAGTTTAGAGTGTGATGTTGTAATTATAGACGAAGCCTCAATGATTGACATTATGCTGATGAATAACATGCTTAAGGCAATTGCCCCAGGTACCAGGCTAATTATTGTTGGTGATGTTGATCAACTTCCTTCTGTAGGTCCTGGAAACGTTCTTAGGGATATAATTGAAAGTAAATGTTTAAAGGTAGTTAGGTTAAAACAAATTTTCAGACAGGCTAAAGAAAGCATGATTATTGTAAATGCACATAAAATAAATAATAGCGAGATGCCTCTGCTTAATGAGAGAAATAAGGATTTCTATTTTATTAGAGGGGAAGATCAAAGTAAAATATTAAATACAATTGTTGGACTTATAGACAAAAGATTACCTAAATTTAATTCTAAATGGAATAAACTTCAGCACATTCAAATTCTATCACCAATGAGAAAAGGAGTTCTAGGTGTTCAAAATCTAAACAAAGTACTTCAAAATACTCTAAATCCAAGACATATAAGTAAAGATGAAAAGGAGTTTAGAGAGCTTATTTTTAGAACTGGTGATAAAGTAATGCAGATAAAAAATAATTATACACTCAAATGGACGAGAGTAGCAGGGTTAGGAGAAGATGAAGGTTTAGGAGTGTTTAATGGAGATGTGGGGTATATTGAGAATATAGATATAGAAAATGATTTAATTACAGTAATTTTTGATGATGAAAGGAAAGTAATATATGAAAGTATGTTCTTTGATGAATTAGATTTAGCTTATGCTGTAACCATACATAAAAGTCAAGGTAGTGAATTTCCGGTAATTATAATACCATGTTTCATGGGACCGCCGCTTTTAATGAATAAAAATCTATTATATACAGGAATTACAAGAGCTAAACAATTAGTGGTTCTAGTTGGTTCAATTAAAGCAGTACATTTTATGATAAATAATAATAAAAGCTTTGAAAGATATTCTGCACTTAAATGGAGAATTGCTGATATAATAGAAAGTGATGTTCTATAGTTTCTAAAATATATTTATGAATGATTTAGTTGAGGTAAAATGATATGTTAACTTTTAAAACCTCCAGTTTCGCTAGTTTTAATAATAGAATAGGTGAGAGTATTTTAAACTTTAGCTACAGTAAAGAGAAAGTATTGAATGTGATTGCACCTCCATTTAGCTCTCCTAGTATATTTGTAAAAATTATTTTAAAATTTGTTGAAACTAAGAAGAGAGTTTTATACATTACTGGAGAAATAGAGGAAAACGTTCAGCTCCTAAATATTTTAAAGAAACAAACAGATTTCAGAGCTTATAGCTACATAAGAAATAATGTATATAAAACTAATACTCTATTAACGGTTGCTAGCTATACAAATGCAGCTATTATAGATGAGAAATATGATTTGGTAATTTATGATGATATTAATAGCTTTCCTAAATACAATACTTTGGAAATTATTGATGTTATAATGAAATGTGTAAAAGAGTCAGGAAAAGTAATTTGTTTTTCAATAGAAGGTATATTTAGAGCACAAAGAGATATACTTATACCTACTAGAAGTAATAAAAAACCTTTATCGGAACCACGTTACGTTATTACAAGAATAGATTTAAATAAAGAGATCCCATTTATTATTTATGATTACCTTAATTTTTCTGTTGAAAATGATAGGAAGGTTGTAATTTATATTCCTAATAATACTGAAAAGGTTCACAATGTGTTTTCTTATCTATGTAACTTTAGAAGCATTTTAAGTAAAAACATTATGTATTTTATAAATGGAGAGAGTGATGAAAAAATACTTTATAATTTTTCTAGAATTAAGAAAGCCATTCTTGTTACAGATGACTATAAGGATAGAAGCATTTGCTTAGACGATGCAGATGTTATAGTTTATTTTTCTGATGATATGTTCTTTGATTATAAGAAGTTAACTTTTTTATGTGGAAAGGTAGGGAGAAGTGAAAAGCTTCGCGCTTCAGAAGTTATATTTTTGGCTAACGATGAAACTTATGACATGGATAAGGCTAAAAATATTATTCGATACTTCAACAAGGAATCATGGGAAATGGGATTATTGAATATTTAATAGAAAGTGTTTTAAATGTAATTTACTGTACAAATGAGACATGTTTAATCTGTAATGATTACTTGGTTTCTGATGGACCATTATGCAAAAGCTGCAGTGATAAAATTGAGTATTGCAATGATGCATTTGAATTAGAAAATAAAATTGAATGCTATAGTGCTGCATATTATGCTTCCTGCATTAAGGAAATGATCAGAAGACTAAAATATAAAAGTGATTTTGCTTTAGGTGAATTTCTTGGAGAAATGCTGCTTAATACCGTCAAAAAGAATAATATAGAATTTGATTTAATTACCTATGTGCCCCTTAGTAAAAAGGCCTATAGAAAAAGAGGTTTTAATCAAAGTGAATTTTTGGCAAGATATATAAGTAAAGGTGTTAACAGGCCCATGAAAGAATTATTGCGTAAGAAGAAGGACACAAAAGATCAAATAGGCCTAGATGGATATGATCGATGGCAAAATATGCTGGATTGCTTTGAAGCATTGAATTATAATTTAGATAATAAAAAAGTGATTCTTATTGATGATGTTATAACAACTGGAGCTACAGCTTTTCATTGTAGCAAGCAATTATTTAAAAGTGGTGCGGAAAAAGTTTCTGTATTGACTGTAGCAAAAAGTAGGTTATAATAAATATGTTAAGCTAGGTCTGTGATTGAAAGTCGATGCCAGTCGCAGGCAAAACGATCCACGTAAGTTAAACAAAGTTTTAATGAGCATGGTGCGGCTTAGAAGTAAATCCTGCCGATAAGATCGAGAGAACTAGTAGTGAGAGGTTGATTCTGGGTAGCAAAAATTCCAGCAGGTGAGTGTGGGGTCAAAGATCAGGTCAGCTAGCTTAATAACTATTAATAATGCGGTGTGGCAGTCTTTTATAAGGCTGCTATATTTATTTTTTGAATAAATTAAGCATTTAAAAAATATAAATTTAAAAAGGATATCTTGCTCTAGTCTATTAAAAGATAATTGTGTGGTAGTCAAAACAAAAAATAAATTGCTATGTATTTGTGCCATCGTATTTAGTATAGACCTTGTAATTTGCTTAAAAAACGATAACTTCAAAAGATGAGCATTATGCTTAAAAAGTTTTAAAATAGGAACTCTAATGTATAGAAATAAATTATATGGATATAATTCAAATGGTTAATATCCATATTTATTCTCCAATTTAATTTTGGCAGTTGCTTATAGCGGCTGCTTTTATTTTTTACTAAATTTTTATTAAGCTATTGAGGGATATTATTTTCAATAATACACATAATTATAATTATTAAATTACTATAAACTAAGTAAATAAAAGTAAATATTAAGTAATAATTATGCTAATTTATTTAATATTTTGTAAATTAAATCGAAAAAGCTTGTTATTTTTCACTTTTAGTAATAAAATGATATTAATAAATTCTACAAACTAAGCATAAATTTAACTTTATGCAAGTACATTATAAAACCAGTAAATTATCACCTAATATAGGTAGAGAGGGGCTGTATTATATGAAGATAAATATATTAGGAAAGAACGTTGAGGTTACTGAAGGATTAAGAAATGCAATTGAGAAGAAAATCTCAAGGCTTGATAAGTTCTTTGAAAATGAGCAGGAGGCATTTGTTACTTTAAATGTTCAAAAGGCAAGAAAAATCATTGAGGTTACTATACGATTTAATGGAGTACTTTTAAGAAGTGAAGAAGCTAATTCAGATATGTATGCTGCAATAGATATTGTTAGTGATAAATTAGAAAGACAGATGGTTAAACATAAGTCAAGACTTGAAAGAAAATATCATACAAATGTTCCATTAAAATATAAAGAAATTCCAACATATGAATATCACGAAGGTGAAGTAAGAGATCCACATATTGTAAAAACTAAAAAATTTGCTGTAAAACCAATGTCTTCTGAAGAAGCAGTTCTTCAAATGGAACTTCTAGGACATGATTTCTTTGTATACTCTAACGCTGAAGATGGAGTAGTAAATGTAGTATATAAGAGAAAAGATGGCAATTATGGATTAATTGAACCAGAATTTTTGTAATTAATATTTTTAAAGATACAAGGGAGCTTTAGAGCTCTCTTTTTTATTTAAAATATACATACATTTTATGTAAATTATTTTAAATATTGTTCATAAAAGTTGAATGGCAATTAAATAGATGGTATAATCTATAAAGTATAAGTAAATAATGATTTCTAATTTAACTAAGATAGTGAGGATGAAAAATGGGTGTATTTAATAAAATATTTGGCAGCTATAGTGAAAGACAGGTAAAAAATATTATTCCAACAGTAGATAAAATAGAAGCCTTAGAAAAGACTATGCAGGGCTTAACTGATGAAGAGCTAATAAATAAGACTCAGGAATTTAAAGATAGATATTTAAAGGGTGAAACCTTAGATGAATTACTTCCGGAGGCCTTTGCAGTATGTAGAGAAGCTTCTTGGAGAGTTCTTGGAATGAAGCACTATAGAGTACAGCTTATAGGTGGAATTGTTCTTCATCAAGGAAGAATATCTGAAATGAAAACTGGTGAAGGAAAGACCTTAGTTGCTACTTTACCTGCTTATTTAAATGCTATCTCTGGCAAAGGTGTGCATATAGTTACTGTAAATGATTATCTAGCAAGCAGAGATAAAGAGTGGATGGGCAAAGTTTATGAATTTTTAGGATTGAGTGTTGGCTGCATTCTTCATAATCTTAATAACGATGAAAGAAGAGAAGCCTATGGTTCAGATATAACTTATGGTACAAATAACGAATTTGGCTTTGATTATCTTAGAGATAATATGGTAATTTATAAGGAAGAAAGAGTTCAAAGGCAGCTTAATTTTGCAATAGTAGATGAAGTTGACTCAATACTTATTGATGAGGCTAGAACACCTCTAATTATTTCTGGTGAGGGAGATAAGTCTACTGAATTATATAGAATAGCAGATATGTTTGTAAAAACACTAGCTAAAGAAAAAGATTATACCTTGGATGAAAAAGCTGGAGCAGTAATGCTTACAGATGATGGTGTCGTAAAGGCAGAAAAATTCTTTGGCCTTGAAACCTATACAGACGCTTCTAATATGGAAATCCAGCATCATGTAGTTCAAGCACTTAAAGCTAATTATCATATGAAACTTGACAAGGATTATATAGTAAAAGAAGGAGAAATCATAATAGTTGATGAATTCACCGGAAGACTAATGGAAGGAAGAAGATACAGCGATGGTCTTCATCAAGCCATTGAAGCAAAAGAAGGGGTTAGAGTTCAAAAGGAATCAAAAACTCTTGCAACTATTACCTTCCAGAATTATTTTAGAATGTATACAAAGCTTTCTGGTATGACTGGTACTGCACTTACAGAGGAAGCTGAATTCAGGGAAATATATGGATTGGACGTAATTGTAATACCTACAAATATGCCAATGATAAGAATAGACCACTCAGACTTAGTTTATAAATCTGAAAGGGGTAAATTTAATGCTATTGTTGATGAAATAGTTGAAACTCACTCTAAGGGTCAGCCAGTACTTGTAGGTACTGTAAGCATTGAAAAATCAGAGGTAATATCTGCGCTATTAAAAAAGAAGGGAGTTCCTCATCAAGTTTTAAATGCCAAGTTCCATGAAATGGAGGCTGAAATTGTTTCACATGCAGGTGAAATGAATATGGTAACTATAGCTACAAATATGGCAGGACGTGGTACTGATATTAAGCTTGGAGAAGGAGTTACTGAGGTAGGCGGATTAAAGATTATAGGTACTGAAAGACATGAATCTAGACGTATAGATAATCAGCTTAGAGGTCGTTCTGGACGTCAAGGAGACCCAGGTGAATCAAGATTCTATGTATCTCTTGAAGACGACTTAATGAGAATATTTGGATCTGAAAGATTACAAGGTATAGTTGAAAAGCTCGGTCTTGAGGAAGATGAAGCTATAGAAAGTAAAATGGTTACAAGTTCTATAGAAAAAGCTCAGAAAAAGGTTGAAGGAAATAACTTTGACATCAGAAAGACTTTGCTTGGCTATGATGATGTAATGAATACTCAAAGAGAAATTATCTATAAACAGCGTTCACAAGTTCTAGAAGGAGAAAATCTTGAAGATCAAGTTAAAGATATGATTGATGAAGTTATTACTTCAGCAGTAGATTCACATTATACAGAAGTTGAAGAAGAACTTGAGGGGGATTTAGAGAAATTACTTGCCTTCTTAGATGAAATTTATCTTCCTAAGGGTATAGTTACTTTAGATGAACTTAAAGAAATGCCAATTCAAGAAATTAAAGATAAATTCCTTGATATTGCAAAGAATATATACAGACATAAGGAAGAAAATTTTACTTCTGAACAGATGAGAGAAGTTGAAAGAGTAATTCTTCTTAGAGTTGTAGATACTAAGTGGATGGATCATATAGACAATATGGATCATTTAAAACAAGGCATAGGCTTAAGAGCATACAAACAGCAGGATCCAGTGCAGGCTTATCAATTTGAAGGAAGCGAAATGTTTAATGAAATGATATATAATATAAAGGTAGATACTGTTAAATATCTATATCATGTTCAAGTTGAGAGAGCACCTGAGAGAGAGAAGGTAGCAGTAGAGACTGCAACTAACACAGACGATTCTCTTCCAAAACAGCCTATAAAGAAAGACAAAAAGGTTGGAAGAAATGATTTATGTCCATGCGGTTCAGGAAAGAAATATAAAAATTGCTGTGGAAGACTTGCATAATTGTTTTGGAGGGAAAGATATGTTTGCTGAATTTGAAGAGGCTGTAAATTCTATAGATACTTTGCAGAAAGAACTTAATGAAATTAGGGGGTCTCTTTGACATTGAGGCTTTAGAAAAAAAACTTGAAGAATTTGAAAATAAAATGCAAGAGCTAGACTTTTGGAATGATTCAAGGAACGCTCAAGGCATAACTCAAGAGGCAAAACTTATTAAGGATAAAATTGAAAACTTTTATTCTTTAAAGAATAGATTGGAAGATGTTAAAGTTTTAATTGAACTATCATCTCTAGATGAGGATGAGAATATTAAAAGCGAAGTAATAGGTGAATTAAAGCTTCTTTCAAAGGACTTAGAGAAGCTTAGAATTGAGATAATGCTTTCAGGAGAATATGATAGGGATAATGCAATATTAAACTTACATGCAGGAGCAGGAGGAACTGATGCTCAGGATTGGACTGAAATGCTTTTAAGAATGTACACAAGATGGTGCATTAATAAAGGTTACAAAATAGAAACAATAGATTTTGAACCTGGAGATGAGGCGGGAATTAAAGGCACAGCAGTAAGAGTAATAGGTGAATTTGCTTATGGTTACTTAAAAGCTGAAAAGGGCATTCATAGGCTTGTAAGAATTTCTCCGTTTAATTCAGCTGGGAAAAGACAAACTTCCTTTGCTTCTGTTGAGGTGTTGCCAGAGCTTACTGATGAGCAGGATATTGAAATTAGGCCTGAGGATTTAAAAATTGACACATATAGAGCTGGCGGTGCAGGTGGTCAATATGTAAATAAAACCGAGTCAGCAATCAGAATAACTCATATACCTACAGGTATTGTTGTTCAATGTCAAAATGAGAGAAGTCAGCATAGCAATAAAGAAACAGCAATGAAGATGTTAAAAGGAAAACTAATTGAACTTAAAGAAAGAGCTCATAAAGAAAAAGTAGAAGACTTAACTGGAGAGCTTAGAGATATAGGTTGGGGCAGTCAAATTAGATCCTATGTTTTTCAGCCATATACCATGGTTAAGGATCATAGAACAAATGCCGAAGCAGGTAATATTGGAGCTGTTATGGATGGGGACATTGATATATTTATTAATGAATACCTAAAGCAAAGCAGCAATGGAAAATTGGAACTGTAGAAGTGAAAAATTTTATGAATAGTTTATAGTAATTTTAAAAGCACTGAAATAACAGAAAACGCTTAAGACACTGAGGAATTATAATAATTAATTACTTCAGTGTCCTTAGTGGATGCTAATTCAGTGTTTTTTTATATAAAATTTTCTAGCTTGAAGCATAAGTAAAATAAAAAGTAATAGGGTACCTACACTAGAGAAAATTAGAATATATTTATTATAAAGTAAAAAAATATTACCGGAAAAGCCGTTTTTAAGAATTTCCTTGGAGGCTACTTTAAAGCAGCGATCTATTGCCGAAGTACTTATATATTGAACTTTATCCTCTGGTGTGTGAATTTTAGAGGAATCACTATCACAGAAAGTAATAGCATCTATGTTATTTTTCCTAAAAGCTTCATGATCACTTGAATCTTGAAAAAGCAGGTTATAATTTACTTTTTCCTTAATGCAGGTTTGACTTACTGCATGTATAAAAGGAGTTTTATTTGTATCTTTGCTTCCACCCATTATACTTAAAGGTACTGAGCTGCTTCCTATCATATCAAAATTATATGCTTTAGAACCTTTTAATAAAGTTGCATATTTTTGAACAAAATGCTCAGAACCTAAACAACCAAATTCTTCTGCATTAAAAGCTGCAAAAATAATATTTCTATCTGGTTTTCCAAGCGTTTTAACATATTTAACAAGCTCGAGTAAAAATGAGACACCAGAAGCATTATCAAAGGCTCCTTTATATATATTTCCAGAAAGATCGCTACCAAGGTGATCAAAATGTGCTGATATAATTATAGGAGGTGCATTAGGATCTTTACCCTTAATAAAGCCAACTACATTATTTAAAGTTGCATTTTTAATATCAACTGGTATATAGCAGGATATTCTATAATTTGTATCAATGTATGCTTCTATTTCCGCAAGAGTGTTTTTTGTAACCATTATGTATAAACTTTGAAAACGTGGGTCTGACCCCATGAAGGAGCTCCTAAAAGCTAAAGAATTATTATTCGGTACTAAGAATACAAAGCTATCTGTTCCTACAGTTACTTGAAGTGCTCCTTCAACCTGCTTTATAGAATTTTTATTTGTAAAGTTAATTGTGTTTTTTTTGAAATTTAACATTTCTTCTTTATAATCCGTGCCATATTTATACTCTTTTACTAATTTTCCTCTACTATCGTATATTTTAAGATAGGGGATATCGTTTATTCGATGAGGATAATTAGTTTCAAACTGATCATAGTAATTACCATCATAGGGAAGTAACTCATTTTTTTTAAATTCATTTTTAATAAAAGCTGAAACCTCTAAATTTTCAGCTGTACCTGATAATCTGCCCTTAAAATAATCAGAAGAGAGATAGCTTATATTTTCTTTTACTTCGGCATGACTAAAGCTATACACATGATTATAAATATTTAGGCTGTATAATAGTACAATAAAGAATATTATTAGGAAAAAAGATGAAATATATTTTTTCAAATTTAAGCTCCTTTTATATAGTTGTCCTTAAATAATATGAAATATATTTTTTGTATATAACTTTTGACTAATAAAATATATTTCTGTAAAATTATATAGTAGTAATAAACTATCAGATTTATAGCTAGACTTAAAGTAAATTGGAGGAACATAAATGAATAGTATTGAAAATAGACTTACAAGGGAATTTAACATAAAGCCCTTTCAAGTAGAAAACGTAATATCACTATTAGATGCAGGAAATACTGTGCCTTTTATAGCTAGATATAGAAAAGAAGTTACAGGTGGTCTTGATGATGTAATTTTAAGAAATTTATCTGAAAGATTGGCCTATCTTAGAAATTTAGATGAAAGGAAAGAAGCAGTTTTAAAGACAATAGAGGAACAAGGTAAATTAACAGAAGAAATTAGGATTGCAGTAGAAAACTCAGAAACCTTAACAGAAGTGGAGGATATTTATAGACCATTTAAACCTAAAAAAAGAACAAGAGCCATCATTGCAGAGGAAAAGGGATTAAAGTCTATAGCTGAGGTTATTTTTAATGGAGATTTTAAAGGTGATATAAAAGAATTTGCAAAAGAATTCATAAGTGAAGAAAAGGGTGTTAATACAGAGGATGAAGCTCTTCAAGGGGCTATGGATATAATAAGTGAAATGATTTCCGATGTAGCTGAATACAGAAAGTGGATTAGAAGTCTTTTGCAGAGGGAGGGTTTAGTAGAAACAAACGGGAGCTCAGAGGAACCTACTCCCTATGAAATGTATTATGATTATAAGGAAGCTGTAAAATCTATCCCTTCTCATAGAATTCTTGCTATAAACAGAGGTGAAAAAGAAAAAATATTATCAGTTAAAATAACAGTTGATAATGAAAAAATAATTCAATATTTAAATTCAAAATGCCTTAAAAAAAATAATATCACTGATTTTTACATAGAAGATGCAGTAAGAGATGCTGTTAAAAGACTTATTTATCCTTCCATTGAAAGAGAAGTAAGGTCAGATTTAACGGAAATTGGTGAAAATGGTGCTATAGATATATTTAAAGCTAATTTAAAGGCACTATTAATGCTATCTCCCATTAAAGGAAAGGTAGTATTAGGCTTTGATCCTGGTTTTAGAACAGGCTGCAAAATTGCAGTTTTAGATGATACAGGTAAATTTTTAGATCAAGCAACTGTTTATTGTACTGCACCGCAAAATGACATTGAAGGCTCTATTAAAATTCTTAAGAATTTGGTTTATAAATACAAGGTAGAGGTAATTTCACTTGGCAATGGTACTGCCAGCAGGGAATCAGAAGAGGTCTTAGCAAGACTTATAAAGGAAGTAATGGAAGAGAAGGGCATAGAGCTTTATTATGTAGTTGTCAGTGAAGCTGGTGCTTCAGTATATTCAGCTTCTGAGCTTGCTTCAAAGGAATATCCTGATGTCAATGTATCCATAAGAGGAGCAATTTCAATATCAAGAAGACTACAAGACCCACTTGCAGAACTGGTTAAAATTGATCCTAAAGCCATTGGCGTTGGGCAGTATCAGCATGATGTTACACCTAAAAAACTTGATGAATCTTTAAGAGGAGTAGTTGAAGATTGTGTAAACAGTGTTGGAGTGGACTTAAACATTGCAACACCAGCTCTGCTATCTTATATTTCAGGAATTAATTCTGCAATAGCTCAAAATATAGTAGCCTATAGAGAAGAAAATGGTAAGTTTAAAAGCAGAAAAGAGCTTTTGAAGGTTAAAAGACTTGGAGACAAGGCCTTCGAGCAATGTGCAGGCTTTTTAAGAGTTATGGAAAGCAGTGAACCTCTTGATAACACTTCTGTACACCCAGAGTCATACAAAGCATGTAAAGAGCTTTTAAATATACTTGATTATTCTATTTCAGATTTAAAAAATGGGAAATTAATTGATATAGATAATAAAGTATCTAAAGAAGGTTTAAAAGCTTTAGCAGTGAAATTAGAAATAGGAGAACCAACCTTAAAAGATATAATTAAAGAAATTAAGAAGCCTGGAAGAGATCCTAGAGAAGAACTTCCAAAGCCAATTTTTAAAACAGGTGTAATTGATATAAAACATCTTAAACCAGGTATGCTGCTTATGGGAACAGTAAGAAATGTAGCTGACTTTGGAGCCTTTGTAGATATTGGCGTACATCAAGATGGATTAGTTCATAAAAGTCAATTAGCACATAGATTTGTAAAACATCCCTTAGATGTAGTTAAGGTAGGAGATATAGTAGAAGTAAGAGTTCTTGAGGTAGATGAAAAAAGAAAGAGAATATCATTGACTATGAAAAAAGAACAGTAGTTAAAAATGCAGGGTATCAAAACCCTGCATTTTCTTTTGTTATATTATGCTTCCACATAATAATACCATCTTCTAAGGGATCTAAGTAGTAATTTTTTCTAACACCTTCTTCTACAAAACCATGCTTTTTATATAGGTTTTGAGCAGTAGTGTTTGATTTTCTTACTTCCAAAGTCATAGCAGTAATGTCTTCTAAAGCACATACCTCAATAAGTGCATCTAGTAGTAAATGGCTGATACCTAAGCCCCTGAATTCAGGGTGTACGGCTATATTTGTTATCTGACCTTCATCTAAGATAAGCCAGGCGCCTCCATAACCAATGACCATATTATCCTTTATAGCTACAACATATCGTGCTACTTCATTATTAATTTCTTTTTCCATTGATTCTCTTGACCAAGGGGTTCTAAAACTCAACTTGCTTATTGTAAAAACACCTTCAACATACTCTGGAGCAAAAGGTAATATAGTAATATTATCCATTGATATCAAGTCCAGTCCGTTTTTCATATTCCCTTACAGCTTGTGGTTTTCTTATATAAATTGGAGAAGTACTGAAAAGTTCATCCCTAATTCCAGAAGATAGCATATTTAAGCCTAGTTCACCTAAAGAAGAAGCTTTAACTAAGTTAAGATGATTAGGTGCAAAATGATTTTTATCAAAACTTTTTAGTAATTTACTTTTAAATTTCATGGCAGCGTCTCCTAAAAAGGTAACCGAGCAGTCATACTGCTTTAACATTTCGATTAACTCATCAATATGAAGAGCCATATAATCTGTCAGTTTAATCAATTTATCATTCTTAAAGGAATATAGAGCAGTATAGACATTATCACGTAAAGCATCAAGTATAGGACAGATAATGCCTCCTGTATATGACATGTTATAAGCTAGGGCATCTAGTGAAGAAACCGAAACAAAGGGTTTATTAGTACCTTGGCTTAAACCTTTAATCATTGATATACCAATCCTGAGTCCAGTAAAAGAGCCAGGACCTTTACTTACTACAAATCCATCTATATCTTTTATAGTAAATTCAAGGGATTTTAACAGACTGTCAACCATAGGCATCAATATAACCGAATGCTGCTTTTTATAATTTAAACTAATTTCACCTATTAATTTATTTTCATCAATAACTGCACAACTTGCACATTCCGTTGCAGAATCTATACTAAGTATTTTCATATATGTATCTCCTTTATGTAATTATATCTATCTCCATATCCTTCTATTGTAATTTTTCTAAAGTTCTCGCCTTGAAATGGAAGCTTATTAATTATTATTCTAATATGTTCCTCAGGAATAAGCTCCTCAATATAATTAGCCCATTCTATTACGCTTACACTATCTGAAAATATATATTCATCAAATCCTATAGCATATATTTCATCAGGATCACTTACTCTATATACGTCAAAATGATTTAGTTTTAATCTTCCTGAGTATTCATTTACAATAGTGAAGGTTGGACTAGTTATATCGTCACTAATTGCAAGTCCTGCTGCAATTCCTTTAGTTATATGGGTTTTACCCGTTCCCAAGTCTCCAATCAAACAAATAACATCTCCAGGTCTTGCAAACTCTCCAACTTGTTTCCCTAATGCAAAGGTTTTTTCCACACTGTCAATGATAAAGTCCACAAATATCACTCCTAAACAATAAGAACTTTCATGCATTATATTTTATAATAAAACAATAATAAAAAAAAGACAAATTTATTATTGAATTAACCATTTAATTTGCATATTTAGACTATTTTATGTAAAATAATAGGTGGTAATATAAAGTAATTAAAAGATTAAAAACCTAGATGGGCTTATACGGGCAGTCTACCGATGAGTAATCGGTAAGCTAGACTAGCCAGTGTATCGAGCAGGAGCGAGTAGTATTAAACTACTCAGTGTGACCACTGAAAGGAGGAAGAGGCGTGAAAAAAAGCATTTATACCCTTCTCATAACTATAATTTTCCTTTTTACTGCTTGTAGCAAGAACATACCTGAAACTCAATCAAAACCAAATGTGGAAGTAGACACAAACAAAGTGGTTAGCTTAAATATAATAACAACAAATAAATTATTGTATAATATGGTAAAGGATATTGTACAGGACAGGCACTGTGTTTCTTATATGTTTTCCTCTAAAGATAGACTATGGAACTTTAATTTTACCGATGACAGCATTAATAATATAAGTAAAAAAGATTTGTTTTTTTATTGGGGCTCAAGTTTTGAACCTTGGAGTTCGAGTTTTGTTGATAAGTTAAGCAAAACCAAGGTTGGACCAATTGACATATCTAGGGGCGTAAAGCTTATTGGCTATGACAGTGAAGTAAAATATCAAAATACTGTTATTAAGGATAATCCATACTATTGGATGAACATAGATAATTATAAAATTGCAATGCTTAATATAAAAAATGCCATTGAGGATAAAGACACTAAGGATAGAGATTATTATGAAAATAATTTTTCTAAAAACATTAATGATGTGGAAGCTTATCAAGAAAAGTTAAAAGATGCAGCAGATTCTTTAAAAGATTTTACTTTTGTGGTGGAAGGTGACAGCTTAGATTATTTCGTTAAATATTATGGATTTAAAGTTTTAAAGGTACATAACCTTACAGAAGGTAATATAAGTAATAATGAAAATGATAATAAAGCAATTTACGATAAAATCAAAGGCTTTAATAATTCTAATAACATTGTCTTTTTATATGATGAGAATAGCAAGCTAACTTCACAGGCGCAGTTAATAAGCGAATTTAAACTAAAAACAGTAAATATAATAAGCTACAAGGATGACATTAAATATTTAGAAATTTTAGATCATAATTTGAAGACCTTGCAGGGAATAAATCCTTCAGTAAAAAAGTAACATAGAAGTCCATATAATTAATTAAATTAATTAATTTGTATAAAATTGTTTGAATTTTGTATATATTTTATGTATAATATCTTTAAGAATTAAATTAGGGAGAGTGCAATTATGTTTGTGAAAAATTTAATGCTTCCAATTGAAAAATTAGTAATAATAAGTCCAAAGGATACCATAAAAAAGGCGTTGGAATTAATTGAAAAAAATAATTTCTTATCCATTCCGGTTGCAGAAGATGAAAAATTTTATGGGTCTATTTCAAAAGAAAGAATATATGCATTTTATTATGAAAAGTGTTTAGATAAGGAATGCCTACTATCTGATTTTAAGGTTGAAAATGTTATGAGAGATGATGTACCAACGATTCATCCTTTAGAGCAAATGGAGAAAGCAGCTCATTTTTTAGAAGTAAAAAATATTTCTTTTGTAGCTGTTGTTGACGAGTATGGCATCTTTAGAGGTATTATAACTCATCATGCTATCTTCCATGAATTTACTGAACTCTTTGGCCTTAATAAAGGAAGGAGACTTGCTGTAATAGCCTATGATATTCCTGGACAAGTATCAAAACTCTCTAAGATAATATCAGAAAACGGTGGGGATATAATTAGTTTTGTTGTGGTAGATCCTAGAAGTGTAACTGATGTAAAGGAAATTGTAATTAGAATTAGAACTGAGAACTTCCAGCAAATTCTTGAAAAAGTTAAGGATTCAGGCTTTAAAATTCAATAATATATAAAACCAGGTTTAGACACCTGGTTTTTTTTATGAGAAAAATGTACCTTTTAAAGCTTCTGCATATTATATTATAGGATTAAAAAAACTAAAATCAATTTCTTATGGAGGTAAGATATGGATTATACTATTAATCAAAGATTTATATCGAAGAACAGGTCCAATAAACAATTAAAAGCAATAGGAACTGTTGTTCATGAAACCAGTGATCCAGGAGCAACAGATGAAAATGAATATAATTACTTTAATACAGGATATAGAGGGGCTTCTGCCCATGCTTTTGTGGATAAGAATAGCATAACTCAAACTATTCCTTGGGACGAGCAGTCCTGGCATGCTGGTCCATCAGCAAACACAAGTTTTATAGGAATAGAGCTATGCCATTATGATGATGCTGAAGGCTTTAAAGAGGTATGGACAAGGGCAGTTTGGTTATTTGCCTATATTCATGTGTATATCATTAAGAGATTTCCAATAACAAAATTTAATTTAATGTCCCATGCAGAAGTAAGTGAAAAATGGCATGAAACAAATCATACTGATCCAGTAAGTTATTTTGGGAAATTTGGAAAGACAGTTGAGGATTTTAGGAATGAGGTTCAGAATGAAATAGACAAAATGCTTGGTCAGCAATTATCAGCTGCCCCTATTGAAAACAAAGTAAATAATGATATTTTACAGCTTCAGAAAAGCTTAAATAGATTAAAGGTTACCGACAGCAGTTCTAATAAATTAGTTGAAGATGGAATACAAGGACGTAGGACAACCGAAGCTGTTAAAAAGTTACAAAGTATAGCAGGCATAAAGGTAAATGGCATTACTGGAGCACAAACCTTAGGTGCTATAAATTCTATCATTAATAAACCATTACTTTCTTTAAATTCTACTGGCGTTGCGGTAAGATATCTGCAGTATAGGTTAGGAGCTAATATAGATGGTATTTATGGAGCAATAACAAGGAGTAAAGTAGTAAGTTATCAAAGTTCAAATTCATTAAAAGCTGACGGCATTGTAGGCAATAATACTTGGTATAGGCTTATTGGATAAAAATAAATTTATTACTAATATGTCAATTTTATATCCTCCACATATTATGGTAGCAAATGGGGGAGGTGAAGAAAGTGTTAAAAGATATATTTGTAAACCAAGTTATTCCACAGCTGCTTTATATTGTAATAACAACAATACTAGGAATTATTAGCTATTATGTAAAAAAGGTGCTAGATACTAATAAAGCCTACATTGAAGTGCAAAAGCAGCAAGTAATACAGAAAATTGGTAAAGATGCTTATAATCAAGATATTGCTATTGCTAAGCAAATAATTTTGGCTGTGGAGCAAATGGGAAGGGAATTTAACTGGCAGAGCGAAATAAAACATTCCAAGGCTACCGAAATGATTTCTAAACAAACAGGGCTAAGTCAAGATGAAATATATAATATTATTAAAGCTACTGTTGGAGAATTTAATAATAATAAATTAACCCCTAGGTAAAACTAGGGGTTTTCTTGTAAAAAAATAAAGGATTAAATTTATTTACCTAAATGTAAATAAATGGTAATATGATTATATTAATTAAATTAGGAATGGGGTTTTGATATTCATGATAATTATATTATTCCTATTAAGTCTTTTTATACCTTTCCTTATAATAATATTTTCTTTGGGTACTGCATCTATTAATAATAGCAAGCTTTTAGATGAGAAAATACTTAAAGAAATAAAATATTGATTCTTTAGCAGTAATCCTTTTAGGAGCTGCTTTTTATTTTTTTAAAAATAAAAGATATTATTTATATAAATTTACTTGAAATTAACTGATTAATCAATTAAAATATAACTGTTGTGTTAAAATTTGTCATGTGAGAAAAAGGGTGAACCAAAGTGTCAGAAACAAATGAGATTGAAAATTTAAGAACAAAGCTAAATAACATGATTTCCGCTAAGGAAATTATAACTAATGATTCTGAACTATTAAACCTAAGCATTGAACTTGATGAAAAAATAAATATTTTTATGTATAAGGAAAATGATAAAAAATAAAAATGGCATCCATATGAGTAATAACTTATATGAATGCCATTACTTTTTCTCTTCCACTCTTATAGTTCCAATAGTTTCGTTTAAATATTCTATTTTATCGCAAATATTAACATCTTCTCATTTTATACTAATCAGCTAAAAGAGGAATAGATTTATCTTCAAGGCTTTTTCATTAAAGACAGCACATATTTCTTAAATGTCAATGCTTTAAAAGCGAATAATTATTCTGAACACCACATTATTCATGATTGAATTTTACGGTGTTTTTATGACGTTATTCAAGAAAAATACGACAAAATGTAAGAATAGAACACATAGAAAAAACCTGTGTTAGATAAAATTACTTAGAATCATCAATAATTGCACTAGTTTTAGATGACCAACTTTTTTCTTCGTGAAAATTAGGGAAAAAAGAATTATTATCATCACCATCAGTACCTGAAGATTCTATAGTTAAGTTTGCTGAATTTGATATTCCATATGATCCAGTGGTTGATTGACTAGCTAGTAGTTTATCTTTCTTATTTTTATTAGATTTATCCATAAAAGCACCTCCGTATATAGCATGTGCAGTTAATTTAAAAATATGAAATTAAGTAAAAGTAATTGGGCAATAAAGGAAATGAAATCAAAAGGAATGGAGGGCAGGTCAATAATAAATTATTCTTTGGAATCAAATAAAACAATCCCATATTATTGAATTGAATATGGATGATGTTTAGCATTTTATTTAGTTTGATTTTGATTGGCGTTAGAAGATTTTAGGGATTCTTCTTGAGCTGCCATAGTTAGAAGTAGGCTACCTATTGCGGTAAATAAGTTGCCTATTATATTTATATCACCAGGTGTTCTATTTTCTGCTATAGCAATTGCTATGACACTTGCTAGAATAGAAAGATCTTTAGGACTGATATAACTAAATTCTGACATTGCACCACCATATTTAAACTTAATAAAAGTAATCACTTTTAAATTATACTTTTCTAATTAATGTTTTATGATTTGTTTTAATTAAATTTAACAAATGGAGGGGGTTAAAGATGATTAAATTAATATTCCCAGGAAAGCCAATGGGAAAAGGCATAACAGGGTTAGGTAAATTTTAAATTTATTGTATATTAGTATTTTAAATGCAAATACTTATAAAGGGAATGCGGAAGCCTCCTACAATTTGATACATAAATAAAATAGCAGTTGGCCCCGTTGGCAGCTGCTATTTTATTTGCGAATCTAATGTATAGATTAAATATAATTGATAAAATTCAAATTGTTAATATCCATATTATTCTCCAATTCTTTTATTTTGGGAGGTTGCTTTTAGAAGCTGCTTTTTATTTAGGAAATATAATAGCTCCAGAATGATCTGAAGCTATTATTTAAATTACCAATTAGAAAAAGAAGAACCACCACGGGAAGCCACCTATAGGGAAAAATGGACGTGGACGCCTACGATGATGTCGTCTTCTATACATATCGTCATATGCAGGATATTCATCGCTAGGATACATAATAGGATTGTAATATCTAGAATATTGGCGTAAGTAAGGACAATCTAGGCAAGGATATTCACTATAATCCATTGATTCAGGAATATTGTAGTTAGTATCTTGTAATTCTTCAGTGTTATTCATTGTTTACCTCCAATTAAATTAGCTCACATTATCATATTATGAAAAACATTAGATGTGGTTACTAGTTTTTACTTTGGATTCCCTACGAGCTGTAGAACTTTTATAAGTCTATAGCTTTTATTATATGTAAAGTAAGGCGAGTCCTAGAATTAATGCCTCCTCAAGTATAAAATAAAAATAAAAAAGCTTGTAGACTATTAAATCTACAAGCTTTTGCTTTGGCAGGGGTACTAGGATTCGAACCCAGACAAACGGTTTTGGAGTTCGATTTTAATTATTTAAAGGTAAAAACAAAATCTTATGCTTTAATGCTGCAGGCAAAGAGTTTAGCTAAGGATACAGTACTTAAATCAGGACAGCAGCAGGAAGAGTGAGTATGTAAAAAAGCTTATCAATTTTACAAGTAATTTTAACCATATTCTTATCAGAAGACAATATGAGAAATTGGTTCATTATCTATACACAAAAGCAAAGGACTACCTAGATGATGGACAACTTAATAATAGTATACAATAACATTAATCCCGTGGGAAACCTCGGGATTTTTTATTTTTTTAAAAAATGTAAGTTTAATTCAGAATAAAATAATAACAGGTAGACATAATGGTTAAATATTGTTATGGAACTTTATGGGACGTTTCTATAATAGTTGAATTATTATATATTTATGATATAATTATATAAAATAGTGTTATATATAATTTCTACCGGTTGGACAAACAGAAGTTTGATTCCAAGATATTTGTTTCTAGGGTGGGAAACTCTTATTTGAGTTTCCCATCTTTTTATTTTTTGCCTAGTGTTCGAAGTTTGTTTGCAAATATCATTTAAGGGGAGAATGTAATGGATATTAAAAGTATAATGATAACTATTCCTATTATTGTGGTAATAATAGGGGCTATTTATATAAATGTTATTTTACCTAAAAGGATTGAAAAAGAGCAAAGTGAAAAACAAAAAAAAGATAAATAAATTATCTATGTAAATTAAATTTAGAACACTAGACTAAATTTAATCCTCGGGATTCTTTTATTTTCTAGAGGAATTGTAAATTGAATCAGAATATAATAACACTAAGACATAATGGCAAATAATTGTGATTCGAAAGTTACTTATTTAATACCTGACAAATAGTAATTTGTCATAAATAAAGAGACCGCCGAGGCAGCCTCTTTATTGTTCAAATATACTTTTTTTATCTTTAATCTTATGAATTTTTAACATAACCACTCTTGCTATTGGCTGCGCAATGAATGCCTCTACTGCAAAGGAAACTACGATATTACGTGGCCACTTATAAAAGAACATTCGAATAGGCTCCATGCTCACTTGCCTATTTCCTATCCATGTACCAATTACAGTTAAAAATATTGACATAAAAAATACCGTACATAAAATATTTATAGTAATATGTGAATTAAAACTGTCTCCTTTCTCTACTATTCTTGCTGTTAGCCATTCCGCGGGTTTATATGTAATTAAAACTAAGGCAATCACGCAAACCCAAATAAAAGGAATTATTTTTATTGCATCTGCCCATACATACATATGGAACCCAACTTCAAAGCAAGTATTCAATGGTGCAATTATATTCACTGATATAACTGAAATAACTAACAAAAATAATGCAAACTCCTTCTGGTTTCTTGGTAATTTCATATAAAAGTCCATATTATATCTCCCTATTTCCTTTGTGAAATAAAGCATTTAAGCAAAAAATAAAGCGTGAAACCAATTACTTGATTTCACGCTGAACAATTATACGCGTTAATGCTTTTATACTATTTATTGTAAAGGCATTTTTTATTTTTTTCAAAAAAAAATTTAAAAAATTATTTAAAAATTTAATCTATGAAATACTATAAATGATTCAAATTCTAATTTGTATACTAGAATAAAATGAACATAGTATAAAGTTAAGTTAATTCATATTTTTATTAGAAGACTTCTTTAATTATGCCAGCGAGGAAGGAAATTTCTCTGATGAATTGAAGAATTTGATTTATCTGAAGGCAAGAAATTTAATGAATAATAGAGTTCAAGGTGTTAATACTAAACTGCATATAATGCAATGAATTCAGGAGCTAACAGAACTAAAATTAATAATATAATTTCAAAGATTAATAAATATAAGGCAAATTATACTAAGGAATATAATTCATTTAAGGCTGGTTTTTCAAGTGCTTTTAACCAGAAGAAATATTCATCAAGTTTATACATTCAGAAAGACCATAAAAGTGTTTTTAGAATACCTGGCGAGATTGATATCTTGGGGAGAAGCCTCGGGATTTTTCTATTTTTGAAGGAATTGTAAGTTTAATGCAGAATATAATAATAACAGTTTGCTCCACTTGGAAGGTGAAAAAATGAAAATACTAGCTACACCTATAGATATGGCTTGCTGGTTTGAGAAAACGGGTACACCGCATCCAGTTAGATTTAAACCCATAACTGAGGATGAAAGCGAAGTAGTATTTAAAGTTGATAAAGTAAAACTTATAGACAAAGAGAAAATAGCAGGCAATGAAATGCTAATATTTAAGTGCCAGAGTGCAATAAATAATCAGCAAAGACTATTGAATTAAAGTATGAGCTTAGGAGATGCAAGTGGATCCTTTGGAAGATATAAAGTGGAAGGGTATTAGCAAAAATTTTTATAAAAACCTATTTTACTTACTTTAAGAAATTAGTATAATAATAAATATAAATAATAGAATACAAAGGAAGGAATATATGAGTTTTTTTGGAAACTTAGCACAAAAATATTAGTTATTTTATTTATTTTTCAAGCTATGCTTCCCTTTAGCTTTACACAAAACTTTTCTAAAGCTAATGTTGGAACTAATGGGGCTATAATAACTTCGGTTAAGGTCGACCAAAGTTCAGTTATTATACAAAGTCAAAGGAAGTTTGTTCAATTTAATTATAGTTATATTGATTTCTTTTACAAAACCTTCTTTTTAGCAATAGCGTATTTCAGTATAAAATCTATCATTATATATAGAGAACCAATTATAGATTTAAGAACCAAAATATATATATTTAAATCTCCAATTTTATATGGGAGTAACTGCATTACAAAGCCTTCTTTTTTTGAATAAAAAATAAAGGAGAAGGTGGGAAAATGGATTCTAGCAGTATAGTAGTATTAATAGTTGTAGGAATATTTGGTGTTGGTGGAGTAGTAGCTATGGCTATGTCTTCACGAAAAGGCAAATAGAAATTTTGTAATCCAAAAATAATTAGAATAGCAGCTATGGTTTTTGCTGTAATATCAATACTTTCTAGATAGTTATTAATTTCAAATAAAGCTCTGATTACTCAGGACTTTATTTTTTATTATTAAATTACGAATATATGGTTGCATCGAAATTTAAAAAGTGGTAATATGGAAATTACCAACATCTCTAATTTAAAAATCCTTGTTGCAAACAAAAAATTATATAAAATTTAGTTATGTGGTACATTAATGGAAAATGGGGAATCTAAATAGTCTTATAAAGGATTGAAAGCATTTTTGATATTAAATGATATTAGCAGAAAAGAACTTGCTGAAACTATGAAGATTAGCACAAGAGCACTTAATAATAAGTTAAATGGATATTCAGATTTTACATTTAATGAAGTTATGATATTTTGTAATAAATATAACAGCTGTAGTGATATATTTTCAACAAATTCAAAAATCAAAAAACTAAAATAAAAGAGTAGAAATTATTTTCTACTCTTTTTAAATTCCGGTTTCAAACATTCTGTCCGTTTTTTGTCCGGTATTAATTTTAAGAATGTGGCAGGGGTACTAGGACTCGAACCTAGGCCAACGGTTTTGGAGACCGCTACTCTGCCAACTGAGCTATACCCCTAAGACAAGAAATATTATATAACATGATTAATAAAAAAGCAACAGTTTTTAAATATAATATTTTAAATATATTTCATTAAAAAATTGTGGTAAAATGGTAATAGAAAATTGATGGAGAGGATAACATATGAGAAAGAATAAAAATTTTGCATTTTTAATACTAATAATTGGTGTTTTAGGGCTTGCAGCAACAGCATATTTTATAATAAATTCATATTTCAAAGCTAAAAATATGGAGGCACTTTTGAAACCTGTGGCCATTGGTTTTATTCCGTTTTTTATATCCTTTGCGTTTTTGAGAATAGGAATAGATGGATTGATTAAAAAAAAATAGCTAATTTACATTTCTAGAAAAATGCTAACATTCATAAAGAAATGAGAGGATATTATGCATAATTTTGATATAGTTATTATAGGTGGAGGTCCTGCTGGGCTTTCAGCAGCTATAGCAGCAAAGGAGAAGGAAGTTCAAAAGGTATTACTAATAGAAAGAGAAAACGAACTTGGCGGAGCTTTAAATTATTCTATTCATTGTGGCTTTGAAAGAATTAAGGATAATAAGACGCTGACAGGACCGGAATTTGCACAAAACCTTATAGATAAAGCAAATAAACTTAATGTTTCTTATATATTAAATACTGAAGTAATTGATATTTCTAAGGACAAGGCAATTACAGCAGTAAATGAAAATGGAATATTGGAAATTGGTGCAAAAACAATTGTTATAGCCCTTGGAGGAAGAGAAAAGCCGAAGGGAACAATTAATATTCAAGGAAAAAGCTGTGCTGGAATTTTTACTGCTGGAGCTGCTCAAAGATTTATCGTTAATGAAGGATATATGCCTGGTAAACAAGTAGTTATTATTGGATCTGGGGATACTGGACTAATTGCTGCGAAGAGAATGGTTCTTGAAGGAGCTTCTATTAAATCAATAATTGAAAGAGCATTTTTTCCAAAGGGATCAAAGAAAAACATTAAGGAGTGTATTAATGATTTAGACATTCCACTAAAACTTGGATATAAGGCTATAGATATAAGAGGTAAAGACAGAGTTGAAGGAGTAACTATTATAAAAGTAGATAATGATAATACAGCTATTATTGGCACAGAAGAATATATACCTTGTAATACTGTAATTTTATCTATGGGTCTTCAACCCGAAAATGAACTACTAAAAAAGGTTGGTATTAATATTTCAAATTCAACAAATGGCACAATTATTGATGAAGAACTTAACACAAGCATAGAAGGCATATTTGCCTGCGGCAATGTAATTAACATTCATAACACGGTAGAATATATAGTAAAGGAAGGCTATAAGGCAGGAGAAAATGCTGCAGATTTTTGTACAGGTAAGATTTTTTCTGCAGATAGAATCGAAGTTTATGAAGGCGAAGGCATAAAATATGCTGTACCTAAATTTATTAATTTAGACAAATTGGATGAAAAGGTAAATATAAGCTTCAAAACCGATAAATTATATAAATCTTCCTCGGCAGTCTTATATATTAATAATAATAAGATACAAGAAATATTTAAAGAAGAATTCTCCCCTGGTGATATAGAAACCATAATATTAGATAAGAAACATTTAAAAACAGATGAAGGAAACATTAGTATTGTAATTAAAATTGAGAATATGCAAGGACAGAAGGTTAATTAGCCCTCTGTCTTTCTACTTAAAAAGCTTTTTAAAACAATCTTTACAAATTACCATTTTACCTTTATTGGCAGTTATAACACTGCTTGTACTTATAGACTTTTCACATATTTCACATACCTTTAAACTTTTTTCTTTTTCAGTTTTTTTGCCTCGAATTCCGAGAGCTCCCTTTTTATTACTTGGAGGATTGTATATTATTGCCTCCTTTTCATGTTCATTTTTGATTATATTATAATCCATAGAATATGTACTTTCGCTATATAACTCCAGTTCAAATCTTGGGTTAATTGAATCATAAAACTCCTCTATTATAAGCCTTCTGACTTGAGCATCATTTACTATAAGGCCGCTTTTTTCTATTCCATCAAAAATACTCTTCGTAATGTTATTTGTATCCGGATGTCTAAGTTTGCTTTTGTAGTAGACTTTAAGTACTGCAATAAGAGCTTCAGACAGTACTATACCAGGATTTTGTGATCTGGCTTCATAGGCAATTTCCTCTTCATATAAGGCATATCTGTCGTGATATTTACCAGAATTATATGGAAGTATAGCCCGACCTTTAAGATTAAAGAGCTTAAAATTAGATTTTGATATTGGAGAACCCTTTACTACAACTCGCGCATAACGATTATTCATAATTTGCTCCTTTTTTGTAAGATATACATTTGATTATAACATATATTTTTGTGTATAATAAAATTTAGTTATACAAAAGGGAGTGTTCTTATGAAGGACTTAAAAATACTTGCAATAGAAAGCAGCTGTGATGAGACCTCAGCTGCAATAGTGGTAAATGGAAGACAGGTTCTTTCAAATATAATCTCCTCACAAATTGATATTCATACCAAATTTGGTGGGGTTGTACCTGAGGTTGCCTCAAGGAAGCACATTGAGGTAATAAGTAAGGTAGTAGAAGAGGCCTTAGATAAGGCAAATGTAACCTTTGAGGATTTAGATGCCATTGGAGTGACATATGGCCCAGGACTTGTTGGAGCATTATTAGTTGGGCTTCAGTATGCAAAGGCCTTAGCTTATGCATTAAATAAACCTCTTATTGGGGTAAATCATATAGAAGGACATATTTGTGCAAACTTTATAGAGCATCAGGAGCTTAAACCACCCTTTGTATGCCTTGTAGTTTCGGGAGGACATACATTTATCGTCTATATGAAGGACTTTGGAGATTTTGAAGTTATCGGAAAGACTAGGGACGATGCAGCAGGGGAAGCCTACGATAAGGTTGCTAGAGCTATTGGACTTGGATATCCAGGAGGTCCTAAAATAGATAAAATATCAAAAGAGGGAAATGAAGATGCAATAAAGTTTCCAAGGGCTAATTTTCATGATGATTCTTTAGATTTTTCATTTAGCGGCTTAAAGTCTGCTGTACTTAATTATTTAAATAAAATGGAAATGACTAAACAGGAAATAAACAGGGCAGATGTAGCTGCATCCTTTCAAAAGGCTTTAGTTGGTGTGCTAGTTGATAATGTAATTAAAACTTGTAAAATGAGAAATGTTTCTAAGATTGCAGTTGCAGGTGGAGTTGCCTCTAATTCCAAGCTTAGAGAAACTCTAATAGAGGAAGGAAGTAAAAATGGCATTGAAGTATTGTTTCCATCTCCAATATTATGCACAGACAATGCAGCTATGATTGGAAGTGCGGCTTATTTTGAATTTATAAAGGGAAACACTGCTGATCTATCACTTAATGCCATTCCTAATTTAAAGCTTGGTGAGAGATAATATTCTTAGGTTTAATATTAAATGTTATTAAATAAAAAGGAAGAGTCTTTAAAATGCACAGCAAATGTTAGATAAAAGTTAACTAATATTTGCTATGCATTTCATTTAGACCTTCCTTTTGTTATTCGGAGAATTTTGGAACCTCATATTGAACTCCCTGGATTACTAAATTAAGTTCATCCAATAAATCAACATAGGTATTTCTTTTTATAGTTGGATCAATTGCTTTCACTATTTTAACCTTTGGTCTTAGTGGATAATTGGGATGATTTTCTTCAACAATAGCAATATCACCATTTGTTAGTCTTACAATTGTTCCTTCTGAATAGGGGACTACTACTTTAGAAAAAGCAAGAACCATATTGTAATCAAACAAAGTTCCCCCACCAGCCATTATATATTCAAGTGCTTCATTTGGGCTTAAAGCTCTTCTTTGGGGTCTGTCAGAGGTTAAAGCATCATAGACATCAGCTATAGCAACAATTTTTGCTAATTTATTTATATCATTACCTTTTAGAGACTCTGGATACCCATAACCATTAATCCTTTCATGATGTTCAAGGGCGATTATTCTTGCTGGAGCGGAAATGTCAGGGCTTCCTTTAAGATACTCATAGCCCTTTTGTGAATGTTCTTTAACAATATTATATTCTACATCTGTAAGTTTATCATATTTTTGAATTATTTCATTTGGAATAAAAACCTTACCTATATCATGCAGCAAAGCTCCAAGACAAAGAGAGTATAATTCTGCTTTAGAAAGCTGCAGCTGCATGCCTATAATTAATGAAATTACAGCTACATTAACGCTGTGTTGATAAGTATAACTGTCTAAGTTCTTTATATCTACAACATTAATTAGAACATTTTTTTGTGCAAAAATTTCCTCCAAAATATCTGCAGCTATTTTTCCAATAGATAAGAAATATTTTTGCTTTTCTTGAATAAATATGGAATCCTTATTGGAGTTTGTACCCTTTGAAGTGTAGCTATTATACTTTTCAAAGCTTACAAATGTGTCTTTAATAGTTTTAATTGCCTTTTGCCTCAGTTCAGGCTTAATTACTTCTTCTATTATGTTATCGCTATACTCATCATTTATGTATATAGAAAATATTTGAATATGTCTTATTCTTTTCAATAATATGTCATTAAGTTTTACTCCTTCCCTAAGTAAAACTCGACCTTCATTATCGTAGATGGTTTTTGCCAAATAACTACCTTCATTTACACATTCAACTGGAACAAGTCTCATAATATGGCCCCCAAGATTGTTATAAAATTATTATTCTTGAAATGATAAATTTATTTATAAATTAAAGTGATATTAATAAAATATTTGTATCTTTTTCTTTATTATAACAGGTTAAAAATAATAATTCCATATTATTACCATGTAATTTTAAGTAACTAGAAAATAATTATTAATTTTTTTAATATGCACCCTTTATACATCAAATCATAGTATGTAATTGAATATATGAAATTTGATTATTAGGAGATGATACTATGTGTGGAATTGCTGGATGGGTGGATTACGATAAAAACCTTTTAGGCTTTGAGCAAATTATTGAAAACATGACAGCCGCACTTAAAAAGAGAGGACCAGATGCTTTTGGAATATATAAGCACAAGCATGCACTGCTGGGACATAGAAGACTTGTGGTGGTAGATCCTTCAGGTGGAGCACAGCCTATGACAAGGGAATTAGGGAAAAAAAAATACACTATCGTTTATAATGGAGAACTATATAATACTGAAGAAGTTAGAAATAAATTAAAATCAGAAGGTTTTTCATTTAAGTCTTACTCAGATACGGAGGTTTTATTAATTGCCTTTATTGCTTGGGGTGAAGAATGCTTAAGGTATATCAACGGTATTTATGCCTTTGGAATTTGGAATGAAGCTGATAATTCACTTTTTTTAGCAAGGGACCCTCTAGGAGTAAAACCCCTATTTTATACTAAAAGGGAGAATTCTATTATTTTTGGTTCTGAAATTAAAACTCTGCTTAGCCACCCTGAGGTAGAGGCTGTAGTGGATAAAGATGGGCTTACTGAGTTATTCGCACTTGGACCAGCACGTAATCTTGGAAGCGGTATTTTTAAGGATATAAAGGAAATGCCCCCAGCTCATTGCCTACTGTTTAATTCTCATAGCTTAAAATTTGGGGAATATTGGAAAATTGAAAGCAAGCCCCATGAAGAAAGCTTTAAAGAAACTGTGGAGCATACAAGAAGTTTAATAATTGATGCAGTAGAAAGGCAGCTTATTGCTGATGTTCCTGTCTGCACATTTCTATCAGGAGGACTTGATTCAAGTGCCATCTCTTCAATAGCTTCTAATTATTTCAAAAACAATAATATAGATAAGCTAAATACTTATTCTATAGATTATATTGGAAATGATAAATATTTTAAAGCAAATGAATATCAGCCTAATGCTGATAGCTCATATATAAAATTAATGTCAAATTATATTGACAGCAACCATCACAATATTATAGTTGATAATGAAGATGTGGCTATGGCGTTAAAAGATGCTGTTTTAGCAAATGATCTGCCTGGGATGGCTGACATAGATTCTTCATTATATTTATTTTGCAAAGAAGTAAGAAATGATGCAGTTGTTGCTCTCTCAGGAGAATGTGCCGATGAAATTTTTGGCGGCTATCCGTGGTTTAGAAGAGAAGAGGATATAAATGCAAAAACCTTTCCATGGTCAAGATATGTAAATGAGAGAAAAGATATTTTATCAGAGGATTTAAAAAAATTGCCCCTAGAAGAATATTCAAGAGAAAAGTATGATGAAGCCATAAACAAGGTTCAAAGACTTTCTGGAGAATCTGAAAGGGAGCACAGAATGAAAGAGTTATTCTATTTAAATATTAAATGGTTTATGGTAACTTTATTAAACAGAAAAGACAGAATGAGTATGTCAAATAGCTTAGAGGTAAGAGTACCATTTGCGGATTATAGAATTGTAGAATATGCATTTAATGTGCCTTGGAATATTAAATATTATGGCAATATTGAAAAGGGACTTTTAAGAAAGTCACTTGAAGGTTTATTGCCAGAGGAAGTCTTATATAGAAAAAAGAGTCCTTATCCTAAGACTCATAATCCCGCATATACAAAATTCGTACAAAAATGGCTTAAAGAAATTTTGACGGATAAGAGCTCACCCATTTTAAATCTAATTGATATTAACAAAGTTAATGAACTAATAGAGTCAGAAGGAAAGACTTTCAAAAATCCTTGGTATGGTCAGCTAATGACAGGTCCTCAGCTTATGGCTTATTTAATTCAAATAAATATATGGCTAAGAGAATATAATGTTAGATTGATTTAATTGAAATGCCGAAAGGTCAGCGTAAATGCTGACTTTTTATCTTTTGTTGCAAAGAATTCCTCCATGGTATATAGTATAAACTATGAAAATTTAAGGAAAAGATGATAGGGGGAAGTGCCTTGGATGAAAAAGAAATGCTTATAAAGAAGGCAAATTATATGAAATTTGCTATGTGGACCTTCATCGTGTTAATAGGTATATCAGGTTATGCTGTGATTTTAATGGGTGAACAAATAGGAAAAGCATATTATTTAGGCTTTACCTTAATAATTCCTTT
This sequence comes from Candidatus Clostridium stratigraminis, assembly GCF_045310675.1. Lineage (NCBI taxonomy): Bacteria > Bacillati > Bacillota > Clostridia > Eubacteriales > Clostridiaceae > Clostridium > Candidatus Clostridium stratigraminis. The sequence goes on from NZ_JBJHZZ010000001.1 coordinate 612,106, forward strand.
AGGGATTTTAGCCCTATATTTTAGAAGAAAAATGCTTAAATACAAGGCCCTATATAGTATAAAAAATAGTTGGGGAAATAAGGATATTAGAAAAAGAAAATTTGAGGATATAAAAAAGCTTTATGAATATATGAAAAAAGAAAGTGAAGATGCATTCTTCATAGATGATCAAACTTGGGATGACTTAACTATGAACAAGATATTTGAAGAAATAGACAGAACTTTTTCAGCTGCAGGTGAACAAATACTCTACTTTATGCTTAGAAATCCAAAGTTTAATGACAAGGAGCTTACAAAAAGAAAGTTACTTCTAAAGTTTTTTAAAGAAAATAAGGAATTAAGAGAAAAAATACTTGTGGAACTTTATTATTTAGGAAGACAGACAAAAAATAGAATAACTGATTTGCTTTGGGGTGAACTTCCAAAAAAGAGCTGGGTAAGTATTTTCTTTAACTTTATGGCTCTTCTTCCTATAATCATTTTGCTTTTGATCCCTTTTATGGGAATTAAAATTGGAATATATATTGTGGTAGTTTTCATTATTAATATGTACATAAGTTATAAGTTTAGAAATGAAATATCTGCTCACGTGGAAGCTATGTCATACCTCAGCGCAGTTGTAAATACTGGAAAAAAACTATGTGAAATCAGTTCTGGCGAATTAAGTGATTATACAGAAGGACTAAAGTCTAATCTTAAGCATATTAAAGCTTCCAAATCAGCTTCCTTATTAGGAAGTATAAATGCAGATGTTATATTACAATATTTTAATATTTTATTTCTAATAAAAGAAAGAAGCTTTTTTAAGGTTATAGGAGAACTGACTAAATATAAAAGGGAGATGCAGAATGTTTACATTGCAATAGGTGAAATAGATGCCTTAATTTCTATTGCCTCCTATAGGGAAGGATTAACCTTTTACGTTGAACCTGAACTTGTGTCAGGAGAAAGAGTTCTAGATATAAGTAATTTAGTTCATCCACTAGTTACTAATCCAATTGCAAATTCAATTTCTATATTTAATCAGGGCATAGTACTTACTGGTTCTAATATGTCAGGTAAATCTACATTTTTAAGAACTATAGGTGTAAATGCATTGTTAGCACAAACTATAGCTACCTGCATAGCAAAAAACTATAAAGGAAGCTACTTTAAAATATTGTCCTCAATTAGTCCAAATGATGACATACTACAGGGGAAAAGTTATTATCTTGGAGAAGCCGAAGCTGTACTAAGAATTATTAATAATTGTGAAGATAATATACCTTCATTATGTATTATTGATGAAATTTTTAGGGGAACAAATCCTATAGAAAGGATATCTGCCTCATCGGAAATTTTAGATTATTTAATTAACCACAACAGTGTCCCTATTGTTGCAACACATGATTTGGAATTAACTGGAATAGTAGATAAGTCTTATGAGTGTTATTATTTCACTGAAGATGTTGGAGAGGATGGCCTTAAGTTTGACTACTTAATAAGGAAGGGAGTATCACAAACTACAAATGCAATAAAATTATTAAAGTTTCTAGGATATCCGGATAACATAATAGAGAATACTTATAAGAGAATAGATAAATTGTTTTTAAAATAATAAAAGCTGCAATATATAAAATATACTATTTCATATATTGCAGCAAACTTTTTTGCCAAGTTTTTAAAAGAATCTCATTGTATTAAAGGGGTAAGCTCGTAATATTACATGACCCTTTACATCATTTATTGGTATGGGACCTAGAATTCTACTGTCTACGCTGTCCCCTCTATTATCACCCATAACAAAAATGTAGCCTGGTTTTATAGTATAAAGCTGATTTTCAGTTAAAAAAGGACCGGGGTTTGTTATTATATTTTTATTTAAATAAGGTTCATTTATTTCTTTGTTATTTATATATACCTTTCCATTTTTAACTTCAATTTGATCTCCCGCTGTTGCGATAACTCTTTTAACGTAAATATCATGTGTGGGGTTTTCAGAATCAAAAATAATAATTTGACCTTTATTTATACTATGCGTCAAAAGGCTGAGCTTTTCAACAAATAATACATCCTTATTATTTAAGGTGGAATACATTGATTCACCTTCAACATCAGCTCTTGCAAAAACATAGTTTCTAAAAGTAAGTGCAATTAAAATGGCAATAACTATGGAAATAATATAATCTCTAATTTGGGATTTTTCTTTAGAAGGTTTTTTCTTAATGTTATCATTACTTTCCATTTATTTTTCTCCTTAAATCAAAATACTAGATAACTAATTATATTGATATAAATATGTAATATAAAAACAGTTTAATATTTTTTACTAGCCTTGTCAATTTAACAATGGCTTCATAATTATATATAATATGATATGCAAAAAATATAACTTTTATTTTATTTTTTTCTTTTTTGCTTGCAAATTATAGTAAATTATATATAAAATTAATACAGGAAGTAAAAATCGAATCCAAAATTCGTATTATTTGTAAATTAAGTTTAAAAATTGCTAAAATTATTTAAAAGATTGAATTTATAAAACCATTTTGTGACATAATAAATAGACTATGATGTTGTTTATAAGAAAGTAAGTTGTAAGCTATAAGGAGGTTAAAGCCCTAATTGGACTTTAACGGGTAGTCTAACCATGAGTAATCGGCAAGATAGAGCAGCCAGAGTATCGAGTGGAACGAGAGAGCTTAATTGCTCAGTGTGACCATTGAAAGGAGGATACTGTTGAGTAAGGTAAGTATCTTTAGTAGTGATTATAATAAACGTAGGAGAAAGAGAAAACAAAAAACCGTTGCTGCAGTTATAATTTTTGTAATGATAATTTTGGTGATTTTTTTTAGCAGCAGTCTTAAGTCCTATGTATATAATAAGTATGATTATATAAGAAGCAGTAAATTTTTTAGTATTGTTCGTAGATCAAATAAAACTGATAAGTTAACTAAAGTCAATGATACCGTTACAAGTAAAGAGACAAAAACTCCAGAGATCTCTTCTAATAATACAGCAGAAAAAACTATAGAAGTTGTTTTAAGTAATGGTACTAAAATTCAAGCTGTTTATGAAAATAAGAATGGCAAAAATATGTTTAAATATGTTACTCCCATAGATGCACCTGTAAGCAGCAGCATAAATCCCTCAGGAACAACTATGATAGTATTGGAAAACAATACACAAAGTATGTTTAAAATTTCTATTGAAGGAAGTATACATAAGATAAATGATACGAAATATATTTCCTCCTCAGGAGGTATTTTGCCTAAAGATGCTGTATTAAAATCAAAACCAGGCTATATCTGGTGTTCATCACCTAAGTTTATAGATGACAATTATGTAGCCTATATATCTCAGGTGCCATGGTTTGATAAGAGAACAACAAAATATGTATGGATTTTTAATATCAATAATAGCAATATAAAAGATAGAAATGACCACACCTTGTATGAAAAATTAGGCGGGGACAATGTTAAATTTGGGAATATAACATCTAAGGGACTTGAAATATCAATAGATAACAATATAAAGTATATTAAATATAATGGGAAATCAATAGAAATTTCAGAATAAGATTTAAAAAGCTAGTATTAAGAAAAATTTCTTGTAAACTTTATCCTTTATGATATAATTATTATGCAAGAAATTTATATAAATATTTGTAAATTTACAAAGTGATATGTTATAATATTGTGGTTAAATATATTTATTTTGTAGAAATATAAAGTTTATAGATTGACTAATAAGTAAGGTAACTGAAAAGAAATCAGAAAGCTTACATAGGATTTATTCATTTTAGGAGGAAAGTACAATGAACGTTAAAGTAGAAAAAATAGAAAAAAATTCCGTTAAACTTGAAATAACTGTAGAAGTAGAAAAGTTTAACGAAGCTTTGAAGAAATCATATGCAAAGAATGCTAAGAAATTTAATATTCCTGGATTTAGAAAAGGTAAGGCTCCAATTCATATTATAAAAAGATACTATGGAGAAGGAGTATTTTTCGAAGATGCTATCAACTTCTGCTGTGATGATACATATCCTGTAGCAATAAAAGAAAATAATATAAGACCTGTAGATTATCCAAACATTGATATAGTTCAAATAGAAGAGGGTAAAGATTTTATATACACTGCTAATATAAGTGTATATCCTGAAATTGAACTTGGAGAATATAAAGGTTTAGAAGTTAAGAATGTAGAATATACTGTAAGTGATGAAGAAATTGAAAATCAGATTAAGAGTATGCAGGAAAAAAATGCTAGAATTGAAAGTATGACTGAAGGAACTGTTGAAAATGGGAATATAGCTATTATTGACTTTAAAGGTTATGTAGATGGTATTGCCTTTGAAGGTGGAGAAGGTAAAGACTATTCCTTAGAGATTGGTTCAGGTACATTTATAGATACCTTTGAGGAACAACTTATAGGAATGCAGATTGGTGAAACTAAAAATGTTAATGTTAAGTTCCCTGAAAACTATGGTAAAGAGGACTTAAATGGTAAACCAGCTGTATTTGAAGTTACAATAAAAGAAAGAAAAGTTAAGGAACTTCCAGCCCTTGATGATGAATTTGCTAAAGAAGTTTCAGAATTTGACACTTTAGACGAATTAAAGGCTGATTTAAGAAGAAAGCTCCAAGAATCTAATGATATGAGAGCAAAGAGAGAATATGAAGAAGCTGTTATTGATGCAGCAAGTGCAAATGCAGCTGTAGAGATTCCTGAAGTTATGGTTAATAAAGAGATAGACAATATGGTTAAAGACCTTGAAATGAGATTGCAATATCAAGGACTTGATCTTAACTCATATTATCAATATACAAACACAGACGAAGAAAAAGTTAGAGAATATATGAAGGAAAGTGCTGAGAAGAGAGTAAAGATTGATTTACTTCTTGAAAAAATAGCAAAGGAAGAAAATATTGAAGCATCTGAGGAAGAGCTTAAGGTAAGAGCAGCTGAGCTTGCAAAGCAATATGGAGAAAAGGATATTGATAAGACTACTGAATTAATACTTAATGCTCAGAGGGATTACTTAAAGCTTGATGTAGTTAATGAAAAAGTAATAAAATTACTAGTTGATAATAGCAAAGCTATTGCATAGTATATAGGATAGCTGATTGCCAGAGATATTTCTGGCAATTAATTTTATAAGAATATGGTTTTACAAGGAGGAGATTTCATGAGTTTGGTTCCAATGGTCATAGAACAGACTAATAGAGGCGAAAGATCCTATGACATTTATTCAAGATTGTTAAAGGATAGAATAATATTTTTAGGCGAAGAAGTAAATGATACTACTGCAAGTTTAATAGTTGCACAGCTGTTGTTTTTAGAAGGTGAAGATCCAGACAAGGACATATACCTTTACATAAATAGTCCTGGAGGATCTATTACTGCAGGCATGGCTATTTATGATACAATGCAGTACATTAAGCCAGATGTTTCAACTATTTGTGTAGGAATGGCTGCATCAATGGGTGCTTTCTTGCTTACAGCTGGTGCACCTGGAAAGAGATATGCACTACCTAATAGTGAAATTATGATACACCAGCCATTAGGTGGTTTCCAAGGGCAGGCTACAGATATAGGAATTCATGCTGATAGAATTTTAAAGATAAAGAAAAATCTTAACAAAATATTATCAGAAAGAACAGGAAAGCCATTAGAACAAATTGAAAAGGACACAGAAAGAGATAATTTTATGACTGCAGAAGAAGCAAAAAATTATGGGTTAGTTGATGAGGTTATTACTAAAAAGAAATAGCCCAAAGAGGTGAAATGTATGGCTAAAAATGAAGATAAAAAGCAATTGAAATGTTCCTTTTGCGGTAAAAATCAAGATCAGGTAAGGAGGCTTATTGCCGGACCAGGAGTATATATCTGTGATGAATGCATTGAACTTTGTTCTGAAATAATTACTGATGAGTTTGATGAAAATATTCAGATTGAAACTGGTGCACTTCCAAAACCAATGGAAATTAAATCCTATCTTGATGGTTATGTAGTAGGTCAGGATGATGCAAAAAAAGCCCTGGCAGTAGCAGTTTATAATCACTATAAAAGAATAAATTCTAATATGGATTTTGAAGATATTGAACTTCAAAAGAGCAATATCCTGCTTTTAGGACCTACTGGTTCAGGTAAGACCTTATTAGCACAAACACTAGCTAAGTTCTTAAATGTTCCTTTTGCTATTGCAGATGCTACTACACTTACTGAGGCTGGCTATGTTGGTGAGGATGTTGAAAATATTCTTCTAAAACTTATTCAAAATGCTGATTATGATATTGAAAGAGCTGAAAAAGGTATAATTTACATTGATGAAATAGATAAGATAGCAAGAAAATCTGAAAACCCATCTATAACAAGAGATGTTTCTGGTGAAGGAGTTCAGCAGGCACTACTTAAAATTCTTGAAGGAACTGTAGCTTCAGTACCTCCACAAGGTGGAAGAAAGCATCCGCACCAAGAATTTATTCAGATTAATACTACAAATATACTTTTTATTTGCGGCGGAGCATTTGATGGAATTGAAAAAATTATAGAAAAAAGAACAAGACAAAGTGCAATGGGCTTTGGTGCAGAAATACAATCAAAAACAGAAAAGGATATAGGAAAGCTTTTAAAAGAAATAATGCCAGGAGATCTTTTGAAATTTGGTCTTATTCCTGAGTTTGTTGGAAGATTACCTATAGTTGTTACACTACAGTCCTTAGACAAAAATGCACTTATGAGTATTTTGACTGAGCCCAAAAATGCTTTGGTTAAGCAGTATAAAAAACTATTCGAAATTGATAATGTGCAGCTAGATTTTAAAGAGGAAGCATTACTTGCAATAGCCGATGAAGCAATTAGAAGAAATACAGGTGCAAGAGGACTTAGAGCAATAATCGAGGACATAATGAGAGATGTTATGTTTGAAGTTCCCACAAGGGAAGAGATTTCTAAGGTAATTATTACTGAAGAAACTCTAAAGACTAAGACTCCAGAGCTTGAGCTAGCTGAAGGTGATAAGAGGCTTCCAATAAAAGCTTCAAAAAAAACGAAAAATAAAAAGGGAATAGAATCAGCATAAGAGCAGAAATTTTCTGCTCTTTTTTCCTTTTTATCTGCTAAATTAAGGAATATATTAGATTAAACTTGTGCATACTAACAAGGGATAAGTATATAAAATTTATTTATATTGAAGGGAGGCACAGGTTTAGTTTTAGGTTTTTTAAAATTAAATCAGATTTTATATGACGAATTTTTTAATATTTATTGAGCTTTTAGTTACAATTATTATGGGCTTATATTTTTTTAATGCCCTAAAAGGCCAACAAAGCAGCAAAGTTGTTGTTGACAAGGAAAATAAAAAAGAGATGGAAAAGCTTAGAAAACTCAGGAATATTAATCTAACAGAACCCCTTACTGAAAAAAGCAGACCTTCTGCTTTTGAGGAAATAATTGGTCAGGAAAAGGGAATAAAAGCTCTGCAAGCGGCACTTTGCGGTCCAAATCCTCAGCATGTATTAATATATGGACCTCCAGGTATAGGTAAAACAGCTGCTGCCAGATTAGTGTTAGAAGATGCAAAGAAAAGAATGAATTCTCCCTTTAAAGCTAATGCTAAATTCATTGAAATAGATGCTACTACAGTGCGTTTTGATGATAGAGGAATAGCTGATCCACTTATTGGCTCGGTCCATGACCCTATTTATCAAGGTGCAGGTCAGTTAGGTGTAGCTGGCATTCCACAACCTAAACCTGGAGCTGTTACTAAGGCCCACGGTGGAGTTCTATTTTTAGATGAAATTGGTGAACTACATCCAATTGAGATGAACAAACTATTAAAAGTGCTAGAAGATAGAAAGGTATTTTTAGACAGTGCATATTATAACTCTGAAGACAATAATATGCCGCTATATATAAAAGACATCTTTGATAATGGCCTCCCTGCAGATTTTAGACTAATAGGTGCAACTACAAGGAATCCAGATGAGATAGTTCCAGCCTTGAGGTCTAGATGTGTAGAAATTTTTTTTAGGGCTCTTCTTCCTGATGAAATAGAAAAGATTGCTCAAAATTCAGTGGATAAGGTTGGCCTCAAAATTGAGGAAAAAGCAAAAGAGATGGTTGGAAGATATGCAAGTAATGGAAGAGATGCTCTTAATTTGATACAATTAGCCTGCGGAATAGCTATAAATGACGAGAGGACTGAAATTAACGTAGATGATGTTGAATGGGTTATTGAGAATGGTCAATATACCCCAAGGCTTGAGAAGAAGGTATATGATAAACCGCAAATAGGATTTGTAAATGGTCTTGCCGTATACGGAGCAAATATGGGAACAGTAATGGAGATTGAAGCTACAGCCATGAAAAGTAAATTTAGAAAAGGTACCATAAAAATTACTGGAATTGTTGAAGAAGAAGAAATAAGCGGCTTTAATAGAAAAATGGTTAGAAAGAGTATGGCAAGATGTTCTGCAGAAAATGTAATAACAGTACTAGAGAAAGTGCTGAATGTAAACTGTGAAAAATATGATATTCATGTTAATTTTCCAGGGGGATCCCCTGTGGATGGTCCATCGGCCGGTATAAGTATAAGTACAGCAATATATAGTGCTATTACCGGAATTCCCGTAGATAATGAAGTAGCAATGACTGGAGAAATTTCACTTCACGGAAATGTAAGGCCTATAGGTGGAGTAAATGCCAAAATTGCTGCTGCTATTAAAGCTGGAGCAAAAAAAATTATTATTCCTAAGGATAATTGGCAAGATAGCTTTGCAGCACTAGAAGGAGTAAATGTTATTGCAGTCTGTAATATTAGAGAGGTTTTAGCAATAGCTTTAATAAAAGATGAGAGCAGCAGTAACTCTATAACCATAGATGGAAATAATAGTATCCTTACTGCAAAGCCCTTTGTTTCATAGATAAATATTTAAAAAATATAATTGAAAATCCCATGTTTTATGGGTATAATATATTAAGTCTAGCCAAGTGTGGTTGAATAAATATCAAGACACTTGGCTGTCTAATCTTATTAGATAAGTGAGGGGAGTAAAATGGAAAATGAAATAAAGATTCTTCCTCTAATTCCCTTAAGAGGTATTACTGTATTTCCGTATATGGTTATGCATTTTGATGTAGGCAGAGAAAAATCTATACTTGCATTAGAAGATGCAATGTTAAATAATCAGGAGATATTTTTGGTTTCTCAAAAGGATGCAAAAACAGAGGAACCTGAAGAAGCAGATATATATGAAATAGGAACTATTTGTACTATAAAACAGATATTAAAGCTTCCAGGTGATACCATAAGGGTATTAGTAGAAGGTACAAATAGAGGCAGAATAAATAAATATACAGAGTCTGACCCTTTTTTTAAAGGAGAAGTAGAGATTTTAGTAGATAAAGAATGCTCTGATGATAAAAAATGTGAGGCACTTGTTAGAAGCGTTAGGAAAGCTTTTGACGACTACATTAAGTTTTCAGGGAATATGCCTACAGAACTTTTAATATCATTAGATGATTTGGAGATCCCAGGAAGATTAGCAGATGTTATTAGCTCCTATTTAATGCTTAAGGGTGATAAAAAACAAGAACTCTTAGATGCCTATGATACCACTTTGCGATTAGAAAAATTGCTTCTAATTTTAAATAATGAAATTGATATTTTAAGAATTGAGAAAAAAATAGGAGTAAAGGTAAAGAGCAATATAGATAAGGGCCAAAAAGAATACTACTTAAGGGAGCAGTTAAAGGCCATTCAAGAAGAACTTGGAGAGGAAGACGAGGATAAAAAGGAAATAAATAGGTACAAAAATAGAATAAATAAGGCAAAGCTGCCAAAACCAGCAAAGGACAAGGCTCTTTATGAATTAGATAGGTTAAAGGGTAGTGGTTCTTATTCAGCTGAGGGTGGAGTTATCAAAACTTATTTAGATTGGATATTAGAACTTCCTTGGAATAATGAAACAAAAGATAACTTGGATATTAAATCAGCCAAAGAAATTCTTAAAAAGGAACATTATGGGCTCGAAGATGTAAAGGAAAGAGTTATTGAGTATCTTGCTGTTAAAAATATGAGTAACAATTTAAAAGGACCAATACTCTGTTTAGTAGGACCACCTGGAGTAGGTAAGACATCTATTGCAAAATCAATAGCACATGCTCTTAATAGAAATTTTGTTAGGATGTCCTTAGGCGGGGTTAAGGATGAAGCTGAAATTAGAGGCCACAGAAAGACATATGTAGGATCAATACCTGGACGAATTATATATGGTATGAAACAAGCAAAATCAAAGAATCCTTTATTTCTTTTAGATGAAATAGATAAGATGAGCAATGATTTTAGAGGAGATCCTGCTGATGCGCTTTTAGAAGTTTTAGATTCTGAGCAGAACAGCACTTTTAGAGATCATTACCTTGAATTAGAATTTGATTTATCAAAGGTTTTATTTATAACAACAGCAAATAGTCTAGAGACTATTCCTAGACCACTTTTAGATAGAATGGAAATAATAGAAGTATCAGGCTATACCTATGAAGAAAAATTTCATATAGCTAAAGAACATTTAATACCAAAACTTATAAAGGAGCATAATCTAGAAGATGGAATACTTAATATTGTTGATAATGCTCTATATAATGTTATTGAAAACTATACAAGAGAATCAGGTGTTAGAACCTTAGAAAGGACTCTTGCAACTTTAATTAGAAAAAGTATTGCTGAAATGGTTGAAGAAAATAAAAATACTGCTAATATAACTACAACTCAAGTCAAAAAATATCTTGGTCCAGCTCGTTTTACCTATGAGAAGATTCAAAAGGATGATAAAATAGGTGTTGTTACTGGAATGGCTTGGACTGGATATGGCGGTGATACATTACCTGTAGAAGTATCAGTTATGCCAGGTAATGGGAAATTAGAGCTTACCGGGCAACTTGGTGACGTTATGAAGGAATCAGCCAAAGCTGGGTACAGCTATGTAAGAGGAAATACAAAAAAATACGGTATTGAAGAAAGCTTTTATAAAGAGAAGGATATTCATATACATGTACCTGAAGGTGCAGTCCCTAAGGATGGACCATCAGCCGGTGTAACTATGATCACGGCTATGATATCTGCATTAAGTCTTAAAAAAGTAAGACACAATGTAGCAATGACTGGTGAAATAACCCTTACAGGAAGGGTTCTCCCAATTGGAGGCCTTAAGGAAAAAAGCTTGGCAGCCTTTAGGGCTGGCATTGATACAGTAATTATACCTAAGGAAAATGAAAATGACTTACAGAAGATACCCAAAAGTATAAAAAATAAGTTAAAATTCATTTTAGCTGATAAAATTGATGTGGTGCTTGATAATGCACTTATAAGTGAGGAATAATATGGAGATAAAGCAGTCTGAATTTATAACTTCTGCTGTGACTAAAGTTCAATATCCCATGGATGATAAAGCTGAAATCGCCTTTGTTGGCAGATCTAATGTAGGTAAATCATCTATTATTAACAGTATTACAAATAGAAAGAGTTTGGCCAAAGTAAGTGGAACGCCTGGAAAAACAAAGCTAATAAATTTTTTCCTTATAAATAACTCCTTTTATCTTGTGGATCTACCTGGATATGGTTATGCAAAAGTTTCAAAAAGTGAGAAGGAAAATTGGGGCAAAATAATAGAAACTTATCTCTTAAATAGACCCCAGTTAAAGAAGGTAGTTTTGCTAGTAGATTGCCGGCATAAACCAACTAATGATGACATACTGATGTATAAATGGATAAAGCATTACGGGCATGAAACAGTTATAGTTGCTACAAAAAAGGATAAGCTTACTAAAAATGAAGTTATTAAAAGTGAAAAATTGATTAAAGAAACCTTCGAACTTAATAAAAATGAAAGTATTATGTTCTTTTCTTCTTTAAACAAAGAAGGAAGAGAAGAACTTATTGATACAATCTTTTCAGATCTTTAAGATAATTAAATAAAAAGCATTTCTAATTTTTTAGAAATGCTTTCTTTACATATATTTTTATATAAGACAAGGAGGAGGAAAGTGAAATATTTTGAAAATATTTTAGTATTTATTTTTTTGTACATACCGCCTTTAATATTTTTTTTAAGCTGCTCTGTAAAAAGAGGTATCAATAAATTTTTATTAACAATAGTAAGTATTGTATACCTACTTCTTTCAATAAGTACCCAGAATCTATTACCTTTCATAATTGTTATTATAAGCATAAGATATTTAAGGAAAAGTGCAAATTTCGAAGGCAATGGATCAAGATGTATTAATGAAGAAATTCATGATTACAATAGATTTAACTTCGATATTCGTAAGTTTAGTATTTTTAGGGCATTTAAATATGCAATAGAAACCTATGGGATTACTATTTTTCTTGGAATAGCTACTACTATTATTTTAAATTACTTTAATTTAAGCTTAAAAGAACAAGAAATTGTAACGGATTTAATGAAGGTGCCTATTAGTAAATTTATATTCATGATACCAATTATGATCATCTTTGCACCTGTGGTGGAGGAATTTACTTTTAGATGGCTTTTATTTGAGAAGTTATTTAAACCTAAAATAGGCATATATTTTTCAGCAATTCTCTCAAGCTTAATTTTTTCAATGGTACATTTTAATTTAAGATCTATGCCTGTAATGATTACTATAGGACTTATTAATTGCTACCTTATTGAAAAGAAAGGTTATTGGTACGCTGTTTTCAATCACTGTTTTTTTAATAGTATAAATACACTTTTAATGCTGCAGCAAAAAATAAGTTGAGTACATTTATTTGTACTTAGCTTATTTTTTTGTGTCAAAAAGTTATTAACAGAATAGTATATATTAGAAAACAAAAGATAGGATAATCTTCTTAAAAGGAGGAGAGAAATTATGAACGCTTTATCACAAGAGCTTGCAGTTACTAGAATAACAGATGCTAATAGTGCCTTTTGTGGAGATGGAAGATCAAATAATAATATATGGATTTGGGTAATTATTTTTGTTATCTTCTTTATCTTCAATGGAGGAGACGGTTTTGGCTTTGGAGGCTCAAATAACCAATGCTGCTGCAAGAGATGTCGTCGTCGTCGCCACCACTGCCGCGATAAAAATGAAAATGGACTTGATGGCATCTTTGGGGGGAATGGGTGGTTTATTCTAATTATCTTTGCCGTACTATTCCTATTTAATGACGGAGGAGCAAACACTAACATTATTAATGTAGACACAGATGATGCACAAGTATAATTATAAGCAAAAGCAGGAAAATAAAAAGCTTGGGCTGTGAAACAGCGCCCTTAATGAGAAGGAGGATATATTAATGGGTAGAAGAAAGAATGAATGTTGCGAGGAAAAAAATACATTTTTTGGAATGGGAAATTGCTGCTGTGATTTTTCAACTTTAATAATTCTTATACTGATAATTCTTCAGTTTAATAGGAGAAGAGATTGGTTTGGAGGAATTGCACCAATAGCTTCAGAAGATGATTGTGGAACCTCAAAACCACAACAGCCAATATTTGGATGCACTAGTTTAATAGACAATAGCATTCTGTTCATAATTGCACTGTTCTTCCTTTCCTGCTGCAATCCTTGCAGAAAGTTTTAAAAAATGGGGGGCTACTTAGCCCTCCATAACATAAGGGGTGATGATATGTCTAAGCAAAGAAAAAAACATAATAATACTAATAATAGTAATAATGGCTTTGATATAAATAATTTAGATTTGAATAACATTGGGGGATTATTAAATAATATGAACCCTAATCAATTATCAGGATTACTAAACAACGTTGATATTAATCAATTAAGAAATATGTTTCAAGGATTTAACAACGGCCAGAGCGGCGGGGGAAATCCAATTGGAAACATTAGAAGCGTTGAACTTTTAAATGCAATGAAACCTTTAGTAAATGCAGAGAGATCACAAATTATTGATTCCATTATTCAGCTTTATAATATAAGTCAGATTATGAAAAAATAGAATCTTTAATAAGCAGCTGCTTTTTCAGATATAAAATATACTGATAGCTGTTTATTTAAGCATAAATAAACCTAAGATAGTGTAATTAATTGTTATCTACTACGGACTAGAGTTAAATATTAACTAAAGAATCCAGTGCCCACATAGGCTACAGAAGAAATCTATATATCCCAAATAACAACAGAATTAAGCTTAAGTCAAAAACTAAATTTATTAAATTGCGTAAGTTAAAAATTAGATTACTTTAAACCATTGCCCAAGAAAGGGGGGGTTCATATGAGTAGAAAGCACAGAAACGAGTGTAGTTATGATGAAAAAGGTCTTAGCAATTGCTGCTGCAGTTTTCCGACTTTAGTAATACTAATTCTCATACTCCTACAATTTAACGGAACAGGAGTATTTGGACTTACTGGAACTGAAGGAATAGGAAACAGAGAAGGATCTTTAGTGGATAATAGCATATTATTCATCATAGCTTTATTCTATCTTTCCTGCTGCAATCCATGCAAAAGATAGTTTAATATAAAATAATGGAGGGGTAAGCCCTCCATTATTTTTATTCAAGGACGTCTTCGATCCTTTTACTTACAAGCATAGTACACTTGCCTTCAAAGGATCCCCCTTCCTTTACTATTAAGTTTTTAACTGTAAGATCTCCTATTATTTTACCATTGGCTTCTAAATTTAATACGCTCTCACATATCACATTACCTTCTACTTTACCGTTTATTAAAGCATTTTTACAAGTGATTGTGCTTTTACAATAGGAGGTTTCACCTATTATAACGTCATCCTGCCAAGATATATCACCTTCAATAAAACCGTCTATTTTTATCAAGCCTTCCCCTTGAAGAGAGCCGATTATTTTACATCTTTCACCAATAAGTGTTTCGATTTTATTGGTATTTCTCTCCTTATCGCTAAACATTATTATACATTCCTCCTCTTAAACAATATAATATTAAAAATATATAAAACGAAGCTTAAGAACATAAAAATTTGTGTTCATATATATAAAAAATAATAAATTTTTTATGTATAAAATCTTCGATGTTTGTCAATATTAATAATGTAAATGGAGATAACATCTCCAAAGCATACAATAAAATATTAATTTTAATTGTATGTTAGAACCCCCCATCCCCCTTGGGACCGTGAGTAACGGTCCCTTTTGTTTTACTGTTATTGATTTAATGTTATTGCAACTATTTTAAAATAATTTGCAGCATCTGACTTTCCCTCAGGTCTTAAGTAAACATTTAAGGTATAATTTTTTGTTTTGCCGATGCTAATATTAGAAACTGCTTTAAAATTTAGAGTCCAGATAACATCAGTAATTGTTCCGTTTTTATCTGATTTACTGTCTTTAAATACGCTGTTTTGGTAGGAATATGTATTTTGTTCTCCAGCTAGTCTCCCAATTACGGAAAGATCTTGTCCGGTTAGTCCAGGATAGAATATATTTGATGGACTATTAGCTTCACTCTGAGGAAGTCCTTCTATGTATTTAACAAAGGAATATATTGTATCTCTTCCTAAAAAGTTATCATTATAATTGAATACAATATTCTCAAGTTTACCTTTATCATACATAAACATATAGCTAGACAGTTCTATTTTATTTGCACCGATTTTTCCTGTTACAAACTTTGGCGTTTTATTATTACTGCTGTCATAAAAACCAATAATGTTGTTGGAGCTACAAAAAATATCGTTGAATTTATCTCCGTTCCAGAAAAAAATATGCTGCAGCGATGTGCCCTTTTGATTAGACTGAATAAAAATTTCAGGAGTTTTATCTCTCGTAATATCCATTAGAGTTATCTTAAGAGGGTTGAATTCATCGTAAATACCTGCTGTAGCTAGCTTCTTATCCGGTTCTAAATAAAAACTTTTCTCTCCTGTATTTACTTCCAAATAATACTTGTCCTTTTCGGTTTTAATATAAAGTATATCTTTTTTACCATCACCAGTTAAATCTGCTCGTATCATCTTGTTATCACTAACAAGAGTGTTAAAGGTTTCAGTAGCTTTCTTAGTTAAAAGAAGAATGATAAATAGGATGATTAGAATTATTGATAGAATTATGTAGTAGATATGTTTTTTCTTTAGAAAAATTACCCTAAATTTCATATAATTCACCTCCACTTTAATTATATGAAGTAATTATATATTTAATTATTTTACATAAAATAAATTTAAGGTTTTTATATAATTTATATTAGGAGGTTAATAATCCTAAGAATTATGAGTATTTGAAAGGAGGTAAGTGAGAAATGAAAAGGAAGAATATATTTATTCTCATATTAGCTATTATTTTTGTTTTCTCAGGCATATCCTGTCAGAAAAAGAATAAAGGCGATAATGAAAAAAATTTAAACATATATATTGATCTTAAAGATAAAAGTGCTATAAATATTATAAAATTCTTAACTGATGAATACAAAAAAGATAATCCGGATACAAAGCTTAAAATAAATGATGTCCTTGGAGCTGATAATATCGCCAGTGATATAAGTAAAGGCACAATGGCAGATTTAATAATAACCGCCAGAAACACAATGATTGAATTGTCAGAAAAGGGTTTGATAAGTGATATGGGGCAATATTACGAAAAAAATAAAATTAATGATAGTTTTTATAATATCATTCCTGCTTATGGTAGAGTAGGTGATAAATATTATGGCATATCAATACTACCTTTCTCTTTTGAAGTATATTATAATTCTGATGCACTTAATAAACTTGGAATTACACCCCTTACAAATATTAAAGATATTTTAAACATTGCTAAAAGGCTAAATGATAATAATGTTAAAATTCCTGTAGTAGTTCCAGAAGACTTAGATATCAACTTAATGTTATCTTCTATAATAGCAAGCAATACAATGAAAATTTCAAGTTTAGATTCAATTTATGATAATAAGGATGAATATAAAAAATTAAATGATATGCAAACTCTTTTTAATTCCATTAATAATTTGGTAAGAACGAGCTCTATTAATAAAAAATTATTTGAACTTGGCAATGAAAGCAGCTTTACTGCCTTAGCAAAGGGAAATATACCCATGGTAATTAGTTATGCCTATTACTTTAATAAAATTAAAGCTGAGAATGTCAGCTTAATTGAAAATTATATTGTAACTCCAAATAAGAAAGAAAAAATACCGGTAATAGTAAATAGTCTAATATGCATGCCTTCAAATGGAAAAAATACTGAAGAGGCGGGCAAATTTATTAAATATGTAATTGGTGATGAAACTCAAAAAATGTTAAGTAAAAAAGATTATATTACTAGCAGTAAAAAAACAAATGAAAACCTAGTTGGTACCTCCCAGGTTGTTGCTAAGCATTTGTCTTTGGCAGATGATAATAGTATAATTTACGCTTATAGTATGCCTGGTAAGCTTCACAGCATTATCTCAGGTAAAATAGATAACATATTGCAAGGCAAATATACTGGTAATGAGTGGCAAGATATAATTAATGAAGCTTACAAATAAAAAAATAGATATGTAGGATTAGTTCTACATATCTTTTTATTTAAAAATTTAAATATTATTCTTCGTAATTATTTGAAGGTTTGTTTTGACATTCTTTGCATAGTCCGTAAAAGTACACTTGATTAGTCAAAACTTCATAATCAGTATGAGATTTAATTGTTTGATTTAAATCGGATAAGCAGAAGCCTTCAATATCATCAACTCTACCACAGCTCAAGCATTGTATATGAGAGTGATCACACATATTACCATCATATCTGAAGTTTCCTTCTCCTACATTTAATTCCTGAATTAATCCAACTTCAACAAGTGTTTTAAGAGCTTTGTAAACTGTAGCTAAGCTCATTGTACTGTATTCAGGTTGAAGGGCTTTATAAATAACCTCTGCTGATGGGTGCTCTTTTGTAGCCTTAAGATATTTGTATACTGCAATCCTCTGAGGAGTTAGTTTTAACTTCTTATCTTTAAAAACTTCAGTCAAATTATCCATTGATTCACATCCTTATTAAGTAATTAGTTATATTATATAATAAATATTATTCATTGTCAAAGAAAACTCACATGAATCATAGTTTTGATAATTAAAGCATATTATTTTTTAACAGTATATTAATACACAAATTAGCAACTAATCATATTATATTAATAATATATATTTTTCTCAATACTTAATTATTATGCCTGATGTAAAGGAGGACAATATTTTGAAAAAAACCTATGTATTAGATACAAATGTCATTTTGTATTCGCCAAACGCACTTTTCTCATTTGGCAACAATGATGTTGTAATTCCTGAGGTGGTTTTGGAGGAACTGGACTCTTTTAAAAAGGATAAAAGTGATTTAGGTTCCAATGCTAGACATGCAGCTAGGATTTTAGATAAGTTAAGGAAAGAAGGTAAGCTTAATAAGGGTATTGAGCTTCCAAGCGGAGGGAAGCTTAGGGTGGAAATGAATCATTATGATACTGAAATTCCTCAGTCCTGGAGCAGGCATAAGGCAGATAATAGAATAATACAGGTATGCAAGGGCTTAATGGAGAAGGGGAATGAGGTTTGTTTAATTACAAAGGACATATTTGAGAGAATAAAAGCTGATATTGTAGACATTGATTCAAATGATTTCTATGATGAACTAGTACCAGAATATGAAAGTCAATATACTGGAAGAGCAGAGGTTTATACTGCATCAGAAAAAATAGATGAGTTTTATCAAAAAAAATATATGGAAGTAGAGGACTTACTATGCTACGGAGCAGAAGAAGATGACTATTACTTACCTGAACTTATAATAAATCAATTTTTAATCATACATGCTATAAATAATCCAAGGAAAAGTGCCTTAGGCAGATATGATGGAAAATTAGTTATACCTCTATTATTTAAAGAAATGAATCCGCTAGGAATTGCTGCAAGAAATGTTGGCCAAAAATTTATTCTAGAAGCTTTATATATGGATGCAGATAAGGTACCACTAGTAATAATAAAAGGGCCAGCAGGAACAGCAAAAACTTTATTTTCCTTAGCTGTTGGACTTCAAAAGGTGATGGAGGAAAACTCTTGTCAGTATAGAAAAATTTTAGTATGTAGACCCAATGTTACAATGGATGAAGATATAGGATTTTTACCGGGCACTGAGCAGGAGAAAATATCTCCGTTTATGAGACCCATTTTTGATAATCTTCAAATACTTGTGGATTCAGATGAAAAGGAAAGGTACAAAAATGAAAAAGAATTAGATGATAAGGTTAGAGAATTATTTGATAGGAAGATAATAACGACTGAAGCCGTGGCATTTTTAAGAGGAAGATCCATTGTGAAAAATTGGGTAATAATTGATGAAGCACAAAATTTATCTCCCAAACAGGTAAAGGCTATAATAACTAGGGTAGGAGAAGGAACAAAGCTTATACTAATTGGGGATCCTGAGCAGATAGACCAGCCCTTCTTAGATTCAAGATCTAACGGGTTATGTTACGCGGCTGAAAGAATGAAGGGAAGCGAGCTGTGTTGTCAGGTGAGCTTAAAATACGATGAATGTGAAAGATCACCTTTAGCCTATGAATCCTCAAAAAGACTATAATAAGTTTTAGGGGTTGTTTGAAGCAACCTCTTTTTGATTTACAAATTTAATAGGAATTTAAAATTCTTTTACATATTTACTTTAGAAATACTATTTTAAATTGGACTGTTTTATAGTAGAATTATTAATGTATTTGTATAAAACATAAATTGAAAATTACAAAGTATATATAAATATGTAGAAAAGAGAAAGGATGTTAATGAAAATGACTACTAAGGGTAAAAGTAATAAGAAGAAAACAAAGAAAAAATTTTCATGGAAATTTTTTATAATGTTCATTATATTTGAAATAATTTTTACTGGTGTAACTGGGCCATTTCTGCTTTATTATGGACCTTTTCAAAATGTGAAGAAATCAATGGTTAGTGCAATAATGCAGACTAAGACTCATCAATATTTAGCTACTACTTTCCTTTCAAAAGACAGTATTAGCAAAATATTAAATAGAGATGCGAACAATTTAGGCTCATGGACTACCGGAAGTACTGCTGATGAGCAGCTAAATGATGTCAAGATTTCTAATAGCCATGACGATACAATTACAAGATATGATATACCTGGGAAAAAATTTGATGGGTACATGCTTGAAATAAAAGATCCATCTAGGATCAAAGTTGGCTATACGAAAAAGCTTGGTAAAGAAGGGCAAAGAACCAGTCAAATAGCCGAAAATAATAATGCCATAGCAGCAATTAACGGTGGAGGTTTCACTGATAAATCCTCTGATGGTAAAGTTTGGGCAGGGACAGGTGGAACTCCATTAGGTTTTGTTATTTCTAACGGAAATGTAATTTTTAATGATATGTCTGAAAATGAAAAAACAAGTGTTATGGCTATGTCAAGTGATGGCCACTTAATAATAGGACAAAAAAGCCTTGCAGATTTAAAAAAGGAAAGGGCAACTCAAGCCATTGCTTTTGGTCCAGCACTTATTGTTAATGGAAAAGCTCAGAAGGGATTAGATGCAGGACCTAATCCAAGAACGGCCATAGGACAGAAACAAGATGGAACAATATTAATGCTTGTTATAGATGGTAGACAAGGTTTAAAGCTTGGTGCCAGCCTTCAGGATGTTCAGCAGATAATGCTTCAGTTTGGAGCATGGAATGCTACAAATCTTGACGGAGGATCTTCCTCTACCATGTATTATGATGGCGGAGTTATAAGTAATCCTAGTGATCCATTAGGGGAGAGGTCTGTAGCTACTGCAGTATACGTTGAAAGATAAGTTATAACTTATTTAAGAAAAGTAGTAATAGTAAAATCTTAAGAATACATTGATATTAGTTAAGAGACAAGATATAACTTATTTTAGGAGGAAATTATGAATAACTTCAAAAGGATAGTTACTTGGATTGTAATTTCTTTGATTTTACAGTCTTCTGTACTTTTATATTTAGATAAATTTTATTTTGTAACTGAAACAAATTTTCAAGCTAAAAAGGTAGATAATAGTAAAAAAGTCGCTGTAAAAAATGTAAAAATAAATGTACCAAGCAGTGCAACAAAATTAAGCGTTTCTTTTGATGGAAAATATTTAGCTTATTATGAAAATGATATTTTGAAAGTAGTTAATATACAGACAGGAGAATTAAAAGAAGTAAACTTTGATAAAAATATAAAATTGTCCTATTATAAATGGTCGGCTGATGTTGATAATCTGTTAATTGCTGAAAAAAAGACCACCACAAATGGTGATTCAATAAAATTATCAAGATATGAGCCTCAAAAGGATAAAAAATTTGATATAAATAATGATAATAAAGGAAATCCAGTATTTATTTCCTTACCAGATAAACAGTCAGAAGTTCAGGATTTAGAGTTTAGTATTACAAATATGATATACGCTAAAATTGGGCACAGTGGAAGCAGAAACAGTATTTATTCAATAGATGTAATGGCTCGAATGAATAAGCTTAAGATTAATAGCTATTTTACTGGTAATATAGTAACCTTTAGAACTGATTCAAGAATGGCCTACGAGAATTTAACATATCATAAAATATATGTTACTGGTATCCAAAATCCTATAAATATTAAGGGAGTTACAAGCCCAGCTCTTCTTGCCACTGATGAAGAGAACAATTTATATATAGGTAAACGAGAAGGCGATTATATTACAAAGATATACTATGGAAATATAAGCGAGAGTACAAGTAATTGGAAAAGTATAGATTTAAAGAATCCTGCAAAGGCTGAAGATATATATGTTACAGGTGAAGGTAATATTTATACTAATGATAATCTTAAGGGTATAGTATATAATATTAAAGAAAATAAAGAAGTACAATATGAAGGACAATTTTTGCAGATATATAATGCTGGCGTATATTCAGTATCTCAGGGAATATTAAGTAAAAAAGCCTTTTAATATGGAGGTTAAAGCCCTAAATGGGCTTTAACGAGTAGTTTTACGAGCGGGAGCGAGTAGTCTTTAACTCAGTCGTGACCACTAAAAGGAGGATTACAGTGAGTAATCAGATTTTATATACAGTTCTTTTAATACCAGGCATATTACTAGGGCTTACTTTTCATGAGTATGCCCATGCCTACGTTGCAGATAAATTAGGAGATAAAACTCCAAGATTCCAAGGAAGGCTAACGCTCAATCCTCTTGTGCATATTGATCCAATAGGATTTATCATGATATTAATTGTTCATTTTGGATGGGCAAAGCCAGTTCAAACTAATCCTAGCGCCTATAAAAATTATTATAAAGATGATTTAAAGGTTTCTATAGCTGGACCATTAGCAAATTTGGTAATAGCTTTTCTATCGGCCTTAGTTTTAGCCCTTTATGTTAAATTTCTGAGTGGTATAAATTTAAATTCAAATTTAGATACAATAATCTACTATATATTATCTTTATCTGTAGAAATGAACTGTATGCTGTTTGTATTGAATTTAATACCAATTCCTGGTTTTGATGGTTTCCATATATTAAGAGACCTATTTCCAAAGTTATTCTATAATATATCAGATAGAATATATCAATACCAGTTTATTATAATGATAGTTTTCCTTGTAAGCCCATTATCCTATTACATTATTCATTTACCAGCAGAGTTTATTGATACTTTAATAATTAATATTGTAAGCAGGATTTAACATGGAAACTTGGATTATTTTAAGCAAGTTATTTATAATAATATATATTTTATTAAAGACCGTTTTAATGGCGAATGCTATCAATTCATCCTTTATACTATTATTCTTATGTTATATCTGTATAACCATGTTTATGTATATCATTAAAAATAGGCCATTAAAGATTTTATTGGCCTTTTGTTCATTAATATTATTATTTATAAGTTTTAAATTTATAAACAATTTATTTATTTTGCTAATGCCTTTAGGACTTTATGAAGTTTTCTCTTTATATTATGAGAACTTTATGATTATTGCACACATATTAAGTATTACTCAGATTTTTTTCCTAAAGGAAAATTTCATACCAGAATATATTTTAATATTACTGTTAAGCTGCCTTATTAATTTACTTTCTAATAAAAGCTATAAAAAAATAAATGATCTATTAAAGACGGGAAATGAACTTAGGGAAAAGAATTATAATTTGAAAAATAATTTAAGTAAAAATTTAGATTATAAGAATCAGATAAAATATATGTCTCAGTTAGAAGAAAGAAATAAAATTGCCCAGGAAATACATGATAAAATAGGGCACACTATTGCTGGAAGTTTGATGCAATTGGAGGCAGCCAAAGTTTTACTTCAAAGGGATAAATACGAAGCAGAACATATGCTGCAAAATTCTATAGACACCTTAAGGGCTGGAATGGATAATATAAGGGTTACCTTAAGAAATGTTAAGCCTCCTAAAGAGCAGCTTGGAATAAATAAAATCAAGCTTATTTTAGATGAATTTATGCTTTCTAGTAATATTATAGGATTACTATATCTTAAAGGGGAATTAGAGATAGTTACAAACCTGCAGTGGAAGATTCTGCAGGAGAATATAATAGAAGCTTTAACAAATATAATAAAGCATTCTAATGCTACTAAGGTAAGTGTAAGTATAGAAGTATTAAATAAATATATTAAGTGTGAAGTTAAAGACAATGGAATAGGTGCAAATAAGCTTATTAAGGGTATTGGAATAATTGGCTTTGAAGAAAGGACAGAAGGTGCTGGCGGTAAAGTTATTATAGATGGATCAGCTGGATTTTCTGTTATTTTTTTATTACCAGTTAAAATTTAAATCCTATTGAAAGGTGTGATTATTTTGGCCATAAGACTTCTAATTGCCGATGATGATTCGCTCATAAGAGAAAGTTTAAAAATTATTCTTAGCATGGATGAAGCCTTTGAGGTGGCAGCTTGTGTAGAAAACGGTCAAAAGGCAGTGGAATACTGCTTAAAAGATAATATAGATATAGCCTTGTTAGATGTACGAATGCCTATTATGAATGGAGTACAAGCAGTAAAAGAGATATCCTTAAAAACTAAGACAAAAACAATAATATTAACAACTTTTGACGATGATGAATTCATTTTTCAAGCAGTAAAAAACGGAGCAAAGGGGTATCTTCTTAAAAATAATTCTCCCGATAGAATAAGAGAAGCAATAAATATGGTTTATGCAGGAAATTCTGTAATACAAGATATTGCCTTAGAAAAACTTAAAGAAGGATTAAATGTAAAGAAGAGAAAATTTGATGAAAGCTTATTTTCAGAAAGAGAACTGCAAATAATGAAACTAATTTCAAAGGGCTTTTCTAATAAGGAAATATCAAAGAGTCTCTTTATTTCTGAAGGGACAGTTAAAAACTATATAACTTCCATTCTAGATAAAACAGGACTTTCCCATAGAACACAAATTGCTATTTACTATATGGGATAATGGCATCCATATGACACATTACTTATATGACTTTTGTCATAGCTAATAGTGACTTCCTACACTTACTAGGAGGTCTTTTTTTATATATTATAATATTATAGTTTATTTAATGAGGTGGTTTGTGGTGAAGATTTTACAAATAGAAGGCTTAGTTAAAATGTTTGGGGATGTAGCTGCAGTTGATAAGGTAAATTTAAGTATTGAAGAAGGTGAAATATTTGGACTTCTAGGACCTAACGGTGCAGGTAAAAGCACAATTATTAATATTATAGCTGGACTTCTAAATATGAATTCTGGAAGTATTGAAGTCTTGGGTCAACACATTAGTAAGCATGGTATTGATATTAAAAGAAATTTGGGGGTAGTACCTCAGGATATAGCAATTTACGAAGATCTTTCGGCCTTTGAGAATGTGAAGTTTTTTGCAAGTCTTTATGGCCTTAAAGGTAAGGAATTAAGGGAAAGAGCTGAGGAGGCACTGGACTTTGTAGGGTTAAAGGACAAATTAAAGAGCCTGCCTAACGAGTTCTCTGGTGGTATGAAACGAAGACTAAATATAGCTTGTGCCATCGCCCATAGACCAAAGCTCATAATTATGGATGAACCTACAGTGGGAATAGATCCTCAGTCAAGGAATCATATTCTGCAGTCAGTTAAAAGGCTGAACGAGATGGGCTGTACAATAATATATACATCACACTATATGGAGGAAGTTGAAGAAATCTGCACTATGGTAGCTATAATGGACCATGGTAAGGTAATAGCAGAAGGAACGAAGGAAGAATTAAAGTCAATAATTACAGATTCTAATACAGTTGCAATTACTGTAAGTGATGCTTCTAGAGTAAGAGAGGAAAAGCTTAAAGAAATACAAGGAGTAAAAACAGTAGAAATAGAGGAGAATACAATTAAAATAAACAGTGAAAAAGAATTAAATAATCTAGATAAACTTATATTATATTTCACTTCAAATAAGATTAACATTAAAAATATCGAAAGTAAGGTTCCAGATCTTGAAACGGTATTTCTAACCTTAACTGGCAGAAAGTTGAGGGATTAGGCTATGAATATAATAAAAATAATAATAAAAGATATAAAACACAACTTAAGAAATAGAGGAGCTATGATACTGATGGTGCTGTTCCCTATTGTATTAATGAGTATTTTAGGCTTAGCTCTTTCTGGAGTTTTTGAAGGAGAAAAAATTAATTTCAATACAAAAGTAATATATTCTAGTACGGGAATTGGAAATCTAGAAAAGGCTTTTGAAGGTTTTGAAAGTAGTCTAAAGAATATGGGTGTGCAATTTTTGAAAATAAATAATGAAGAAGATGGAATTAAAAGTGTTAAAGATGCTGCTTATAATGCATATATAAAAATCGATGAAAAGGAAAATAAGCTAACTCTTTACAAAAATAATAGATTTGACTTTTCAGCCGGACTTATAGAAAGCTCTTTAAGTTCCTTTGTAGATAGATATAATTTATATTATGAAATCTCAAAGGTGAATCCAGCAGCCTTAAATGAGATAGTAAGCAGCAAAACAAATTCAGAACTTGTAAAAACAGTTGGCTTAGAAAAGAATAGAGCACCTAGAGCAAAAGATTATTACGCAGTTACTATGTTAACTCTTATAATATTATACAGCTCCATGACAGCTTCCTATGGGATTATAAAGGAAAGAGTAAGAAAAACTTATAACAGGGTGCTTATTAGCCCAATAAAAAGATATGAGTTTTTTATTGGAAAATTATTTGGAAGCGTTATTTTAACAATATTCCAAATGATTGTCGTAGTTTTATTCAGTAAATATGTTTTAAATGCATATTTAGGGGAGAACATGCTAATATTCGGATTAATTATATTATCCGAGATAATTATGGCTGTTAGCTTAGGACAAGGGATTGCCTTTTTAGTGAAAAATGAAACTGCAGCAAACGGGCTTTTAAACGCCATAATCCCTATTATTGTGCTGCTTGGCGGAGGTTATTTTCCTCTTGAACAGTTTGGCAGCAATATACTAACAACTATTGCACAAATTTCGCCTTTGAAATGGATTAATGACGCTCTATTCAATGTAATATATAGTAATGACTATAGTAAAGTACTACTAGCCATACTTATTAATTTAATGGTAGCAGTAGTTTTCCTAATGGCGGCTTCAATAAAATATAGAGAGGAGAAAGTGTCTTGAGAAATTCAATATTAGTAGCTTTAAATACCTTAAAGATGATATTTAGAAAAAAAAGCAACCTAATAGTCATTTTAATAATACCTATAGCTAGTGTCATGATTTCCTTAGCACTTTACTCTAATGCAGGATCGGGCAATATTAGATTAGGAATAAGTGACGAAGAAAATTCAGTATTATCTAAAGATTTAATAAAATCGCTAAAAGGGAACGATAAATACAGAATTACAAATATAAGTAGCAGCAATATTAATAGTTCAGTGTCAGATGGAAAGGTGGATTGTGTTTTAGTAATTCCTAGAGATTTCAGCAAAAGTATTTATAACAAAAGTTTTAAGGAAATTCAACTGATCACTTTAAAGGGAGAAGATACTACTGTCTGGATAAAAAATAGCCTGGAAGTATATATTCAAAACCTTCTTGATATTAGTACGGCTTCAAAAGGTAATATTGAAACCTTTAATAAAATTTACAACCAATATAAAGATAATGGCATAGTTATAGAAAAAACGGCGGTTAAGGACCAGTTTCGTAGTAAGGCAGTTACCTTACAGAGTTTAGGATTTTTAGTGATGTTTATGATGCTTGGTGCAACCACAACTTCTAATTTAATTTTAAAGGAAAAAAGAAATAGAACCTATTATAGAATACTTTCCTCTCCAGTTAATTCTAAAAACTATTTAATTGGGAATATGCTTGCTAATTTATTGATTATGGCAATACAGGCTTCAGTGGTTGTATTATTTACAATTAAAATATTTAGGGTGGAGACCTATGTACCTTCTTTAGAGCTTATTTTAATTTTACTATGTTTTGGACTGGTAGCTATTGGTCTTGGAATTTTAATTGTCGCCTTTACTGAAGATACTTCTCAAGCAGGTGGACTGTCCACACTAATAATCACACCAACCTGCATGCTAGGAGGATGTTTCTGGGATACTAATTTGATGCCCACAGCAGTTCAAAAGGTTTCCAGCTTTATGCCTCAAAAATGGGCTCTTTCAGCAATAACTAAGCTTCAAGCTGGAAATAGTTTCAGTGATGTATTGATTAATATAGTGATTTTACTAGCCTTTGCCTGTACCTTTCTCTTAATTGGAATTTACAAATTAAGAATTAATAAAGAAATAAAAACTTTTATTTAGAGTAAGCTTAAAGGAAGGATAGAATCCTTCCTTATTTTTTTAAAATAAATAGCTTTAATGCTAAATATTATATATAATAAATATGAAAAAACTTAAAATGTTGAAATAACCTAAATAAATTGGAGGATCTATGAGACTAAGGAAAAAATGGTGGGCAAGGCCTGAACTTGAAAGCAGCGAGTATTTTATAACAAAGCCAATGGAATACTGCGGCTCTTGGAAGCATGTTTTTGGAAACAATAATGAAATACATTTAGAATTAGGTTGTGGAATGGGAAGCTTTATAAGCCAAAAGGCAAAACATAATCCAGGTATCAATTATGTAGCTATAGATTTAAAGGATGAGGTACTAATAAATACATTAAAAAAAGTATTAGATGCTGAGGTCACTAATGTAAGAATTATTCCTCTAAATATTCAGCTAATAGAAGGAGTATTTTCAAAGGACGAGATTTCAAAAATATATATTAATTTTTGCAACCCATGGCCTAAGGATAGGCATAAGAAGCGAAGATTAACCCATACAAGATTTCTTACGGAATATAAGAAATTTCTAAAGCCGAACTCCGAAATATGGTTTAAAACAGATGATACAGAGCTTTTTGAAGAATCTATAGAATACTTTAAGGAATGCGGCTTTGACATTAAATATTTAACCTATGACCTTCATAACAGTGATTTTACTGAAAATATAGTAACAGAATACGAAGAAAAGTTTAGTTCAAAGGGTATGAAGACTATGTTTTTAATTGGAAAACTACTGTAACCTCTTAAAACTCTATTGAAAATGTAAATATGTTTTGAAAAGAAATATCCACATTAGAACCAGATATTAGGTTTTAGCGTGGATATTTTCACATAATGACAAATGTCATGTTAAAAAGTAATTTATATCACTATTTTTATATACCAAATTTAAGTATTATAAATACAGAAAAAGATTTGGAGGTAAAAAGTAATGATAGTTGAAATAAAAAATCTTATTAAAAGATATAAGGACTTTATAGCAGTGGATAATTTAAATTTATCAATAAAGGAAGGGGAAATATTTGGTCTTCTTGGGCCAAACGGAGCAGGAAAGACCACAACTATAAATACAATTCTTGGACTTAGTAAAAAAGACAGCGGGGAAGTGAAAATCTTTGGTAAAAGCATGGACAAGGATGAGGAGGAAATCAAGAGAAATGTGGGAATAGTACCTCAGAATATTGCTGTTTTCAATGATCTCACTGCCTATGAGAATGTGGAGTTTTTCGGAAGGCTTTACGGTTTAAGAGGAAGCCTTCTAAAAGAAAGAATAGATGAGGCTCTGGAATTTACAGGCCTTCCTGATAGAAAGAAAGATTACCCTGGAAAATACTCTGGTGGCATGCAGAGAAGATTAAATATAGCCTGTGCTATTGTTCATAAGCCTAAGCTTATAATAATGGATGAACCTACTGTAGGAATAGATCCACAGTCTAGAGATCACATACTGAACTCAGTAAGAAAGCTTAATAAAGACGGTTCTACTGTGATTTATACCTCGCACTACATGGAGGAAATAGAAGAACTCTGTACTGATATTACAATAATGGATCATGGGAAAGTAATAGCAAAGGGATCAAAGGAAGATTTAAAATCCTTGGTAGCTTTGGAGGAGAAGTTAACATTTACACTATCAAATATTAACTATACCATGGTTGATCAAATTAAGAAGATATCAGGCGTTGAAGATTGCATAGTTGAAGATAGAAATCTTACAGTAATATCAAAAAAACATTGTAGAAATCTAAGCAGAATCATAGATTCAATAAATAGTTCAAACAGTGAAATATTAGGAATAGATGTTGAGAAGCCAAGTCTTGAAGGAGTATTCCTTGCTCTAACAGGAAGAAAGCTAAGGGATTAGGGGGAAGATAATGAATATTTTGTATATAGCCTTAAGCACTATTAAACGGAACTTCAGAGACAAAAGATCGATGTTTAGATCAATTTTGATGCCGATCCTGATGATTATGGTCCTTGGAACAGCGCTTAACAGTGCCTTTGAGGGACAAAAGCTAGATAAATTTGATGTTTGCTATCTTAATCAGGACAGCGGAAGTCTGGGCAAGGAGTTTAGCAGGTTTCTTAATTATGATGATATAAAAAGTATATTAAACATAAGAGAAGTAGCAACAGTTGAGGAAGGCCAAAAGTTAATTGAGAATAGGAAGGCTGTCTCTTTAATAGTGGTACCAAAGGGTTATTCAGACAAGTTAATGTTAGGAGAAAATGCATCAATTAAAATTTATAATACAAAGTATACGGATTTTAAAAATGAAATTGTCCAAAATATTGTGGACGCATACAATTCAGCTGGAAATGCAATGTTGGCAGCAGCAAAGCTTAGTCCAAAGGAATTAAGTTATACTCGTTACAGTACAGTTAATGAAATTATTATTTCAATAGAAGGAAAGGCTCCAAGAGCTATAGATTACTATGGAGTTGCAATGCTTGTTTTAGCTATAATGAGCTCAGCTGCATTTGCTGCTGATATGGTTTCAGAGGACTACTTTGAAGATGTAGGAGTAAGAATCAAGGCAGCTCCTGTAAAGCCTTTTGAGAGATTAATAGGAAAAATTATAGGTTGTGTAGTTGACATATTCATTAAAGGCACAATAATCATAGCCTTCAGTAAGCTTGTATATCACGTATACTGGGGAAGCAACTACGGAATGATAGCTTTAATCTTAATAAGTGCAGCTTTATTTGCCACTATATTTGGAATGTTTATAACTATGGCCGTTGGAAGCGGAAACAGAGCAGCTGGTATTTTAAATTTAGTAAATAATATTTTCACCTTTGTAGCCGGTGGATACGCTTTAATTGTTACAACTGATGTTCAGGAGTCTGCAATGATGCATCTTTCACCAAACTTTTATCCTATGACTGCACTACTAAATGTAATATACTCCAATAACTATAAAGTTAATGTACATTTTTTTAATACTTCTGGTTATATATCAATGCTTTGGGTACTTTCAGCACTGATGTGCATGGGCTTCATCGCTCTTGAAAGGAGGTTAAAGTCCTAAATGGACTTTAACGGGCAGTTTACGAGTGGGAACGAGTAAGTTCAAACTGCCCAGTGGGCGAAGCCAAAGTCCTAAATGGACTTTAACGGGCAGTTTACGAGTAGAATGAGTAAGCTTAAACTGCCCAGTGTTTCGTATGAAAGGAGAAAGGTAAAGTGACAATTTTTGCTTCTAATTTAAAAAGGATATTCAAGAAAAAAGTAAATAGACTAATCATATTCCTTGCACCAATATTATTTATTATTTTAGCCTTTAATTTAATCACTCCTGGCAAGATAAATATAGCAGTAGTAGATAAGGATAATACTGAGTTTTCTAATGCTTTCATAAAAGGATTAAAGGAAAAAGGTAATGTAGGAGTCATACCAGAGGCTGACATTAAAACAGGCATAATCAATAAAACTATTGATTATGGGATTATCATAGACAAAGGCTTTACAGACAGCATAATAAAGGGTGAGGATGTTAAAATTGAAACCTTGAGGGCGGAAGGTGCAAATGTCACTTCTGTTGTAAAACTATATGTGGAAAACTATATTAATGCAGCTAAGAATATTTCTAAAAATGCTAAGGGAGATAAAAATGAGTTCTATTCTTCTCTTAAGGACTATGAAAAGGGAGCTTTTAAAAGCGAGAATATTATTTTTGGAAGTGCATTAGGAGATGGGAAGAAAGAAAGGTCAGCATTAGGAATGCTAGGTTATATGATGCTTCTAATTGCAACTTTTTCAACAAATATGATCCTTGAGGATAAGAAAAATAACACCTATACTCGCATGTTTGCTTCTCCTCTTAAAAATTGGAGCTACATGCTTCAAAATATATTAAGTATACTGCTTGTAGTGTTAATACAGGTATATATAGCCTTTAAATTTATGACAGCGGTATTTAAAGCACAGCTTGGAGCCTCAGAATTAAATATGTTCCTTATATTTACAATATATGCCGTTAGCTGTGTAGCTCTAAGCCTTGCAATAGTTAGTATATCTAAAAATATTAAGCAGGCTTCAGTTTTAGGACTTTTAATAAATACTCTAGTAGGAATGCTGGGAGGTTTCTTTTGGCCAAAGGAGTATATGCCAAATACCATGATTACTATAGGAAAGTTTACTCCGTCATATTGGCTTACAGACGGCGTAGATAAGCTTCTGACTTCACCTTCTATTGCTTCTGCCGCCCAGGACATAGGAATAATATTATTATTTACAATAGCATTTTTTATGGCATCTTCTTGGAAAAAGGTATATATTGAAAATATTTAATGAAAATGTATGTGAGGGCCTGTATAATTATGTTATACAGGTTATTTTTTAATTTGGTTAAAAGGGTGCGGCATATGGGATATTTAATTAGAATGTTAATTTTCATGGTTATTATAGGAAAGTATGTAATTCAAGGCAATATTTCTACAGTTGAGGTTGCTGTTCTTCTCATAATAGCCTCTCTAAATATATTTAAGCATAAGTCAAAAGTTACATGGATAGGGTTAATAATAGAGGGACTGCTTGCAGTCTTTGGATGCAGCTACAGCAATAACTTTTCATTAATCTATGCCATCATTGCATACGATGCAGGCAGTAAAAATATGAAACCACTTGTAATTCCTGCTGCTGTGCTGGGAATGTACTTTTCAGGTTTAAATAATGTTATGGAGGTCTTAGCCTTAATTGCTACAGCCTTCATGTTCGGAATTTTTAACTTCAGGTTTAACGTAAAATTGAGTTCCTTTAAGGAAACTTATGATAATGAAAGAAGATATAGATATGAACTTGAAGATACTAAGCAGAGACTTTTGAATTCAGCTAAGGAGACAGCTTATATTGCAGAGGTAAGGGAAAGAAACAGAATTGCCAGGGAAATTCATGATACAGTAGGGCACAGCCTAGCAGGTATTTTAATTCAGCTTCAGGCAGCACAAAAGCTAAAACACAGGGATGAAGAAAAGTCTGATAAGCTATTAGTGAATTCAATTGAAAGGCTGTCGGAAACTTTAAACGTGATGAGAAACACAGTACATAATATAAAACCAGGCAATACTCTGGGTCTTGAATATATAAAAAGTATTATTAATAACTTCAATTATTGTCCTGTGGATTTCAAATATTCAGGGAACTTTAACAATCTTCCTGCAAATGTACTTGAAACTATAAGTTCAGACATAAAAGAGACGCTTACAAATGCGTATAAGTATTCTAAGGCAACAGCCATAGAAGTAAAAATTGATATAAACGATAGCCTTGTTAGAGTTTATGTTAAAGATAATGGAGAGGGTTGCAAAAACTTTAGGGAGGGCTTTGGGCTCCTTGGAATAAGAGAGAGAATAAAAAATTTAGGGGGAACAGTTTCCTTCAGTGGTGAAAATGGTTTTGTTATAGTTTATGTAATTCCACTAGGAAAAGAGAGGATGAGTATTAATTGAAAATAGTAATAGTGGATGATGACGGCCTTATTAGAGACAGTTTAAAGCTTATTTTAAGCTTGGAAGACGACATAGAGGTAATTGGTACAGCGAAAAATGGAATGGAGGCCTTTGAGCTTTGCAAGGCAGATAAACCTCACATTGTACTCATGGATATAAGAATGCCCATTATGGATGGTGTACTTGGTACTAAACTTATAAAAGAAAACTTTCAGGATGTTAAAGTTGTGCTTTTAACTACCTTTAAGGATGATGAATATATACGAGAAGCTGTAATGAATGGAGCTGAAGGCTATATTTTGAAAAATCAGTCCTCCGACAGTATTATTGAATGCCTGAAAACAGTGTATAAAGGCAATACAGTCTTTGAAAAGGATGTAGTTAACGTAATTACAGGCATGATTAAAGAAGAAAAAAGAAAAAGACCTTCTGATTTTAATTTAACCGAAAGAGAGTTTGAAATTCTGGCATTAATAGCTGAAGGACTGTCCAATAAGGAAATGGCAGAAAGGTTGTTTTTAGGTGAGGGAACTGTAAGAAACTATATTACTAATGTTCTGGAGAAATTGGAGCTTAGAGATAGAACTCAATTGGCTATTTTTTATTTAAAAAATTTTTAATAAAACATAAAATAAATCTTTAAATTCAAAACTCTAGCACTATTTTTAAATACTTCAGATATATGGTTAAATATAGTAACTTATTGTATATTATGTACGTATTAAAATGTACTTATGAGTTAAAAAAATTTTCTTTAATGTTAAAATGTTTTAAAAGAGGGGATTAGATTGAAAGGAAATGCAATTTTTATAGCTGCTATCTTTATGTTTATACTTGGAGGCTGCGGCAAGAGTCAATTAAGTCCAACAACCAGCAGTAGTAAAGGTGAGCTATCAAAGGATGTTTACTATACTACTAGTGGATATTCAGCTGAACTAAGTGATAACTATCTGGTAGTGCAGGAAAAAGGTCTTAGAATAATAGACTTAAACACTAAAAAAATTATAAAAGAAATTGAAATACCGAATAATTATGTGTTAGGTTATGACATAGACGGCACAAAGGTTGTATGGTCTGCTTTTAATAACAAATCAGAAATTGGAAAAGATCCCTATTATGATGAAACTGCTAATTCCAATATATTTTTATATGACATAAGTACGGGAAGCACAAGGCAAATAACAACAAATGCTTCAGGACAGATTATGCCTAAGGTATGGGGTGATTATATAGTTTGGCAGGATAATAGAAATGATAGTGTTAAAGATATGAATCCTGAATGGGATATATATTTATACACCATATCCTCTAGAGAAGAAAAATTAATATCGACAACACCTGGAATACACACTAATCCAAGTATAAATGATAATAAAGTTGTGTGGGAAGACGGAAGAAACTTTAAGGGTAAGAAAGAACTGAGATGGGGGGGGAATGTACCTGAAAATAATACGGATATTTATATGTATGATATAAAAACAGGTAAAGAAGAAGCTATAGCCACAGGAGCCCTTCAGGAATGTAATCCCACAATATATGGGAATTATATCGCCTGGGAAGATAGAAACACAAATGGCTTTGCAGCAGAAATATACCTCTATGACTTAAATAAAAAAGAGAAAATTAGAGTTACCAAGGATAAATTTAACCAGTCACAGCCTAAGCTCTTTGATAAGTATCTGGTTTGGACAGATGAAAGAAACGGAACTTCTACTAATGATGTTTATGTAAACGGCAAGGAACCTAATTCAGATATATTCCTATATGACATTGAAGCAAGAAAAGAATATCTGATGACGGGAAAAGAACCGCAGATAATGCCTGCAATATCCGAGAACTATTTAGCCTATATAACATCTAGGCAGGTTAATGCTGAAGTACAAGTAATAAAATACAGATGATCTTTTTACAACATAAATTATATTTTATAATCTAAAACAAAGGGTATGCCAAAATGTAGATGCATACCCTTTGTTTTAGATATAAATTTATTTAATCATTATTATATTAATTTACAATATACTTAGGTTCTAATTTAATAGGTTGATAAGATAGCTTTGCCTTTCTTAAACCTTCCTTGCCTAAGTCTTGCTCTCTATTTATAAAGGGAACCTCAGAAAAGTAATTTTCAATAAAGGTTTTATTTATATATGTATATAATCCATTGATTTCAGCATCAGCCTTTTCTATATGAATAATGGCCATATTCTCATTTATTTTTTCGCCTATAGTAAAAGCAGAAAGCTCATCAGCCACATAAACAGCCATACCGATAAAATCAAGCTTATTTCTATTTATTAAAAATTCCTTAATAGCATTGAGTTCAAATTTCAAATAACCCTTACAATCATTTAATTTACACCACTTACAGGCTGCATTAATACAATCTTCGATGTTGTTTCCATTTATTTCTTCAGCGCGGAAGCTATTGTTTTTAATAAAATTATTATAGTGATTTTTTTTGCCATGCAGCTTTTTACCGGAAAGAGAAATTAACTTTGAGCTTTCATATATATAATCAAAGTTAGCTCTGTCCTCTTCAATTGTAAACTTATCACCATATATTTCCTTAAGGTCTTCTATAAAGGGAGCTTCAGCATCTCTAAATAAATATTTTAAATTTAAACATGTCTTTTCATTTTCTAATGTATCAACAATATCCCTTAAATTCTCTTTTGTATACCCAATTGGCTGCATAAAGTGATAGTCACAATAGAAATCTTTCTTTTTAATAATTAGTGTATCCTTATAAGTAGCATATTGAATATCTAAACCATCTCTCCAAATAAATAAATTTGTAAAGGAATATTCGCAGGTTAAAAAGTTATATGGCTTTAAATATTTATCAAAAATTTCTTTGTCCTCAAGAGTTAGAGGCTTAAAATCTAGCATATTAATCCTCCTTGCCAGGCTAATTCTACACGTAACAATTATTAATTGTTACGATGCTTATTATGCTTGTTCTATACACAGCAAAATTAATTATTAATTAAATTGCATGCATCATTACTATAAATAATAATTATGTATTCATATTAATTATAAAATATATTAAAAAAGTTTACAAATTTTATATATGGATAATTTATTAACAATTATATTATTATCTATTACTATATAAGTTATTATTTATTATTGGATTAAGACTTAAATAAAAACTGTGTACTGTTGACAACACAATTAAGATATAATAAGTTTAAATTAATAATAATTTTACAGATATATTTTACTGTTAGTTATTTATTACTAGAGGAAGAATGGGCTGCAAAGTATCTACCATTCCTCATTGATAATTTATTATTAAAGACAAGGAGCAAAAAAATATGATAAAGGTAGTAGCAAGAAAATTAGTTAATGAAGGTAAAATCGAAGAGGTTAAAGCCTTATATGAGCAATTAGTAGAGGCATCCAGAAAAGAGGAAGGCTGCATAAAATATGAGTTATATCAAGACGAAAGTGATCCTAGGGTGCTAGCTGTAATAGAAGAATGGGAAAGTAAGGATGCCTTAAATAAGCATAAGAAGTCAGAGCATTATACAACATTAGTTCCTATGATAGGTAAACTTACAGCAAATAAACCAGATATGAATATATATAATAAAATCATCTAGAAGCTAGTGTTAGCAACGCAAAAAACAATTTTATAAATAATTTAGGAGCAAAAATGAATATCTATCTTTTAAGACATGGAGAAACTGAGGAAAATAAAAATAGATTTTATTATGGGAAATTAGACGTTAGCTTAAATGAGAAGGGAAGAACGCAAGCTCTTAAAGCTAGGGAATTTTTAGAAGAGGTAAATTTTGATAAGGTATATACAAGTGAAAGATTAAGAACAAAAGAGACTGCAAGCATAGCTTTCCGTGAAGGCTTAAATAATTTTATTGCTGATAAAAGAATAAATGAAATGGATTTTGGTGAGTTTGAGGGGAAAGACTATAAAGAAATTCAAGAACTTTATCCTAAGGAATATGAAAACTGGAGCAGTGACTGGAAGAAATTTTCTCCTCCAGGAGGAGAGAGCTATTTAGAGGTTTATAATAGGGTAAAGGAATTCATGGAGGAGCTTTTAAGGGTGCAATGTGAAAATGTTTTAGTAGTAACTCATGGAGGAATAATTAGAACAATTTTATGTTTTGTACTTGGAGAAAGCTTGGATAACTTTTGGAAATTCAGCTCCAAGAATTGCGATATAAGTTTAATAAAGTATGAGTATGGAAATATTTTCATAGACAGTATTACCCATATTAAGTAAGGGGTTGGAGATTTTGGTTAAGTATTTTAATAATTTTTTGCTAATGCTTCAGTTTTTAACAAGAATTCCTATAAATATAATTTTAGAGTGTAAACAAGATAATTTTAAGAAGGCAGCCTTTTATCTGCCTATAATTGGATTAATAGTCGGTGGTATTGAATGGGCAGCCTATTACATATTAAATATTTTTCTGCCAGCAAATATAAATGCAGTATTAGTTTTTATTATGTCTGTGCTGATTACAGGTGCTCTTCACATAGATGGACTAGGTGATACCTGCGATGGCTTTTATGCCTTTAAGGGCAAGGACAGGATAATTGAAATAATGAAAGACAGCAGGATAGGAAGCTATGCTTGTATTGCTATAGTTGTGGATATATTATTAAAAGTATCCTCACTAACTTATATAATTGAAAATAAGTTAGGATTTATTATTATTTTAGCTCCTGTAATTGGGAGGCTTTCTATAGTTTTTATTTCTCTAATAGGAAAGCCTGCTAAAAGTACTGGCTCTGGTAATTTATTTATTGGCAATATGAGTAGAACAATTGTAATCTTTGCTGCTTTACTTTCTTTTGCAATTAGTATAATACTTATTGGTGTTGCTAATTCTGCAATCATTTTTTTAATTTCTTTGATAGTCACTATTTTAATAAATAAGTATAGCGAAAGTAAAATTAATGGTATTACTGGAGATCTTCTAGGTGCCAACAATGAATTAGTAGAAATCTTTGTACTTATTACATATATAGCTTTAAATGTATTAAGCAATAGATAATATAATGTTATATTATTAATATAACCGACTTAAATTTTATAATTACTTAACTGGAGAATAACAAATGAAACTAAGAAGAGTTCGAGACTTAAGTTTAGTTGATTTAGATAATAAAACAACCTTGGTAATTGCCTGTGACAGCAGTGGAGGCATTGGCATGAAGGAAGGAGATGCTTTAAAGGTTCCACCTTTATTCGTTGGAAAATTTGCAGCAAGAGTACCTCTACTAGAAGTTTTAAGTACAGGAGCTGAGGTTATAGTTATTACTAACAATGTATGCAATGAGATGGAACCTACAGGTAAAGAAATGATAAAGGGTATTAGTGAAGAACTAGCTGAAGCTGGTATTAATGATACCGTACTTACTGGAAGTACAGAGGAAAATTTTAAAACTATTTCTACTGCAGTGGGTGTTACAGTAATGGGAGTAGTGCCTAATAATCTAATAAGGGTAAATACAGCTGCGGCGGGTTACGTTATAAGCATAGGGCTTCCTAAAGTAGGAGATGAAATTAATTACCTTAAGGATGATGAAATTATTACATATTTACACTTAAAAACCCTGCTTAGTTTAAATTATGTATATGAAATTATCCCAGTTGGTTCAAAAGGAATTGCTTATGAATGTGAGCAAATGGCTTTATATAACAATCTTAAATTTAATTTTGAAAAAAATCTTAATGTAAATATACAAAAATCCAGCGGACCTGCAACATGCGTAATAGCAGCTGTGAAGGCAGATTCTATTGGTGAAATTAATAAAATTGTACCAAATGTAAATATTATAGGAAGGCTGATGTAAATGCTTAAGAGTAAGGTAGCTCTCATAACAGGTGGCTCAAGAGGTATTGGAAGGAGCATAGCTATAGAACTAGTTAAAGCTGGTGCTGCTGTAGTTATAAGCTATAGCAAGAACGAAGCAGAAGCTGAGGAAACTTTAAAACTAATAAAAGAAATTGGAGGCTTTGGAAAGAGTGTTAAAGGAGATGTAAGTATATATAAGGATGCAGCTTATATGATTGATTTTACCATTAAGAGTTTTGGGAGTATTGATATACTGGTAAATAACGCAGGAATTTCTCATGTAGGTTTATTTATGGATATGCAGGAAAGTGAGTGGAATAAGCTTTTTGATGTGGATTTAAAAGGAGTTATAAATTGCTCTCATTATGCACTGCAGCACATGGTAAGACAAGAAAGGGGAAATATAATTAACATTTCTTCAATATGGGGTAGTTCTGGTGCCTCCTGCGAAGCAATATATTCTGCAGCTAAAGGTGCCGTTAATAGCTTCACTAAGGCACTAGCAAAGGAAATGGCTCCTTCTAAAATCAGGGTGAATGCCATTGCACCAGGGGTAATAAATACTGAAATGAATAATTGGCTTACAACAGAAGAAAAAAAAGACTTAACACGTGAAATTCCTATGCAGCGCTTTGGAAGTCCGGAGGATATTGGAAAACTGGCAGTATTTTTAGCAAGTGATGACGCCAATTACATAACTGGCCAAATTATCACTGTAGATGGCGGTTTTATATAATAATTGATTTTAAAACGAAGAAAATTTAATCCACAGCAATATAATTATACATTGCTGTGGATTTTGTTTATTTTACATCTATAAACAAACTCACCTCTTCATCAGTGCCATAATTTATGGAGGTTTTAAAGCAATAGCTGCTGCCTTCAAAATCGAAATCATTAAAATAAAGTTTTATATTCTGGCTGATATTTTGTGAAACTAATATGTTTCCTGTATCATTTATTGATGGATAAAAGGCTATATTATTTCCATTTTGTAAAGATGCATTACTTAAATTCATGCTAATATCTTCACTTGTTTTATTGCTTATACTAATATCCAATATAGAAGTACTGTTTAGTAACTCTATGCTGTTTAAAGTAATATTTACTTTAGAATTATCAATGGAAGCCTTGGGATATAAGGTAAAAAGTAGGTGAAAGTTCTCAATATTAGGTTTAGACTTATCCTTATTTTTACCTTTACCTTTTTCATTACCATTATTGCCTTCGTTATTATCATTATTATTATTACTTTTAATATCATTCAGAGTAGTCGGACTATTTTTGTATAGAATTCCTCTGGTTATAATATCTTTATTTTCTTCTGATTTAGTATTTTTTGTTCCATTATTAGATTTATCCATGTTGAGTGCATTAGCAGCATTATCTAGTGACGAGTTTTTAGAATTCCGGCTATTTAATAAAAAATAGGAGGTACTTAAAGCTATAATTAAAAGTAAAATTCCAGCAAAGAGTATGGGGAACTTCTTACTATACTTAGGCTTAATTAATTTAGTTTCTAAAAGGGTTTTGTCTTTTAAATTGGTATGTGAAATATATTTAGTTTTTATGTAATCTTCCTTTAAAAGCATTTTCTTAAACTCAGCCATGCACTTAAAGCGATTTTCAGGTATTGCAGCAGTAGACATATCTATAAGCTGTATTAGCATTTCATCATTGATTTCAGCCTTCTTATAAAGAACCTTAACATCTTCAGAAGACTCAAAGGTCTTTCCTGTAGCTAAGTAATAAAGGGTAGCTCCCAAGGAAAAAATATCGGTTTGAATATTTGACTGGACGTTATATAACTGTTCTGGGGCCATGTAGCCCTTAGAACCTAACAGTAATGTATCCTTATCTTTATTCTCTTTGTAAGTTCTAGCAATTCCAAAGTCAACAAGTATAACCTTACCATCCTTTTTAAGCATTATGTTTGATGGCTTCAAATCTCTATAAATTATAGGAGGAGTAAAGCTGTGAAGATACTCTAAAATATCACATAGCTGCAGTGCAATGGATTTAATAGTTTCTGATGTTAATAAACCTTTTTCTTCAACTAAAGCCATTAGATTCTTTCCGTCTATATAGTCTTCAACCATGTATAAATTATCATTTTCATAGAATATGTCAATTATTCTTGGAATTCCAGGATGATTCAAGTTTTTTAAAAGGTTAGGCTCTGCTAAAAAGTCTATTTTATCCTTCCATTCATTTAGAACTTCCTTTATAGCCCATAGATTACCTAAACGATTATTTTTGCAAAGATATACTATGCTCATACCTCCTTTTCCTAGAATATCTATAATTTCATATTTTCCATCCAGGATATAACCTGCATTTAGCATTGTAGTCACCTCAATTAATACATTGTTCACATAAAAGTGTATAGATAAAAAGAAATTTTATCTACAGGAAATTTATAGTATAAAAAGTTACAACTTATTCCACATTTGAATAATATAAATAATAAGGACTGGAATATAAATTTATATAGGGAATATTTTATTGTAGAT
The DNA here is from genome assembly GCF_045310675.1 of Candidatus Clostridium stratigraminis. Taxonomy (NCBI): domain Bacteria; kingdom Bacillati; phylum Bacillota; class Clostridia; order Eubacteriales; family Clostridiaceae; genus Clostridium; species Candidatus Clostridium stratigraminis. Next base: position 653,681 of record NZ_JBJHZZ010000001.1, read on the forward strand.
GAAAATATAGAAATATTATAACATATTAAGAAAGGAGTTGGACTGTATTGGGACAAAGAAGAAAACCTGCGGTGATTTCAGATGTAAAAGTAGATAGCCCTGGTCTAAATCTCACATATCCTAAAGTAAGTGAATTAAAGCATAAAAGTGCTGAAGCCGGAATTAATAGATATATAAAGAAGGAAGTTCATAGGATTCTAAAGGAAAATGGCTATGGAAGTGATGAAAATAAAAAATTTACTGGAGGATATTTAGTTAAACTTAATAAAAGAGGAACCTTATGTATTATTATGGAGATATTTATTCATATAAAAGGTGAATCAAGGGGTACAACTATTAGAAGACCTATTAATGTAAGTCTTAAGGATTCTAGAGTATATCATATAGATGATTTGTTTTCTAGAAGAATTAAGAAATATAAATATATAGGGATAATCAATGAATTCATTAAACAGCATATCAAAATGAAAAATTTAAGTCTTACGAAAGAATTTGATGGAATAAAATCAGATCAAGACTACTATTTAACTGAGGATTCACTTGTAATATTCTTTCAAATGGGTGAATATACAGGGCTTGAACTTGGATTTCCAGAATTTACTATTGAATTCTCCACTATATTAGACATTGCAAATAATAAAGGGCCTATTGGAAGATTGTTAAGGGATAATGATGATAGTATAAACGAAGAAACAGCAGACGAATAGTTGTCTGCTGTTTGAAATTTAAAGCCTTGCATCATCAATATTATTTAGAAACGCTTCTATATTACCAATAACTGAAGAAACACACCCATTATCAAAAGGAGAAACTAAATTAGCAAGTTTAACCAGCTCCAAAAATGAAGCACTACCACCAGCTTTACATAGCCTTAAATAATCAGACCAAGCCTTTTCTCTATTTTCAGTGGCTTTATTAAAAAATTGGAAAGCGCAAATTTGAGCTAAGGTATAATCTATATAGTAAAAGGGTGCTTCGAAAATATGTCCCTGCTGATGCCACCATCCGCCTTTTTCTAGGTACTCATTTGTTTCATAATCTCTATAAGGTAAATATTTCTTTTCAATGTTTCTCCAGGCTTCTTTTCTTTCCATAGGAGAAGCATCAGGGTTTTCATAAATAAAATGCTGGAATTCGTCTACGGTAACACCATAGGGTATAAATAACAGAGCTTCAGATAGATGAAAATATTTATACTTATCTACCTCTTCCTTAAAGAATAAATTCATCCACGGATAGGTGAAAAATTCCATACTCATAGAATGAATTTCACAGGCTTCATAGGTAGGGAAGTTATATTCTGGAGTTTCATAATTTCTGCTGCTGTAAACTTGGAAGGCGTGACCAGCCTCATGAGTTAAAACATCCACATCACCAGAGGTTCCATTAAAGTTTGAAAAAATAAAGGGAGCCTTGTATTTGCTTATATAGGTGCAGTAGCCGCCTCCAGCCTTACCTCTTTTACTTATGAGGTCCATTAAATTATTTTCTACCATGAAATCAAAGAATTCCTTTGTTTCAGGTGAAAGCTCACTATACATTTCCTTACCTGAGTTTAATATGAATTCAGGATTACCATGAGGCTTAGCATTTCCACTATTAAAGGAGAATTTTTCATCATAATATTTTAAAGAATCGAGGTTAAGTCTTAATTTTTGTCTTTCTCTAAGCTTAGTAGCTGCAGGAACTATATAATCTTTAACCTGTTTTCTAAAGTTAGAAACCATTTCAGCATTATAATCTGCTCGAAGCATTCGGGCATAGCCAAGCTCAATAAAATTCTTAAAGCCAAGCTTCTTAGCTATTTTATGTCTAACCTTTACAAGCTTATCATATATGTTATCAAATTTTTCTTCATTTTCCTTCATGAAGCTGTATTTAGCTTCATTAGCCTTTTTTCTCATATCCCTATCTGTGGACTGCATAAATGGAGTTAATTGAGAAAGGTTCCTCTCCTCGCCTTCAAACATAATTTTTGCAGAGGCTATAAGCTTTGTATATTCGCTGGAAAGCTTATTTTCAATTTGTAAATCTTCTATTATTTCAGGAGAAAATGTTTTTAGTGTCAACTCAGCAATTGTAAACAGCTGTTTTCCCCATTTGTTTTCAAGCTCTTTTCTATATTTAGAATTAATAAGAGCTCTATAAAAATCTGTTGTTAGACCTTGATAAATTGGCATGGTTTCATCAAAAAAATCTTGCTCTGCATCATAAAATTTATCAGTTGTATCAATAGTGTGCCTTATACTTGCGATTTGAGCCATTGAATCAAAGTCACTTCTAAGTTTTGTTATTTTCTCCATAATGGAGTCTTGCTCTTGAAAGCTGTCAGCATTATTAAATGTCTTAAGAAGTGTTTTAAAGTTCACTTCAATTTTTTTTATATCTGGACGAGTGTATTGATAATCATTAAATTTCACTTTAAGCACCTGCCTTTAAAAATAAATTATATTACAATTATATGTTTCTTAGGATAATTTTACAATATAACCTTAGCTTAAGCATAATTTTTAATTTAGCATCCTATATTAAAATAGAGTAAATTAAAGGTGGGAGAAAGTTTGGGATTTTTTAAAGTTAAAAACAAAAGGAGTTTATTAAGTCTTATTATATTAATATTAATATCAGAAGCTGCTTTAGTATTAAGTGCCTATTTAGCAATATTCAAAATTAATACCTACAATAATTTAGTAAAGCCTATATTTGCACCGCATCCGTGGGTATATGCAGTCACATTACCTTTTGTTTATCTTGTTATGGCTTTTGCAGCCTATAGAATATGGATGCTTAGAAAGCAGAAAAAATATATAGGAAGAGCTATAAGGTTATTTTTTATTCAATTATTTTTAAACTTCATTTGGCTAATTATATTCCTGAGATTTAGGTTGGTGGGACTTGCTTTTCTAGAGCTTATGCTAGTAATTATTTTTGTAATGCTTACAACCTTTGAATTTTTCAAGCTAGACAAATTAGCAGGTTTAGTTATGATACCATTTATTTCTTGGCTCTTTTATGCAGGGGTTATAAATTTTTCCTTTTGGATGCTGAATAATATGTAGGGAAAAGTTTAAATTAAAAGCAGGAGTTAAATAAAAACTCCTGCTACAGAATTATGTTAATTCATTAGCCATTGTAGTAACATCAGTTTTAAGTTTCTGAACATCCGCATCTGGAGCATCCTTAGTTGTATACCATCCTTTTTGTTTCATTGCATCAAAAACCCTATACTGTGTATCTTGGGCATTTTTAAAATTATTTACCAAGGTATTTCTAAGATTTTCACAAGAAGACTCTGTTATACCAGTGCTATAAGCACTGATAACCTGCTTCTCAGTTGTTAGTAAGTCATGCATTAAATCTTTTTCTGTAAGTTTATTATTCATGATTCTACCTCCATTACATTCTTATTATAGCTTAACAATTTATGTACCTTGCTAAGTTTATTTTAGAAACTTGATTATTGATGTGAATCTAAATATGTTTTTAAACTGTCAAAGTTTTGTTTATGAATTCGGCTTGCTTGATTACATAAACTCTTAAGGGATTGATCTGTACACATTTCAGCATATTCATTACATTTTTTAGTAAGTAGAGCTTCATAACCGATTTGATCTTGTATTACCTTTAAGTTGTTGCTTTCAATTTGCTTATTTTGAGTATTAGTTGTTGCAGTATTAGTCATTAATATTTCCTCCTTTATTTGTCTTTAGGCAAGATCCTGCCAACAATATTATTATTTGCATTTAAAACTTAAATATGTAGAAAAGTTAATAAAAATAAGTAGATTAAACCAGTATGAGTAATGCAATATATTGAATAATGTTGAACAGTTAATATAGGGTATAATATACTCTCTTAAGCAGTCATGAAAACTTAATATCTTGTTTAGAATTATTTAATACTTGTCTAATGTATAATATGTTATAATAATTTCATAAATTATATTTATCGCAAGCATCATTTCTATATACTAAATAGTTACAGCAAATATCTATAGGAGAGTGTAGTTAAATGTTTTTTATAAATAGTGGTAAATCTATCTTTATAATACTAGCATTGGCTATCTTGATTTTTTTGATTTTTATTAATTTCCTGCCATATATTTTACTCATTAGTGGTATAACATGGATTATAAGCTATGTTTACAAGAAGTTTAAAAATAGAAGTCTAAGTAGAGATCCTAATATTGAAGTAAAAAAGGGCAGGTTTGAATCAAGTAAGAAAGAGGATTTTAAGGACTTTAATAAGGCCAATATTATAGATGTGGACTATACTGAAGTTAAATAATTAAAAAGGAACACACTGGCTTGATTCCAGTATGTTCCTTTTATGTTGACGCTGTTATACAATGCCATTTTCATTGAAATAGGATTTATATGCCATATCTGACTTTAAGATATGACTAACGATCCAATCTAGTATAAAAGAAAGTATATTTGTCATCACAAGTTTTTGCTCATTTTCTAGATCTATTTTTTCTAGTTTTAAAATTTCATTAATAAAATTTTCATGTTCTTCTTTATGACTGTCTAAGCCTGTATAGTCAAGTTTTTTCATAAGCTTTTCTTCATAATCAAAGTGATAAAGTGTATAGTTTTTTAACTCAACAAAAGTATTCATTATTTCATCATAATGATCATATCCGTCATTTACCGCTAAAATAGAAGAAATTTTATCAGCTAAATAAAAAAGTTGTTTGTGCTGATTATCAATTTCAGCTACACTTACACTAAACTTATCATTCCATTTTATCATGAAACCACCCCCGATTTATTACATAATTATACCATATAAGAATAATCATACAACATAATAAATCGAAAAAGTAAAAATTTTTGTATATTATGACATATTTTAAAGTCATTTTATAATGATTTTGCTGTAGATGGTATTAACTTAATTGCGAGAAAAAAGCACAACTATTTCGTTATGCTTTTTTTAATGTTTTAATCTATTTATTTTTGGTCATTATTATTTCCGTTATACTTATTGTCATCTTGATTATTTTTGTTACTTGCATTAGAGTTGGAAACTTCTTTTGAATCTATATTTTTATTCTTATTTTTATTTTTATTATTATTATTATTATTATTATTATTATTGTTATTTTGTTTGTTGGAATCAGGGATTTTATTATTACCATTACCATTTGTGTTATTATTTTCAGTGTCCTTAAATTTTGATTTCTTCTGATCTGAATTAGAGGAATTATTCTTTATCTTATTATTATTGCTTTTTGTAATGTTAAGTTTTAAGTTGTCTGACTTTGCTTTTTCTTCAAATTGTGAAATATTAAAATCATTTATAGACCTACTGCTGTTAATGTCTATATTGACTGTATTGGCAGTATTGCTTTTATCTCCATTAATAAAGTTATCTTTTTTTGCTTGAAGAACTATAGAATTAAGTCCGTCATTTAAGGATTTATTTTGTACATTAAGTTCCAAAAGTACTTTTTTACCATCCTCATTTAAGGGAGTTGTTTTAATTATTCTATTCCATCTATTCAGGTCTAATTTAATTGATGGATTTATATCTACCACTACTGAAGCTACCGGAGTATAATAGGCATAAGCTGTGCTGCTGCACAAAAAAATAAATGTAAGTGTAGCTGCGGTTATTGCATATTTATAGAAGGGGATATCCCTTGCTATCTGGCCAGTATAAACTTCCCCAACTTTTGGAGGGGGTTCACTAATTTTAAGCTTTATAAATTCTCCTGAGCTTGTCATAACGCAAGCATGATTTTTATTAAGCTGCATTACGATACCTGTACTGTTACTCATTTCTATAACCTACCTTTATATTTAAATAGGACTTTATGTAAGGGTAATCATTACTTGAGAGTATTAGAATAAGTATTAAAATATATCTTCTCCACTTCTCAATAAGTTTTCTGTTACTGCCTGTAAGAATTATTATTTCTTTAACGGGCAGAAGCTTCTTACTTTTAATATATCCTAAAATATTCTGCTCATTGACGCATTTAAAAGCTATATTAAGTAAAGAATCTCTCGTATCTTTATGTGATGGAGAAGATTTTATTAATGAACTGAAATCAAGCTTATATTCAGCTAGTTCCTTAGAGAATAAGGCTATTTCTTCTGATCTTCTCATATTCTCAGCATCTATATTATATTGAGTCATAGAATTTTTATTATCTATAAAATCTTTAGTCTCATCATCTTCGTCAAAAACAACATAGGGAACTTTGCTTGCTTTTCTAAAGTAATCTATTAATGCATTTTTAATTAGTACCTTGGCATAACTGTAAAAGTTCCCCTTATTTTCATCATAAGTATTACAGGCGTTGTTAAAGGCTATAAGAGAGATAGAGAGTTCGTCATCATTTTCAAAATACAGCTTTCTCTTACATATATTGTAGGTAGTATTATATATGAAAGCTTTACTCTGGGCTATAAATTCATCTCTGTTATTCTGAGATAGCTGCACTAATTCCATTAAATCACCTCTCTCTAATACATATACGTATATTAGTTTATATTTAATAGGGTATCACATAAATTGCTGTTTGAAAATTGTTAATAATTTAGTGTAAAAGATAATGAAATTAATAAAGAAGGATGAAATTACAGAAGATTTAGTTTTCAAAATTTTTGAAAATATTTCTTGACACCTTTTGAAATTTATAATAATATATATATGTAAGCTGTTATTAAGCTTAAAATTGGTGTTTATTTATTAAATGAATGTGAATTTGAATGTGCAAAACCAAGAGCCCATCTGGAAACAGATGGGCTTTTAGTACTCTTTAAATCGTATATTTACATATAGAAACTTCAGCATGAAAGTTAATATATGCATAAGAAAAGACAGAATCTCAAGTATTTTTTTCCTTTCTTTTTTTGCTAACAATATTTAAATTTCACTTATTTATATAATACTTTTAAAAATAGTAAAAATATGGTACAATATGAGTACTGCCATTGTGTAACTATTAAAATAAAGAAAATATAGAATATTCCGCAATATGTTTTTTGTAGAAAAATTATTATGAATTTGAGGGAAGTAAATAAAATGAGAAATATTTTAATAATTGAGGAAGGAAGACAAGCTTCTGGGGAAAAACTTCTTGATGAAATAAAAAAGATAATTAAATGCCCTATAGGTGGCTATGATATTCATATTAAAAGGGATGCAGAAAATAATAAAATTAGAGAATTCAATTTAGTATCCTTATACAGTAACGAAAAAGGGAATATTTTTTTCAAAACGGATGATGCAGCTGGTACAGATAAGTTCAATATTGAAATTTTTAATACTAAGGGAGTGGAGTTTTTACAAGAAAGTTTAAATAACGGAGAAGTATTGATTTTTAATGAAATCGGTTACTTGGAATCAAAGGCGGAAAAGTTTACAAGAGAAGTAATTAAGGCATTAAACAGTGAAAAAGTGGTTATTGCACTACTTAAAAAAGTTAATTGTGATTATATCAATTATATAGCTGCCAGGAAGGATGTAAGCATTTTTAGCGTTTCAGAGGATAATAAAATTTACGCAAAGGAAGGCATAATTAAATTATTAAAAGAATGGAAAATACCAATTTCACATAATGATTAACATTTAATAAAAATGAGGTGCTGCTAAAATTGTTGGAAAATGATAAAGCTGTTTTAAAGGAAATAATTAAATTAAAACCAGTGCTTTGGGAAAATTGTAAATTAATAAAGGCTGATGAAGCACTTAAAAATATTGATGTAAGCGTAAAAGAGATATATGAGGCAGATGCAAGGCTAATTAGATTTGCTGCTTTAATAAGAAGATTTTTTCCTGAAACTGAAGATGGAATAATTGAGTCACCGCTTTTAAAGATTGAAGATATGAAAGAGAGTTCAGAGAAATATTATATTACTAATATTAATGGTAAATTATATTTAAAATGTGACAGCCATTTAAAGGTTGCTGGCTCAGTAAAAGCTAGAGGAGGAATATACGAGGTTTTAAAATATGCAGAAACACTTTGCCTAACAAATAGAATGATAACAAAAGAGAGCGATTATTCTATAATGGCAGAAAAAAGCTTTAAAGATTTTTTTTCTAAATATACAATTGCTGTAGGATCTACAGGTAATCTTGGTTTAAGCATTGGTATTATGTCAAGAGCCTTAGGTTTTAACACCATAATTCATATGTCAAAGGATGCTAAGGAATGGAAGAAAAATCTGCTGAGAGAAAAAGGTGCTTTAGTTATAGAATATGAAGAGGATTATTCTAAGGCCGTGGAGGAAGGACGAAAACAGTGCAGCAAGGATCCTAATGCTTACTTCATAGATGACGAAAATTCAAAGGATTTATTTTACGGCTATACAACAGCTGCCTTAAGACTTAAGAAGCAGCTAGATGAGCAGAGCATAATTGTAGATAATAAGCACCAATTATATGTTTATCTTCCCTGTGGGGTAGGTGGTGCTCCGGGAGGAATAACTTACGGTCTAAAAGCATTTTATGGAGACAATGTTCACTGTTATTTTGTGGAGCCTACCCATTCGCCATGTATGTTATTAGGCTTAATTACTGAAAACTTCAGCAAGCTCCACGTAAGGGATTTTGGAATTGACAATATTACTGATGCTGATGGACTTGCAGTAGGGTCACCTTCAGAGCTTATTTCAAATATCGTTAAAGAAATAATTGATGGAGAATATACTATTGAAGATGATGAACTTTATAGACTTCTCGCCTTACTTAAGGATAGTGAGGGAATAAAAATTGAACCATCTGCTGCAGCAGGACTTTTAGGACCTTTGCTAGTAAAAGTTAAAGATACCTCCACCCATATAGCCTGGGCAACAGGTGGGTTATTTTTGCCGGATGATATATATCTTAAATTTTATAATAAAGGTAAAAGACTCCTTAATAAAAGAGCCTAGTATTTCTTAACAATAAAATACTTTTATGTCTTATATAAATATATTATAATTAATTTAAAACTTAGGATAAGTGGGGGGAATTTTATGTATCATTTAAAAAACTATATGGAGATTTTAGTAGATGAAATACTACCAGGGATGTTAGTAAATGAGGAAGGAATATGCAAATGTGACAGATGCATACTTGACATAAAAGCTATAGCATTAAATAGACTTACTCCAAAATATATAGTAAGTGAGATTGGGGAAATATACAGAAGATATGATGATATAAGTAAGCAATTAGAAATTGATGTAATAGAAGCTATTATGAGATCTATTGAACTTGTAAAGAAATTCCCAAGGCATGATCAAATGGTGTAGAAAAAGTTTAATAAAGCATCATTTAAAGAAAATATTTTTAGACATTTTTTGGATTCAAATAAAGAAGGGCCGTCTTTTAATACATCTCAAAGGCTATTTTAGTTTAATATTTGGGATGCACTTAAAAGAGGCTCTTTTTTAGACGCTGATTTTCAAATAATGATATTGTTTTACGGGCCAGGAAGTCCTGTAGGGTATGTTTAATGCTTCAAAGGAATGATGAGAGACTAGGGGCATTCCTTCAGAAAAACCTGTAACAATTGTAGAATGAAAGATCATTCCTTTATTATCTTCAAAAAAAATCACATCTCCAAGTTCAAGCTGTGAGGGACTTTGTACTTCTAATCCCTTAGGACCGGCATAATTATTAGCCTTGCCGATTTTTAAATACCAGTAGAGAGAATGGGCTACAGCCCATGAAACTGACCAAGTATGGTCTTTTGTATTTGTACTTCCATTTTTATTGTACCACCAAGAGTGATTTGGCATGTAAGTCATAGGTGCACCGCCAGCTCTAAGACATTGGGAGATAAAATTAGCACAATCCCCGCTTGTATCATTAATAAGGGGAAAATATCTATAATTTGGATTAGGACTTAATGCATAGGTTAGTGCATAATTAACGGCATTTTCTCTTGAATAATTATTTTGTCTAAATTGATTGTATGAATTTACCACTTAATCACCTTATAAATATTTATATTATTTAGTTTATGTAATAAATGTAAATTTGAACTCTAAAATTTAGTAAAATATTAAAAGCTGTAATATATGTTACAGCTTTTAATAATAAACTTTGATAATATATTACCTGTAATCAGAAACAGCAAGCTAGATGCTTAGTTAAAAAAATAAGTAAAAATATATTATTGATATTATATGGAGGTTTTATTTATGAGTATGTTTTGTTATCAATGTCAAGAAACCGCTGGTGGGAAAGGATGTACCCTAAGGGGTGTTTGTGGTAAGACTTCAGATTTAGCAAATCTTCAAGACTTACTAATCTATGTTTTAAAGGGTATTTCAGTAGCTAACGTAAAAGCAAGAGAGCTAGTAGTTAACACTAAAGAAACTGATAAATTTGTATTTAATGGTTTATTTATGACTATTACTAATGCTAATTGGGATAAAGCTAGATTTTATGAAGAAATAAAGGCGGGCATTAAATTAAGAGACGAAATCAAATCTGCTGTAGCAAATGCAGGTGGAATTATAGAGAGTAATTATGAAGGATTAACATGGACGGGCAGCTCTGAAGCTGAGTTAGATGCAAAGGCAGAATCTGGAGATGTAAGTATTCTTCAAACAAAGGATGAAGATATAAGATCCTTAAGAGAGTTATTAACTTATGGAATAAAAGGAATGGCTGCATATGTAGAACATGCATTTAACTTAGGCTATACTGATGATACAGTTTTTGAATTCATGCAAAAGGGCTTAGCAGCTGCAACTGATGATAAATTAGGTGTTAATGAGTATGTTTCACTAGTTTTAGAGTGTGGTAAATATGGTGTTGATGCCATGGCTTTACTTGATAAAGCAAACACAACTGCCTATGGTAATCCTGAAATTACAAAGGTTAATATTGGAGTTAGAAACAATCCAGCAATACTTATAAGTGGACATGATCTAAGAGATATGGAGCAATTGTTAGCCCAAACAGAAGGAACAGGAGTAGATGTATATACTCATTCTGAAATGCTTCCAGCTAACTACTATCCTGCTTTTAAGAAATACTCACATTTTGTAGGTAACTATGGAAATGCATGGTGGTTACAGGATAAAGAATTTGAAAGCTTTAATGGAGTAATACTTATGACTACTAACTGCATAGTTCCTCCAAAGGCTTCTTATAAAGATAGAATGTTTACAACTGGTGCTACAGGGATAACTGGCGTTAAGCACATAGATAAAAAAGCAGATGGTACAAAAGATTTCTCAGAGCTAATTGCACTTGCAAAAACACTAAAAGCTCCAACAGAAATAGAAAAGGGAGAAATTGTTGGTGGGTTTGCACATGCTCAAGTTCTTGCACTTGCTGACCAAGTTGTAGAGGCAGTTAAAACTGGTGCTATTAAGAGATTCTTTGTAATGGCTGGCTGTGATGGAAGAATGAAGAGTAGAGACTACTATACTGAGTTTGCTGAGAAACTTCCAAAGGATACAGTAATACTAACAGCTGGTTGTGCTAAATATAGATATAATAAGCTAAATCTAGGAGATATTAATGGAATTCCTAGAGTATTAGATGCAGGACAATGCAACGATTCTTATTCTCTTGCAGTAATAGCATTAAAATTAAAAGAAGTTTTTGGTCTAGATAACGTTAACGAGCTGCCAATTTCATATAACATTGCTTGGTATGAGCAAAAAGCAGTAATTGTATTACTTGCCCTATTATACCTAGGAGTAAAGAATATACATTTAGGACCAACACTACCTGGCTTCTTATCATCAAATGTAACAAAGGTACTTGTAGAGAACTTTGGAATTGGTGGAGTATCAAATGTTGATGATGATATGAAAATGTTCATGGGTGCATAATTCAAATTAATATATTATAGTTTAATATAAGAATAATTGAAACTACTAATTTAAACTTAAGAGGCTAAAGGAACTATTAATCCCTTCAGCCTCTTAAGTTTTTTGCTAGTAATTTATCACAAAATATTTATTTTGCAAATGATGATTTAATTAAATTTTAATAATTAAATTTAAAAATATGCACATAATAAAACGGTAAATTATTCTAACCTTAGGAGGTATTTTTATGAAGTTAAAAAAAATAGCAGCACTATCTATTATTTTATCTTTAAGCTCAAATGCTGCTGTACATGCTGAAGCTTTATTACCCTTTGGAAATAAGGCAAATACATCAGAAAAAAATGTAGAAGATGGGCATAAGCATCATATGGGCAAGGTCCATTCTGGTATATTTGAAGCAGCTAAACAAATGGGTATAAGTGAAAATGATCTAAAAGAGGCAAAAAAGAATGGAAAAAATTTCTTTGAGCTTGCAAAGAAAAAGGGATACTCAGAGAAAGAAGCGAGAGATTTTATTATTAAAACAAAAAGGGAAATGGTTCTAAAAGCTGTTTCAGAAGGTAAAATAACAAAGGAAAGAGGAGATGAAATTATTAAGAAAAGCGAAGATAAAATCTCAAAGTGGGATGGAACCTTTAAATCACATAAAGAGCAAAAGGAACCTAAAATACAAAAAAGTACAGCTTAAATCTTAATTAGTTTATAATAAATAAGGCTATAAAAAAGCTTCCCAGTAAATAAATATTCACTGGGAAGCTTTCCTTCAAATTTATTTAATTTTAGGGTTAGGGAGATAACTTTGGGGGGATGTTAAGTATCTTCTTGAGATTATTATTACATAGAAATATTTCATTGTCAATAATAAAATATATCAGTTAATATTAATTATTGCATAGTTTACAATTTGTTAATACTTAACATTACGTGTAATAGACTTGAAATCTGTATAGAAAATTAAAATTAGTACTGAAAAATGTATAAACATTTTTTATTAGACATAATTTTAAAAAAGTGTTATTATATTTAAGGTAATAAAATTATGGCTCCTTGGTCAAGCGGTTAAGACACCACCCTCTCAAGGTGGTATCAGGGGTTCGATTCCCCTAGGAGTCACCAAGTCAAAAACACCAACGTTTTTAATGAATTAAATGTTGGTGTTTTTATTTATTCCCACACTTTTCTCACATCATATTATTTTTATCTAATTCTCAAAATAGATAGTTACAGATAATGCCTATCTAGTATAATGTATACATTGACTTGAACTACGTTTACATGTAAAATCATATCCTATATATAACTTTTATAAAACATTGGGGCACAAATTAAAAAAAGGATGGGTTAAACATGCAATCAGAAAAATCAGTAAGTAATGGATCAAAAGTCCCTAAACAATTAAAGAAAGAAATTGGACTATTAGAAGCCATTACAGTAGTAATTGGAGTAGTAATAGGATCGGGTATATTTTTTAAGGCATCCTCAGTGTATAAAAGTGCTGGGACACCAACATTAGGAATTTTAGCTTGGGTTTTAGGTGGAATAATTACTATGGCTTCTGCATTAACTGTAGCAGAAATAGCAACTGCAATACCAGAGACTGGTGGAATGTTTGCTTACTTAAAAGAATTATACGGAGAAAAGAGTGCTTTCTTATTTGGATGGATGCAGACATTAATATACGTGCCAGGAGTTGCAGCTGCATTGTCAATAGTATTTGTAACGCAGGCAACCTATTTTATTCCTTCAATGACTAATCTACAGCAAAAGATTTTAGCAATATTCATGTTGTTTTTCATTATGATAATAAATGTAATTTCTACAAAATTGGGTAGTAAAGTTCAGTTATTTTCCACTTTAGGAAAACTAATTCCGATTTTTGTAATAATAGTTTTCGGATTATTAAAAGGAACAGCAAGCAGCTTGCCAACCGCTTCACATGCTGCTGCATCAGTAGGGGCAGCTGGATTTGGAGCAGCAATTCTTGGAACACTATGGGCATATGATGGTTGGGCTGGGGTAGGTAACATAGCAGGTGAACTTAAAAATCCTAAAAAGGATTTGCCAAAATCTATAATTTTAGGTCTATTTGTGACTATAATCGTTTATATTTTAATAAATATTGCAATAGTAAAAGTTATGCCAATTAGTGCGGTTATTGCTTCTACGAAACCTGCTTCAGATGCAGCAATAATTTTATTTGGTAAAGGTGGAGCCGCATTAGTTGCAGCAGGTATTATGGTTTCTATCTTCGGTGCTTTAAATGGTTACTTAATGACAGGAGTTAGAATACCATTTGCTATGGCACAAGACAAGCTATTTCCTTTTCATAAGTTCTTTGGAAAAGTAAATGATAAATTTCAAACTCCATTAAATTCATTTATTTTTGAAATAATTTTAGCTTGTTTTTATGTTTTAAGCGGATCCTTTGATACACTGACTAATCTTGCAGTATTTGTTATGTGGATATTCTTTGTAATGACAGTTGCAGGAATCTTTATTCTAAGAAGTAAGCATAAAGACATTGACAGACCTTATAAAGTTCCTCTATACCCTGTAGTTCCATTAGTAGGAATAGTAGGAGGTATTTATATATTAATAAGTACTTTAATTACTGATACTAGTTCCTCGCTTTATGGTATAGTTATTACTTTAATAGGTTTACCTGTTTACTTTTATGTAAAGAAGAAAATAAAATAGCAAATAAAAGAGGTGCCTCTCTGTAGACAGGATATAATTTATCTATAGAGAGGCACTTATTATTATTGCTGAGATTTAAATTCTAAGTATTCATCATAATTCATTTTTTTATCGATAGTACCTTCGCTTGTAATTTCTATAATTCTATTTGCTATAGTTTGTACAAATTGGTGGTCATGAGAGGCAAATAAAATAACACTTTTATAATCTATAAGCCCATTATTTACTGCAGTTATTGATTCTAAGTCAAGGTGATTTGTTGGTTGATCTAAAATTAGTGCATTAGCACTTGAAAGCATCATTCTAGAAAGCATGCATCTAACTCTTTCTCCTCCAGATAGTACTTTGGCTTCCTTTAAGGCCTCATCTCCAGAGAAAAGCATTCTTCCTAGAAAACCTCTTAAATAGCTTTCAGATTTTTCTTCTGAGAACTGCCTCATCCAGTCAACAAGATTTAAAGCTACTTCATTAAAGAATTCATTATTATCTTTAGGAAAATAAGCTTTTGTTATTGTAATTCCCCATTTATAACTACCACTGTCTGGTTCCATTTCTCCAGCTAGTATTTTAAATAGTGTAGTTGTTGCAATTTCGTTTTCAGAAGCAAAGGCTATTTTATCTCCTTTAGCAATGGTAAAGCTTACGTTGTTTAATAGCTTTTCTCCATCTATAGTTTTACATAAACCATCTACAGTAAGAATATCATTTCCTACTTCTCTTTCAGGTTTAAATCCTACAAAGGGATATCTTCTGCTGGAAGGCTCAATATCGTCAATAGAAATTTTATCAAGGAGCTTCTTACGTGAAGTTGCCTGTTTAGACTTAGATGCATTTGCACTAAAACGTGCAATAAATTCTTGGAGATCCTTAATCTTTTCCTCTTTCTTCTTATTTTGATCCTTAGCCAGTTGAAGAGCTAATTGGCTGGACTCATACCAAAAGTCGTAGTTTCCAACATACAGCTTAATTTTACCAAAGTCCACATCTGCCATGTGAGTACAAACCTTATTTAAAAAGTGTCTATCATGGGATACCACAATTACCGTACCCTCAAAGTTTATTAGAAATTCTTCAAGCCAATTAATAGATTTTATATCAAGGTGATTAGTAGGCTCATCTAGAATTAAGACTCCTGGATTACCAAAGAGAGCCTGTGCCAGTAGGACCTTAATCTTTTCAGAGCCGCCTAAATCAGACATTTTCTTATTGTGAAGATCCATACTTATACCTAGACCTTGAAGTAGGGTTGCAGCTTCAGCTTCAGCTTCCCAGCCGTTAAGCTCTGCAAATTCTCCTTCAAGCTCAGAAGCCTTAATTCCATCTTCATCTGAGAAATCAGCCTTAGAATATAATGCTTCTTTTTCCTCCATTATCTCATAAAGTCTTGCATTTCCCATGATTACAGTTTGAAGCACTTCGTATTGATCATACTCAAAATGATCCTGCTTTAAAACAGACATTCTAACACCTTTATCTATACTTATCTCACCTGAATTAGGTTCTATTTCACCAGATAAAATTTTTAGAAATGTACTTTTACCAGCTCCATTTGCTCCAATCACACCATAGCAATTTCCTGGAGTGAATTTTATATTTACATCTTCAAATAGTTTTTTATCGCCATATCTTAATCCGACTTTAGTTACTGTTATCAATCTATTTCCCTCCTGTATTTTTATATTGCATTAAACAATTTTTTGTTTAGCCTCCTGTATTCTTGATACTGGGTAACCTGTACTCCGTTACCGTAAAAATCCATTTAGGACTTTTACCTATAGAAAAGTACTATTAATGCATACTCCTTGTATTCTTTTGTATACACAAAGTGAAATTATAACATAAATTTGTTAAGTTTTCATTATCTTTATGCAATTTTAGATAAAGTTATTAAATGGTAATGTGAAAAAGCTAAAAAATAAAAGAACCATCGAGAAACTCAACAGCTCTTTAAAAAAAATTTATTTCATAAAATCAGGCTTCGGCATTACAAATAGATGAGGTTCATCAAGACGATCTTGCACCGTTCTTAAAGCTTCACCAAATCTTTGAAAATGAACAATTTCTCTTTCGCGTAAAAACTTTAGAGGCTCTATTACATCAGGATCATCAGCTAGGTTAATTAAGTATTCATAGGTTGCTCTAGCCTTTTGTTCAGCAGCTAAATCTTCTGTTAAATCAACAATAGGATCACCTTTAGACTGTATATAGGCTGCTGTCCAGGCAGCACCGCTTGCTCCTGCTGGGAAAATGCCTCTGCCATGATCTACATAGTAAGGAGCAGCTCCCGATTTTTCTATTTCTTCTAAAGTTGCATTTCTCATTAATTGATGAACCATGGCTCCAACCATTTCAAGGTGTGCAAGTTCGTTAGCCCCACTAGGTTATCAGTAATAAGCAAATATAATGCCTGTATCCTTTAAAATCAATGGATACAGGCATTTCAGTTATCTATGTTTAATCCTGTGCTGTTAGCTGATGCTGTGCTCTGCCAGCTATGCGTGCAAGTATTGCATCTACTTCATCAGATGTACGATTGTAGCAAAAGTCATCACATATCTCAATGCTTGTGTTTCCTAGCTTAAACTCTTGTACTACATTGTTTTCTTTCCTCTCAATGTTATTGCTATCAACCATACATACACCCCCTACAGTAGTGTATGATTGTGTTCCTTGTATTGTTCTTGATTTCATCACTAATTCCCCCATAAATTCAATTTATGGGCTATATTTAGCAAGGCCTAGAAATGCGGCAAATAAAACACAATAATTTTTACTGCTATATCATCGGCCTAAGAGCAAATAAAAGACCAAGGTAAACTTAATCACCTTGGTCTTACACTTATTTACTTTTATTTCTTCTACTTCTTAGCTTGTCACAGCGTGCCGATAGCATACTGTATTCTTCTTCTAGCTTGTCTAGGTGCTTATAAGCACTTTTATCAAGCTCTACACCGCTTTTTTGTAGTTTGTAGTAAACATCGCAGCCACTACCTGCGTACATTAATGCTTGCTCGTAAGGGCAATGGTTGCAATCAGCACCATCAACACACTCAATACCACCTTTAAGCTCTAAAGCTCTTAACCATGTATACATTTTCATAATTTTTACCTCCAAATAATTTAATATAATAATATTTAAAATTACTATCTATTATCGGCCTATATAATAGGTAGTGATTTATTTTACTCATAAAACATCTCAGCATACTTTTCTGGGCTCACATATTCTTCGTACCTCGCCTCTGCATCTGCAAATGCTTGCCTAGCTACAAACATTTCAGCCTCAATCATAAGGTCATGTATAAAATCATTGTAACCCTTGCACTTATAGCAGGTAATAGCAAGCATATTACGGAGTTTCTCCAGCTTCTCCCTAAGTTCCCATGCTTCTACGTCTGCGTATGCAATCCAAGCCATATAGCCGTACGCAAACTTCTTTGCCTTCTCGTGTTGCTCTCTCATTTTAACCAGAGCCAAATGTAACTCCAATGTTGCACCACGCAACCCCTTACAAATAACCCCTTCTGCTGTGCATCTCTTTACCATCTTGTTCATAATTTTTTCCTCCATATATTTTTATTTAATCGCTACTGTTGCGATTTACTATCTATTTATGAGAGGTCTGATTTTGCAAAAGTGCCTATTTTATCGACTTTTTAACCTCATTTCGGCCTAAATTTACTCTATAAATCTCGCCGTCCATTGAAACCATCGGCCTATACGGGTTATAATTAAACCTAACAATACCAAGGAGTACGAACATCTATGAAAAAGCACTTAACACAAAGCAGTAAACATGAGCAAATAAAACTACACTTAAAAACACATTGGCAAGCCAGTAATCGTAGCGTTGCCCGTGCTTTAGGGTGCAGTCACAGCACAGTAGCCTCAGTTAGAGCAGAAATGGTCGAGAGTGGACGATTTAGCCACTTGTACACCGATGGTAAAGATGCCGAAAAATGGAAAAATCATCCATATTTGATAGAAAACAAAGGCCTACTTGAAACTTTAAATCCTCGTAACCTTAGAGCTATTAAGCGTATTGAAGTTTTGAATTACATGATGGAACACCCGCAAATAAAATCACCTTGCGTTGCACAGGCTAAGCTTGCTAAGGAGGCTATTATAAGGCGTAAAAACGCCTCTGTGACCATCACAGAGGACGATGTGACCATTAGGGTGGCTGATGTTACAAAACTCTCTGAGCTTGATTATGTGCCTAATAACGGCGTGGATTTAGTGCTATGTGACCCGCCTTGGGATAGCACCTCAGCTGAGGTCTGTGTAGGGATTGCAGATGCTGCGGCTGCTAAGCTCCGAAAAGGAGGCAGTTTGCTTGTGCTTACGGGTAGCAGTCACCTAGACGAGGTTATAACGGCCCTCTCTGCTAATAAAACAATTCGTTACCATTGGCTACTTGTATGCCCACTCCCACAAGGTGCTCCAGCCTCTACAAGCTGGCTAAAGGTGCAGAGTAAGGTGCGAATAGTGCTGTGGTATGTTAAAGGCAAGTACGATGGAGAAACCTATTCGGATTACATAGACCGGCCTACACTAGGTAACCACGCAAGTAAAGAGTTTCACGAGTGGGGAGCACCTGAGGAACTGATTTCTGAGCTTATTACACGATATAGTAACCCCGGAGATACTGTGGCGGACTTCACAGTCGGAGGAGGTTCAACGGCCTATTGTGCAGCAACACTTGGAAGAAGATTTTACGGGAGCGACATAAATAAAGAAGCCGTCAGCACCACAAATAAAAGGGTGAGACAGCTCTTTGGATATACACGATAATTCAAATAAAAGGAGATATAAATTATATACAAATATCATCGCTATTGTACAAATTGCAACAGATACTATACATATAAGCATAAATGTGATACACCTGTGTTTATTTATATTATGAGAGATACAAGGCGTATAGTAGATAGATTACAGTATTTAGGATTTAAGGTATTAAGTACAAATATAATACCCGATATAGACTTTAATAATAGTAATTCAGACTTTCGCAGAACCCGCATCGAAATACACTTTAAGCTATCCTATTCTGACTGTTTTCTTTCGGAGCTACCAGATGGATGGTGCTGGGAAGTCAATTCAAGTGCACCTTCTTCGCTTGTTTATACAGTCGAAGTTAAGTGTAATGAAATAGATGTTAAGCTTAGACATCAACTAATCATACAATCCATTAAATCGCTTGAGGAGTACCTAAACTCAAGAAATGAAGAAGGAATTAGAACTGCAATGTTGCTGATGTATGACTAAACATAATTACCGATAAAACCTTACTGCCACAAGGAAAAACCGCCACTAGCATATCAGACGAAAGGCCTCATATACAACATAAAAGTGGAGCTGAACCACCTGTTCCAACGGAGGGAACGGCTCAGCTCCACCATCTTCATAACATACCTGTTAGACCCTGCACAAAGTTGAATTTCTATACTACTATATGCAAGGCCTCCAAGCTATTCTAATTAAATGAAATATTTATAGTAAGTATAAATATTTAAGGTATATCGGCCCAAATAGAACAATGTAAAATGAGCTACTAACACCTAATCCATAAGTGTTAGTAGCTCACATAAATGTACTTGGGCCTCCAAATTGTTAGAAGAAAGACGGTCTTGCTGCGATGATTTGCTTTGTTTCTAGGTCAACTACAAGCGTTCTGCCCGGAAAATAGCCACTTGCCATCTGAGCAACTTCGGCTGGACTTTTTAGGCTAATAAAACACTCCACTCGCTTAACACCTGTAAACTCGTCATCCTGTACTGGGCACTCAATAACTGCATATAATCGGCTGTTGGTGTAATCTTCCCACGATTCAACAAGTGCACCCACGCAAACCTTACCAGCTCCGTGCTTAGTTGCTAATTTAGTATAATAACGTATTTTACGTGCTATTTCTTCCTCAGATGTTTCGGGTCTTAATAATGGTATACAATCACAATCAACGCTATTTAAGCCTTTTAAGCTATCGTCCATAATCATAACGCCTCCTTTTGTTTATGGCTAAAACATTAGCGCATCTATACTTTAAATGTCAATTACTATTACCAATAAAAACTAGCTAACCCTCGCAAATAAAGGTGCTTCAGCTTGTTGAGAGTTTGAAAAACTTGTACATCGGCCTTATGATTTTACGAATATAACCCTGTCTGCTTATAGTGTGACAGCCTATTCTGCGTCCTCATCAGCATATACATCTAAAAGAGCTGAAAGAGATGAAAACCCGCTTGGGTACAGTCCTGTTCCCGGCTCATCGGTTATTCTTACTGGTGGTGTTGGAGCTTTTACTTCACTCGCTTTCTTAGCTTTCTCAGCTTCAATCATTTCACCTAACTTCTCACACTGCTCTGTAAGTTCATTCTGTCGGGCTTCTTCGTCGTCCTCAAACCCGCACTCATCAGCTGGCGGACCTTCATAAACTGGTTCAGGAACTTGCGTTTTGTGTGTGCTTCTGCTCTGTGATAGTAGGTAGTATTCAAGGTCTATCTCCCTAATCCTCCTTAGATTACCCACCTGTATAAATGGCAAACTTCCATCTCGACATCTCCTAATTACGGTCATCTGACTCACTTTCAGAATGTCAGCGACCTCTTTCACTTTAAGTAAACCGTCCATAAATACCACTCCTCCTGTTATAAATGTTATGTTATGTATGTTATAACATTTATAACAGAACGGCCTACTATTGATTTAAAGGCAAAAATAAGAACATCCTCTAGGTGTGATGGTGTTCAAGGAGTGAAATATTAAAAAGGAGTAGTTCGTAAATAAAATTCCCTGAGTATCTATAATCTGTATTATATAATCTAAACCTCCCAGAATAGCCTGCATTTAATTTTTAAGGTAGTCCTAGAGTATTTGCATGCCCTTATAAATTGAGCGCGCTGCGGGTCGTTTTAGAGAGTTTAAAATATGGTGCGAATAAAGACCAGCCTATTTAGTATGTTCAGCATCTTGATATATGTCGTATGTATCTACAATATCATTATTCACGGAGCATATCACCAATGCAGGAAGTTCATTGTCAGGTGTATAACAGCTATATCGTCTGTCACTGGAGTGTAGAGTGTATCCGATATTCAGAAGACCATTCTCACAATAATTCTTTGCAGTAGATACTATCTTGTCTTTAAGTACATTGTTTATACTTTTATTACTATTTTTAGTGAACTTTATACTCAATGATATAACCTCCTAAAATTAGTCCGATAAAATACGCCAATCCCTGAGCTGTCTATACTTACCACTTATAAGTGCGTAGTTACACCTATTGTCATTTTATATACTATAATTAGATAGGCTTGTTGTATTTTAGAAGACTTGCGTAAAAAACTCATCAATTTCAAAGGTTACTGCTGGATTACACGCCACGAACCACAAGCCTGTCGGAGTTAGTGGGGTAGGAAATATAGGAGCAAAGGCCCCATAAATAAAAACCACCTGCTGTGTAGCAGGTGGCTGTATATGGTCAAAATGTTATGCTCCCGACTGTATTATCGTGTATCATAATAGAGCTGTTTCCGAGCGGGTTTCAGTCATACTTACTCAGTGTAGTCTATCCATCATTCGCTTATTGCAGGAAGTGATTTTACTTACGAAGCCTGTAAATACTGGGCTTGAGGCTTATTGACGAATGACCTACCAAAGACACATCGGCCTAATGCTACCAAATAAAATACTTGCAACACAGCCATTCCAGCCACATTCTCAAACTCTTTTACCCTTACTTGTACTAACATACCTAACCCACACAAAGCTGAACTCTAAAAGGAAACTACAAAGGCCTAATTGTGACCTTAGCCCAACAGTAAATATACTCAAGTTAAATCATATATCTACAAGAGTTCTTTGGTAACTATCTTCAGTAGGTACTTCTAAAATCCTAGTCTTCATTATTGCACTTCCAGCGTACATCTTATATGTGACTCCGCTATGTGTTGCTATCAGAGTAGCAGCCTCTGCTTTTGCCTTTACTACCTCATCATCAATCTTGTCGTCACCTTTTACCTCAATAAGTTGGTATGAACCATCTGACATCTCTGCAAAGAAATCAGGATAGTAATGCCTTATTCTTCGTGATTCCGGGTCATAATACTGTATAGAAAGGTCCCCTTGGTTACTTGTAAACATACCAGTAAAGTATATTTTTTTAACCATGCTACTGGTTATATACTGCAAGAAACATTCTTTTTCTGGTTTTGAATCGAAGCAATACGTGTCTGCGTGAAAGCTCTTTTCAACTTCAGCAGGTCGAAACTGAGTGTCTTGTTTAGTTGTTACCAGTTCTGGTTTTGCTGAAAATTCATAGTAACCAGCCGCTTTAGGCTCTCTAAGTAACACAAGGTCTCGGTCCTCAGTTCTAATTTCACTTGTAACTTCAAATAGAGCGTGGAATATCTTTGGTACGATAATGTCATCTAGAAGTTCATTATACTTGTTTAAACATTCTAGGATGTATTCCTCGCCGTCTATTGAGTCTCTTAATATTCTTGCTGCGAGTAAGCAAGATATGTTAAGGTAGCGAGCAATCTCGCCAGCAAGAGTAAAGGAACTATACTTTATCTGTTCTTTTAACTGGTCGATATTGGTTTCCTTAACACTCATTTCGTGTGAAATGCTATCCTTTTCATACATTATAGAGGCGTACTTAGAGAAATCAACATTATTTAACTCGAAGTTAATAGGGGAAGTATAATTCTTCTCTAGAAGTCCATACTCACGCCATATACGTTTTAGCTTAATAACACGTTCTGGAGGTACAACTCTTACCTTATAGCGTTCAGACTTCTCAGAAGGAGCCTTAGATAAGTCTTTAATCTCCATATTGAAGTTCTTGTTAAGTTCAGCGTCAAGAATATCGTAGTTGTCTTTTGATAAGAACACGGTAGCGGTAAGTTGTTCAGTTGTAATTTTCCGTAAGCATCGCATTGTTGCTTGTAGAACAAAGATTTTAGACTGTGGACTACGGAACATAGCAACACCAAATAAAGAACGACAATTCCAACCTTCTCGTCCTTTACCTACAAGGATAATGATTTGTTTCTTACTACCTTCAGTACCGACTATATCAAGATTGTTAAAATCTCTAATGTCATCATCTTTAGTTACCTTTGCATCACCTACATTAACTAATATCTTTGACGAAGAGATACCCAAGTCGGCAAGGATTTTTTCAACAACAGGTCTAACTTCGTTATTGGCCTCATCAATTGTAGTAGCAAATATTGCGAGTTTTGCCAATAAACCCTCATAGGATTTCTCACCGTAGGTCTTCAAAAACATAGTGATAGATGCTCGTAGGAACTCCTCACTCTTTACGTTCTCAAACGCTTTTAAATCAGCATCTTTAAGAAATCCATTCACAATGGACTCTTTTAACCCATAAGCATATACAACCTCTGGAAGAAGTTGCTTATTTACATATGGCGTTCCAGTATAGTTATAACAAGCAACAATAGAAGTGCTGTTTGCAAGCATATTTATTGTATCTCTTAAACTTGTTTTCTTAGCGCTGGTAGCACGTATCTGTTTTTCAAGGTCGGCACCAAAAAGGTGATGAGCTTCGTCCACATATACTCCAAGTTGTTTAAGACGACAAAGCTTTTTGAATCGCTGATTATCCATTAAAGAGGAATCATCATTTACATCATCATCGTCCACATTACCATAGACAGATGACAGAAGCGAACCGCTTTGGAAGAGAATGTTAGCTGGTTTCTCCTCCTTGCGTTTCTTCTTTACAATAATCTTCTGTGTATTTGAGATAACTATGTTAAAGTCTGAGTCGTCTAAAGTATGCAGTGTTGTACCACTCTCTTCTAAGAAGTGAAATTTTATGTTAGCGTCAAGCACCTTTGCATACTCTGGAGGAACTACCTTTGTTTTATCAAAAGTAATTATCTCTCTTAAAGACTGCAGAACTGTTTTATCTGGTGCAAAGACAAGAGCATTGTGGCAGAACCGCTTGTCTTTCGGGTATTTGTTAGCAAGCAAGAACTCATAGAATATACAGGTAGCCATTAGGATGGTTTTACCAAGTCCCATAGTTAAAGCATAAATATAGTTCGGATATTCTTCTTTATATTTCTTCATTTGCTTAAATAGTATATCAGTCTGCTTTTCAGCTGCTTCAGGTAGGTATATACTTTTGCCTTCAGCACTCACTCTATAATCAAATAACGTTACTTGACCATTTTTACTTATTGAATAGTAAGACGCATCTGAAAACCTATCTCGGTGATTGCGCCAGTCATCAAACATTTCATAAACCTTTGCATTGCCCATAAATTCTTTAATAAACACATACATTTCAAGAGCTTCAAACTGTGGCAAACGCAGGAACGCATCAGGATTCTCTTCTCTATCGTTATAAGCTAGAAACTTTTTTGTTAAATCATTATAACGAGAACGAATCTTCTTACGGTTATTCTGATAAAAAAACAATAATTGTTCATAGAAAGCAAAGTTTTCAGTAGTTTCAGTTGGCATTATCGCACCTCCACTTCCAGAGACTCAGATAGTAGGTCAGTTATTTTGACTTTAATTGTTCCAACTCCGTCAGGAATGTCATAAAATCCTTTCACCACTTCATTTTTATCCGGAACATCCGTTACTGTTGGTTGCATAACAGCCCCATCGTAATTCCAATCAATCATTATTGACTCAACAAGTTGTTTCCAATCCTCTACATATTCCTTCTGTAAAGAAAGCTTCTGCATTAAGTTCAGAGGATAAAAAGCTCGGACCACAAGTTTGTTACCTTCGATTGCAATGTCTGCTTCGGCTTCACGCTTCAACTGTAAATCAGCCTTGTCACGGAGTATATCAACGATTTGAATATCAAGTATATACTCAGAAAGTTCTTGTTCAAGTGAAGCTTTTAAATCAGCTTCGTGTCCCATACAGACAATCGTAATCCTCTCTACGGGTTGGTTCGGATTCTCCTCTTTTTTCTTTTCGTAAACCTTATAAGGTAAATTAGCTTTTAGTTCTTCTAAATCAGCCTTTGTAGCTATACGATTAACTGGCATAATCTTTACCATTCTGCCGTCAAGTTCACCATCCCATACATTACTCTGTGAGAATGGCTGAATTTCCAAAGCTTCAATAAGTAAGTCCCGTGCTTCTATTGGGTTGCGGAAGAAGTCATAGTTGTTTACGTTGTAAACTTCAAAGCCTGTGTATTTTATTTCATCACTTGCTTCAATTTCTGAAGCAACAGAAAGCAGACGTTTGGTAGTAGTTTGAATAGCTCCAAGGTTGATGTCCGCACCAATAAAACGACGTCCCAATTTCATCGCAACAGCTTGTGTCGTGCCACTGCCCATAAAACAATCGAACACAAGGTCACCGGGGTTGCTTGCAGCTCTAATAATCCGTTCAAGAAGCTTTTCAGGTTTCTGGGTAGGATACCCTAAATATTCACGACTTGCAGTTTTAGTCGTTGAACTTTGGCCTATTTCCCAAACGTCGTCAGCCTTTTTCTCAGTAAACATCTCATAAATCAGTTTCCCAGATTCGTCTCTGGCAGACACAAGTTTACCAAGTTCGCTTGACCAGATGCGTTTGTCACGTTTAGTAGGTTTGTCAAGCGGTATCATTATCGTGTTTGAAACATTGCTTCTGCCCTTTGAATACCATAAAATATTATTATGATTCGTAGCGAAACCTCTAACATTACCCTGAAAGTTGTCTGAATAATGCCAAATTATCTCATTATTAAAGTTCTCCTGCCCAAAAAGTGAATCTGCAATACATCGCAAGTAAGCCACCTTATGCCAGTCGCAATGTATGAATAGAGAGCCACCTTCTGAAAGCAATTCTCTCATCACAATCAGTCGTTCGTACATGAACTGAAGGTATTCGTCGTTCGTCCAGATGTCACCATATTGTTTTTCTTCAAATGAGGAACTATCACCGACAATGTTCTGCCCTCGGAGAGCAATTTTCTTCTTGTAGTTTGCTTTAGAGTCAAATGGTGGGTCTATGTAGATAAGGTCAACTTGACCCCTAAACTCCCTTAATAGATGGCTCATTACTTGTAGGTTATCGCCCCAAAATATCTTATTTATCCAACCGTCTTGCTCCTCACCATAGCGTTCCCTAAGTTGAGCAGGGAAATACTGTGTCGAACGATAAGGGCGCTTTCCAGTCCAACGTAACTCAGGGAATCCTTTAATTGTCGGACGTTCGTTAAATTCAAAAGTGATTTGTTCATTCATTGTTGTCTTTCCTCCAAACTTATTTTATTTTCCACAATAAAACCTAAAGTCACATTCATTACAGGTCTTTAAGGAAGCCGCTTTTTGCTTATATTCTTTACGTAAAATCTTGTGAACTGTATCATCAAACGCTGCAATAGTAGCATCGACAGATGATTTCTGATAAGGATAAGTAATAGTCGGAACTCCTGTTTCTTCACCAGTATAGTAAAGATGCATTTTACTTACCTTTTGTCCCGTACGCTTCTCAACAAGGTGTGCATATACTTGTAATTGTCTACGGTAGTGTTCCAGCCTTTCTACGTCTTTAATCATATCTGGCTTCTTCTCAGACTTAAAATCTACAAGTTCAACCGTATCACCTTCACCTTTTATAAGGTCGATGGTACCCTCAATTATGTAGTCTGGCTTTACAAGACTAACATTTACCTCGGCTTCTTTTATTGTGTTCCAATGTGTAGCTTGTCGTTCAGCATAACGTAAGACTTGCTTGAGTGCCGCATTTCTCTGAGGTTCAGCAAGATATGTGCGTTCACTCTTAGTTAGCGAAGTATAGTTTGAATCGAACCATACAGTTATATTATCAGGTGTTATTAGATGTTCTTCACTACGAAGAGCTGCACGATGTACATCTTCAATCGTTTGGTGTACAAGCATACCGAATAACATAGCACTTACACGCACAGGTGCGAATCCTAACTCTTTGAATAGCTTGTATTGTATTGAACACGTTTCGTATACAGAAATATGTGATGTAAATGAAAATGCATCCTTGAGGTTAACATCTTTAACTACTTTAAAATTAAACTCGGATAAATCAAACTCTTGGCTATCTATGTTAGGTAAGTCGCCATATATCTCGCTAAAGTACATACTCGGAGTACGCTTATCCTCATTACAGGTGAGAATTAGCAAATCTTGCGCACGTGAAAATGCTGTATAGTAGAGTCTCCAAAAGTCAAAGAACTTTGTATCGTCGTGAGGCTCAAATGCAGGCCGCTTAAAATACTTTTCCTCAACAGTTTTTAACAAATCTTTATAAGATTTCCTAGGTATATTGCTTAGAGAGTCAACGAATACAATGGGAAACTCCATCCCCTTTGACTGGTGTATTGTCATAAACGAAACACAACCGCTTGGAGCGTACTCAGCATCATCCTCATACTCTGATATACCGCCATCGAATAATAGCTTCAAATAAAGGTTGAAAAACCACTCTGTGTTATTGTTTATGTGCTTCTCACTTAAAACGTCTATGCGGTGCAGGTACTCAAACTTGCCTACAACCTGCGTAAATAATGCGATATTGCGCGCTGGCCGCACATCAACAACACCAGCCGTCATATCAGTATCAATAATCTCCGAAAATGGTGCAAACTCGAACATCTGATAAATCAACCCTGAATAAGAGTAATCAGTTGTTCCTTTAAGGTTAGTGTGTATCTTCCCTCGGTGTCGTATCCAATTACGAAAATCCGCAGACTCAGGCCTAACTAGGTATTCATTTGCCCCTACAATACAGCTTCGGAAGTAATTATAGTGTTCTGGGCGAATAAAATCATACTTCCCTTGTTCCAACCCCTGTACATAGGTAGGAAACATTAGCATAAGACAGCCTATTAACAGTTTAATCTCTTCACGCTGAAAGAACATATCAGAACGTGGAGAGTAAACCTGTATGCCATTCTTCTCTAAGAAGTTAGCAAGCCCCACAACACGCTCGTGCTTTACTGAGTTAAATAGAAATGCGAGTTGGTTGTAATCAGCCAGCTTTCCTGAGTGTTTTAATTCGGTTATAAACCCTAAAATCTTTTCATACCACTCTTCTACATCTTCCACGCTCGATAACTTAACTACTGCAGGACTTTTTAAGTTAGACTTAACGTGAGGTTTAATTGTTTTATCAAAGCGAAATCCTCTCCAACGAAAGCGGAAACGAGCACCATCAGTAGTTGACATCCAAGTGTTGTAGAAGTCAACTATGTCGCTATTTGAACGGTAATTCACATCAAGAGGTATAACTTTGCAGACACCTTTGGCAAACTTCGAAGGGAACTCAAGGATATTACGGATGGTTGCACCTCTAAAGCGATACAGCCCTTGGTCATCATCGCCAACAACGCAGATGTTCTGATAATGATTACCAAGAAGAAATACTATTTGTTCTTGAATAAAGTTTGTATCCTGATACTCATCAACCATTATGTATCTGATTTTACTTTGCATATCCGATAAAACGGACGGATTGTTTATTAGCAACCAATAGGCTTCAACCTGAATAGCAGAGAAGTCCAAAAGATTGTTTTCAACTAATACCGATTTATATGTTTCTAAAATACTCCCGAGAGCTGAAATTTGTTTGTCTGGGTCTGCTTTTAAATCAGAAGGCTCTATCATCTCCTCAGATAGGTTGTTGACTAAGCCACATATCTCGCCTGCGTTGCGCCAAGCGCCTCCATTTGATAGTACCAAGTCTATACCATCAATGCTGTTGAACCGTTTAATGTTCTGGAATACAGTATAGCTCTGGTCAAAAGCGTCCAGCGTACGATAATTCTTTTTAAGTCGAGTATACTCAAGGTTTTCCTTTATAATCCGCAAGCAAAGTGAATGGAATGTTCCTATATACATTTCATTTATGTTTACTTGGATTCCTCTAGCATCAAGCTCATTTGTAATTCTTGTTATGAGTTCCTTTGCTGCTTTTTCCGTAAAAGTAGCCATCATAATATGTTCAGGCATAACTCCTCGTTCCTGAATCAAATAAATAGCACGCTGAACTAAGGTATAGGTTTTACCTGTTCCCGGACCAGCGGTTATAAGCACAGGTCCATCTGAAGTTTCAATGGCTAACCGTTGATTCTCGTTGGCATTACCAAAGTTAAACATTACTTAATACCCCCTTAGGATTTACCTAATAATAAACTTGCTCTATTGTAGTTTTAATACTTATTGACAGCACACCTATTGCATCATTTCCATAATATCACTAATGTCGCACTCCAAAGCTACACATATCTTTTGTAGAGTTTCTGTGCTAACGTGTTGATTCTTACCAAGTTTAGTTATAGATGCCGAGCTTATTTTTGATAACTTCTGTAAGTCTTTCTTTTTCATATCTCGGTCTATAAGTAACTTCCATAGTTTCTTATAGCTAATCTCAGACATTTTTCTCACCTCTGCTTAAATAAGGACATTATACCACTTCAATCTACTTATTGCATATAAAATCTTTACAATAACAAGAATATTCTTTCGTATATTTGAGCAGTTAATAACTTTCTGGCCGCATTTTTTATTGTTTTAGTATGCTTGGTGTAGATATACTCCCTCAGGCACTATAAAAGTTTCTAAAAGGAGACTTAGCATCCAGTTCCCGTGCCCTTTATAATCAGATAAGGCAAACGTCCTAATAGGGCATACTGTAAACCAACTACGCAAACTCTGTAAAATAAATCCAAAAGTAGTTTGTTTAGACTTATTTTTGGTTTTTTAAACCAAAGTTTGTTAAAGTCTATTGACTATAGCTGATAGATAGTGCACTGTAGGATGTGTACAAATAATCAGTTGATTTCACGGACACTTATTAGACATAGTTTCTCACCGATAAAACTACTAGAAAACACACCTAAACCTGTCCGTTTACAAGTAATAGATTCCGTGGACAATTCTATTCAATGAACTGGAGGTATTATGATGATAGCAGCCTATACAAGAATATCGACCAATAAAGAGACTCAAAAGCACGACCGTCAAGAATTAGCAATTTCAGAGTATGCCAAGAAGAACGGCTTTGAAATCCAAATGTGGTGCAAGGATACCATCACAGGTAAGACAAGAGCCGAAAGCAGACCTAACTACCAATATCTAAAGTCTCTGCTCTCCGAAGGCAGTATACTTTTACTTTCAGACCTAGACCGTCTGGGGCGTGATGCAACAGACACCATTATCGAGATAAAAGACCTACAACAGCGTGGAGTACGCATAGTTGCACTAGATATACCTTATATGTCCGACTGGGACCGCATGAATGACGACAGTATTTCACGTATGATTATAGATATAGTCGTGACTTTAAAGGCTCATATGTCTCAACAGGAACGTGAAAAGACAGTTTCCAGAATAAATCAAGGACTCGCTGTTTGTCGTCAAAATGGCATAAAACTCGGACGGCCGATAAAACAGGATTTACCTGCTGACTTCGTTAAGAAGTATGAAGCTTTCTTAGCTGGTGCTTATGGTAAGCTAAGCATTGTAGGCTTTTCAAAAATGATAGGCCTAAGCCGTAGCACAGTGTATAAATACATTAACATATATAATAGTAGTAAAAAATATAACGAGAACCGAGGTGCTACCTTATGATGTATTGCCTCACCTGCGGTCTAAAACGACCCAATAATTTTAAGTCTAATGTATGTCCTAAGTGCAAATCCTACCTAAAATATGTGGAAGCTCCTGCTAAAAGTACAGTAATCAAATTTTATAGGGCAGGCCTAGCTGTAAGTTATGCAACAGCTGAGGTGTACAGCTATGCTAATTGTGCTATACACACTACAAATATCAATATTGGACTAGCTAAACCTTACCAAGCTAGTGTATTCAGACAGCTACCAAACGGAGTTGGTTATGTTTTACCTAGCTCATCTAAGTATGAAGACCACATATCCTTAGAGCACCTACTAGCACCCATAAGGACTTACGGTATGCTACGCTATGAAGTTCCGTACCTTGACCATACTGAGGCTAAGACTATACTAAAAAAGAAACTGAAAGAACTGGATGCTTGGGTTGATGAAGCCCTAGAGGACGGCTGGATTAGTATATGTAATTTGGCAGGCCTACTTTAAAGTAGCAAATAGTCGGCCTACTGCTAATAAAACCTCAATTTGCTTATATTCATAGGTAAAATTAGCATAGGCTTTTATATAACCTGTGTGCTATAATGTTGCTGTACCTATAGTGATGATGATACGACTTAATAGTTTGTGAGGTGTCTAGGATATGAAAGAACGATACTGTATGTACTTGCGAAAGTCCAGAAAGGACGATGACCCAAGTCGAAAAGGTGAAAGCATTGATGAAACACTTGCTAGACATTATAAAAGTTTAGAAGAAACTGCACAGAGGTTACATCTGAATGTAGAAATGGTATATAAAGAGGTTGTTTCGGGTGACAGCATTGATGCTCGACCTGTAATGCAACAACTATTACAGGAAGTCCAAAACAAGCAGTGGACTGGAGTTTTAGTAGTCGAAATTGAAAGATTGGCTAGGGGTGAAACCATTGACCAAGGTATAATTGCCAGAGCATTTAAGTATAGCAAGACGCTAATCGTAACTCCTAAAAAGACTTTTGACCCCACCAATCCCTTCGATGCTAAATTCTTTGAGATTAACTTATTATTCAGTCGCTTTGAGTACGAAGCTATTACAGGTCGTATGCAAGAGGGTCGTTTAAGAGCCGTTAAAGATGGCTGGTATGTTGCAAATAGGCCTCCTTATGGTTATGAGCGAATAAAACACGCTGGCGACAAAGGGTTTACTTTAAAACCTATACCGAAACAGGCTGAAGTCGTTAAGATGATATATGAACTATATACAACAGGTGAGTTACAAGCAGACGGCACATCAAAGCGACTTGGTGTTAGTCTTATTGTGCATAGACTTAATCAACTTAAAACCCCCACGATTAAGTCTGATAGGTGGGTGCCTGCAACCGTCAGGGATATATTAATTAACCCTGTCTACATAGGTAAAGTACGCTGGAATTGGAGACCTGCCGATAAAGCCTTTAATGAAGTTGGAAACTTAACAGTTAAAAGGCCTAGAGCCACGAATGATACTTGGACAATAGCAGATGGGCGACACGAAGCTATCATAGACCCAGAAGTGTTTGAGCTAGCACAACAGTTTATGAAACAAAACCCAGCAAGACCTGTCGGTGAGAGAAACACGGTAAAGAACCCTTTGTCAGGACTGGTTATTTGTAGTATGTGCAAAAGACGAATGACACGACGGCCTTATGGTAAAACAGGTTATCCTGACACACTTATGTGCCAAACACCTAAGTGCCCATGTGTTTCTTCACATCTTAACATTGTGGAAACGAAGTTACTTGAGGCTTTGGAAGACTGGCTTGCAGAATACAAGCTACAATGGAACATTGGTAATAAGCCTAAAAAGACTAAGAACTCTATGCTTGATAAGTTTAACAAATCCCTAAAAGACCTTAACACAGAGATGGATAAACTGGCTAAGCAACAATCAAGTCTTGATGACCTCTTAGAGCAAGGTGTGTACACAGTTGATAAATATAAACAAAGGACACAAGAGCTGGAAAAGCGAATAAAACAGGTACAAGACGACCGTAAAGTCATAGAGGAACTAATAAAAACCGAAGAAACACGTGAAGTGAATCGCACCTTGATAATACCTACCGTGGAACGAGTGATTGAAACATATCATGCACTTCCAACAGCACAGGCCAGGAACGACCTGTTGAAAGAAGTATTAGAGAAAGTTGAGTACACTAAAACTAAAGGCGGCAGATGGCATAACTCACCTGACGACTTTAAGCTTAGGTTGTTTCCTAAGCTACCACGCTCAAGCTACGATAAATAAAGGGCTTGAGCGACTTTTTAAAGTTACACTGATAACCTAGTTGGTCTAATTCTTCAGTACCAATATCATTACAGGTAGCAATAGCCTGAGGGGTAATCATTGAATACCTCTGACTTAAGTATCTAAGTGATGCACCTAATTCCCCATCGGGTCCGCCGTATTGGGTAATTATTATCTTTGCCATTTCTGGATTTGGATTCTTAATCTTTACTGGAAATTCAAGCAATTTTTCGTATGTCCACATATATTATTCCCTCCCTTATAGCCTAAAGTTAGCTTCATATTCCCATGGCCAGGGTTCTTTTATCCATTGCCAAGGATATGGGCTGTATGAATCATGCTCACCAATCATTCCAAAGCTTCTTTCATACTCCTGCTTAAGCATTAAACTTTCTTTTACATAGCCATTGTACTTTATAAGAGCTTCACGGTCAGATGGATGTGTGTTTAGATATAAAGCGAGGTCTTCTAGCATGAAATTTACAGCGGTTATTTGTTTTAAAAGCTGAAATCTATCCATTTTCATATAGTTACCTCCTTTATATATTACCAAACGGTCTAGTATTCTTATCTTTTCCTTCATAAGGACTATAAAGCTCTGGAAAAACAGTTCCTTTGGTAAGAGCCTCTAGGGGGGATAAGATTGTGCATAATTTCTGGTAAGGAACATAAGCAGCAGCTAGTCGTACATTTCTAATAACTGTTTCCTGTGGAATACAGTTATTTTTAGGGTTAAAGTTCATCTCCTGCATTTGGTACATATTAAAATCCGGCTTTTCATCATGAGCCATGTTTATTTTCCTCCTTAAAAGTTGCTCACATAATATCAGTATATGTTTATAAATAAGCTTTGCCACAAGTGGGATATAAATTTAGTATAATTACATGTATAGCTTCAATGATTATTTATAATTTTATGGGAAAATTGATGAGGCTCTATAACAGACTAAATGGTAACTGGACTTCTTTTAATCTTTCCTTAGCAATTATAAATCTTAATAGAGTACCTACTAAAGAAAATGTAAAGCTTGCTATTATAATTATATTTGGTGTTACAGATACTTTTGAAGAACCGGTTAGTATTTCCTTCTCCACTTGATTTTTCCTAATTATAGCAGCTATTAAAAATATTAAGTATGAACAAATAGATAATAAGTTTGAATCAATTACAATCTCGGCTGCTTTAATGGTAGTACTTTGTGATTGGGCTAATAAACCCATCTGTTTTTCTTCTAAAGCCTGTTTACCTGTTATACCAGATTCAATACCTAGTAAGCTTGATGCTATAAAAATTAATTGGGCTATATTTTCAGAGTTTATCAATTCAAATTCAGTAGGCATATTTTCACCCCCTTTATATATAATATTAAAAGTACATAGAGATGTTAATTCACTATTATTACAGCGTTAATGTTTTATTATAAATCTTTTCAATTCATATAAATACCTATCTACAATTTTAAAAAATATTAGTGATTAATTAAATGCTAATGCTTAAGTTTGAAATTGTTATTGAAATAATTTATATTATGTGGTAGTATCTAAGAGTTATAATTTACAACAAATTTAGATATAAGGGGAACTATGATTTACATATTTCACTTGGGCATCTTATATGTATTGAGTTTATGATGCAACCCACCCTATATTCATATTTTTTATGAATATAGGGTTTTATTTATATTAAATTATTTCATTACGAAGCTTAGGAGGCATATAAAAAATGAATATTTTAATTGTTGATGATTCCACCTTTTCTCAAAAAATATTAGGTAATTTAATTGCAAAATATTTGGAAGAGGCTAAAATTTATTTTGCTATAAATGGACAAGAAGGATTTGAGAAATACAAAAATATTAAACCTGAATATACTTTTGTAGATTTGTTAATGCCTGAACTAAATGGCCAAGAATTAATTAAGTTATTAAATGAATATGATTCTAATGCAAAAATCATAGTTGTTTCTGCAGATGTTCAAAAAAGCATAAAGGAAGAAATGAACGCATATGGAATAATTAAATTTATAAACAAGCCTATCACTGAAGATATAGCAAAATCTATATGTGAGATAATAAGGAATGATAAAAATGAAGAGTAAGATAGAAAGAGAAGATATATTAAGGGAGCTCTTTAATATAAGTGTTGGTAAATCAGCAAGTATACTTTCTGAAATTATTAGCAAAAAAATATTTTTAAATGTGCCAATTTTAAAAATTATAGATATAAATGAAGAAGCAGTGACAATAAACAATTATCTTCCGGAAGTAATGAAGGGAACTATTATGGTATCCTCCATTGCATTTAAAGATGAACTAAGAGGAAAGGCAAGGCTAATATTTCCTGCAGATAAAATAAGAACATTTATTAATTTGTGTTTAGAAGAAGTTAATGAATATGAAATAAATGATATGAATTTTACAGACACAGATTATGACATCATTAAAGAAATAGGAAATATAATATTAAATTCAGTAATGGGTGAATTAGGAAATTATCTAAAAATGAAACTAAGCTATACATTGCCTGAAGTAAAAGTTTTCGAAAAAGTTGATTTTGAAAAAAATATAAAAAATGATGAATATACACATATGCTAATGTTATATATTACCTTTAAAATAGACTATAAAGAAGTGTCAGGAGCTATAATAATTAATCTAACTTTAAGTTCATTAAGTGAATTATTGAATAGAGTGGAATTGGTAGAAGATGGCTTCAATGATTAGTATTTTATATGAAATTTTAGAAAATATAAATGAAGGTATATTAATATTAGATTCTGATTTGAAAATTTTACATTGGAATAATCATATGATATTTTTAACTAATTTAAGTTGTGAAGATACAATAAATAAGAATGTATATGAAGTTATTCCTAGCCTAAATAAAGGTTATTTTAAAAATGCAATTGATAGCGTATTAACTGATGGAAGAAAGATGTTCTTTTCGGCAGCCATGCATAAAGATTTATTGGACTTAGATAAAAATTTAAATTTAAAGATAAGCAGGATTGAAAAGAATAATTTAAATTTTATACTTATGGAATTTATTGATGTAACTAATCAATTTTTGCGTATTCAGCAGCTAAAAAATTATGTTAATGAGTTATATGTTTTAAATAAAGAATTAATAGAAAAAGAAAAAACTATTAATAAGCTAGCTTATTATGATGGGTTAACAGGCTTAGCAAATAGAATGCTTTTTTATAAACTTGCAAGCAAACTTTGCATAAATGCTATAAGAAGTGACAGCCTTTTAGGCCTTATGTTTATTGATGTTGATAATTTTAAAGAAATTAATGATAAATATGGTCATAAAATAGGAGACGATGCACTGGTGTATTTAGCCGAAATTTTGAAAGAATCTACTAGGGAAGGAGACGTAGTTGCTAGATTTGGAGGGGATGAATTTTTAATATTACTTCCATCAATAAAGGATCGGCATGATTGCGAAGCTGTAGCGTCAAGAATTACAAATAAGAGGAAAGTTTTACTATGCGGCTCTGATGAAATAGAATTAGCATTAAGCATAGGGATAAGCCTTATGCCAAGTGATGGTAAAGATATAGATGAACTAGTATCAAAAGCAGATAGCGCAATGTATAAAGTTAAAAGAAATAAAGGAAATGGATACTATTTGTTTGAATAGAGTTTGTAAATCTGATGTATTAATAACTTATATATTAGTAATTAAATGGACTGAATCCGTTATTTATCGGACTCAGTCCTTTTGATTTACTTCTAATAATTTTTTATTCTTAAAGTCTTCTTTTTACTAATTACTTTATTGGTAAGAGTAGTTATAAGGCTTCCAAGGTGCATTTCCTTTGAAGCAACACTTATATTAAATTCCTTTTCGTACTTTTTAATTAGACTCAATTCCTTTTGAGTTACTATAGAAATAGCTTTACCAGATTTAGTAGCTCTACCGGTTCTGCCTACTCTGTGAAGATAATCTTTTGAATGCTCAGGTAAATCTAAATTGATAATATGAGTAACTTCTTTTATGTCTAGACCTCTTGCTGCTAGGTCTGAGGCTACCAATATTTGCAGCTTTCCATTTCTAAAGTCCTCCATTGCCCTTTGACGTTCCTCTTTAGTAGCTTTGCCATGTATTCCATAGACTTTAAAGTGATGATACCTAAGCTTTAAAGTGGTTATTTCTGTCTCTTCACTTTTATTTATAAAAACAATAGCTTTGTTAGGCTTTTCAGCTGCAATTATTTTTCTAAGTACTTCCATTTTGTCTCTTTGCTCTGCTAAAACATACATGTGTTCTATATTTGAATTAATATTATTATTTATACGAATAACTTCAGACTCTTTCATGAGATTTTGGGCTGTGACTATAACACTAGCATCTATAGTAGCTGAAAACAACATAAGTTGCCTGTCTCTAAGTGTTGTTTTAATAATATCCTTTACTGTTTCCAAGTTTTTCTCATTAAGAAGCCTATCAGCTTCATCAATAACTATAGTTTTAATAGTATGGGCACTAATTTTTTTCGCTTTTATAAGTTCAAGAATTCTTACTGTGGAGCCTACAATAATGTGAGGCTTTTCTCTAAGCTTTTCTGCTTGTCTTTTTATATTTACATCTCCAATTATAGGTAAGGAAGTAATAGGTATATTTGAATCCTCAGCTAAGGTTTTAATTACCTTATCTATTTGCATAACAAGTTCATGTGTAGGTGCTAGAATAATTGTATGCATCTCTCTTTTTTCGGGTTCTATCCTTTGAAATATTGGAAGTAAGTAAGCTAAGGTTTTACCACTTCCTGTTTGTGATTGACCGATAATATCTTTATTCTTAAGTGCTATTGGAATTACCTTTTCCTGAATTTCTGTAGGTGTAAATATATTTTCTTTTTTCAATCCATTTATTAAATTTGAATTAAGACCTAAATCATCAAATGGTATTAACATAGTTGATCTCCTTTATAATAATCAAAATCAAAGTATTACTAATTTTATACTTTGAAAGTTATTTTGTCAAAATCTTAAAAAATTATTTTTCCCCCCTTAAAACAAAATCCAAGGTTCGTATATAACTTTGAATGTGGACATAGGAGGTATAGCAATTAATAATTGTTATGTACATATTAGGAATACAGGAGGGAAAATATGAGACGCAAGCTTGCGGTAATGCTTTTAGTATCAACTATTTTGCTATCAGGTTGTTCTGGTATAGGATTAAAATCTAAAAATGAACAAGGAAACAATGCTTCAGGAACTCAAAGCACTCAAACAGATGAGAGAGTACAGGTTCAAACAAATTTTAACTCAATTAAGCCCGGTACTGTTCCAAAACTTTCAGGAGTTCAAAATGCACAAGTAAATGTTAAAGTAGACTCCACCTTGAAAGATTTAGATAGTGCATTAAAATCAATTCAAGATGCTAAAGATATCGATTATAATTCAGTAAATTAAAAGGAGGTTAAAGCCCTAAATGGGCTTTAACGAATAGTTTTACGAGCGGGAGCGAGTGAGCTTAATTGCTCAGTGTTTCCGACTAAAGGGAGGAAATAGCAATGAATAAAAAGAAAATACTTTCACTAGTTTTATCAATACTTGTAGTTTTACCGGCTACTGCATATGCAAAGGGTAATAATGATTCAAAGGGTAATACAGGAAAAGGGCAGCAGGTGGTTCAAAGTTCTAAAGATAAGAACAATGATAAAGAGGATAAGGATCAAGAAAAAGATAATGAAAATAAAAATGCAGTAAATGGTCAAGAACATAAACAAGAAGCTATGCAAAATAAAGCTGATAAGAAACAGCAAATTGAGCAGTTTAAAACTGCCATGAGAGCAAAGCATGCTCAAATGGCTGATTTAAGAACGAAAACTAAAGCAGTTAGAAGTCAAGTTGAACAAAAGAGAGAACAGCTTGAAACAATTATAGAAGATATAGAAAAAGGGAATAAGACACTTTCACCAGATATGCTAAAGTCTCTTCTTGACACAGCTCAAAATCTTAAACTTGATGTTAAAGAAGTTAAAGCTACTGCAGAAATAAATAATGAAGTAGCTGACACTCAATCAAAGGTTAGCGGTAAAGATTTTAATAATGCTTTAGCATCAATGGATAAAGTTATTTCAAAACTTCAAAAAAGATTAGATGCTTTAAAGCAATTAAATAATGATTTAGATGCAGCACTTGCTATAGCAAATCAAGCAGTAGCACCTGCGCCTGCATCATCAACAAACTCAACTAGCACAGCAGGAGCAACATCAACAAGTACAACTGATTCTAATACAACAGCACCAACAACTTCAACAAATACAACTACAACTTCAAACTAAATTATAAAGTTAGAAAATTAAAAGCATAGGTTCGCTGAAATTATAATATTAAAGTAGACATGAAGAAAAGCATGTCTACTTTTTTAATGTTATGATTTACAGTTAAAAGATTTCTTTTACAAATATCTGCGATAAAAGTCTATAGAAAACTATTGTATAATATAATTTACTATTTAGTGGATACAATAAAGCTAACTGATGTGAATTGGTGATTAAAGGTTGGTATATAAGGAGGAAAATGAAGTGCTTAAAATAAAAAATTCCACTTCAGATATTGAAATAGATGAGGAAGTTGCCATTATTAAAGTTATAGTAAATGACACAAAGGATATCTTTGAAAAGCTTGGATACAGATCATTAGAAGATAGAGTCCTAAATGAAGGCTTTGAAACCTATATTATAAGTTCTATAAAAAATTATCCACTGAAAAGCAAGGTAAGTCTAAAAATTAGCTTTATGAAGGAGGATGATTATATAGATATTTCTTCAATTAAAAAAGTTATACATACGCATTTTAAATATAAGGCAGAAGAAAAGAATTTAAGTCTTAAAGAACAATTTAGACAGTGGTTGACAAATATGACAATAGGACTTTTGTTTCTCATACTATGCATAATATTAGTAGAAGTTTTAGAGAGATTTTCAGATACCAATCTTGTTAAGATAATTAAAGAAAGTTTGCTTATTATTGGATGGGTGGCGTTATGGGATCCTATTACATTTATATTGTTTGGATGGAGAACTGAAAAAAGAAGTATATCCTATTATGAAAAATTAAGCCAAATAGATATCTATAATGAAAAGGTAAAATGAGGGATGCTGCATATAGAATTTTAAGCATCCCTTTAAATCTATTGTGGACTAATCTTCAAGCATTAAATATATTTAATGTAAAAGATTTTTGATTGGGCTCAAAGGACCTAAGATATTTATTATTTCATTATAGGGTATTTTAATTTCAAAGTTTCCATAATAGTAAGGTGTGAATTCGTATATTTTGTAATAAAGTACAAGTGAGTCAGGGGTTAGATAGAACTGTTGATCATCTGTAATTCCATTATAAGGAGCAATTAGTGGAACCCCCATAGCTTTTACTTTTTTTACAGCTATTTCACTTAAAATCCTTGTATAATATACCTTTGAATTAAAAAGATCAGAAAAACCATAGGTTTCTCCTGTTTCTAAGTTAGCAGTTATAGAACCATAGTAGGTCATTCCATGAGCTGCATGGTTTTCATAAATATATAATTCAAAAAGCATGCTTATGAGTCCCTTTTCGTTTAAAGGGACCTTATAGTCGCTTACAACATCTGTTAGATCCTTTTTTTTCTTAACTATTGCGTGATCCGTAAATAATAAGCCTTCAAGTGAAACAATTAAATCATTTATAGCATCTTCTGCAACTTTATTTTCCAGTTCTTCAATTAATGGATATTTTAATTTAAACTCTGATGGGGAAAGTATTTGCTCACCAAGACCTGCTGAAATATTTTTATCATTAACATCCATGTCCATACTTTCAGGATAACTAAAGTATATCATGATATAATCCTTTCTTTAATTGCTATAAATCATAATATGATTGAAACTTTATAACTGTGAAATGAAAATAGGGTAATTTCAAAGCAGAAGGAAAACAAAAGGCGGTACAGAATTTATACTGTACCGCCTAAATATCTACCAGGATAAGCTTAAGATGTAATTGTTGTCAGATGTTAAAAGTTCGGCTTTAAAACCTCTATTTAATAGAAATTCCTTAATTCTAAAATATAAATCTTCTATGAATGTAGAATCCTTCAAAAATTCCATGGTTACTTTTGTATCTCCATTTTTACTTGCAGCTTCAATAAAATCATAGATGTCTCTTACATATGAATTTACAATTTCAGAAATTTCAGCATCAGAGCTGCTTAATAACAATGGATAACAAATACTTGGCTTAAATTCGCCCTCAGCTAGAGTTTTGATAATCAACTTATTGAAGTTAAAGCAATCTCTGTATAATTCTTCAACATTATCAACATATCTTTCAATAAAGGTTTCCTTAATATATTGATTAGGCACTGAAATAACAATATTTTCATTCTCTAATTCAGCAGTTTCAATAAAAGAAAGCCATGCTGTATAGATAACTTCATTATATTCTTGCTTTAATACTTCACTTATCTGATTATTTATTTTTGAAATACTCATTTCAAGCCCCCTTAATTACCAAATTTAGATTTTAATAATATTTCTTATATACAAAACGAAAAATGAAATGTCAAATAATTCATCCTTCATAATATATATTATATGTGTAAAAATTATATTGGTCAATGGGTAAAATGAATTATGGACGATACTAAAATGTAAATTTTATATTACCAAACTATTAAATAATAAATTTATTTTTAAAGTAGCCACAATTCAGAAACAAATTAATTTCCAAATATGACTTAATTAATAAATTTTGAAATAAGTCATTTTGCAACTTGCAAAACAAGGTTTTTCTTATTATATATATACTCAATATTTAAGGAATTATAATATATCAAATAGATTTTCACCTAATTTTACAAAGCTTTGAAGAGTTAGTAATGCTTTAATATCCATTTTTACACTACTTTCTAATAGGGATTTTGCATCTTCCTTATTGATTAATAAAGCTTCAATATCTTCATCATCTTCGAGATACTTATTTGAAATAGCCCCTTCACAGCTGCAATATACCATAGCTACTGATTCATCTGTCATTCCGGCAGAAACATAAACCTTACTGCTAGTTATTTCGTGGTTTATTTGAATTAAGGATAAGCCAGTTTCTTCTTTTAATTCTCTTCTCACAGCAGTTTCAAGGGTTTCGTTTTTATCTAAAAGACCGGCAGGAAGTTCATAAACATAATCATTTAAGGGAACTCTAAATTGTTTTATTATAACAAGACATTTACTTTCCTTATGTAAGGCTGCAATAATAACAGCATCAATACTTTCATCCTTACCATTAAAATATTGAGCTTTTAAAGTTTCAAAGTCTTTTCTAGAAGCTACCATCCAATGCTTTAAAGTACCTTTTCTATTTTCATACTCTGCATCATACACGCTCAAAAATTTTGTTGCAGCAAGAGGAATAAGTTTTTTTATTCTATTCATAATAACCTCCATCATTTATTATTATTACCATTAACTTTTTTAATATTTATAAGATTTTTATATTTACTGAAGATAGTAAAAGTTATTAAGGTTTATACAAGAATAACGCTGAGGAAACCTTTGCTATAATTATACTAATTTTAATTACTATTAATCAAATTAATATAATTTATTAAAAAAGCTGTATCACTATTATTATACAGAGTGTACCTATTTAGGTTCATTTTAAAAAAATAAAGTAGCTTTTTTTAAACAAATTATTGAAATCCTATAAAAACTTAGTGAAAAAATATATTTAATATGTACTATTAATGAGAAAAATTACAATAAAATGACCATAAAAATTGTTTTTTGTTGAATTTTTCACAAATGGGGTAAATTCTTATGATTTTAACAGGTTGATAATGTATATCATTCATTTTCATTGATTTTAGATGTTTGTTCCATTGATAATGAATAAAAACAGTAATATAAAAAGCTCAAAATAATGACTTGTAAATTTTAAATTTGATATTAATTACTAGCTTTTTTACTTAAAATTGAAGCACATTGTTAAACTAATATTTAATTATCCATATATTGAAATAAGATATTAAAAGAATTAAAATTAATAATGTGTTAATAAATATTATCATATTGAAACTGTATCATTTTTTTCCTTCAAAACTTTGATACAGATAAAAATATTATTTATGAAAGGGGAGCATAAAATGAATCAAGATTTTGGCACCTTAGGTATATTTTTATTAGGCGGAATTGCATTCGGCTTTATAGTTATTATAACCAATTGGTTTGTAAGACCAAAAAGGCCAAATTCGGAAAAGGAAAAAACTTACGAATGTGGACTTGATACACTTGGACCTACTTGGGTACAATTCAAAATAAGTTATTTTCTATACGCACTAATATTTGTAATATTTGATGTGGAAACAGTTTTCCTTTACCCATGGGCAGTTGCATTTAAATCAGTAGGATTTTTCGCTTTTGCTGAAATGTGTATATTTGTCGCAATTCTTGTAGTAGGCCTGTGGTATGCATGGAAGAAAGGAGCCTTAGAATGGAAGTAAATAATAAAGAGACAGCGCTAGATAGAGAAGCAGAGTTTGATAAAGAGATAGAAGAGCTTATAGCAGATAACGCAGACGCTAAATATTTTATGGCTAATAATATAGCTTTTACAACCGTAGAAAAAGCCATCAATTTTTGCCGATCAAATTCTTTGTGGCCAGTTTCCTTTGGACTTGCATGCTGTGCTATTGAGATGATGGCATCTGGTGATGCTAGATATGATATATCAAGATTTGGATACGAGGTTTTCCGTCCATCGCCTCGCCAAGCAGATGTTATGATAGTTGCAGGAACTGTAACAGATAAGATGGCTCCGCTTTTAAAGCGTCTATACGAGCAAATGCCAGAACC
This sequence comes from Candidatus Clostridium stratigraminis, assembly GCF_045310675.1. Classification (NCBI taxonomy): domain Bacteria; kingdom Bacillati; phylum Bacillota; class Clostridia; order Eubacteriales; family Clostridiaceae; genus Clostridium; species Candidatus Clostridium stratigraminis. The sequence continues at coordinate 697,888 of NZ_JBJHZZ010000001.1, forward strand.
AAAGTATGTTATAGCTATGGGAAGCTGTGCAATTTCAGGGGGACCTTTTGCTGATTCATATTCCGTAGTACGTGGAGTAGACGAGTTAGTACCTGTAGATGTGTTTATCCCAGGCTGCCCTCCAAGACCAGAAGCTTTAATTGATGGATTCTTAAAACTTAAAGAAAAGTTAAATAAGCCAGAGATTGTGAAGGTGAAGAGAAATGGTTGATATTAATAATCTACTGGAAGAATTAAATAAGCATTTTAATGGACAATTAGTACTTTCAGAAAATGGACAGGCAATTTATGTAACTAGAGAAAATATAGTTGATGTCCTTAAATTGTTAAAGGAAGAATTGGGATTTGGAAGACTTGCAGATATTACCTCAGCAGATTATGAAGACCGGTTTGAAGTAATATACCACCTATTAAATGTAAAGGCAGAACTTCTAGCTGTAAAGGTAAAACTTCAAAAAGATGATATGGAAATTCCAACCATAACACCTGTATGGAAAGCTGCTGATCCTCAAGAAAGAGAAATTTATGATCTTATGGGAATAACTTTTAAAGGTCATGAAAATCTTACAAGAATTTTGTGTGTAGATGATTTTGTAGGACATCCGCTTCAAAAGAGCTTTAAACTTGATAAAGTCAACAGATTTTAATAAATGAAAAAAGCTGAACAATTAATATTTGTTCAGTGCAAAAAAGGAATGCTAGGAGGAGTTTCAAATGTCTTTATTAGAAGAAAATTTTGAGACACAGGAATATCAAATAAATTTAGGACCACAGCATCCTAGTACTCATGGAGTATTTAGGGCGCTTCTCACTTTAAATGGTGAATACATTGTTAAATGTGAAAATCACATAGGATACCTACACAGAGGTATGGAAAAATTGGCAGAAGACAGAACTTATGCTCAATTTGCAGCTCTTACACCTAGAATAGACTATTTAGCAGGTGCACTAAACAATTGGGGCTATGTAATGGCTGCTGAAAAGCTAATAGGAATAGAGGTACCAGAAAGAGCAGAATATCTTAGAGTTATAGTAGGTGAACTGCAAAGAGTTGCAAGCCATCTTATTATGATTTCTAGTACTCTTATAGATTTAAATGCTACTACAGGCTGGATGTATGGTTTTACTGCAAGAGAATATACCTTAGATCTACTAGAAATGATTACTGGTTCAAGAATGACTCCTAACTATTGCGTGATTGGCGGTGTTATGGATGATCTTCCAGAAGGATTCATAGAAGCCTTTGAGAAAAACCTGCCTTTAATTGAGGAAAGAATAAAGGATATTGATGGTCTAATTACAGGAAATGAGATTTTCCAAGGCAGAACAAAAGGTATTGGTGTCATTACTAAAGAAATGATTGAAAGGTACTGCATAACTGGACCAAATGTAAGATGTGCAGGAATACCTTATGACCTTAGGAAAGTAGCTCCTTATAGTGTCTACGATAAATTTGATTTTGAGGTTCCAGTGCTTCAAAATGGAGACAGCTTTGATAGGTACTATATGCGTATTCTTGAAATACGTGAAAGTATTAAGATAATAAAGCAGGCTCTTTACAATTTACCAGAAGGACCTATTATGGCAAAGGTGCCAAGAATTATAAAACCTCCAATAGGAGAGACATATTGTCAAATAGAAAGTTCAAAGGGTATACTTGGATTTTATTTAGTTAGCGATGGAAGTACTAAACCTTATAGATGTCATGTACATTCCCCTTCTTTTGTTAACATCGGTGTTTTCCCAGAAATTGCAGTTGGGCAGACACTTCAGGATTTTGTTGCTACCTTGGCATCCTTTGACATATGCCTGGCTGAAATTGACCGGTAAAATTTTTAAAATTTGGCTTTTGAGAAGGAGAATTTTAAATGAATGTATTGAATGATATTTTTATAAGTGGTGCGAAACTAATACAGAATATTTTAAACGCCATAGGTATTCACGGATTTTTCTCATCTTTAATTATGGATGTAGTTTATTTTGTAGCAGTTGCAGCTGTAGTTACCTTTAATATCATTATGATATTATGGGTAGATAGACGTGGTGCCAGCTTTTTTCAAGAAAGAGTTGGTCCTAATAGAGTAGGTCCCTTTGGACTATTGCAGTCAATGATTGATGCTGTAAAGCTAATAGGTAAGGAATCCATTATTCCAGAAGCTGTAGATAAAACCGTTTACAAAGTGGCTCCAATTATTATTTTTACAGTAACTATAATGCTTTATGCTGTATTACCTTACGGAAAAGGAATGTCAGCAGTTAATATTAATGTTGGTATTCTTTATTTTACTGCAATTTCATCCACCTCAACTGTTGCTATCCTTATGGCTGGCTGGGGTTCAAATAATAAATACTCACTTCTTGGTGGAATGAGGACAGTTGCTCAGATTATAAGCTATGAAATACCGCTTTGCTTTTCAATGATTGGTATAGTTATGATAACAGGAACCCTCAATTTAAATGATATTGTAGCTTCACAAAATGGTCTTTGGAATATAATAAGACAACCTGTAGCCTTTATATTATTTCTTATCTCAGCACTTGCAGAACTTAATAAATCCCCGTTTGATATGATGGAAGCAGAACAGGAAATTGTAGCTGGTTATCATACTGAATACACTGGAATGCGTTTTGCATTATTTTTCATGGCTGAATATGCAAATTTATTTGTAATGGCAGGTCTCGGAGTTACTTTATTCTTAGGCGGCTGGCAGGGACCAATATTACCATCTTGGCTTTGGTTTATGCTTAAATCCTATTTTATGATTTTCATCTTCTTGTGGCTTAGATGGACACTTCCAAGAGCAAGAATAGAAAAAATGATGCAATTTAACTGGAAGGTTTTGATTCCAATTTCTATAGCTAATCTTTTTGTTACAGGTGTAGGAATAAAACTTTTTCAATTAATTAGATAGTTTGGAGGTGTGATTACATGTATGGTTTCGGATTGTTAAAGGGACTTAAAATAACAATGAAAAAATTCTTTCAAAAGAAGGTAACTCAGCAGTATCCAGATGTTCAGCCTGACTTACCCGTACGTTCTCATGGTTCCTTTAAATTTGATTTTGATAAATGTATATCTTGTAACATGTGTGCAGATGCCTGCCCAAATAGTGTTATAAGAGTTGATTTTACTAAAGATGAGAAGGGTAAAAGAGTCCTTCAAAAATATAACATGAGTCTTGGATATTGCTTGTTTTGTGGACTTTGTGTAAAGGCTTGTCCAAAGGATGCTATAAACTTTTCTACTGACTTTCATATGACCTGCTTTGATAAGGTTGATACCAGCTATTATTGGAGTAAACCCGAAGAACAAGGTGCTAGGGAAGAAATTGCAGTAGACTCTCCTGCAGAAACTGCAGAGAAAGGTTTGGAGGTGTAGGCATGGTTGCTTCAATAATATTTTATATTGTAGCTGCATTAATAATTTTTACAGCACTAAATATGGTACTTTCTAAAAACTTAGTACACAGTGCTTTATTTATGGCTGCTACCTTCATGTTAATAGCCGTGATTTATGTGCTTTTAAATGCTGATTACTTAGCTGTAGTACAAGTTATGATATACGTTGGTGCTATTTCTATACTTTTAGTATTTGGTGTTATGCTCACAAAAAGAACATATATGGATGATAGCAGTCGACTGAATAGATATAGTAAATATGCAGCTGTAGTAGCAGTTCTAATATTTGCTGTATTTGTAAGAACAATTATGGTTACAAGTTTCGTTCCAAGCGGAGGTAAAGCAGCAGAATCTACAATTGCTGCAATCTCAACACTTCTATTAAATGATTATTCAATTGCCTTTGAAGTTTCAGGTTTTCTGCTTTTAGCAGCCACCATAGGGGCAATAGTAATAGGGAAAGGAGTGAAGGAAACCAAATGATAACTTTGTATCATTACTTAATTTTAGCTGCAGCACTTTTCTCTATCGGACTTTATGGAGCTGTTTCTAAGAAGAACGCTATTGGAGTATTTATGGGTATTGAATTAATGCTTAATTCAGTTAATATTAATTTAGTAGCCTTTAATCACTTTTTAAAACCAGAGGTACTTGCTGGACATACCTTTGCAATTTTTATAATAGCTGTAGCAGCTTGCGAAGTTGCAGTAGGACTTGCAATTATCTTATCCCTATATCGCCACAGAAAAACAACGACTGTTGATGATATTGATTTATTAAAATGGTAGATTACTATAAGGAAGGTGAATATTAATGGCTCTTAATGCGTTGCTTTTAACACTTTTACCGCTTATATCCTTTGTAGTAATTGTGTTCATTACTAAAAAGCAAAAAATGGTCAGTGCTATGATAGCATTAGCGGCGATAGCAGCTTCTGCATTACTATCAATTAACATATTTATTAATGTGCTTAAAGATAAAACCCCAAAGGAGTTTTCTGTGGATTGGCTTAACATTCCTTCCATTGGATCTTTTAAGGGACTCCATATACAGATGGGTATTCTAATTGACCCACTTTCAGCTTTAATGCTTGTTATTGTAACTTTTATAGCTACATTAGTAATACTTTATTCATTAGGATATATGAAAGGTGATACAAGTTTTTCTAGATATTTTGCATATATCTCACTTTTCGTATTTTCAATGCTGGTTTTAGTAATAGCAAATAACTATTTCCAGATGTTCGTTGGCTGGGAATTAGTTGGGCTTTGCTCCTATCTATTAATTGGGTTCTGGTTCCACAAACCATCAGCAGCAGATGCCAGTAAAAAGGCTTTTATAACAAATAGATGGGCAGATTTTGGATTTATGATGGGTATCATTTTGTTATTTGTTACCTTTGGTACCTTTAACTTTGGAGAATTAGCAACATTAATACCTGGTGCTAAAGGAGCAGGAATAGCAATTATAGCGGCACTTGTATTTATTGGACCTGTTGGTAAATCTGCTCAATTCCCATTACATGTATGGCTTCCTGATGCAATGGAAGGCCCAACCCCAGTAAGTGCTCTTATCCACGCAGCAACAATGGTTGCAGCAGGAGTTTATTTAATAGCTAGAGGCTACATTTTATTTGAAAGCGTTCCTCAAGTTTTAACAGCTATGGCTTATATAGGTGGTTTCACTGCAATTTTTGCAGCTTCTATTGCTCTTGTGCAAAAGGATATTAAAAGAATACTTGCTTTTTCTACCTTAAGCCAGCTTGGTTACATGGTTATGGCAATGGGAGTAGGTAGTCTTTCAGCTAGTATGTTCCACTTAACAACTCATGCATTTTTTAAGGCATTATTATTCTTAGGTTCAGGTAGCGTAATTCACGCTATAGAGGAACAGGATATTTTTAAAATGGGAAATCTTAAAGAAAAAATGCCTATTACAACATGGACTTTTGTTATCGGTTCACTTGCCCTAGCTGGTATATTCCCACTGGCAGGTTTTTGGAGCAAGGATGAAATTTTAAGTGCAGCTTTAAGCAGTGGGCATACTGGTCTTTATGTTATAGGAACTATAGTTGCCTTTATGACTGCCTTCTACATGTTTAGATTAATATTTATAGCATTCTTCGGTAAGAAACGTTCTGATATACATGCTCACGAATCAAGCTGGGTTATGACACTTCCACTTGTAATACTTGCTGTTTTATCAGTAGTTTCAGGTTTTACTAATTCTAGCTGGTTCTATAACAGCTTTGGACAAAGCTTTAGTACACTAATATTCTTTAAGGAAGCAGAAGTACCTCATGTAAACATGGCAGTAGCAGGAATATCAACTATAGCAGCATTAGCTGGCATACTGACAGCTTACCTCATTTATATTAAAAATGCTGTAAATACAGAAAAGTTAGCAGAAAAATATCATGGCCTATATAATCTTCTTTATAATAAGTTTTATATTGATGAAATATACGGCTGGGTATTTAACAGCATAATGTTAGCTGGTGGAAAGATATTTGACTGGATAGACCATAAGGTTATAGATGGAATCTTCGATGGGTTTGCAAGACTTTTGGGATATACAGGAAAGAAGACCCGTGTTATGCAGACTGGATATTTACAAAGCTATGCTTTAGTAATATTTACAGCAGTGGTTATAATAGTAATAGTTATGTCCACTCCTTTATTAGGAGGTGTGTTTAAATAATGGGATTTCATATATTATTTCTAATATTTTTAGCGCCTATTATCGGTGCAATCCTCTTATTATTTGTACCAGAAAAAAATGATAAATACGTTAAGGTAATAGCAGCTATAGCTGCCTCTATAGCACTTATTTTGTCACTAGTTGCTTATTTTAATTATGATAAGGCAGCAGGCGGGATGCAGTTTGTTGAGAGTTATTCCTGGGTTAAAAGCTATGGGATAAACTTTATACTTGGTGTTGACGGCTTGAGCATGCCAATGGTGCTATTAACTTCAATAATATTATTTAGTGGAGTATTTGTATCCTGGAAGCTTGAGAAAAGAGTTAAGGAATTCTTCTTCTATATGCTTGTGCTTGTTGGCGGAGTTTTTGGTGTATTTATGACAGGGGACCTATTCTTGATGTTCTTATTTATGGAAATGGCAGTAATTCCAAAGTTTATTCTTATAAATGTTTGGGGAAGTAAGAACAAAGAATATTCAGCTATGAAATATACACTATATTTACTTGGCGGAAGTGCAGTTGCATTAATAGGTGTAGTTGCAGTTTATGCTTATGCAGGAAGCCAAACCGGAACATATACAATGGATTTAGCAGCTCTTTCAGCTGTAAAATATGATGTTAATTTTCAAAAGGCTATTTTCTTTATGTTAATGCTTGGGTTTGGAGTACTAGTTCCTATGTTCCCTCTACACAGATGGACACCAGATGGACACTCGGCTGCTCCAACAGCAATCAGTATGCTTCTTGCCGGTGTTATTATGAAGCTTGGAGGCTATGCATTAATACGTATTGGGCTTAACTTCTTCTCACAAGGTGCACATTTTTGGGCTCCGGTAATAGCAGTACTTGCTACAATAAATGCTGTTTACATTGCATTTGTTGCTATGGTTCAAAAGGATATAAAATATATGATTGCTAACTCATCAGTAAGCCATATGGGATATGTGCTTATCGGTATTGCTTCATATAATGCAGCATCACTTAACGGTGCAGCAGCTCAGATGTTTGCACATGGTATCATGGCAGCACTATTCTTTACATTAATAGGTAATTTATATGAAAAATCACATACTAGGATGATAGCTGATTTTGGAGGGCTTGCTCATCAAATGCCAATACTAGCATCAGCTTTCATGGTTACTGGACTTGCATCACTAGGTCTTCCAGGCACCTTCAACTTCATTGCTGAATTTTCAGTTTTCGTAGGTGCTATACAGGTTTACCCAGTGCTAGCTGTTATATCAATATTTGCTATAGTAATAACTGCTATATATGTATTAAGAGTTATCCAGCAGGTATTCTTTGGTCCACGTAATGCTAAATGGGATCATTTAGAGGATGCAAAAGGTGTAGAGTTAATTCCAATTGTCCTATTAGGAAGTATTTTAATAATACTTGGATGTTTCCCAAGTCTTATAATGGACATGTTTAACAGCGGAATAGTTCCAATAGCTCAGAAGTTTATTTCTTTAAGTATAGGGGGGCTGTTCTAATGAATTATAATGCGATTACGCTTGAAATTCTCGTAGCTATACTTGGCATAGTGCTTCTTGCTCTAAGTCTTATATTACCTAAAGGCAAGAAAAATGTTATAGGATATATTTCTGCAGCAGCACTTCTAGCGATTTTAGCTGTAAGCTTTATTTATAAGCCTTCAGAAGGTATAAGCTTTATAAAAGGCATTTATGTAAGCGACAGTATTTCAACTTATTTTAAACAGATATTTATAATTGCTGCAGCATTAGTTACCCTAATGTCTGTTACCTATGTAAAGAACCTAACAGATAGCAAAAGTGAATTCTTTGTATTACTTATATTTGCTCTATTAGGTATGATGGTAATGGCATCAGCTAATGATTTTATTACACTTTATATTGGTCTTGAGCTTATGTCTATTTCCTTTATAGTATTAACTGCTTTTGATAAGAAGAGTATTAAATCAACTGAAGCAGGTATAAAATATGTACTTCTAAATGCAATGTCCTCTGCCGTTTTATTATATGGTATGAGTTTAATTTATGGAATAAGTTCTTCTCCAGTATTTACAGATATAATTGCCTTTATGAAAACAGGATCTGCTCAGCCAATAGTTGTTGTTGGAGGTGTCCTTTTAATTGCCGGCTTTGGATTTAAAATATCTGCTGTTCCATTTCACATGTGGTCACCAGATATATATGAAGGAGCACCAACTCCAATTACAGCATTTTTAGCTGCAGGTTCAAAAATAGCTGCTTTTTCAGTTATGATAAAGCTGTTCATGCAGATAATGCAGTATTCCTATAACACAATGGTTGTTTTAATAATTGTATTGGCAGCATTATCCATATTAATAGGTAATATAATAGCAATTCCACAGACAAACTTAAAAAGAATGTTAGCATATTCAAGCATAGCTCATGCTGGATATATTCTAGTGGGTTTAGTGTCCTACACTAAGGGTGGAATAAGCGCTATGCTTTATTATTTACTACTTTATGTCTTTGCCAATATTGGTGCCTTTGCATCAATTACGGCCTTTACAAATCAAACTGGCAAAGAAGACATTAAGGATTTCAGTGGTATGTGGAAGCGTTCACCGTTTCTATCTTCCATACTTCTAATTTGTTTGTTGTGCTTAGCAGGTATACCACCAACTGCAGGTTTTATTGGAAAATTCTTCTTGTTCTCAGAGGCTATAAAGCAAGGTTATCTATGGCTTGCCTTATTTGCAATGTTAATGAGCGTAGTTTCAATGTATTATTATAGTATTGTAATAAGAGTTATGCTTATGAATGATGCAGAAGATCCTACTCCAATAAAGATTCATAGTTCATTAAAGGTTGTAATGGTAGTTTGTATAATTATGATATTAGTAATGGGATTATTCCCTGGAACAATCTCAGATTGGACAACTACAGTTGCTAATACTTTTATAAGGTAATTTAATTAGATATAATAATAATTATAATGGCAGTCACATAACTTAGGAGTTATTTGGCTGCTGTTTTTTCATTTTCCTTGACATTGAACATATGTTCGTATATAATCAAAATATAGAATATTTCAATTAACAATACATAAATAATGTAATGCAGCTTGAATAGATTGAATATATATTATTATTAACTTAAGGAAAAGGAGAGTATATTATGAGAAACAATAATTTAAAAGGTATAGCAATGAACACAAGGGATCTAAAGGATATAGTTAATTTCTTCAGCAGTAAGGGGATATCACCAACAGTAAAAGAATTATGCGGCAATAAGCTTGCTTGTTTAGTTTTGCAGCAGTATTACAGTAGGAACCTAGCATCTTAACAGCTGTATAAATATATATAATTAAAAATCAGCCTTAATTAATGAATGAACTGTAGAAATGTAAATAGGTTTTAGTGTGAAATCTTAGGGTTTTACACTTTTTTTATTTTTATTAGTAATATAATAATAATGAAAGAGGTAGAATTGAGTTTTAAAGAGAGTATTACATGTTTTAATATTAAAAGAGCTTAAGGACATAATAAGTATTTTCAGATACTAGTATTATCGAAATAATTATGACTATAATCTTATTAAGGAAGGTGATTAAATGAAATTTAAAAGAATTATTGCCATAGCTATTTGTTTTGCCTTTTTTATATGTTCAGGCTGCAATAAAATAAATAAACCAATACAAAATAACAATCCGGATAGTAATAAAGGTTCTTCAATTAATAATCCGTCGAATACACCACAAAGTAATGAGGATGAGAGCAATAATACTTTAGATAGTATTGAAGAACAAATAAGTAAAATGAGCTTATTAGAAAAAGTAGGTCAATTAGTTATAGCTGGAATTGATGGATATACAAATGATGAACATTCCAGCGAACTTATTGAAAAGTATAAGGTGGGAGGCTTTATACTATTGGGGCAGAATATTAAGGACGCTAATCAAGCACTAGCTTTGATAAATTCATTAAAATCCTCTAATTCAAAGAATAAAATACCTTTATTCTTAGGAATAGATGAAGAGGGCGGCAGAATAACTAGAATGCCGGCCGAATTTTCTAAATTACCAACAAATAAAGCTATAGGGCAGAAAAACAATGGTGATCTTTCATATAATATTGGCGGAATATTGGGGGAGGAACTGACGGCCTTTGGACTAAATTTGGATTTTGCACCTGTTTTAGATATTAATAGTAATCCCCAAAACCCAATAATAGGAGATAGATCCTTTGGTTCAAAAGCTGATCTTGTCAGCACCCTTGGAATATCTACCATGAAGGGTATACAAGCTAAAAATATTGCATCAGCGGTAAAACATTTTCCAGGTCATGGAGATACCTCAGTTGATTCTCATATAGGGCTTCCAGTTGTAAATAATGATTTAAATAGACTAAAAAGCTTTGAGCTTCTACCTTTTTCTAGTGCTGTAAAAAATGGAGCAGATATGGTAATGGTTGCTCATATATTGCTTCCTAAAATAGATAAAGAAAATCCAGCTTCTTTTTCAAAAACTATAATTACAGACGTCTTAAGAGATTATTTAAATTATGATGGTGTTGTAATTACGGATGATATGACCATGGGTGCAATTGTGAAAAATTATAATATAGGAGAGGCTGCAGTAAAATCTTTATTAGCTGGTACCGATATTATTCTAGTTTGTCATGATTTTGATAAAGAAACTGAGGTATTAAATGCTATTACAAAAGCTGTAGAAAACAAGGTTATTTCAGAAAAAAGTATTGATGAAAAGCTTACTAGAGTATTAAAATTAAAAAAGAAATATAATATTAATAGCAATGAAGTAAGTTCAGTTGATGTTAATGGGATAAATAAAAATATTAATGCATTATTAAAAGCTAATTTTAAATAAAAGACTTATATATAATAAAAGTGTTTAATAATAAACATTCTTTACTTCAAGTTATCAGAGATTATATGCTATAATAGTGTAATAAGAATTAAATATTTGAAGGAAGGAAAAACAGTTATGAAATTTTGCTGGAGTACATTAACGGTTAAAAATTTAGTTGAATCTTTAAAGTTTTACAATGAAATTGTAGGGCTTAAAGTAAATAAAAGATTCAATGCTGGTCCTGGAGTAGAAATTGCATTTTTAGGCGATGGAGAAACTAAGGTTGAATTAATATGTAATAATCAAGAAGTAAGTTATGGTAATAGTATTTCTCTTGGCTTTGAAGTAAATTCAGTTGATGAAATGATTTCTTTTGTAAAAGAAAAAGGAATAAATATTGAAAGTGGGCCATTTCAGCCTAATCCTCATACTAAATTCTTTTTTGTATTAGATCCAAATGGGCTTAAAATTCAGTTTGTACAAAATATTTTATAAATTATAATAAACCTTAAAACTGAGCAGCTTTTTAAGCTGCTTCATTTTTTAGCTTACTTATAGAAAGCTATTGATTTAATAACAACTATTAGGGGAGTTTTGCATTATTAAGCTTTTCACCAAAACGAAAGAGGGAAAAAATGAATTCTAAAATTAGCAATGAAAAGAGTTTTATTTTATCAAAAACATTAGTATTAATTATGGCAGCTGCTGGAGGAATTGTTGTAGCAAATTTATATTATGCCCAGCCGCTGCTTTCTGAGATAGCAAGAACCTTTAAGGTTTCTGAAGGAAGTATTGGAATTGTTGCTATGCTTACTCAAATGGGTTATGCTACAGGTATGTTTTTTATTTTACCTTTAGGAGATATAAAAGACCGAAGAGGACTAATTGTATTAATGCTGTATTTAGCTTCTGGTGCTTTGCTGCTTATGTCATTTTCTTTTAATATTCCTGTTCTTTTATTTGCAGCCTTTGCAGTAGGCTTTACTTCAGTGGTCCCTCAATTAATTGTTCCTCTAGCTGCACAGCTTGCTAATCCAAGAGACAGGGGTAAAATAATCGGAACAGTAATGAGTGGATTATTGATAGGAATATTACTTTCTCGTACTTTTAGTGGAATTGTGGGACAAGCCTTTGGCTGGAGAGTAGTATACATAATAGGAACTATATTAATGATACTTTTAGCAACAATGCTTAAGGTGTCATTACCAATTGCAAAACCTACCTCAAATATTAAATATACTAGTTTACTTAGGTCTCTATGGGGTATCTTAAAGGAAGAGAGTGTGCTAAGAGAAGCGTCTATAAATGGAGCTATGATGTTTGCAACCTTTAGTGCCTTCTGGACTTCCCTTATTTTTCTATTAGAAAGCCCTGTTTATAAACTAGGCCCTCAAGCAGCAGGGCTATTTGGATTAGTAGGGGTAGGCGGTGCCTTAACTGCTCCATTAGTTGGAAGATTAGCTGATAAGAAAAGTCCAAGATTTACAGTGGGAATAGCAATTGTAATATCAACTTTAGCCTATGTATGTTTTTGGGTTCTAGGCTTTAAAATATGGGGACTAGTCATTGGAGTAATCTTCTTAGACCTTGGAACTCAATCAGGACTAGTTTCAAATCAATCTAGAACTCAAGCCTTAAATGCAGAGAAAAGAAATAGAATAAACACAATTTTCATGGTTTCATATTTTTTGGGAGGTTCCCTAGGTTCTATATTAGGAGCATACAACTGGGCTCATTACGGATGGACTGGAGTTTGTATTACTGGATTTGTATTTCAATTGATTGCAATAATAGCACATGTAACTAGAAGATAATAGCATTATTTTAATAATATGGGAAGCAAAGATAATGATTTTTATGCTGTAAGGGCCAGTGATAAACAAGGTTTTGAACTAATTAAGTATGAATTAGATAGTAAAGATATAATTAATTAACTAATTTATATATTTCTCAAAAATAGTACTTGGAATGATAAATATTTGAAAGAAACCATTGCCTAATTTATAAATAACATAAGTTAATTATAAATTAGGCCTTTTTATTTCTTAAAATACTAAAAATTATTGTCAATTTGGCAGCCCTCATTCATATTAAAGCTAATAGAAAGATTTTCAATAATTAATTATCGAAAAACAATAAATAATTATTGAAAAACCTAATGTATTGTAGTATGATAAAGATACAAAATGCTGGAAGAGTAAAAAGGAGTATGGAAAGTGAAAGAAAATAAATATGAATCTATGGGAAAATCCTTAATAGTAACCTTAAATTTACTTATTACATTTGGAGTTTTAGCCTTATTAGAAGTAATAATTAGCACCTCCACAAAAACCTTAAATACTAAGGTAATAGTCAATTGCTTCTTGTTTTTTATTGGCACAGCCTCTTTGCTATTTATTCTATTAAGCCTAAGAATGATCTTAAAAGCTGTAATAAAGGAAGGCCCATTTAATATGTGCAATGTAAGAAACTTAAAAAATATAGCTGTGAGCTGTTTTATTATAACAGTATGTTATTTAGTGAACTTTTTCTATAATAATCAGATTAGCAGCTTTGCTTTAATAAATATAGATGCAAAAGGGATACATACTGATACAGAATTTTTGATTTTTTTCTTTGCTGGTTTTTTTATTCTCATCCTTTCGCAAATCTATAAACAGGCAGTAGAGGTTAAAGAGGAAAATGATTTTACAATATAAAGATAGGATAATAAATAATGCTGAAAGAATGTAGTATCCTAGGCAATTAAATTGTTTAGTACATGAAATGAATATAGGGGCACAACAATTAATATTTGTTGTGTGCGGAAAAGGAATGCAGGAGGGAAACATGGCAATAGTTGTAAACCTAGATGTAATGATGGCAAAGAGAAAAATTTCCTTAAATGAACTAGCAGACAAGGTAGGAATCACTAATGCTAACCTTTCAATTTTAAAAACTGGAAAAGCAAAAGCTATAAGGTTTTCAACATTAGAAGCAATATGCAGAGAGCTTAATTGTCAGCCTGGAGATATATTAGAATTTAAGGAATAAGAACTTAATAATTGTTGTGTAAAAAAAGGAATACAAGGAGCACAACAATTAATAATTGTTGTGTGCAAAAAAGGAATACAAGGAGGTATAGTAATGACAGAAGAAGAAAAAAGTATGGAAGTTTATGCAAAAGAAGGATTGTATTATATTATATTTTCTCTAATACTAGGAATAGTATTTGATAGACTTTTTTACAGCAGCGGCATTGGCATATCACATTTTATTTTTCTTGCCTTATGTATTAGTTTTTTTATTTGGTCAGTAAGAAAGAATATAAAAATCGAGAAAAACCTAGGTTGGTTTCTGCTTATTCCAATTTCTTTACTTTCCTTTAGTTATACCTTTTATACAAATGTGGCTTTTATGCTGTTAAATTTAGTAATAATTCCATTTCTTATGGTGGCAAGTTCTATATTAATACAAAACCCGAAATTAAAGTGGGATAAATTTAGCTTTGTTTTTTATATGATTAAAAAGGGATTTATAAATGTATTAGGAAGTTTAGGCAGCCCCTTCGTTATTATAAGAAAACTTATAATTAGAAAAGAAAAATCACAGGATAAAGCTATCAGAAGTCAAATATTAATAGGACTTGTAATATCTGTGCCGCTTCTTATAATAATTTTAGGACTATTAAATAATGCTGATATGGTCTTTAGCTATTATTTAAATAATATAACAACTATATTTGATAATATTAATTTAAATAATGTACTACCTCATTTGATTTTAATTATTATAATAGCCTTTTATCTATTTGGCTATATGTGGGGCTTTAAAAAAGAAGATAAGGATTATGAGAAGATTATAAACTTAGAGAAAATTGGTGTAGAGGCTTTAATAATAATTACTGTATTAGTAGTACTTAACATGTTATATTTGTTATTTACAATAATTCAATTCTCCTATTTATATGGGGGAGGAAATATGGCTCTTCCAGCAGGCTTTACCTATGCTGAATATGCAAGAAGAGGCTTTTTTGAATTAGCTGCCGTAACCTTTATTAACTTTATAATAGTGCTTTGCTGCTTAAAATACATGAAAAGAGAAAATAGGAAGCTTGTAACAGGAGGTAACAGCTTATTTTCCTTGCTAATATTATTTACTTTAAATATGCTTTACTCAGCAAATTTTAAATTAAGCCTATATGAAAGCAGCTATGGCTATACCTATTTAAGAGTATTCGTTCATCTATTCATGCTGCTGCTTTTTATACTTTCAATCATTTTATTAATTGGTATTTGGTATAGAAAGCTTTCTATTGTAAAGTCCATTATAATAACAACAATCACTATGTATACAGTAATAAATTATATAAATATAGATGCCTTTATAGCTAAAAAAAATATAGAAAGATACAATAATACAGGAAAAGTTGATATTTCCTATTTAACTTCACTTTCCTATGAAGCCGTACCTTATCTTATACAATTAAGAAATGCAGAGGATCCAAATATTAGAACTGCTATAGACAAGAAATTAGACAATATGAAAGCTGAAATCTTGAGGCAAAAGCATCTAAATGAATTTAACATTAGCAGAAGTAGAGCTGAAAAGCTTCTAAATGCCATCCAAAAATAAAAGGTACCACCAAGAGGTGGTACCTTATTTAACGATTTCCTGCCCTAAGATAGGCTCTATCCATTTCCTTATCCTTCTGGCGTTTCCAGGCGTGAAGTACCAAGGCTAAGGTAACAACTCCATAAGAAACGAACATTCTAAAATATTCACCTATCATAGCTTGACCAGTCAGGTTTTTACCTGCCATAGGCATAACTACGAACATTAAATGGAATAAAGCTGTACCAATAATTGCATTTGGAATAGTAGCTTTACTTACTGTTGCACCACCTACAAGTAAGGCTGCTGCTGCAAACAAGGCTGCTTGATCTGCACCGTTATAGGTATTTAGGGTACCTATATTTTGAAGATAAATAATTTGACCAAAACCTGCAATTACTGTAGAAATAATTATTGAATGTATACGGGTTTTATCTACTTTTATACCTGCAGTTTCTGATACTGACATGTCCTGTCCTACAGCTCTCATTTCCTGACCAAGCTTTGTTTTTCTAAACCATATTGTAAATAGACATATTAAAACAACAATCAAGTAGGTTCCAATTGGAACACTAACTCCTCCAATTTTTATTAACAAAAGTTTATCAAAGCCGCCTGCAACATCTAAATTAATTGCATTTCTAATGCCGTAGCCTCTAGATAAAAGCAAGGTTTTACTGTTTATAGGTATTAATGGGCCGCATAAAAAGAGCAGGACAAATTGATATATACCAGCAATAAAAAAGCCAAGCATCATAGAAGTTATCATTTCACGGCCTTTTGCACGATTTAAAACTGCACCTCCAAAGTAGCCAAGAACTATAGAAATTGGGATACTTATTACCATAGCTAGAATTAATCCTGGAGCTCCTTTAACAGCCCAATCAGTTACAAAAACAAGACCAATCTGACCTGCCATAGCACCTAGAATCATTCCAAAGTTGATTCCCATACCAGCCATTACAGGAAGCAGTAGGGATAGTACTAGAAAAGAATCTCTAGAAAGACGTGATACTATCTCTCTAACTAGATATATTCCACTAAATTGTGAAATTGGTATAGCGACTCCACTTATTAGTAAGAATAAAAGTGGAACAGCGCTGCTTGTCAAAAACTTTTTCATAGATTGCTTATCAAATTTCATGTTTCTACCTCGCTTTCCTAGTAAGAGCATACACAATCAAAGCATATGTTACTATAACCCTTAAAGTTTCTGAAATGTCAATACTGATTGCGCTGTTAATAACTGAAGGAGTCATAGTAAGTATTCCTTGAAACAATATAGTTCCTATAACAACATTAGCAATTGATGCTTTATTAGCAGAAGCACCACCAAGCAGAACGGCTGCTACAGAGGGGAATGCAAAAGACAAAGGTGCATTGTACATTTGTATAAAGCCAAAACTCTGCTGATAGATAATCATACCTATAGCTCCAAGTACAGTTGAAAGAATAACAGATATTGCTCTCATATTATTTACATTTATTCCTGAGGCTCTTGCAAATTCAGGATTAGAACCAACAGCAGTTATAGCAGTTCCTACTTTAGTTCTAAAGAATCCCCAAACAATTAAACTCATAAAAATAAAGAATAAAATCATACCAGTTGGAATTATAAAATTATCATTTACCTTTATTGCTAAGAAGTTGCTTATTTGATGGAACCAATAATCTTGAATACTTATAGTGACACGAAGACCTTCTCCTTTAAAACCCTGTACACTTGCAGGATTTCTAAAAGGAAGTACAGTCCACATAATATTCATGAAGAATACAAAGGAGTAACCTACGTATGTGGCAATAATCATTTCGTCACCCTTAACTCTATTTAATAGCATAGCATAACCATAGCCAAGTATTACTGCAATAACCATTGCAATGCCAAAGGCAGCTAATATCCCAATGAAGCCTGTAAGATGAAATTCTAGGCTCATAACTGCACCACAAAGTCCAGCAACTAAACCTACAGGTATTCCGAAGTTAAGACCACAGCCAGACTGTATCATAGGTACCATAGCTAAAACCATAACAGCATTCATACCAAAACGGACAATAACATCGTTAAGAGACATATCTGTCCTTACACCGAAGAAAGGTCCTGCAATAAATAGTGATACTAAAAATAAAAATATTATAATACGAGGCCATCCAAAATTTTTTATAAAGCCTTTAACGCTGCTCATTGCTTTTCCTCCTCTTTGCTTACATGAGTTAGACCTGACATTAAAAGTCCAAAATCTGCTGCTTCAGCAGTAGGGGAAAGAATGCCAGATACTTTACCTTCGCTTACAATTGCTATTCTATTACAAATAGACCTTAGTTCTTCTAGCTCAGAGGATACCATTACAATAGTAGTATTATTTTCTGCATTATATTTTCTTAATGAATCAAGTACAAGTTCTTTTGCACCAACATCTATGCCTCTGGTAGGCTCAGATACAAACAACAAAGTAGGCTCTAATGCAAATGCTTTTGCAAGGCAAACCTTTTGCTGATTACCTCCTGATAGCTGTCTGGTTTTCTGTTTAACGCTTGTACACTTTATCTCCAAAGCCGAAATATATTTTTGAGCACATTCTCTCATAGCTTTATCGTCACGCCATTTTATAAAGCCGCCTAAGAATTTTTTTAGAAACTTATCTTGAACCTGCATAGCATTAAAAGCTATATTCCAATCAATAGGCTCATCTAATAAAAGACCAACACCTCTACGGTCTTCTGAAACAAAGGCTAAGCCGCTTTTAAGGGCATAATAGGTGGAGTTAAGAGGCAGCTTTTCACCATTAAATATAACCTCACCATCTGAAGGAATAAGGCCTAATATGCCATTTGGCACGCCAAGCTTTCCTTGTCCCGCAAGGCCGCCTATACCAAAAATTTCACCTCTTTTAACACTGAAGGAAACATCTTTTACAGTCTCTCCTGGCATATCTACCCAAAGATGTTTTACTTCTAAGATGATATCTTTATTATCATCAGTTACATCAACAAATTTTGCATCTTCAGCTTTCTTATCATCAACATCTCTTCCTACCATCCACTCCGCAATTTGTCTTACGTTTACACCAGAGGATGGCTTTTCGACTACAACAACTCCATCACGCAAAACTACGACGGTATCACAGGCTGAGGTTATTTCATGAAGCCTGTGGGAAATGAAAATAATAGAAACACCTAGGTCAGCAAGCTTTCTAATGGATTTTAAAAGTATTTCAGCTTCTGATTCAGCTAATACAGCAGTTGGTTCATCCAAAATAAGAAGTTTAACCTTTTGCCTGTCTATTTCCCTTGCTATTTCAATAAATTGCTTATGTCCAACAGGCATTTCAGAAACAAGAGTATCAGGATCAAGCTGAACCCCCAGGGTTTCTATAGCCTTTTCAGCACTCTTTCTCATGGCTCGCCTATCAAGAGTTTCTAACCTCTTGCCTAGTATTTTTGAGATTATATTTGATTTAGTTTTTTCCATATTTAATAATATATTTTCAGTTGTGGTAAAGCCAGGTATTAAGGAAAATTCCTGGTGTACCATTCCAATTCCAGCTTTTAATGCATCAATAGGACTTTTAAAGCTTAGTTTTTCTCCATCTAAATAGATGTTACCTTCATAGCCTCCAGTTTCTGCAATTACGGACATTCCAAAAAGAATTTTCATAAGTGTTGATTTACCAGCACCATTTTCTCCTACCAGACCAAGGATTTTACCTTTTTCTAAGGTAAAATTTATATCTTTTAAAACCTTATTACCTTCAAATTGTTTACTTACACCTTCAACTTTTAATAATATATTTTTATTTGACAATTAATTCACCTCTTAATCTAAGCAAAATTGAAATGAAGTTATAAGAAACGGCCTTTTATGGCCGCTCCTTATGTGATTAAAGATTATTTTATATTATTATATTTTTCAGGAATAGTTTCTTTTGTCTGTCCAAGATAACCTTGACCAAAAACATAGGTGTCTTGGTATACCATAATATGATTCTTTTTCTCGGTGCCAGTTGCAACATCAACATAAGCTGAACCGTTCCATTTTGCACCAGGAGTATACTTTTCAAAACAAGCCATTAAATCATTAAAGGAATCTTTTTTAGCTGTCCCTTCTATAACTCTCTTACCAAACTCAGCAAGAGCAACTGTAGTTGTATAGTTAAAGGAATAAGCCCAGGTTCCCATTCTCTTAGCTCCGCCTTTAGCTATAACTGTATCTTCAACCTTTTTAAGTATTGCAGGCCAATTTCCAGCTTCAGCCTTAAGGTCTATACCAAAAGCACCAGGGTAACCCATAATAGGTGATGGAAGATCTGGTTCTACAAATATTGCGCCTAGTGCAGCAACCTGCTTTAATAGAGGCTCAGTTTGAGCATCATTAGTGCAGAAGAATGCTGTATCTTTGCCATATTTTTGTACCCAAGATGGCATTTTTTCAAGAATAAACTGCTGAGCTCCTGGTATTCCAACGTCGCTCATTGGGTCTGGAGCTGTTTCGAAATAGAAGTTAAGTCCCAAATCCTTACAAGCCTGTTCCATAATAGCTCTTCTTCTAGATAAAAGTTCAATACTCATATGCCTTGGAAAGGAAATGTGAACAAAGTTCTTTGCTCCCATTTTCTTAGCTGCTAGAATCATTAAGTAACCACGTTTTACGTTATCAGCATCTACAACTAAATCAGAAGCTGCCTCAATCATGTTCGTATCTTCCTGTGGAATACCAGCTAAAAGAAGTATATCTGGTCTTAATTCTCTGATTTTCTTAAAAGCTGCAACTGTACCAGGCACTGATTGATTAACTACTATAGCTTTCATATCTGGGTCATCTGCAAGTCCTACTATTTGAGCAATGGTTGTTTCCTGTTCCTGCATGAAATTATCAGGATAGGTTACGTGTTTAACTATTCCCCCATTAGCTACGTCGCCATATTCCTTAATAAAGGCTTCAGCCCCTCTTAGCTCGTCCTCAGACTGAGCTACAGTTCCTGTAACTATTCCGATGTGGAATTTCTTGTCTGCTGGTTTCCCATTTGTGTCAGCTGCTTTTCCACAACCAACTAAGCTAAACACCATAATAGCTGAAAGAATTAATGATAGTGTCTTTTTCAAATTTTTCCCCTCCTAAAGATTTTATATTATAAATTTCAAAGTAATTCTGCTATTTGGACTTCACAAAATCTGTAGGTACATTGGATTTTGTTTATATAAATAGCGATTTACTAATGAATTTATTTAGTTGAAAGGCTAGACTTTTCTATACTAACAAAGAAATTATTATATTATATTTAATTACACTAAAATTATTCGAGAAAATGTAAGAGATTCCTATTTTTATCACATATTTCTCTGTAAATTAGTCGGAAAAATAAAAAAACTCCCAATATTAGAATAATTGCACTTGATTAAATACAGTTATTCTAAGTTAAGAGCTAATTAATAAAAGCTATTAAGTTTGATACAATATAGGTTCCTTAAAAGCAATCGTAGAGATTATAGAAGATAATTAAGTTTTGCTTGTGGAAAGAAGATATTTGTTTTTAGGCCTTCCTATTTGCCCGTAAATAGGGAGAATTTCTATAGTTTTATTTTCTACTAAATATTGAATATATCTATGTACTGTTTGATAAGCGAGATGCAAAGCCGCAGCAATTTCTTCTATGGTAAGACCTTCACTTTGTTCCTTTAAATAATCGCATATAATATTTAAGGTAGCAGGGCCAATGCCCTTCTCAATAAAAATAATGGCCTTATCTTCAATATATTTTTTCTGCATTTCATTTATTTTCAAATTGATTTTTATTCTAGAAATTAAATCTGGGGACTTAATGGGTTTAATGGCAAAATCTGTGGCGCCAACAGCCATGAACTTTTCAGCAATTTCTTGTCTTTCATCAACTGTAAGTACTAAAATTGAAATTGCACTATCAAATTGACGAATTTTCTTAACTGTTGTTAAGCCATCCCAATCTGGCATATGGTAATCAACTATGGCTAAGTTTATTCCCTCATTTTTGCATAGATTATAGCCATTAGAGCCGCTGCTTGCAATAATTGGTTCATAACCTCCATGTAGACATATTTCTTTTATGGTATATTGAATATCAGGTTCATCATCAATAATAACAATTTTCTTTTTCACAGGTATTTTATTCACTTACATCATCTCCAAGTCTTATTTATTCAATTAATGCCTTTAAATGCAGGAAGATATATAGTAACAGAAGTTCCCTCATCTACAGCACTGATAATGTTAATTGTACCTTCATTATCTTCTATAACCTGTTTTACAAAGGAAAGTCCAAGTCCGGAGGTATTATTTGTAGAAAAGCCAATATCCCATATTCTTGGTAAATCAGTTCCCTTTATACCTATACCATTATCAGATACAAAGATGCATAGCCCATTATCAAAGGGTTTTACCTGAAACACAATATATTTAAAAGGTTTTTTACAAGGGGTAACAATGGCATTTTCTAAAATATTAATAACTGCTCTAGCTACCCTTATTTTATTTACATATATAACAGGAAGCTCCTCATTAATGTCTATATCAATTTTAATACTCTCATCTTCAAGGGGTAGCTGGGCTCTTATATAGCTTATTAAATCTGATGAATTTATCTTTTGTCTTGAAGTATCATAAAGAAAACTTGAAATCATCTCGTTCATTTTACTTACAGAGCCTTCAATTCTTTTGCTGTATTCCATAAGTTTTGCTGTATCCTTTGAAATTGCAAGCAGGGAATTTAAGCCTTGAATTGTAACGAGAGGAGTTTTCAAATCGTGAACTAAGGATTTTATTTCCTTTTCTATTCTATTCTCAATTATTTTTGCCTTCATAGCTTGTATTTCTTTTTCATTTTCATAATTTAATTTTATAATTTTTAAATTATTCAAATAACTCCTAAATAATGCAGAAGTAATGAAAGCAAAGAATATAAAAGGAATAAAAAAGGCAAAGCCAGTGAAATTTAAAACCGATGAAGAATGAAGATAAAGGCCAGTAAGCTTTATGCTGCTGGAAATGTCACTTTCGCCAATAAAATAATTTGAAAATAAGGGCATAATGTTTATCCACTGAAAGGCAAAAAATACTTGTACAGAGACAATAGAAATATGGAGGAAGCTGTTTTTTTCATAAAAAAATTTGGCAAATATAAATAAGCTTAAAATTAAAGGAAGTATAGTTGAAACTATTTCCCAGGACATATTAAAAATAAAAGAATTTAGCCACTTTAAAATAACAAATAAAATAAAGGTAACTATATACAAAGTGGTGTTACTAAATCGAAATCTAAAGGGTGTATAAAAAACAACAAGCAGACAGCCTAAAATTAAAGCTGTATTCTCCAGTGTAGATAAAATACTAATATAAGCACTAGCAAGCACTAATAAACCACTGTTGCCAGCATTGATTGCCGTTCTTATATTATAGATAATATTAAACCAATATAACTTTGAAAAGAAAGGAAAAAAGAACCCGAAACAAATAAATATAATAATTCCTATAATAATAACATTATGATATTTAATATTTTTGTTCATAAAAAACCTCTTTGTAAACCCTTTAAATTTGAATTTATCTATAAGCTGAGGCAAAAGGCTCTGATAGATTATTAACTCCGTTTGTAAGAGTTAAAGGAATTGAACTTTTTTTGGCTAAAAGCGAAAGGAAGCCGTCATAATCAGCATCTTTTGTTCCAATTAAATAATTACTTTCAGGAACGATAAGTTTTAAGAGTTCATCACTTTTAGTATCGCGATGTTCCTTTCCTCCAATATATATTGATATTACAGTAAGCTTTTTTTCTGAAGCTTTTTTTAACAGATTAGTGACGCGGTTTTTTTCATTTTCATAGCTTATGCCGCTGAGTTTTTCTCCTAGAGAACTGTAGCCTACTACAAATACAATTGAATCTATTCCATCTAAATCTGAAGCCTTTGCTTGGGGCATAAAGTAGCTGTGTATCATAAGTTTATTAGAAATATCATTGAGTATATATGAATCTGTACTTTGTCCAGCACTGGTTATTAGAGCATATTCTTTAGCAATAGGCATTGGAAGACTAGGGAGTAAAAGAACATTTACTTCGCTTCTTTTATAGAAGTTTAATTTGTAAAAAACTAGAACTGCTAACATTGCAGCCAGTATTATCCATGTAAAAGCTTTTAATTTCATTTTTAATATCCTCGACTATTATGGTTTTATATCCACATTTTCTAGAGATTCTACTCCAGTTATGTAGGGTGAATAACCTATTACTGATCTATTAGCTGCTAGTATTGGCATAGTATGTGCTAGTGGAATTGCCGGCATATCAATATTTACAGCTTCTAAAAGTTTTCTGTATAAATACTCTCTAAAGGCTAGATCTGTAGTTTCCCTAGCTTGATTTAAAAGCATGTCAATATCCTTATTTTTATAGAAGGAATAGTTACTGGCCATACCTGGCTTAGCGTTATCTGAGGATAATAGAGTATAGAGAAAATTATCAGGATCAATATTATCTCCAGTCCAACCAATTAAAGCTAATTCATGTTCACCATTTTTTATTTTGTTTAAATATTCATCCCAATTAAAGGTTTTTATTGTAACTTCAATATTTACCTTATGAAAACTAGCCTTAAGAAAATCTGCCACCTCAAGAGGTTTAGGAAAATAGTTTCTAGAAGTATTCATTACCCATAGAGTAGTTTTAAAGCCATTTGGAAATCCTGCTTCTTTTAGAAGCTCCTTAGACTTTTCTATATTATATTCACTTGGTGCTATACTTTCATTAAAGCCCCAAAGTACAGGAGGAATAAGTGTTTTTGCGGGTTTTGCTATATTATTAAATGCTGTCTTGATTAATTCATCTTTATTTATTGCGTAGCTCATAGCACTTCTTATAAGTCTATTATCAAAGGGAGCTTTTTCGTTATTTATAGCTAAATAGCCTACATTAAAGCAGGGCCTAAAATACAAATTAAGCTTAGGGTCATTTTGGATTACTGAAGTGTCATCAGGTCCTAGATTATCAGCAATAAGTATCTTTCCTTCCTTTAATTTTTCTAATCTGTCATTACTTGAAGGAATCACTACAAATTCCACCTCATCCACCTTAGCTGGGTTATTCCAGTAATTATTATTGCGGGAAAGAATTATATTTTCATTTGGCGTCCAGCTCTTAAAAGTAAAGGGTCCAGTACCAATAGGATGCTTGTACACTTCCATACCGTAGTTTTTGATAGCTTCAGGACTTTCAATAGCAAAAACAGGCATTGCAAGTGTACTTAAAAAGGGTGCAAAGGGTTTACTAAGCTTTATTTCTACTGAATATTCAGATACTGCCTTAACACTTTTTATAAAGCCAGGAAAGCCTCCGAATACATAATTCCAATAGCTGAACTCACCATCGTGATAGGGATTGCTGGTGTTCATCCATCTCTGAAAGTTAAATACCACAGCAGCTGCATCAAATTTAGTGTTATCATGAAATTTAATACCTTGCCTTAGGTTAAATATCCAACTCAGGCCATCCTCACTGGACTTCCAATTTGCTGCTAAGCTTGGTATTATTTCTTTGCCGTCCTTTTCGTATTTGACTAAGGTTTCAAAAATATTAACAGTAACTTTTATGGAATCCATATCTGTTGTATTTGCAGGGTCTAAGCTTAAGGAATCGCTGGCACGGCCTATAGTGAGTCTTTTAACTTTATGCTTCTGTATATCATTAGCCTTGATGATATACACTACTAAAGAAGTGAAAAAAATTATTAAAATAAAAAGTGCGAGAAATAACTTATAATGATTTTTCACTTTTTCTCTCCCCCATTTAATCTATAACTTTAATTTTAGCTTAAAGTGAGACACAAATCAAACAATTTAGAAAAATGAATGATGATGTCGTATATAAATCATAGAAATTTTTTTAAATTTATTAATTGTTTTATAAGAAGATAAAATATTAAAATATGTAAGAAATTCACTATAGTAGACTAAAAATTTTTTTAAATATATAATTATTATAATAAAAGTACATTGAAAGGTCGGTAGAATTATGAACAAACCAAAAGTATTTATTGCAGAAGAAATTCCAGAAGAAACAGAAAAATATATTGCAAAATATTGCGATTATGAAATATGGAATAATGAAGAAAGAATTCCAAGAGAAATATTATTACAAAAACTTGCAGACAAAGATGGAGTAATGCTTACAGGTAATAAAGTCGATGAAGAGCTTTTAAGCTATGCCCCAAATCTAAAGGTCGTAAGTAATATTACAGTTGGCTATAATAATTTTGATATAGAGGCAATGAAAAAGAGAAGAGTTATAGGAACAAATACCCCTTATGTCTTAGATGATACTGTTGCTGATTTAATATTAGGACTTATGTTATCAGCTTCTCGTAAAATTGCAGAACTAGATAGATATGTTAAAGATAATAAATGGCTTAGCAGCGATGGCAAAAATCTATTTGGATTAGATGTGCATCATGCAGTACTAGGTATTATTGGAATGGGAAGAATAGGTGAGGCTGTTGCAAGAAGAGCTAAACTTGGCTTTGACATGGAAGTTATGTACTATAATAGAAGTAGAAAATTAAAAACTGAAGAGGAACTAGGAGTACAGTATACTGGCTTAAATTCACTTCTTGAAAAATCTGATTTTATAGTTTTAATGACGCCTCTTACAGAAGATACATTTCATTTAATAGATACGGAAGAGTTTAATAAAATGAAAAGTACAGCCATATTTATAAATGCTTCAAGGGGACAGACAGTAAATGAAAAGGCGTTAATAGAGGCTTTAGAAAGCAAGAAAATTTATGCAGCAGGCTTAGACGTATATGATAGCGAACCAATTAATGGTGATAATAAGCTGCTTAAAATGCCCAATGTAGTTACTCTTCCGCATATTGGATCAGCAACAGAAAAGACACGAATTGATATGAGTAATTTAGCTGCAGAAAACTTAGTTAAAGGAGCTCTAGGTGAAATCCCAAAAAATATAGTTCCAGAATTTAAATAGAATCTTGAAGTTACAGGGGGAAATAATATGATATTTTATTTTACTGGTACAGGAAACTCTTTACAAGCTGCTAAGAATATTGCTAAGTATAATGATGAAAAGTTAATACCTATTGCAAAAATAATGAATAATAAAGACTCTTTTTTAGATTATAATTTAACTGAGGGAGAAAGTATTGGTTTTGTTTTTCCTATATATTCTTGGGGACCACCTAAAATGGTTTTAGACTTTATTAAAAGGCTAAAGTTAATTAATTATAAGGGCAATTATATTTACACGGTTGTAACCTGTGGTGCAAATATTGGGAACACAATGAAAGTTATAAAATCTGCCTTAAGGAAAAAGAATCTAGCCCTAGATAGCGGCTTTTCAATTGTAATGCCGAATAATTATGTTATTATTGGCGATGTAGAGAATAAAAATGCACAAGAGAAAAAGCTGGCAGAAGCAGAAGAAACTTTGAAAAACATTAATGAAATTATCATGAAAAAAACAAAGGGAGTATTTAAGGTAAATAAAGGATTTGTGCCATTTATTTTAACAGGAGTTATAAATCCTTTGTTTAACAAAGGGGCAGTCGATACTAAAAAGTTTTATGTTAATGATACCTGCACAGGCTGTGGCATTTGCGAAGAAGTATGTAATTGTAATACTATTATAGTTAATAAAAAACCTAATTGGGGTAGTGAATGCAGTCAATGTTTAGCCTGTCTGCACCTTTGCCCGGTTAATGCTATTCAATATGGAAAAGGTACAGTGAAGAAAGGAAGATATAAAAATCCTAATATAGCTGTTAATGAATTAATTAAGTTTAAGAAATAAATATTTTTTTACAGAAAATTAAGGAGAAATTATGTTTACGCCCATTAAAAGCACAAAGGTATATGAACATGTAGTTCAGCAGATAAAACAGATGATTATAGATGGAACTTTAAAAAAGGGAGATAAGCTTCCAACTGAAAGAGAACTTTCTGAGCAGCTTCAGGTAAGCAGGGCTTCCATAAGAGAGGCAATAAAGTCACTAGAGGTTATTGGACTTCTTGAAGCCAAGCAAGGGGCAGGTAATTACATAAAGGAAAGCTTTGATCAGGTTTTATTTGAACCAATGTCTATGATATTTATGCTAGAAAGCAGGAACCCTAATGAAATTGTTGAACTAAGGGAGGCAATGGAACTTGAAGCGGCTGCCTTAGCTGCTAAAAATATTGATAAATCAGAGCTTGAAGAAATAAGGCTTTTAGTAGATAAAATTAAAAATTGTGAGGATGAAGAAATTACTGCAGCTTATGATAAAAGCTTTCATTATGCCATAGCCAAAGCCTCAAAAAATGTTCTAATCATGAGTGTTCTTAATGTTATTTCTAGTTTAATAGATGAAGTTATAATTGGTTCAAGAAAAAAGATCCTGTCAGTTCAAGCTAATAAGGAAAGATTAAATAATCAGCATGAATTGATTTATAGTGCTTTGAAGAATAAAAATGCAGTTGAAGCTTATGAGGCAATGAAGGGACATTTTGAATTAATTAAGAACTATTATATTTAAGAATAAAAAAGAATTAAAAAGAAAATCTCTTTGGGGTTTTCTTTTTTTATTATGCATTTGACAAGAAAATAACAAAATTGTTTTGTAAAGGATATAATTTATAAAGTATTTTTAAACAAATTAATGAAAGTGATAATTAAAAGGCTCTACAGGAAGATTGAAAAAATATATAGATGTTAATAAAATAACTATTATAGAAATATTCAAATAATAATGTTAGTATAAAATTAATAATTGGTAATACCATCATACCATAAATATATACTAATAATACTCTGAAGTATCTTTAACATATAAAATTATCTTAATTACTATGACTTTACTTAAATAATGGAAGGAAGGATAGCATTGAACATTATAGCTTGTATTAAACAGGTGCCTGGCACCACAAAGGTGGAAGTAGATCCAGTTACTGGGGTATTAAAAAGAGATGGAATAGAGTCTAAAATGAATCCCTATGATCTATATGCTCTTGAAACTGCAGTAAGACTTAAGGAACAGGTAGGGGGAATAGTTAAGGTAATAAGCATGGGGCCTCCTCAAGCTAAGGAAATAATTAAGGAAGCTTATACAATGGGTGCAGACGAAGGTATGCTTATTTCTGACAGAAAATTTGCAGGTGCTGATGTTCTAGCTACCTCCTATACCTTATCACAAGGAATAAGAAAGCTTGGTGATTATGAGGTTATTATCTGCGGCAAGCAAACAACTGATGGAGATACAGCACAGGTTGGTCCTGAAATTGCTGAGTATTTAGGTATTCCTCATATAGCTAATGTGAGGAAAATAGAAGAATTAAATGAAAGTTCAATGTTAGTTGAAATGGACATGGGAGATACCATTGAAGTTTCTGAGATAAAGTTTCCATGCCTAATAACTGTTGATAAAGGAATATTTGAGCCAAGACTTCCTTCTTATAAAAAGAAGCTCTCTACTAAAGATAGAGTAATATCTGTAACTAGTTTTAAGGATTTAGAAGATCAGGATGAAAATAAATACGGACTTAGTGGTTCACCAACTCAGGTGGAAAGAATCTTTCCGCCGAAAGTTAATAAAGACCGTGAAATTTGGACAGGGAATGCAGAGGAAATAAGTAATAAAATTATAAATAAGCTTAAGGCTTTAAAGCTAGTATAGGTGCATAAAATAATGCAGCATTGAGGAATGTAGGAGGTAAGTCGGATGGGAAGGTTAGTTGTTAATCAAGATAAAATTATAAATGAAGAAGAACTTATTAATATATGCCCCTTTGGAGCAATAGAAAAAAATGAACAGGGTATTTCAATAAGTGCAGGCTGCAAAATGTGTAAGCTCTGCGTTAAAAATGGACCTACTGGTGCTGTAGAATTTATTGAAGAGAAAGTAAAAGAAATAGACAAAAATATGTGGAAGGGTATCGCAGTATTTGTTGAGCATTTAGAAGGGGACATTCATCCTGTTACCTTAGAGCTAATAGGGAAGGCTAGGGAGTTGGCGGCAAAGATCAATCAGAAGGTATATTGTATTTTTATGGGCTATGATGTAACAGAAAAGGCAAATGAGCTTCTTTATTATGGAGTAGATGAAGTAGCAGTCTATGATTATAGTGAACTTAAGCATTTTACCATAGAGCCTTATACTGCAGTATTTGAGGACTTTGTAAATAAGTATAAACCAGCAGCAATATTGGTAGGAGCAACCACTGTAGGGCGCTCTTTAGCCCCAAGACTAGCTGCTAGATTTAGAACTGGTCTAACTGCAGACTGTACAGTGCTGGATATGAAGGAAAATACTGACCTAGTACAAATAAGACCAGCTTTTGGCGGAAATATAATGGCACAAATAGCTACTCCAAACAGCAGACCACAGCTTGCTACAGTTAGGTACAAGGTTATGTCTGCACCGGAACGAACCTTAAAGGCAGCAGGAAGAACAACTATTTGCAGTTTAGATAAAGAAAAACTAACTTCAAATATTAATGTGCTAAAGGTAATACCAAAGGTTAAAGAAAGTGGTATATCAGAAGCAGAAATAATTGTAGCGGTTGGAAGAGGCGTGAAGTCAGAAAAGGACCTTGAAATGATTAAAGAACTTGTAGAGGTTTTAGGAGCAGAGCTAGCAGCAACAAGACCTTTAATTGAGAATGGATGGGTAGATGCTAAAAGGCAGGTTGGACTAAGTGGAAGAACTGTTAGACCAAAGCTTATAATAACCTTGGGAGTGTCTGGAGCCGTTCAATTTACAGCAGGTATGAACAATTCGGAATATATATTTGCTATTAACAAAGATGAAAAGGCTCCAATATTTAAGACAGCTCATTATGGAATAGTTGGAGATATTTACGAAATTGTACCTAAATTAATTGAGAAAATTAAGCAGGGAAAGGAGCTAAACAATAATTAATTGTTTAGTGCAGAATAAGGAATACAAGGGGCGTAGGGATTAATAATCCATACGTGCAGAATTAGGAATACAAGGGGGTCCACAATGCAGTATAAGAATGTTAATTTAGCAGATATAGAATACATTACGACTTTAATTAATGATAAAGAAAGAATATTTGTAGGAGAAGAAATAAATGAAGATTACAGCCATGATGAATTAGGTGCAGTTAAAAATATGCCGGAAATAGTAGTTAAGGTTTTAAAAACAGAAGAAGTTTCAAAAATAATGAAGTATGCCTATGAAAAAAATATACCAGTAACTCCAAGAGGTTCAGGTACTGGCCTTGTAGGAGCCGCAGTACCAATTTTTGGAGGAATTGTTATAGATTTAAGTGCTATGAATAATATACTTGAATTAGATGAAGAAAACTTAACTTTAACTGTGGAGCCAGGAGTTCTGCTTATGGAAATATTAAAATTTGTTCAAGAGCATGACTTATTCTATCCTCCAGATCCAGGCGAAAAAACAGCTACTATTGGCGGAAACATTAATACCAATGCTGGTGGTATGAGAGCAGTAAAATACGGAGTTACAAGGGATTATGTAAGGGGACTTGAGGTTGTTCTTCCTAACGGAGAAATCTTAGAGTTTGGAGGTAAGGTAGTTAAAAACAGCTCTGGCTATAGCATAAAGGATCTTATAATAGGTTCTGAAGGAACTTTAGGAATAGTTACAAAGGCCATACTAAGATTATTACCCCTTCCCAAAAAGGCTGTGAGCTTGCTAATTCCATTTCCTAGCCTGGAATCTGCTATTGAAACAGTACCTAAAATAATAAAATCGAAATCTATACCAACAGCTATTGAATTTATGCAAAGATCAGCCATAGTTGCTGCAGAAGAATTTTTGGGTAAAAAGTTTCCTGATAACAGCTCTGATGCATACTTGCTTCTAACCTTTGACGGTAATAGTAAGGAAGAAATTGAAGGAAATTATGAAAATGTAGCAAATATTTGTATAGAAGCAGGAGCGATTGATGTATTTATATCAGACACAGAAGAGAGACAGGAGTCCATCTGGTCTGCTAGAGGAGCATTTCTTGAGGCAATAAAAGCATCCACTACAGAAATGGATGAGGTGGATGTAGTAGTTCCGAGAAACAAAGTAGCAGAATTCATCAAGTTTACTCATGAGCTGGAAAAGAAATTTAATATAAGAATAAGAAGCTTTGGGCATGCAGGCGACGGAAATCTGCACATATATATTTTAAGAGATGCTTTAGATGAAAAAACTTGGAAACACAAGCTTTCAGAGGTTATGGAATGTATGTATAAAAGAGGAAGGGAGCTAAATGGACAAGTATCTGGAGAGCACGGTATTGGTTTTGCAAAGAGACCATATTTAAAAGAATCGTTAGCACCAGAATTAATTACTGTAATGAGGGGAATTAAGATGGCCTTTGATCCTAATAACATACTTAATCCAGGAAAGATTTGCAACTAATAATTTTATTAGAATAAAATGGCGGACATAAAAGCAAAAGTTTTATTTAAAGGGCGTAGCTTTTGCTTTTTCATCTAAGCTTTATATTGCTTTTATTGTGCAAGCAATGAACCAGTAATGGTAGCATTAGCCACTGCACCAGGTGTTTGAGGAGCAGGTATTCCTTGGGCCCTTAAAGAAGCTTCAATAAGAAGTGCTGAATAGGATAGAATTCCTGCAAAAAGAGCAGCAGATGAACTTATGAGTTTCAGGTTATTAGCGTAGGTAGTAACGCCAGGGGCAATCTGCTGTTCATTAGCTTCTTGAATTGCTGCTATTTTAATTAAATAGTTTGAAGCAAGACCTATTGTAGCAGCTATAATATAAATACTATCTCTTTCCGATGTAACTCTATTTAAATTGTTAATTATTGAAGAAATCAATATTAATTCACTAGCTAATGCTGCTGTATCTTTTGATCTAGCAGTTGTAGCCGGATTAGATCTTGGGTTTGCTGCATTTGTCTCCATTAGGCACCCGCCTTTAAGATTATTATCTATTATATTATTATATTTTGTATTTAATATATTGGCTACAATAATAGAGATATCTATAAACTAAATAAGCACTAGAGCAATTTCTTCTAAAAAGCTCTAGTACCTATATTTTTTTAGTTATAAATTCTAGCATCTTTGGATCTCCTTAAAAAAGTATTGTACATTGGACTAATCCCTGCCTTCTATTTGTAGTTAGAACAATCCTTTAGTAACACTTATTACACAAAAATCGCTAATTTTTCCTTCAGAATCAATACATATCATCGGCTTTCCATTGTAGTTTGATATAATTTTTTTTGCTATATTTTCTATCTTAACTTTATTTGATTTCATAAAATCAACTCCTTTTTTTGATATTATGAAGTTTTGTTATTACTATAATATAATATAATTTAAATATTGTCAATATTACTTATTAAATAATAATTAATATTGACAGAATGTTAAAATATTAATTTTATTAGATATGAAATTACAATAATTTCATATCTCTGCAATTATTTAATCAAAAAAAGAAGGAGCCGAAACTCCATCTTTATCTATAAGGCAATGGCTCTATGCTCATTACTAATTCTAAATGAATGAATAAATTTGTGTACATTGCATCTGCATTCCATATCCTTAGGGTCTATACAGCACTTCATTTTAATTAAAAGCTCTACTGCTTCATCTTTAGTCAAATCGATTCTTCTAAAAGGTTTACCGCCTACCTTTGTACTAATATTCTCGTAAAAATAATATTTATTACATTTCTCACAAAAGGTAATATAAGATCGTTTTGGATCTCCAATAGAATTTGTATTTACTATACCAGTAACAAATTTGTCTTCAGAACCACAAGCAGAGCATTTATACATACAACTTCCCCCTTTATTTAATGTAGATGATTGTTACAAAAATAACAATGTGCTATACTAATAAATGAATAATACAGCATAAAGGTTATTTATTTATAATATATGCTATACATATAAAAAAATCAAGTAAATATTCAGAAAATTTAAAAAATAAATCTAATATTTACTTCAAAAATTTAGGTGGTTTAATTAACTCTAAAAGAGTAATATAATGAGATAAAAATAGTAAAGGTGGTTTTTACTTGAAGTATATTGCTTTTCTTAGAGGAATAAATGTTAGCGGCAGAAATAGCATAAAAATGGCAGCTTTAAAAGCTATGTTTGAATCTCTTTGCTTTAATAAGGTAGAAACTTATATCCAAAGCGGCAATGTAATTTTTGAATTTAAGGCTTGTGATACCGTGAGTTTAGAAGTAAAAATTAAAGAAGAGATAAGTAAAATCTTTGGATTTCATGTGGAGACAATGGTACGTACGATAGAAGAGCTAATAAATATAATAAGCAATAATCCATTAGCTGAGGAAGTTAACATTGAAATTGATAAGCTCCACGTAACTTTATTGATGAATGAACCAGAGGAAGCTATAATAGATTCTTTAGTTCTAAAGAAAGAAGAAAATGAAAAGTACATAATACGAGGAAAAGAGATTTATTTATATTGTCCCAATGGTTATGGAAATACTAAATTAAATAATACTATCTTAGAGAAAAAGTTAAAGGTTGCGGCTACAACAAGAAATTGGAAGACAATGAATAAGCTGCTGGAAATGATGAAATAGAAAAGGAGTGTCCATATGATAAAAAAATATAATAAGCCAAGCAAAGAAGAGCTAAAAGAAAAGCTAAATGTGCTGCAGTACAAGGTTACACAGGAAAATGCAACAGAAATTCCCTTTAGAAATAGCTATGACAATCATTTTGAAAAAGGAATATATGTAGATATTGTTTCTGGAGAACCGCTGTTTTCATCAACGGTTAAATATAATTCTGGCTGTGGCTGGCCAGCATTTACTAAACCAATAAGCAGAGAGTTTATAAAGGAAAAAGCTGATTTTAGCCATGATATGCATAGAATTGAAGTTAGAAGTAATAGTGCTGACTCTCATCTAGGCCATGTTTTTAATGATGGGCCTATAGCAGAAGGTGGATTGAGGTATTGTATCAATTCTGCAGCTTTAAGGTTTATTCCTTTGGATAAAATGAAGGAAGAAGGATATGAGGAATATATTCCATTAGTTGAAAATAAAAAACAGATTTAAGTGAAAGGATTTAAGTATATTATAGTATTATATGTATAGACTACGATATTTTTATAATTTAAAATTAATTTACTTCTGTATAGGACCATATAAGTTATATAAACATATACTGATATATTAGAGGTGATGTTTATATGAGCAAATTAAGGGTTATGTTTTTTAAGAAAGGCTATGCAGAGCCATTATATACTGTAAAGGACATATCTGAGAGAAGTGTGAAGGAACAAAAAGAACTTCCTCCTGTAGAACGTGGCTTTGAGGACTTGGATACTGCGGCTGATGCGGTAATTATAGACATGTATATGAATTCAGATAAATTAGAGCTTAAGGATGGACTTTATAAAATAAACAGCAGAAGGTTTAAAGCAACTGAACCTAGAGCCTTATGGATAGAGGTGGAACTGCTGGAAACATGGGAAAGAAAATCTGTAAGACAAAGAAAAGGAAAAGAGTAACATAAATCTAAAAGGTTTTAGCTATTGCTAAAGTCTTTAATTCATTTATATATAAATTTTATAGAGAAAAATGATACTATATTAATTATAAAATAGTGATAATATAATAATATTAAAAGTATTAGCCTTATGGAGGTAAGAAAATTGAACGAAACATTACAAATTATAAGAAACAGAAGAAGCATAAGAGCTTTTAAAAATGAACAAATTAAAGAGGAAGAGCTTAAAGAAATTATAGATGCTGCAATATACGCACCAAGCGCATCTAATAAGCAGCCCTGGCATTTTACGGTGGTTCAAAACAAGGAACTTCTTGATTTATTAAATAATAGCTTCAAGGAGCTAGCAAAAAAATCAGACAATGATTATATTAAAAGAGTTGGTGACAATGAGAACTTTAATGTGTTTTACAATGCACCAACTGTAATACTAGTCTCTGGTGATGAAAATAACCATTATGCAGCTGTTGACTGTGCAGCAGCTGTAGAAAATATGCTTTTAGCAGCTGAAGCACAAGGGATTGGTGGCTGTTGGATTGGATTTATAGCTTATGTGTTTAATAGTGAAAGAGGTAGGGAATTTTCTAAGAAAGTAGGAATTCCGGAGGGGTATAAGCAAATTCATGCCCTAGCCCTTGGCTATAAAAAAATTATTAGAACTATTGCACCTGCTAGAAAGGAAAACTCAGTAAATTACATTAGGTAAATGATAGGTTACTGCCATAATAATTAAATATAAGAAGATTTGTATTAATTCAAACCTAGCAGATATAAATTTATCTGCTAGGTTTTCCTTTTACTATGAATAATAGATTCACTTATCCTTAGGCAAATAGTTACAAAGCTATATACTCATTAATGTGATATAATATTATTTAGCAATTTAACAATACAAAGGAATTGATTTTATGAAAAATAAATTAAAGGATTTTGTTGAAGAACTGGCTATGACAGAAGTAACTAAAAATGTTTATAACCAGTATTCCTATAAAATTGAAGAAAACAAGATAAGAAGAAAAAATCTTCAAGTATACTTTGAGTATATGCATAAACAAAAACCAGAAGTTTTACTTGTTGGTGAGGCTCCGGGTTATAGAGGCTGCAGGTTAACAGGAGTTCCATTTACAAGTGAATACCTTCTTATGAATAATATGAAGGGAATGAAGGTTTTTGGAAGAGAGGCAGGATACAGATTGGCCTCAAATAATGAGAAGCTCCTTAAAGAAGCTACTTCCACAATAATATGGGATACTATAATAAAATATGATATAAAGTCCTTAGGGTGGAATGCCTTCCCCTTTCATCCACATAAGGAAGGTAACTTTGAAAGCAATAGAACTCCACTAAAAGCTGAACTTACAATAGGAGAAAAGCCACTTCTAAAAATGATTGAGATTTTTAATATAAAAAGGATAGTAGCTGTAGGCACGAAGGCTGAACAGACACTTGCAAAACTAAATATTAACTGTATAAAGGTAAGACATCCAGCTCAGGGTGGTAAAAATGAATTTGTAGAGGGATTAAGAAGAATAAAAGGTATGGAACAATAATTATATAAAACTAAATGAAATACTAAAAGAAAAAATATTTAAGGAGCAGATATCGTAATGAATAGAGAAATTCTTTATAAAAATTATATACCAGCACTTGAAGCTGAATACGAGATTAAAGGTGGCTGTTTTTGGTTTATATTCTCTTTGGATAAGCTTTTAGTTGAAAGAAATGATAATAGAATTAATATTCCTTTTGCAAAAAGCCTGGAGGAATTAAATATCATACCAATTAGAAAACAATATCTAGGTACTTTTAAAGGGCGCCCTTGTTATTCAGTAGAAGTATCGCATAATACAGCTGAGTTTGAAGGCATGTCTTTAATAGGTCTTCGTGAATTATTTGGACTCGTAGAAGAGGACATGTTTCTACTAGCAGGTAAAGCACTTCAAATAGTTAATTGGGATAAATCTCATCAATTCTGCGGGTGCTGCGGAACTGAAACCTATACTTTGGAAGGTGAAAGAGCTAAGAAATGTCCTAAGTGCGGTCATTTATGCTATCCAGTAATTTGTCCTGCAGTAATAACTGCAGTTATCAAGGATAACAAAATTCTTATGGCTCATAATCGTAATTTCAAGGGCAATATGTATAGCCTTATTGCAGGTTTTGTTGAAGCTGGAGAAACACTTGAGGAATGTGTTGCTAGAGAAATAAAAGAGGAAATTGGACTAAAGATTAAGAATATAAAGTACCTTGGAAGCCAACCTTGGCCTTTTCCTAATTCCTTGATGCTTGGTTTTACAGCACAATATGAAAGTGGAGAAATCACTGTAGACGGTATAGAAATAGACGATGCAAAGTGGTGTGATGTAAATACTCTTCCAAATCTCCCTTCAGAAATCAGTATTGCTAGAAAAATTATTGATTGGTATATAGATAGATTCAAAGAACAGTAAATTAGGGTTAAACATTATCGCGAAGTTTACAATATCCATTTTCCATATTTTGAGATTAACAGTAATAGACTCATCTTCTATGTAGTTTAAAGGTTAAAGACTTATTAGAATATATTTTAAAAATTAGCAGCTAAAAGAGCCATGGATTATAATTAAGTAGTCCATGTCTTTATTAATTTAAGAATATTAAAATTATGATTATCACTGTGCCATGTGAAAAATGAATGGAGCTCTGATATAATATGATAAAGAGTTTATGTTAACCGTTCTGGTTTTTAAAGAAAGGTCTTGATTTTTTATGAAAGATAAAGCAATTGCATATTTAATGAAAAATCCATTGTTACATATAGGAATGCTTGAGCCAATACGTAGAGGTACTGTAGACATATTGTATGCTGAAACCGATGGTGTACTTATAAAAGAACAAAAAAGCAAAGCTTATATGATATCTGTAAACAATTTTGAAAAAGGGAGAGAATTAATAAATTGTATAGAAAAATGTAACCTCATCCTTGCACACCAAAATTTTATGGTAAATTATATATTAAACAAATTCGGACTAACTAAAAAGCTTGAATGTATTCAAGCAGTATATATGGATAAATATAAGCTTAATGTAAAAGAAGAATTAGAAATAAGACAGTTAGAACAGGATCAGAGGGAAGTAATATTAGAACACTATGATAAATTATCTAATAATGAAATTGATGAAATTTTAAAAAATGGTAATTTGTTTGGAGGTTATTGGAATGAAATCCTTATAGGCTTTATCGGAAATCATTTGGAAGGGAGTATGGGACTTTTAGAAGTATTTCCTACGTACAGGCGTTTAGGCTACGGTACTTTGCTTGAAAGCTATTTAGTAAACCAAATGCTTGATAAAGATCTCATACCATTTGCACAGATTGAAATAGACAATGATAAGTCAAAAGCCTTACATAATAAACTTGGATTTACAATATCCCAGGATAGCGTGTATTGGGTATTTTAGTATAGCAAAAGGTGGGTTAATAATGAAAGACGAAAAAACAAAGGAATTATCTAAAGCACACCAAAGCCTTATTATGGTCTTAGATATTGTAGGCAAAGGAGACTTTGAAAAGAAAAAAGACACATATGTTATTAAATTTAAGGGTTTAGAAGATTATGCTATACATGTTAACGAAGAAGCTATAGAACTTAGAGTAGTGACAAGGAAATGGATTAAAGGAAGCTATGAGCCTATAATGTCTAGTGAAATATATAGGTCAGTAAATCATGAGGAACTAACTAATTTATCATATGAAGATAAGATTAAAAAAATTGAAAGTATTATAAAAGAGAAGGGAATTTAACCTTACTAATAGAGAGGCGCATTATGATAAGTATTTTAATAGGATTTATCTTCAGTGGACTTATAAGTTTAACTGCGCTAATAAAAAAAGCTTTAAGCATTAGTGGCGCATTTGCTGCAACTATACTTGGAACTGCAATTTTTTACTTTGGAGGAATTTATCTTTCAGCAATAATGGTTGGCTTCTTTGCTTCTTCAAGTATACTCACGCTGTTTAAAAAGCATAGAAAAACTATTACCTATGATATACATGAAAAGTCTGGTGGAAGAGATTACGCTCAGGTTTTAGCAAATGGAGGAATAGGCTTAATCTTTGCGGGCTTGTGGTTTGTAACTAATAGGCCTGTATATCTCATTGCGTATATTGTTAGCTTTGCAGCAGCTAATGCAGATACCTGGGCTTCAGAAATAGGTATTCTAAGTAATGCCAAGCCTATATCCATATTGAATTTTAAAAAGGTAGATAAGGGTGTTTCTGGAGCTATATCTATTCTTGGTACTTTAAGTGCATTACTGGGTTCAAGCTTCATTGCAGTAATTTTTTTTATTGGCTATGTACTTAAGTATGGGTTTAAAACTCAAGCTATAGTATTTTCAATCATTGTCGTTATATTAGGATTTGCAGGATGTATTTTAGATAGCTTACTTGGTGCTACACTTCAAGCTAAATATCGTTGTGAAATTTGCGGGAAAATAACTGAGAAAAAAGTTCATCATGAAAGAAGCACGAAGCTAGTAGCAGGATTGAGATTTATAAATAATGATGCAGTAAATTTTATAAGCATTTTGTGTGCAGCTCTAATAGTGTTATTTATTTTTGTAATATAAAATAATTTTGTTTTAAAATAATGATTAAGAGCGGTAATCGCTCTTTTTATTTTTTTGAAGGAATTAATAGCCTTATTATAAAGATATTTATAGAAGTAATGAAATAGATAATATTCAATTGGCTATTGATTAGAAGGAGTAAAGTTAGGATATAGGATAGTGAAGTTTTAATTATGATTAATTGGAATTTTTCCTATATGGCTTAGACTATATATGTTATAATTGGTGTAATACGGAAGATTAGAGATTTATAGGGGTGATGAAATGGGTTCAGTATTAATGCTGTATTTGGTGTGCGGATTTATATTCTTTTTTATACTTTATAATATAATAATGAGTGCTGTTAAAGAGGGAACACTAAATGCATTAATTGAATACGAAAAATTAAAAAAAGAGGATAATTAGTTAAAAAATAATTTTCTAAAATGATGAGCATTGATAAAATAGGATGAATTCGGTTCATCTAGAGTAATATTAACCGACATGAACGTCGTAAATATCTATATATTTAAAGTATAAAACGACAGGGTCGTTTATTTGATAGTTATCTGAAAAGCTATGTTTACTAAAATAAATCAACGTAATGTAGAAAGTTTCTTTGGTTAGATTGGTATTTAAATTTGAAACAAAGGTTTTTGAAGGAGAAATAATATGATAAGGAAATTAGATGAAAGTGATAACAATAATCTTATGAAATTAATCATGGACGAGCCTGAATATAACCTTTATATAATTGGTGATGTGGAGAACTTCGGATATTGTCAGGATTTTCTTGAATTATTTGGTGAATTTGATGAATGTGGTATGATATCTGCTGTTTTAGTCCGATATTTTGGTATTTTTAATTTGTACGCAAAAGACAGATTTGATGTGAATGGATTTATAAATATAATGAAAAATTATAAAAAATTAGGAATGTTAGTTGGGAAAACCCAGATAATTTCAAGATTTGAAGACACATCAATTGGGTTTAATAAATACGAACTCCACCATTTTGCTGTGTTGAAAGAGTTAAAACTAGAATTTGAAATAGATAAAAAAGTAATTGTAAAAAAAGCGAATATTGGAGACGTCGGAAGAATAGCGGATTTAAAAAATATGATTGGTGAGTTTTCCAGAGGAAGTAATAATTTCAAAGAGATTCTTCTAAATGACTTTAAAGCTGGAACTGCTCATGGATATTATGTTGAAGTTGACGGTAATATGATATCATATGCCCAAACATCTGCCGAAAATAGTAAATCTGCAATGGTAGTCAGTGTTATGACTGATAAGAAATACAGAAAAAAAGGATTGGCATCTGCATGTTTAAAAGTGCTGTGTGATGATTTAGTTAAGCAGGGAAAAACACTTTGTTTATTTTATAAAAACCCTGAAGCAGGTGCAATATATAGGAAGTTGGGATTTGAGGAAATAGGCTTGTGGAGTATGTATATGAAAACGGAAAAATAAATAGTCACGTTCTGTTGAGTGTAATTTAATATGCATACTTTTTATATAATTACTTTAAGTAATTGAATATCCTCGCATGATGAAAATGCTTAACATAGCTCATCAGATAACAATATGTTGCCGTCCGCCTTGGCAGGTGGATTTTTTAATATAGATATGTGTAAATTTATGGTTTATAATCTATATATAGGTTATAAGTAGGTGTCTAGCCAAGGCACATTCCTTCACCGGTGCAAGCACCCCAAGGGGGGTATTCCTCTGGGGTCCGGTTCAGGAACGTCGGCAACATGAAACGTTATCTGAAAAGCTATGTTTACTAAAATAAATCAACGTAATGTAGAAAGTTTCTTTGGTTAGATTGGTATTTAAATT